>CACYLW010000026.1 GCA_902775345.1 uncultured Eubacteriales bacterium | reverse complement strand
ATGGAGCAGCTGGTCAAGGCTCTTTGCCTCGATACGCAGAACTGCTTCCTGAGGAGTGATCATGCCTTCGTCTACCAGATCGCATGCAACCTGGATAGCGGCCTGTGCGGTTCTCTTGCCGTTTCTGGTCTGCAGGAAGTACAGTCTGCCATCCTCGATGGTGAACTCCATATCCTGCATGTCGCGATAGTGCTTCTCAAGTCTGTCAGCGATCTCGATGAACTGCTTGTAGCACTCAGGAAGATCCTTCTCAAGCTGAGTGATCGGCTGAGGTGTACGGATACCTGCAACGACGTCTTCGCCCTGTGCGTTGATCAGATACTCACCGAAGATGCCCTTAGCGCCTGTAGCGGGGTTACGTGTGAACGCAACGCCTGTACCAGAAGTGTTGCCCATGTTGCCGAATACCATGGACTGCACGTTGACAGCTGTGCCCCACTCGTAAGGGATATCGTTCATCATTCTGTAGTAGTTAGCTCTCGGGTTGTCCCAGGAACGGAAAACAGCCTTGATCGCTTCCATCAGCTGTACCTTGGGATCCTGAGGGAACTCTTCGCCCATCTTCTCAGCATAGATCGCTTTGTACTTGGCAATGACTGCCTGCAGATCCTCTGCCTTCAGCTCTGTATCATATACATAACCGTGAGCTTTCTTCTCTGCCTCAAGGATGCTGTCGAAATAGGTCTTGCTCATGCCCATAACGACGTCAGAGAACATCTGGATGAATCTTCTGTAGGAATCATATGCAAATCTCGGATTGCCGGTCTTTGCAGCAAAGCCCTTAACAGAGACATCATTAAGACCAAGGTTCAGGATCGTATCCATCATGCCGGGCATGGATGCTCTTGCGCCGGAACGGACGGAGACAAGAAGCGGATTCTCGGTGTCGCCGAACTTCTTACCCTGTACTCCCTCAAGCCACTCAAGCGCCTTAAAGATCTGTGCCTGTGTGTCCTCGTTGATTGTCTTGCCATCATTGTAGTAATCTGTGCAGGCCTCGGTAGAAATTGTGAAACCGTTCGGGATCGGAAGACCGATGTTGGTCATCTCAGCCAGGTTCGCACCTTTTCCGCCAAGGAGATTACGCATGCCGGCGTTACCTTCGTTGAATAGATATACCCTTTTGCTCATTCACGTACCTCCTTAATATTCAACTCTTTGCGAGCTGTTACCAAATATAAATAGCAAAAGACCTCATACCTTGTCCTCCGCCGTGCAGGAGCCTTCCGTTGACTCCCGGCCTGCATCGGGCCCGGGTATGAAGCTGTCGAAGATAAATATGTCAAAATCCCGCGCCGCTTTGCGAAGCTGCTCCCGGTCTTTGACGGTCCAGGCCGCCGCTTTCGCTTTGAAGAGATTTCTGCAAAGGCGCCTGGAAATATTACCTTCATATAATAGATTGTAAGCGATAAAATCCGGTTTTGACAAGAAGTTTGCAAGAAGAAACTGAAATGCCAGAACACCGGGCGCTTTCAGCGGTGTCTGATATTTGGGATCATAAATAAACCCGTCCGAAAGCTGTCCCCGCACAACGCCGGGGCGTCTTTTTCTGTACCAATACAGGACCATCGGATTGAAGGATTCAATGCAGTAAGGTCCTTTATAGGCGCGTAGCAGCGGATCGGCCTTCTCGCAGACGGTCATGTCCGGGTCCTCTGATTTGTATTCCACGATCAGGGGCACGCGGCCGTCTACCATCTCAAGGAATTCCTCCAGGGAAGGGATCCTCTCGTCACTGTCAAAAAGCCTCATCTTTTGAAGCTCCCGGAACGTATAGTCCCTGACCTGTCCGGACACTTTACATGCTCTCTGCAGCGTGAAGTCATGGAAGATCACCGGCACTTTGTCGGCGCTCAGCTGCACATCGAGCTCGATCCCGTAGCCAGCCTCCACTGCCTTCCGGAAGGCAGCCATGGAGTTCTCAGGGGCCCTGGACCTGTTGTCATGAAGCCCCCTGTGCGCGTACAGCCTGGTCCTGAAAAGGGACATATCGGGTTTCTTTGCCATTCTCGGCATGATCGACCAAAAATAAAAGCCGGTGAGAACCAGCGGAACCATCCATATTTTGCCGGAATTGCTGTTCATGTATTTCCCTCTGATGAC
>CACYLW010000025.1 GCA_902775345.1 uncultured Eubacteriales bacterium | reverse complement strand
CTTTTTTGCCAGGCGGTCGCCCATCTCCGCAAGAGACTGGTCTATCAGCGCCGAAACATCTATATCCTCTATCTCGCAAGGTATGTTGCCGCTCGATGCCTTGGCTGCTTCGAAGAGTTCTTCCGTCAGGGTCTTAAGTCGTTCAGTCTTTTCCTTTACGATCGCGAGGTGAGCAGGAGCATCTGGACTGTCAAGGCCCTCCTTCTCAAGGATATCCAGGTAACTGATCATCGACGTCAGCGGAGTCCTGAGATCGTGCGAGACATTGCTTATAAGATCTGTTTTGAGACGCTGATTCTTGATCTCATTCTGTACAGCCGCATTGGTCGCCTCAGAAATGTGATTGATATCCGAAGCAAGCTGATCGAGATCAGTCTTAGGCCCGTTTTCGTCTTCTTTGACGCTTATCTTATGAGACAGGTTGCCCGACTTGACTTCTATAACACCCGCTCTGATCTCAGCCAGTTTGCCTACCTTGCGTACTATCAGCACTGTCGCGGTCACCATGGAAACGATCGTAATTAACAGCATCCATTCGTATTCAGCTGTCATGATCATGAAAAATACAGGAAGCGCGATCAGCATTACTGCGATCAGTGAGTATCTGATTATGAGCTTAAGGGCTGCGCGGCGGTCTCCGTCGTCCGGAATGGTAAAACTCCTGACTGCACCTTTATTTCTCTCCGCAAGGCCCTGCCCCGCCCTTGCCAGACCTTTGCCTGCCTTTGCGACTCCGCGGCCTGCATAAGCCGCACCAATACCAAGCATGCTGAGGATCTTACCTGTGAGCGAGCTGTGGATCAGCTCATGCGCTTTCAGCTTTTTGACAAGGGTGACGAAGCAGATGACTGCGATCGTAAGACATGCTGCGATGCCTGCCGCACAATACCAGAACACGGTATTATTTGAAATGCCAAACATATAAGCGTCTGCTTCAACAGGGCTGAACACCTTTGACATATCGAACGGACCAAACTTATTGCTGCACGAGACCATTCTTGCGATCGGTATCGCAGCAGCAACGGCTCCTGAGGCCGAGGTGCAGCCTATCACCAGATGCAGTTCACTCCACAGCCTGTCGAACCAGTTAAGATCTATTTTTCCCTCTTCATTCCTGCTGAACCTGCCGGTCAGCACACACAGGCCAACGACTGCAGCCAGAGCCATCAGTCCGCAGACGACTGTGAAAGTCATGCATTTGCTTGTGAAATCCGCCTGAGCGTGTCCGCTTGCGAACTCAGCGACCCAGCTGCCCGGTGCCATGCCTTCATGATCCTCTGCAGACCACTGCGACACATCCATCAGATTTGCGACTCCGAATGTGATCGCGCACAGCATGGCCGTAAGCGTTCCCGCTGACACTGCAAGCACCTCGAGCAGTGCATACAGGCCGCGATTCGCAGATTTGTTTTCCATAACGATGTTTTCCATATCCGACCTCTATTGCTTTTCTACTTTGTATCCTACGCCCCAGACTACCTTGAGGTAGCGCGGATTTTTCGGGTCGATCTCGATCTTCTCACGGATCCTGCGAATATGGACAGCAACAGTATTATCAGCACTGTAAGCTTCCTCCTTCCATACCTTTTCGTAGATCTCATCGATGCTGAAGACTCTGCCGGCATTCGACGCCAGCAGCTTCAGTATGCCGTACTCGAGCGGAGTCAGGGATACCTGCTCTCCGTCAACAGTAACCGTCTTTGCCTCATCATCGATCTCGAGTCCGCCGCAGCGGATCACCTTTGAGGCTGCGGCTCCGGCTGCACTGCCGAGCTGGTTGTAACGTCTCAGCTGAGATCTGACCCTTGCAGTAAGTTCCAGAGGGTTGAAAGGCTTTGTCATGTAATCATCTGCGCCTACATTGAGACCGGTGATTTTGTCGTAGTCTTCAGACTTCGCGGAAAGCATGATTATAGGAATATTGTGTTCTTCCCTTATACGAAGCGTGGTCTGAATGCCATCAAGTCCCGGCATCATGACATCCATAATGATCAGGCTCACAGGGGTGCTGCGTATAAGATTAAGCGCTTCTATGCCATCAAGCGCGATCAAAGGCTCATAGCCTTCATTACGCATATAAAAAGCTATCGCCTGGGCGATCTCCCTGTCATCATCAACGATCAGTATGTTAGTTTTCATGACGCACTCCTTTCGTACCTCAATTATAGCCTAAAGCACGCATATTAAGAAAAAGCTGTCATAATTCTTACGTTTTTCTTAAGACTCGAAAAAAGCTTACGTCTCGGGTTCGATTCTGAATCCTAGTGATTTCAACTGTCTCAGCGTCTATGTTCCGCGTTCCTCCAGATTTTTGATGGTTTTTCCCCACTTTATAAATCATCCCAGGATTCAATTAGTGGGAGTCCGGCGAGTTCACTGTTGTAATTTACTCTTTTGAGATGACCATCAGAATCGCCAATCATGTATGCTACGTCCTCATCCCACATGAAATAGCTCCAGCCTCTTGCAGCATAACCTCCATATAGCATAAGAAGTATTACCTTCTTTACTGCCCGCTTTATTATATTATTCTTCACATTTACCTCTCATAATTGCGGCAATTAAAAACCATCCCCGCGTAAAACGCGGGGTTGTGTTTTTACGGGCATAGCCCTTACTCCTCGCGGTACGCGTGGAAACGCGTAAGCGGCCTGCCATCCGCGCTTCCTTATCCTATTTATTCTTTTTTCCGAAGTCATCAACCTCCGGCATACGTAGCTGGTCTCCCAGCCTGTCTTCGTCAAGCTGATGCTTTATGTACTCCGCAATTCGGCTCGCATTCTTTCCTACCATGTCAACATAATATCCTCTGCACCAGAATGATCTATTGCGATATCTGTATTTCAATTCGCCGAATTGCTCATAGATCATTGTGCTGCTCTTGCCCTTCAGATACCCCATGAAACTCGACACCGCTATCTTTGGTGGTATCTCGACAAACAAATGTATATGGTCGGGGCATGCTTCTGCTTCCAGAATATTTACACCCTTCCACTCGCACAATTCTCTAAGTATTTTTCCTATCGCATTCCTCTTTTCTCCGTAAAATACTTTACGCCGATACTTCGGTGCGAACACGATATGATATTTGCAATTCCACCTGGAATGCGATAGACTGTGCACGTCATTTAGACCCATGATCCTCCTCCTTGTTTTGCTTGCAGTTGGCAGACCGCGATGCAATTCTAAGGCTTGGAGGATTTCTGGTCAAACGCATAGCGTTCACGGAACCCCGCGTCTAACGCGGGGTTTTCTGATAACAAAAACTCCTCACTTATAATAGTGAGGAGCTGTGAATACCATCAGTGTTATTGCATCGCATCAATATACTTGTCGAAGTTATCTACAGCACTATGGTTCAGGCTGTTGAATACATCAGTATATGTATCAAGTTTTGTTAGGCTTCTGCTGCGCCAGTGCTTCCTCAAGATATGGTCTGAGGGCCTTACTTATAGGAACTTTTCTCTTTCCAGTATCTGTCTTGGTTCCATCTTTGACGAATTCCTTGTAATCGAGGCCTCTTGATATAGTGGATTTCACATATATCACATTATTATCGAAGTCTATATCCTCCTTGCGCAAGGCATTGATCTCACCCATCCTCATACCGCTATATATTTGCACTATTGAGCAGCAAAAGAAAGACAGCAAAGAGCCTTCTTTAACACGAAAAGTAAATAACTGAATAAAGGCGATAACATTTTTCTCAAAAAAAGAGGCGTCTCGCCAGATGGTTCAAC
>CACYLW010000024.1 GCA_902775345.1 uncultured Eubacteriales bacterium | reverse complement strand
CCTGCGGGCTCTTTTCCAGAATTCCACCGGAATGAAAGACGCCACATCGCAGCGGAACCCGTCCACTATCCGTGCCCATCCCTTGAGCGACTCTATCTGATAGTCCCAAAGCTCCTTGTTTGTGTAATCAAGGTCTATGATGTCAGTCCATTCACCTACATGATTGCCTGGATTGCCTTCAGGATTTCTGTAAAAGTATTCAGCATGCTCTTTCCAGAGAACAGAGTCTGGTGAAGTGTGATTGTATACCACATCCACCATAAGGCGCATGCCTCTCTTGTGGATTTCATCTGCCAGAGCCTTGAAATCTTCAAGATCCCCGAATTCCGGGTTAACAGCGCGGTAATCCTGTATGGCGTAAGGGCTGCCTAATGTTCCTTTACGATTGATCTTGCCGATTGGATGGATAGGCATAAGCCAGATGATATCAGTCCCGAGTGAGCGGATGCGGTCGAGGTCGGGAATCAGAGCACGGAAAGTACCTTCATTTGTGTGATTGCGTACAAAGACAGAATAGATCATCTGATTTTGCAATGCGGTATCGGAGTTTGCTGCCATAATAAAACCTCCTAAGTCAGCGATGTTAATTGTTTTGTAAACAGACGCATTTCAGAACATCTGGTAAGAGATCCACTTCCAGGTTGGCTATTTCAGGATCAGTCAGATAAAGCAATTCCGGTCTCTTCAGCCATTCCTCCAGTATTCTCAGAAATCCGCCTGCAGCACAAATAACGGCCAGTTTTTCATATGTAAGCAGACGGGACCGGTCTTTCCTCAGGAGATACTGCTGTTCATAAAACTTGTATATGTAATCATATACATACTCCTTAAGAGGATCTTCACCATTAAGATCGTAAAGTCCATTTAAAAAAAACTGTCTGTTGCTTTGCAGCACGTTGATAATTGCATGGGGTTTTTCAGTGTAACTGACTTGCTTCATTCCTGAAAGAGAATCTTCCATCATTCTGCTGAAGCAATAGTTCATGAGTTCATATTTGTCTATGAAGTTCCGGTAGAAAGTCGATTTTGATACACCCGATTCCAGGAGAATATCCGAGAGCCGGATGTGTGAGATGCTTTTTCTGTTCAAAAGATGCACCATGGCATGCATTAAAACATCTTTGGCTGAGTCTCGATACATTTAGTTCCCCCCTGTACGTTCATATACGATCCTTATTGAGCTGTTTTTTATCATATGGTATATTATCATCAAAGATTTAGCAATATAGTGTCATTTCTGCCCGAAAAATACGACAAAACAACCATGTCTTTACTTCGATTTGATGAATCCGTACGTGCTGACGGTAAGGAAATAGTAGATCATAAAACGGACTCGCTGCTTGCGGCTGCCTATCAGGATGATGTGTCTGTCAATCGCATCACCTGGCACTGGCATGACGAATTTGAGCTATGTCATCTTCTGCAGGGGAGTCTCACGTTTGTCGCCGGAACTGAACAGTTCGGAATTGATGCCGGGGATGCGCTTTTTATCAATTCACAGGTGCTCCATGGTGCATGGAGCAATGATTCCTCAACATGTCCATATCATTCCGTCGTCTTTCATTCCAGACTTGTGAGCGGCGGTGATACAGGTGTGTTCTGGGACAAATATGTACGACCGGTACATCATAACAAGAGTCTGCCGTTCCTGATCCTGCGGTCCGATAAAGATTGGTCAAACCGTGTTATCAATAATATCGAGGATATATGGACTCAGCTGCATGAGCGTAAAGACGGCTTTGAATTTATAGTCCGTAATATGATCTCCGAAAGCTTTTATCAGATATATCTTCACACCAATGACCGCCATGCGCCATTGGCTGAAGCGGAGCATCGAAGAATGGAACGACTCAAGATAATGATTACCTACATAGAAGAGCACCTGGCAGAAGAAATCACAGTCAGGGATATCGCTTCTGCTGCATATGTCAGCAATTCTGAATGCGATCGATGTTTTAAATGTATACTCGAGGCAACCCCGATACAGTACTTAAAACAGCTGAGGCTGCAGAGAGCCGAGCATCTTCTCACATCTACTAAAATGAGCGTGGAGTCGATTGCATTGTTATGCGGGTTCAGAGATATGAGTTACTTTGCACGGTGTTTCCGTAACGCATATGATGCCAATCCGCTTGCATATCGAAAGGGTAATGTCAAACGATACATCCACACTCCTCTAGCCAGCGATTAGAATCAGATGCTGGTTGAATACGGCTCACAACCCCGGATGGGAAAAAAGTGCGAAATAGCACCAAAAGGGAACATATACATCATTTAGTTTCTAGGCAACTGGAAACTATTTTTTTTACAATCAGATAGACAAAGATTTGTCATCAGAAAACACTGTAGGCACATGCTGATGGTGCCGAAGGATATTTTCAGGGTAGTCAGTTTTATTCTTTTCCTTGCGTTCGCGATGGTATTTGCTTTCGCAGCCTGCGGTGGCGGCGGCGGAAGTGACTCCGGAAGCGATGAGGGAACCGGTTCCGTATACTGGCTGAACTATAAGCCTGAAGCAGATGAAGCACTTCAGGGACTTGCTGCAGCTTATACCGAAGAGACAGGCGTTCCTTGCAAGGTCGTAACAGCTGCATCCGGATCGTACAGCGATACACAGACTGCAGAGATGGCTAAGTCCGAGCCTCCAACGCTATTCAATGTCGGTAACATGAGTGCGCTGAAGGACTGGGAAGACTATTGCCTTACACTGGACGGCACTGATTTCATGAATGAGCTTACGACCACTGACTTCAATCTGAAGAATGAAGCCGGTGAGACAAAGGCGATCGGCTGGATCTATGAGTCTTACGGTATCATCACCAACAAGGCTCTTCTGGAGAAGGCAGGTCACTCACTCGATGAGATCAAGGACTTTGATTCCCTGAAGGCTGTTGCAGACGATATTCACGCACGCGCAGGCGAGCTCGGATTCGATGCATTTACTTCAGCCGGTCTTGATGACTCTTCATCCTGGAGATTCTCAGGCCACCTGGCCAACATGCCGCTCTTCTATGAGTTCCGTGATGACGGTATCGTAGACAAGCCGGCTGAGATCAAGGGAACTTACATGGACAACTTCAAGAAGATCTGGGATCTCTACATCACAGATTCCGCTCAGGATCCTACATCCCTGACAACTGCTACAGGCGACCAGGCTGAGGCTGAGTTCGGCGAAGGCAAAGCCGTATTCTATCAGAATGGTACATGGGAGTGGGCTGCACTTACAGCAGATAAGTTCCAGCTGAACCCTGATGATATCACAATGATCCCGATCTACTGCGGCGTTAGTCAGGCTTCCGAGGCTAATCAGCAGGCTACACTCGACTTCCTGAAATGGTGTGTAACATCCGACAAGGGAATCGAAGTACTCAGCTCGATCGGCGACATCCCGTTCAAGAAGGCTCCTGAGTCAGCAAACGGATTCTCCAGGGCCGGCGCTGAAATGCTCGCTAACGGCAACTACGCCTGCACATGGGCATTCACCTTCACACCAAACGTAGACAGCTTCCGTGCTACACTCGTGACTGCTCTTGCAGCTTACTCTGCAGATCCGTCCGATGCTAACTGGGACGGCGTTGTTAAGGCGTTCGTTGACGGCTGGGCTTACGAGTACGGTGTAGAGAACAACTAATACTCACTCCTTTTAGCTGATAGCTAATAAATGACAGGGGCGGGCAATACTCGCCTGCCCCTGCTTTTTTATAAAAGCTTATAGGTAATCAAAAGAGAAAGGAGATGAGCGTTTTGCGCAAAAAGAAAAAGAAACACGATCACTCCACCGTGAACAGTGTTCTGATCCGCAGACCGATACAGCGCTGCTTTCCGCTGTTCATACTCCCGACATTTGCATGCTTTGTTATTGGCTTCGTATGGCCTTTCCTTCAGGGTATTTATCTCAGCTTCTGCACTTTCAATACTCCAAGGGATGCAAAGTGGGTAGGGTTTCAGAACTATGTCAGAGCATTTACTGATGTCGGATTCCGTCATGCTTTCTGGAATACGGCGGCATTCGCGGTAGTTTCGATCATACTCATTAATGTGCTGGCGTTTTTCATCGCTTACGCACTGACTCAGCATATTAAAGGAGCAAACCTGTTCCGTACGGTGTTCTTCATGCCTAACCTCATCGGAGGCGTCGTACTTGGATACATATGGTCGATGATCTTCGATGCCATACTTAAAGGCTATAACACATATCTGACAGCTAACGCCACATACGGTTTCTGGGGACTGGTCATACTCGTGGCATGGCAGCAGATAGGATATATGATGATCATCTACATCGCAGGTCTTCAGGCTGTTCCGGGCGACATGCTGGAAGCTGCAAAGATAGACGGCGCTACCGGCTGGCAGACTCTTACAAGAGTCATCATACCTAATGTGATGCCGTCGATCACCATTTGCACATTCCTGACGCTGACGAATTCATTCAAACTGTTCGACCAGAACTTAGCTTTGACCGGAGGAGCTCCTTCAGTCATGCTTGAGAACACCAAGGTCAACATGACAGAGCTGCTCGCGCTGAATATCTTCTCAACATACAACATCAATAAGAATTATCACGGTGCCGCACAGGCTAAGGCCGTGGTATTCTTCATTCTTGTTGCGGTGCTGGCACTCGCTCAGCAGAGAGCTACCAGGAGTAAGGAGGTGCAGCAATGAATAAAAAGCACTATAAGAAATTTACTCCGCTCAGCAAGGTCGTCTCTGCGATATTCGTTGTGCTGTGCATAGCATGGATAATGCCGATCTTCGAGGTAGTAATAAACTCGTTCAAGTCGAATGCATCAATCAATACAAATGCATTCTCGCTTCCTACTGCAGAAAGCTTTGTAGGATTCGCGAACTACATAAAGGGCATGACTTTCGGTAATTATCCGTTCATGAAGTCCGTCGGATACAGCTTTTTCATCACGATTGCTTCGGTATTCCTGATACTGCTGTTCACATCGATGTCTGCATGGTACATTGCCCGTGTAAACTCAAAATTTGCCAACATTTTCTACTATCTCTGCCTGTTCAGCATGATCGTTCCTTTCCAGATGGTGATGTTCACTCTGACGTTCACGGCAGATAATCTGAAGCTGAATACACCTTGGACTATCCCGGTCGTATATCTGGGATTCGGAGCGGGACTTGCGATATTCATGTTTGCGGGCTTCGTAAAAGGCCTGCCTCTTGAGATAGAGGAGGCGGCCGCGATAGATGGCTGCGGACCGATACGTACGTTCTTCTCAGTAGTCCTGCCTATGCTGAAGCCGACACTTATTTCAGTCGGCATCCTTGAGACCATGTGGGTGTGGAATGACTACCTGCTCCCGTACCTTGTACTCGACAGGACCAAATACATGACGATCCCTATCCATGTACAGTATCTCAAGGGAAGCTACGGCTCGGTAGACCTCGGCGCTACGATGGCGGTAATCATGCTTTCCATGCTGCCGATCATCATCTTCTACATGGCGCTCCAGAAGCACATCATCAAGGGTGTGGCTGCAGGAGCCGTAAAGGGTTAATCTTATGAAAAATACAGAGCGCACAGCAGGAATACTTATGCCACTATTTTCCATCCCGTCTCCGTACGGGATCGGGACTCTCGGTCTTGAGGCAAGGAAGTTTGTCGACTTTCTGCACGCCGCGGGACAGAGCTGCTGGCAGATGCTTCCGGTAGGACCGATAAGTTACGGAGACTCTCCGTATCAGAGCTTTTCGTCTTACGCCGGCAATCCGTATTATGTGGATCCGGATATCCTGATCGAAGACGGACTGCTGACGAAAGAAGAGGTAAGTTCCCCGGATTTCGGACAGGATCCTGAAAAGATCGATTACGGAAAGCTTTACGAGAACAGGATCGGACTGCTCAGAAAGGCAGCCCGGAGAGGCATTGCCAGAGACAGGGAGGCGTTTTCCGCTTTCATCAGAAAGAAAGCGTGGCTTCCTGATTACGCGCTCTTCATGGCGCTGAAACAGCACTTCGATTCACGCCCGTGGTTCGAGTGGCCTGATGAGGACATAAGGCTGCACAGACCTGAGGCCTGCGCAAAATGGAGAAGTGAGCTCCGCGAAGAAGTGGAAATGTATGAATACATACAGTTCCTGTTCTATCGCCAGTGGGCACAGCTGAAGGCATACGCAAATGATGCCGGCATCTCCATTATCGGTGATCTTCCGATATATGTTGCACTTGATTCCGCAGACGTCTGGGCAGAACCTCACTGGTTCCGGCTGGATGAAAAGAACATTCCCGTAGAGGTTGCCGGAGTTCCGCCTGATCTGTTCAGCGCGGACGGACAGCTTTGGGGAAACCCGCTGTATGACTGGGATGCAATGGAGGCAGACGGTTTCAGCTGGTGGGTCCGCAGGATAGCCGGTGCGGGAGAACTGTTCGACAGGATACGCATCGACCACTTCAGAGGGATCGAGAGTTATTTCGCCGTTCCATATGGAGAGACTTCCGCACGGAACGGACACTGGGTCAAGGGACCCGGGATCCGGCTCGTGGACACACTTAAGGAACGTTTCCCGCAGCTTGATTTCATAGCGGAAGACCTTGGCTATTCAACACCTGAGGTCAGGCAGCTGCTTAAGGAATCAGGATTCCCGGGCATGAAGCTGCTGGTAGCCGCTTTTGACGCCATGAATACCACGGCATTCAGGCCTCATAATTTCGTAAGCAACTGCATTTGCTATACAGGCACTCATGACAACCACACGCTGGCAGGCTGGCTTGCAATAGCCGGCGAGGAGGAACTGTCAACTGCAAAGCAATACTTCGGTCTGAACGAAGAGGAAGGTTTCTGCAGGGGAGTCCTCCGCGGGGGCATGAGTTCCGTTGCGAGGCTGTTCGTCGCACAGATGCAGGACTGGCTGGAACTCGGCGATGAGGCCAGGATAAACGCACCGGGAGTACCTATGGGTAACTGGACCTGGAGGATGAGACCCGGCGCAGCCACAGAAGAACTCGCTGAGGAAATATTAAAAATGACCCGGCTTTACGGCCGGACAGCTCCGGAATAACTACCAACTAAAGGGCGCCTGATCACTCCACGATCTGATCTTTCGTCCTAAAGAAAGGAGGAACTATCCGCCGGCTCGCGGTGCGGCAGTGTGGAGACCTGTCGTAATGCGGCGCGTCCCTTGCGGGCGGTCGCGAGGCACTCGGGAGGAGTCCCGTTTGTCAGGGCTGTATATATGGCAGAAGTAATCATAAAAGGGTTAAAAAAGGTATATGACAACGAGGTAACTGCAGTCCATGACGTCAACATCGATATCAAGGACAAGGAGTTCATCGTACTGGTCGGACCATCGGGCTGTGGTAAATCCACAACGCTCCGCATGGTAGCAGGACTTGAGGACATCAGCGGCGGCGAACTTTATATCGACGGCAAGCTGATGAACGATATCTCGCCTAAGGACCGCGATATCGCAATGGTATTCCAGAGCTATGCTCTGTATCCGCATATGACGGTCCGTGAGAACATGGCCTTCGCCATGAAGCTGAAAAAGGCTAAACCGGATGAGATCGATAAGAAAGTAAATGAAGTCGCGGAGATCCTCGACATCACACAGTATCTGGAGCGCAGACCAAAGGCTCTGTCCGGCGGTCAGCGCCAGCGTGTTGCTATCGGCCGCGCCATGGTACGTGATCCTAAGGTGTTCCTCATGGACGAGCCTCTTTCGAATCTCGACGCTAAGCTGAGAAACCAGATGCGTGCTGAGATCATAAAGCTCCGTCAGCGCATCAACACCACGTTCATGTATGTAACGCATGACCAGACGGAAGCTATGACTCTCGGTGACCGTATCGTTATCATGAAGGACGGCTACGTGAACCAGATCGGCACGCCTCGTGATGTATTCAACAAGCCTGTCAACCTGTTTGTTGCGGGATTCATTGGAATGCCTGTGATGAATTTCTTCGAAGGATGCAGGCTGCTGCTTGAGGGTGGAAAGTACTATGCGGAGATACGCGGAGTAAAATTTGAACTCTCGGACTTCCAGCAGAAAGCGCTTAAGCATAATGGTCAGGCGCCATGCGACATAATTGCGGGTATCCGTCCGCAGCACATCCGTGTCGGTTCAGGCGAACTTACAGCTGTGATCGAAGTATCCGAACTCCTTGGTTCCGAGTACAACCTCCATGCCCGCAGCGGAGATGATGAGGTCGTAATGGTCATCCCGACCATCGGACTGGCAGAAGATGTTTCGATGGGAAGCAAGGTGCACTTCGATGTGATGCCTGAGCTCATCCAGCTCTTCGATAAGGAGACAGGAAAGAACCTCATCTGGTACGATAAGGAATCGGCAGAGGCTCATGCACCTGTATGCAAATCATATGATTTCGAATGATAATCACTTAAAACTGCATAAACCAAAAGGAGATCTTCCATGAAGACCTCCTCTTTGTTTTACAGGTCATCGTCAGTATTGTCCAGAACAGACTCCCTGAAAATTTTCTTCGATAACACGACCACCATGCTGCTTACGGCTGCAATAGCGATAACATATACGATCAGACCTGCGGGGATGCCCGCCGTTTCCTGTATTGCACATATGACAGGCTGAGGCGAGACGTGAAATGGGTTGAGATAAAACATCGCGGCCCAGTCATGTGTGACCGAAGGATGCGCAGCGCGGATCGCAGGCATGACAGGTTCAGCCACTATGTTGATGTTGAGTGCTATGATGCACTGGATCACGAATAGAACTGCAGAGCCGCGCAGTCCGCGCGGACCGGCATCAGTACAGCCTGTAAAAATAATCAGCAGACTCATGAAAAGCAGCAGTCCGTGCCAGATGAAGCCGTGGACTGTAAGAGATATATAAGGCCGCAGTATGTCTTCCGGATAGATAAGAGTTGCCGTGGCACTGATGAAT
>CACYLW010000023.1 GCA_902775345.1 uncultured Eubacteriales bacterium | reverse complement strand
GGCTTATTCATATTGGTAAACTCCTCTATACAAACTCTATAGAAAGAGTATACCATACATTTATTAAAATGTGTAGCCAATTAAAAAGTGATGTACTAGCTCCGGCAGCTTAATAAAAGAATTGATTGTAAACCGCGATTTCTGATCGCGCGAGCTGCGTGACGCACTTGTGCGTTTTCCGCTGCGTAGCTCTGCGGTCAACCGTAGGCTCACTCCAGAGTGCAGACTTTAAACCCATGTTAAGGATGATTTTGATTTTGCGCATTCCTCTTAGACTTGCGTCACGAGTATCTTGCGTTGAAGAATGATGGCAGTCTTTTAAGCCAGGGCAGTCTATATGCAACTCAAACATGATATCAAAAAAACAGCAGTCAATCTGGCGAAATGATACTCGTGTGCAGTGCCCTATGAGTTCAAATCAATACTCCATAAGCAGTAGCATCAGCTCATTTTTAGCTTAATCTCCTGCCCGCACATTGAAATATAAGTCTCAGAGGCAGTCACTTTTTTTGATTCAGTTATTGGATGATCGTAAGACTTTATTATATCAGGTTTGAACCCGCAGTAGACAAAAGGTGGTTTTAGCGAAAGCAACTGCCATCAATACCACCCAAGCAGTCTTCGTACGCCGTAGGGACTAAAGATGACTGACAGCCTTCATTCCTGCCTTCAGTCGATAAAAGATGATTTCAACGAAAGCAACTGCCCTCGATACCACTCGAGCAGTCATCGCATGCCGCATGGACCAAAGATGACTGACAGCCTTCATTCTTGACTTCAGTCGATTAAAGCTACTTTCAGCGATAGCTACTGCCATCAATACCACCCGAGCAGTCAACAAACGCCGCATTGACCATAAATGACTGACTGCCTTCATTCTTGCCTTCAGTCGATAAAAAATGATTTCAATTAATGCAACTGCTTTCTATGCCAACAATGCAGTCCAAGGGCCAAATCTGTCAAGATGCAAACAAAGGTTTTGCAAATAATGCAAAAATACAGCCGGCATGTCTTCAAAGGGAGGAGACACTGCCGGCTGTTTGGCGTTAATTGTTTACTTGCTAATGACGCTCACGCATCCCGAGTTCACGACAGACGATGACTTTCCACATCGATCACTGCCTCTCCGTCCGCAAAGAAGGATATCCCCTCGGCGGCCAGATCAGTAAAGATCGCTGCAGACATCACATATCTGCCGTCATTAATAAAGACTTCCGCGCTGAAGCGGTCAAGCACCAGCCGAAGCGTGATCACTCCGTCTGAGCTCCCTTCCACGAGACATCGTCTTTGATGAACGATCGCCCTGCAGGAGCCCGAATACTTTCGATCAACCTTAACGGTTTTTTCATGCGGTCGGAAACTTACGGCTGTCCTGAGGCGATCCTTTTGGGCAAACCGCACCGAGAATCTATGGAAAACATGTCCCGGATCCGCCGGCCTCACATGTATCGTCATGTCAACGCATCTGCCGCGTACTCCTTCCAGAGCGACGCTCTCCCCGGTCCCGATCACAACATCTTTATAAATGACCGTATCCTGATACATATCGATGAGCTCGCGTACCGGCTGTTGAAACAGCCTGCCATCTTTTAATGAAAGCTCGCGTGGAACAGACATCTGTCCTGCCCACTGCTCACTTGGGTTCCTGATTGCGCAGGCATCCCAGTTCTGCATCCATCCGATCATGATCCGTCTGCCGTCATCTGTGAGTATCGTCTGCGGAGCGTAAAAATCAATGCCATAATCGATGGACTGATCTTTTTCCTCCACAAACGTTCCGGATGCCTCGTCATAACTGCCGATCAGGCAGAGTGTACCGTTTCCGTTGTGATACTCAAATCCTGACGGCTGCATATCCTGAGGACTAACAAGCAGCACGTGTTTCCCGTCCAGTTCGAAGAAATCCGGACACTCCCACATCATACCGAACCTGCCCCTGTTGGCAGCAAGCACTTTCCAGTACTTCCAATGGAAGAGGTCCGAGCTTTTATATAGCAGGATTGCACCGGTATTATCCGCCGCGCGGTTGGCTACCGCACAGATATATGATCCGTCGGATGCCTTCCATACTTTCGGATCCCGAAAATCGAAACGGCTGCCTCCCTCCGGAAGATCCGCTTCAGTCAGCACCGGATTTCCACTGTATTTTTCATAATCGATGCCGTCACCAATCGCAATACTCTGCGTCTGGACACCGATTCCCCCGTCCTGCATATCCGGCGCCATTCTGACAGAGGTGTACATGAGCACATGTTTTCCATCCTCTGACTGAATGGCACTTCCGGAATAACAACCCATGTAATCATAGGGCTGATCAGGCGCCAGGGCTGCGGGCAGAAACTCCCAGTGGAGAAAATCACGGCTGACGGCATGTCCCCAGTGCATCGACCTCCACTCGGAAGCGTAGGGATAGTACTGGTAGAACAGATGGCAGCTGCCGTTATAAAAGCCGAATCCGTTAGGATCATTCATCCACCCGCAGCGGGGGGCAAGGTGGAACAGCGGACGCTGCTCCGTCAATATTTCTTTTTCGTATATTTCTTCGTAGCGTCTTGCGTCCCTCAGTGCCTGGCTTGACATACTATCTCTTTACTGCTCCTGTTCCTGGGCGTAGAAAGCATCGAGATACTTCTGATAGATTGCAAGATAGTCATTCAGTTTGTATGCCTCAAGCTCACTCAGATAAGCATCCCAGTCACCATCTGAGAATCCGTTCATGATCCAGTCAGACTTATGAGAGTTGATGCACTTCACAATGTCAGCCTGCAGGTTGGACAGTTCTTCTGTATCTTCTCTGGTCATGAATACGTTCGGATAGACATACTTGGTATGCATATCAGGTGTATAGATGTCCTTGATCCAGTCAAGACGATACTGAGCATCATCCGGGCAGGTTACATAGACACCATAGTACTCGTCAAGGATTGCCAGCGGGCCGCCGACAGCTTCAGCTTCACGGACTTCAACCGGAGAAGCGTCGCCGAGCGGTGCATGCTTCAGCATGTCTTCGCCGTTGTCATTTTTGCCAAGTTCGAAGATATCGAATTCATCGTCCTCACCGTATGTACCCCAGTTGTTCTGCGGGGACTGGAACGGATCATACATCTGATCGATCCATGCGCAGATAAGGGCCGGCTGCTCTGCAACTGCTGTGACTACGCAGCGGCCTCTGTCATAGCCGCTTGTGAAAGAACCGTTCTGCGGTGTCAGATTCTTTGTATCAGCCTGCAGCATCGGAAGCGGGACAAAGTCCTGAATGTTGTCAATATTTGCAACGTCCCAGGAGAAGCATACGCCGTAGCGATGAGATTTGCCCTTGGAAACATATGTAGACCATTCCTGTGTGAAAGCTTCCGGATCGATGAGGTTCTCTGTGTAGAGCTTATGAAGCCACTCGATACCATCCTTGTAGCCCTGCTGTGTAGCTGTGCAGATGACCTGAAGATCATCAGTTACCGCAATGTGTCTGCCCTTGTCCATATCGCCGATGCCTTCGCCGAAGCCGTTGATAAGGACTGCCGGATCCTGGTCGCCGTCATTTACGATGCAGGACATCGGAATGATGGAACCTTCGATACCGAACTCTTTCTGAAGATCAGCGGCGTGATCGCGGAAAGCAATCAGAGTCTGCTCGAACTCATCAACTGTGCCGGGCATCGGAAGACCGAGGAAATCCAGCCACTTCTTGTTGATGAACGGCATGTTGCCGATTGTCTGGATCGCTGTCTTCTCAGAGCCGAGCTGCTCGATCCACGGGAACGCCCAGATATGTCCGTCCGTATCCGTAGACATGATCCTGTATTCCGGATACTTGTCAAATACTGCCTTGAGGTTCGGCATATAAGCATCAATATACTCTTCAAGAGGAATGATAATTCCCTGATCTGCATATTTCAGCAGGTCTGTGTCACTGAATCCGGCAGTGAAAACGAAGTCAGCAAGAGTCTTCGGGTTAGCCATTGCGAGGGAAATCTTATCGCCCCACTGGTCACTCTGGATTGCGTCCCACTCTACATGGACATTGGTCTTCTCCTCAAGACGTTTAAAGATCGTACGGTTATTGGGGTTGGACTCTGTGTTGGCAGGATAGCTGATCAGACCCTTGATTGTTGCGGTCTCCGCAAGCGGGAACTTAAGGCTCTCAGCGTCGACTTCCTGCATTTCGCCTGTGTTGAGGTTGGCTCCGCCGCCACCGCACGCAGCTACAGAAAGAGCCATGCCTGCCGCAAGGACCATAGCCATTGCCTTTTTGAATAAGTGCTTTTTCATGTTTGACCTCCTTATTATATTCACACTTTATGTTACATAGTGCAAATGCATACTGTGTCATCCCTTGACCGATCCTACCATGATGCCGCTGTCGAAATACTTCTGGAAGAACGGGTACATGATAAGAAGCGGAAGACTGGAAATAATAATGGTCGCGTACTTAAGAAGCTCCGCAAGCTGTGCTCTGGCCGCTGTACTCTGCATATCCGAGATCATGCCGGACTCCGGCTGGTTCTGGATAAGGATTGAGCGAAGAACGAGCTGCAGGGGCTGCTTCGATGCGGAATTGAGGTAGATCATTGCGTCGAAATAGCTGTTCCACATACCGACGAACTGCCACAGCGCAAGAACGGTAATGACCGGCGTGCAGACCGGGAGCAGAATCATGAAGTAATAAGTCAGTTCATTTGCTCCGTCAACATCCGCAGCCTCACGCAATTCGGCAGGTATGCCCTGATAATAACTTCGCGCGATGATCATGTTCCAGACGCTGAAAGCGCCGGGCAGGATAACTGCCCACATACTGTTCAGAAGTCCCAGGTTGCTGATCAAGAGGTAAGTCGGGATCAGACCGCCGCCAAAGAACATGGTGATCATGAAGATCGTGTTGAATAATCCTCTTCCTTTAAAGTCCGCTCTGGACATCGGATACGCTGCGAGCAGCGTTACACCGACGGAAACAACCGTAAATACAACGGAATAAATAATTGCGTTGCGGAAACCGACCCAGATCTGGCTGTTGGAGAGAACTCGCTCATAAGCTGTCGTCGTCCATTTGTCCAAATCGAAAGATATGCCGGAATTCTGCAGTGTGATAGGATCCATAAAGGAAGCGATGACGATGTAAATAATCGGGATAATAATCGCAATGACAAACAGTGCCAGCAGAAGGTATCCAACCAGGAGAAGCACTTTGTCAGAAAGCGACATTTTTGAAAATTTGACTTTTTTCATCTCACACCTCCGTTTACAGGCCCTTGCCGTCGTTCATCTTCTCGACGATCTTGTTGACCACGATCAGCAGTATGACGTTAATGACCGTATTAAACAGACCTACCGCTGTCGAGAACGAATAGTCGCCGTCCAGAAGACCTTTTTTGTATACGTACGTCGAGATGATCTCGGCTGTGGACAGGTTCAGGTCAGTCTGCAGAGCGTAGGCTTTTTCGAAGCCGATACTCATGATATTACCTGCCTGCAGGATGAACTGGATGACGACCATATCCTTGATAGCCGGCCATTCAACGACCTGGATCTGCTGGAAAATGTTCGCACCGTCCATGATAGCCGCCTCACGAAGTTCCTGGCTCGCGCCTGAAAGAGCAGCGGTATACATGATGGACGCCCAGCCTGCTCCCTGCCAGATACCGGACATAATGTAGATCGTACGGAATGCGCCCGGCATCGTCATGAAGTTGATCTGAGTCCCCATGATGTGGTTCAAAGGACCGGTGACGGACAGCAGGATACGGACAAGTCCGCAGAGAACGATAACGGAAATAAAGTTCGGAAGATACAGAACAGTCTGTACTTTCTGCTTGATTCCCGCGCTCTGGATCCGATTCAAAAGAAGGGCGAGCAGGATCGGGACTGGGAAGCCCCAGAGAAGGCCGTAAATACTCAGCTTCAGTGTATTCGCCAGATATCTCAGGAAATCCGGCGAAGAAAGAAACCGTTGGAAATACTTAAAGCCGACCCATCTGCTGCCCAGGATTCCGCGGATCGGGTTATAATCCTGAAATGCAATCAGGATTCCGCCCATCGGAAGATATCGGAAGATAATTGTCAGAAGCAGTGCCGGCAGCAGAAAGAA
>CACYLW010000022.1 GCA_902775345.1 uncultured Eubacteriales bacterium | reverse complement strand
CGTCGATGGTGGAAAGACCAAGCTCTTTGGCATCCACAACCTCAATCCTCCCTGCATATTTTTTGAGGAAAGCGAGGCATCTTTCATCCAGCGCTCTTGTAGAGCCCTCCGAAATCTGGATCATGAACGGGCGGTTTGCGTCTGTGACTTCGAACGGTCCGTGGAAGTACTCTCCGGTGTGGATGCATGCTGAATTAAGCCACTGCATTTCCATGAAGATGCAGATGGACTCCATATATGCGGAACCCCAGGAAGCGCCGCTTCCCATAGTATAGATCAGGTCATCATCTTTGTATTCCTGTGCAAATTTCTCGGCACGGGCCTGAACCATTTTTCGTGCCTTGCGGATGATGACGGAGATGCGGTCCAGCCCGTCGAGGAACTTGTCATAATGCTCATAACCGGCAGTCTGGTTGAGAAGCTCCACCGCAACAGACAGTGCGCATAATACTTTTTCTCCCGCGTAATCGATGTCTCCGGCAAGGTGATCCGGACTTGCATCGAAGGAATACAGGATGACATAGTCTCCGAATTCGATGATCTCGGATTCTTCCAGCCAGGTCAGAAGGATAACTGCTGCGCCCCTCTCTTTACCGAGTTTTGCTGCCGCAATGGTCTCAGGGGTATTTCCCTTGTGGCAGGCCACGCAGATGATGGAATTTCTGCCAAAATCTTTCGGCACTGCATGTACGAATTCATTGCTGTTGATCCAGCCGCATTTGATATCCGCGCACTCGTTCTGCATAAATGTTTTTGCCGGATAAAGCGCGCCCAAAGAGCCCCCGCAGCCTACGAAGTATATGGATTTCACGCCGCCTTCTTCTTTTCTGCTCTCAATAATCTCCGCAACGATGTTCTTTATGTCTGTATATTTATAAAACATTTTCGATCCTCTCTTAATCACATTTCCTGATTTGTCGCCCTTCGCCTGCAGAGGCGGGGATTGTCTCATACTTTGCTGTTCATTACCTGTAGAGGCGGGGTCATCTCACTCTGAGATATACGGTTCAAATGCCTTCATGTTTCTCATGTCATGCGTCATCGGGTCCTTGAAATATCGGCGGTCCGTGATTTCCTGTCCGAGATATCCGCTGTAATTATTGTCTTTCAGGACCTTCAGGTATTGTCCGAGGTCGTGGCATCCGTCGCCCCAGATGAGGTGCCCGTAAGGTGTCCCGTCGATAAAGTGCAAATGTGTTATCGCCGTCCCGAATTCCGCAAACCACTGCTCGAGGGTCTCGCCGGAAACGCCCATAGCAGTTGTGTCTATATTGATCCGCAGATTCGGGCTGCCGATATCGTCGATCAGTCTCCTTACGTCTTCGATCCGAACGCCCAGGTTAGTCTCCTCCGGACGCAGGCTCTCCATGGCGACGGTGATGCCGTATTCAGCCGCGAAATCGCAGAGTATGCGATTCATCTCCACTGAACGCTTCCAGGCTTCCTCCCTCGTCTCATCCAGGTATCCCCATCCGGAATTCGTAGAGATCTGCGGACACTCGAGCTCAGCACATGCTCTTATACCATTTTTAAAATACTCGAGGCTCTTTTTGAAATTTATGCCTTTGGCTGCCATCTGATACTGGTAAGTGCAGTTTTCCGGTGTGAACTCCACGAGCTTTAAGTGGTGGTCCCGGATCTTCTTTTTCAGCGCTTTGCAGTCCTCGTAAGAAGACGGGTCCAGGTAGAAGTGCGGGATGCCGCCCCAAAGCTCAATGCTCTCGAAGCCTGCACGCTCCTGAGCATCTAAAAAATAGTCCAGAGAATAGTTCATATAGTGAATGTTCATTCCGGCAATCTGATAGCGCTTTATAAGTCCCAACGTAGTTTCTCCTTAATGCTTATGTGCCCGTTTCTCATATTCCTCGGGAACGATTCTCTTTCCGTGATCGAAAGCCCCTTTGCTGAGGCATACATGGGAAGAGAATTCTGCGGCTGCCTCGAGAGCCTTTTTGACTTCGGTCTCATAGTAAGCCGGGTCGCCTGCCATTGCGTCGGGGTCTGCCTCCAGACTGTTGTAATAATTGACCAGCACTGTGGTGGCGAAGGAATCTCCCGCGCCGAGGGTATCGATCGCTTTTACCAGATGACTGGGCTGGAACCAGAGATTCTTTCCGTCATAGAAGTAAGCGCCCTTGCTTCCGTTTGTTGCTACGATATTCTTGCAGCCGCACGCATGCATCCTCTCACAGTAAGAGAGGATCTCGTTCTCTGACGCATTGTGCGGGAGTGACATGAAACCGAAGGTACAGTATTTGGCCAGATTTTCTGCCCACTCTCTGCGCTCGATCCACTGATCGGAGAAATCATAGGAGACCGGGATGCCGGCTTCATACAGAACGGGAAGCTGGCCGTCAAAGAAGGAATTATTGGTGGTGTGCACGACAGAGAACTGTCTGATGTATTCGATATCATTTTCATCAAGTACAAGGGGGAATTCTCTTGCGACACCGCCCTTGTTGGAACCGAGAAAGACACGATCTCCGTCGATCAGTGTGACAAGCGCATAACCGTTCTCGCCGCGCACGTAGCGGCAGTGACTCTTGTCCACGCCGAATTCGGAAAGTGTGTTCTCTATATGTTCTGCCACTTCGTCATCTCCGAATACACCGAGGTATGCGGAGTCGATTCCCTGCATTTTTGCAAATACAGCCACGTTCAAGGCCTGACCTCCCGGAAACATTTCCGCGAGATGAAGGTACACATCACATACATTATCACCGATGCCGATAAGCCTCATAATAAACCTCCTTTATGGAATTCATTGTATATACTTGTATTATAACATCATAAATTTTCCAACAGGTTCTGAAAAGTTTAATTTTACTTTATTTTTGGGTTTTTGTATTATTGAAATTGACATTTGTTATATATTGTTATATGATGTATTTAATTAAAAAAGGAGGATTTACGCCATGAACGTAAAAGAAATTGTAGCAGATATCAAGGCAAAGAAACCCGAAATCAAGTCTTTGCTCTTTGTAGGCTGTGGAGCTTCCATGTCAGAGATGTTCCCTGCAAAGTACTTCATGGATCGCAACGCAAAAACTCTGCGTTCCAGCATCCATACTGCAAATGAATTCAATTACTCCACTCCTGTTTCCTGCGACGAGACCGCGATCGTGGTGACCTGCTCCCTCAGCGGAGGCACACCGGAAGCTGTCGCAGCGACCAAAAAGGCAAGGGAGCTCGGTGCTTCCGTTGTCAGTGTTACAATTAATCCGGAATCTCCGCTTGCAACCAATGCCGAATATCAGATCATTCACGGATTCTATGCGAACTATGCAGCCAAGATGGAGAAGATGGGGAATGTTCTCGCATTTGCATGCGAAGTGCTCAACGCGTACGAAGGCTATGCGGATTATGATGCGATGCAGGACGGCTTCGCAAAGATCTACGACCTGATCGAGAATGCTGTTTCGACATTGACTCCGACCGCAAAGAAATTTGCAGACAGCTATGCCGACGATCCGATGATCTATGTAATGGGTTCCGGCGCTGCGCAGATGAGCGCTTATTCGTTCTCAATGTTCCTCTTAATGGAAATGCAGTGGATTCCGTCAAGCTACTTCAACGCGGGCGAGTTCTTCCACGGACCGTTCGAACTGGTAGATAAGGATGTTCCGTATCTGCTGCTCATGAGCGATGGCCCGACACGTCCGATGGACAGCCGCGCGCTTACTTTCCTTCAGAGATTTGATGCCAAGGTTACTGTTGTCGATGCAAAGGACTACGGCCTCAGCTCCGCTATCGACAAATCTGTCGTCGAGTTCTTCAACCCGATGCTGATCACAGGCGTCCTTCGTGTCTATGCCGAGCAGCTGGCAATTGTCCGCAATCACCCGCTGACGATGAGAAGATACATGTGGAAGATTGAGTATTAATGGATAACTTCCTGCGCAGGATAAGACGCGGCCGCGCAGGTTGGCCGGGTACCGGCAGGCAGGAAGTTTTCAATAAACACCCCATTGTTTCAAGGCCCCGGATTTCCGGGGCCTTTTGCTGTGTTCTGCTGCAGGTGAGCTCTTCGTACCATAGTAAAGGCCCCGGACTTCCGGGGCCTTTAGTGTGTGATAGATTTTGCAGCAGAACTTTCCGCATGCTTTTTTCAGAAAAGCCGGAATCAGCCCTTTACGGCGCCTGAGGTAAGACCTCTTACGAACTGCTTCTGCATGCAGAGATACATGATGATCATCGGCAGGGAAGCAATCAGAATACCGGCCAGCATGGTGACGTAATCGGATTTCAGGTCACCCTGGAAGGTCATAAGACCGAGCGGGATCGTCATCAGCTTTCTGTTTTCCAGGAAGATGTTGGCGAAGAGGAACTCGTTCCATACAAAATTCAGGTTTACGATTGCCGCGGACGCAAGGACCGGCTTGGAAATCGGAATGATGATTTTGTAGAAGATCTGGAATCTGGACGCTCCGTCAAGGATCGCCGCCTCCTCAAGCTCCCTGGGAATTCCGAGGAAATATGACCTTAGGAGGAACATGGTGAACGGAATTCTGAAGGATATATAGGGCAGGACTACAGCCCAGCGGGTGTTATACAGCCCGATTGCCTGAATGATTTTGAACAGAGGGACAAGAGCCACCTGCTCAGATAGTGCCATGCCGCCGAGTACGATCACAAAGATCAGACCGCTGCCGGGCAGGTTCAGTCTGGTCAGACCGTAAGCAAGGAGGGAGGAGAATACCAGGATTCCGCATAGCGACATGGCACTGGTGATAATAGAACTGAGGAAATAATTATACAGACCTTTGTTCCATGCATTGACCCAGTTCGAAAAGAGCGGGGTAGCCGGCAGCGCGATGGAATCACGGAACATTTCCTGGTTGGTCTTTAATGAATTCATGATCAGCCAGCACATCGGAAGAAGGATGATAAGTACCAATGACATAAGGAACAGGTGGATCAGGACGGTCAGAAAGACCTTTTTTCCGTTAATATGTTTTGTTGTCATATCGGCACCTCCTTAATCCTGACCGGATCTGGTGATCCGGAGCTGAATGATGGACAGGGTCACAGTGATAACAAATATCAGCACGCCGGTCGCGGCAGCCATACCCATGTCGTCATGCAGGAACGCGTTCTGATACAGGAAGAGGCCGAGGACCTGGGAGGCGTCTCCCGGACCGCCGCTCGTCGTGGTGTAGACTTCGGTAAACAGCTTGAATGCGCCGATTACAGTGATGACAGAACAGACGAGAAGCTGCTCTTTAGCCAGCGGAATATAGACGCTGATCGCGCGGCGGATCGGGCCGGCACCATCGATGATTGCCGCCTCGACATAATCCATGGAAACATTCTGGAACGCGACGATCATCAGCATCGCGATATATCCCGTATACTGCCACTGACTCATAGCTATGATACAGAAGATGGCGAGCTTTTTGTCTCCGAGCCAGATCTGCTGGAGGTCCGGCTGTCCGATCGTTTTCAGAAATCCGTTCAACATACCTGCGGTGGGGTTGTAAATGAAATTGAACATCAGACCGACGGCGGTCAGAGAGATCAGGGAAGGGATGAAATAAACATTTCTGTAGAAACTGTTCAGCTTGCCGACCAGCTTGCTCTCCAGAACCAGAGCGATCACGGTGCCAAAGCCGACCTGAACAATCAGGGAGATGATGCAGTAGTAAATGTTGTTGCGCATCATGACCGGGAAGGTGTCATTTGTAAACAATCTGCGATAGTTATCGAACGCGACGAACTTCATACTGGATGAGTAGGAAGAAAGACGGAAGAAACTATATACAATGTTGGTAATAATCGGTACATAGACGAATGCCATGACCATGAACAGACCAGGCACGATGTATAGATATAGTGATTTTTTGACTTTTTTCTTTTTCATAGGAGCCTCCTGTTCAGATATGTACAGGCAGGTGCTGCATGTCATCGTCTGAAAGAGCGAAAGAGAAGGTCTTCTTCTTCGGTGTGAACACGGTCCGAAGACCTTGGCCCAATGTATGTTACAAAAAACTGCTGCCATGTGATGCGTCATCTATGGCAGCAGTTCTGTTCAGTCGCTGTTTACTGCGTATCTAATAATGTAAGCAGAAACCGACTGAGGATTATCTTATTCCGCTGCTAATGTCTGAGCTTCCAGAGCTGTTGCCTGAATCTTAGCCATAGCATCCGCAGAAGAAATATCACCGTTAGTGACATTGGAGATCTGCTGCAGGTATTCTTCGCAGACGGTTGAGTACAGGGAAGCGTCGAACCACGGTCCCATTGCTTCTGCATTCATGATAAGGTCATAAGCTTCGCGAAGTCCTTCATCCTCAAGGTTGTCAGCAACACCCTTGGAAGCGTTGAACCAGCCGACAACTTCTGCCTGCTGTGCGCCGACTTCCGGGCCGAGGAACCACTTAAGGAACTCTACGCATTCATCCGGGTAAGCGGTATTGGCAGAAATGACAAATCCTTCCGGCTCGCCTGTGAGGATGTTGGGATTACCTGCGCCTTCAACTGTCGGGAATACGAACATACCCCAGTTGAACTCAGTTCCTTCAGTCTCCTGGTAGAGGTTGGTGATCTCAACGAGCTCGATGTAGCACATTGCAGCCTGTCCGGTCGTGAACAGCTGACGAGCCATATCATGAGTCATGCCGTTGACACCGATGTTCATGTAGGGAACGAGCTGCTGATACTTATCAAGAGCTTCTACATAGCCCGGGTCTGTGAAAGCGCCTGTCTTCGGATTGAAGTCAGCTGCTCTCACATCGTCAGCGACCAGCATCTGGTTCAGAGTTCCGATGTAGTGAGCGCCCGGCCACTGATCCTGGTTTCCTTCTGCCAGCGGTGTGTAGGTGCCGTCTGCCTTGATTGCTTCAAGGACTGCGAGGAACTCATCCCATGTTGTGGGAACTTCAAGCCCCAGCTCATCAAAGATGTCGCGATTGTAAGCGAATACTTTGCCGTCAAGACGGAAAGGAATGCCGTAGACCATACCGTCATCGGTGGTATAGTTGACCATCTGGGATTCGATCAGGCTGTCTGCCCACTCACTGTCTGCCTCAAGATACGGAGTGAGATCGAGGATAAGATTTTCGCGGATGAATCTCTCTGAGAACTCACCTGCCCAGCTGTAGTAGATATCGGGCTCTTCGGCGGTTCCGACTACAGTTTTGATTTTCTCTTTGAAAGGCTGGTTCTGAGCGCTGGTGACAACGATATCGATATCGCTGTGTGCTGCCTCATACTCTGCAATCTTTTCTTCGATGAAAGAGTTTGCGGGATCATCGGGGAAACGGTGGAAGAACTTGATTGTCTTTACATTGCTGTTGCCTGCGTTTGCGGCTGCTGTTGAATCAGCGCCGGCTGTCTGACCTGCGGAACCACCGGATGAGGAGCCGCATGCTGCGAGAGACACTGCCATCAGAGAAGCAATTCCCATCGCCAGTAAACGTGTGAACCTTTTTTTCATTTTTTCCTCCTTGCTTCATACATCCTCAAAGGTACTGTGTGCTTGCAATGTCATTATATAACATCATATAATGTATAACAACTTTTTTATCTGGCTAAAGTGAATTTTGGGAATATCGCAGTAAAATATATACATAAAATTGTTAAAAATAACCAAGGGCTATCGGCGGAGTCCTTGGTTGTAATATAACGTTATGGTTTTTCGGAATACAACCCTATATATGTCGGTTGATGATGGTCAGAGTGTGTTCGTAACTTTTGGCTCGCAGGGTAGTGACCGGCGCTTTTCGATGAAGATGATGTTTGCAACGTATCTCAGACCCTAAGCAGCCTGTCTGGACTGTTATTAATGTTCCGGGCTAGTGATTAGCTGATAATGGTCAGAGTGTAGTGTTCCGGATTGACGAGCAGTCTTGTATAATGAATCACATTGTGATCCGCATCCATTGCGGTGTCATGGTGCAGTAATAAGGGCTGCCCTTCGGGAATCTCTAATTCTTCCTGCTCTTTTTTCGTGGGGAAGCAGATGGCAACAGTTTTGATGGCGTGCATCGGGACCGTACCGTGACTTCTCAGAATATTGTACAGCGAACTGCTCAGATCTTCGCCGAGCAGATAGCTGTAATCTTTGGAGAAATAATTTTCCTCCAGCATGACTTTCCATTCATCACAGCTTCGAATTCGGCGGATGCAGAGGACTTTTTCACCCTCTTCGACGTTCAAATGCTTTGCAACGCTCACAGAAGCCTTTTTCCATTCCAGAGAGATCAGCTCGGCGGAAGCCTTGTGACCGGCCCTCTCGCAGCTCTCAGTAAAACTCAAAACGCTCTCCATTACGCGATTCAGTTTTTTGGAAGCGACAAAGGTTCCGATTCCCTGTTTTTTTACGACAATGCCCTCATCTGAGAGCATCTCCATTGCCTTGCGCACGGTAATGCGGCTTACGTTGTAGGCCTCGCTGAATTCCTGCTCGGTCATGAGCTTATCGCCTTCTTTTATTTTGCCGGACAGGATCTGTTCTTTAATTGAGTCAACGAGCTGCTGGTAAAGCGGTGTTGCTGAATGCTTGTTCATAAAGTACCACCTTATAATGTATTATAATATATCATTATAACAGAATAACCGCTGGCTTCAATGACTTTTTGTCAAATCCGTATTGTCGGCCTTCCTGACGGCTTAAAATGGTGGAGATTCGGCTGTAGACTGTTCGAATTTAAAAGGGGTTGTCGCATTAATGCGGAGGCTTCTTTTTGCTGAGAGGTGGCGACGGTCATCTTTGGTCTGTTCGGCGTTTATCGACTGCCGGGGTGGTTTGAGGGCAGTAGCTTTCATTAAAATTTACTCCATTCTACTGAAAGCAAGAAAGCAGGCAATCGGTCATCTTGACTCAAAACGGCGCTTCATGACTGCCCGGATGACATGGAGGGCAGTAGCTTTCATTGGAATCACTTTTAAGCTACTGAAAGCAAGAAAGCAGGCAATCGGTCTTCTTGACTCAAAACGGCGCTTCATGACTGCCCGAGTATCATAGAGGGCAGTAGCGTTTAAAGAAATCACATTTGAGCTACTGCCGGTTAAAACCTAGGCATAAGTAGCCTTACCATCACCAATTATCAAAATCAATAAAGGTGACTGCTTTTAAGCCGTTTAAGCGGACTGCCAGCGGAATTATTTTAAGGCGAGCTAATGTGACTGCCCATGGTATAGGATTCAACCCTCGTAGGGCACTGCATATGTATGATATTTTACAAGATTGACTGCCGGCTTCTTGATTATGAGATTTACCCCAGATAATTTACTGATGGCATGGCTTAAATAGAAAATATCCGACCGGTTATAAAAGGCTGCCGCAACAGATGTTGCGGCAGCCACTAAGGTATTCATGCCCATCACTGAATGTCAGCTTCGGTAGTCTCTTAGATTATAGTAAATGCGAGATCCTGTTGAGCGTGTTGAGCGGATATATAAAATTTTCTAAATTCGTGTTCGACAATTATTCGAACTGTGTCATGTCGACCTTGCCGAGACCGGACTTCTTGATGCCCTCAGCGACCCAGTCTTTCTCTTCCTGATCGAGCGGAAGGACCGGCTT
>CACYLW010000021.1 GCA_902775345.1 uncultured Eubacteriales bacterium | reverse complement strand
GGAGAGGAAAAGCACTCTGAAAAGCAGGTTATTTCTCTCTTAGAGCGACTATATGTAATTAGTCGATAAATATGTCAAGCGTGAGTTTTTCACTCAACGTAGATGTCAAAACACACTTAAGCAAACAGAAAACGTGGATGCAGTACAATCAAGGAGGTACAAGCGATGAAAACCTACAACCTTACAAGACACCTGACCACAATCATCACGGTATTTGCAGCTATCTTTTTCCTGGCCGGCTTAAGCATTTAGAAATGTTGCCAGACCGGCACCAAACCGGAAGCAGACTGACACCAATCTGGCAGCAAGCTGGCAACAGACTGACACAAAACCGGCAGCGGCATTTTAACCTGTTTTCTGCCAATAGATCTGTCTGATCAGTAAAAGTATCAAAGCGATAAAAGCATGTTAGCAAAGGCTCATATAGCAGTCGGTATGGCTGCGGCGTTTTCAATAGTGAGACCGGGGACGGTCGCGGAAGCTCTGCCTGTAATCGCAGGCGGAGCTTTGGGCTGTCTCATCTGCGACCTGGATTGTGAGAACAAATCCGAAAAGAGCGACTCGTCCCGCTGGCGGGTCGTAATGGCCCTTGCAGCCGCAGCCGCACTCATCGAAGATCACCTGCTGGACGCCGGAATGTGGAGATCGCTCGGCCATTGCGGCAAGTATCTTTGTTTCGCAGGGATTGCAGGCTTTGTGATCATATGCATATTCGCCGGAGGATCCGGCCACCGCGGCTTCTCGCATTCACTTCTGGCTATGGCACTGGAGACGGCATGTCTTTGGCTTATCTTTCCGGCTGCAGCATTACCGTTTGCAGCTGCCTTCATGTCACACGTACTGCTCGACATGATGAATAAAAGATCGGTGAGACTGTTCTATCCGGCAAAGAAAGGATTCTGCTTTGGCTGGTTCTACGCAGACAGGCTTGCAAATAAGGTCATTACGGCGTGCGGTACAGTCTGGCTGATCGTCGCGATAATAATCTGCCGTCTCTGACCACTCATCAACCGACCACCATCAACTGATCACTCAAGGCCGCAAGGCCTTTTTTTATTTGTGAATAAAAATACGGTTGACACGGTGTCAGCGCGGTGATACAATCCAATTGTTGACACGATGTCAACCGATTGAGAGGAGAAGAATCATGTTCAAGGGAACACCTGAGATCGTCACTCAGAGGAGAGAAGAGATAGTCAACGCTTGCGAGGAGTTGTATCAGACAAAGAGCTTCAAGGAAATCAATCTCAAGGAGATCGGAGCGGTAACTTCTTTCTCACGTCCGACGATCTACAACTATTTTCAGACAAAAGAGGAAATCTTTCTTGCTCTTTATGAGCGCGAATATGACAGATGGAACGCAGAGCTCGAAAGCATTCTGAACAGCGGCCAAAACTTCAGCAGAAAGCAGGTCGCCGAAAAGATAGCAATGTCACTTGAGAGAAGAGCGCAGCTTCTCAGGCTGCTTTCCATGAACAACTTCGACATGGAAGCAAACAGCAGGGAAGAACTGCTCGCTTCATTCAAAAGAGCATACGGCCGGTCTTTGGATCTTTTCAGGAAGATCCTCGAAAAGTACTGCCCGGAGATGTCTTCGGAAGAGGTGAAGGAAATCATGTATGTGTTCTTCCCGTTCATGTTCGGTATCTATCCGTACGCGGAGGTGACGGACAAACAGCGAAAAGCAATGGAAGAAGCAGACGTCGACTATATTTATCACTCGATCTTTGAGATCACATATAACTGCCTGATCAGGCTTCTGGACAGACAGCACGGATAAAGGACAAGAACGAATACCAAGGAGGAATAAAGAAATGGCAAATAAAATACTGGTTGCTGTTTTTTCAGCAAGCGGGGCAACAAAACGCGTCGGACAGGAGATAGCGAGAATCAGCGGAGGCGATTTCTTTGAGATCGTTCCGGCGGAAAAATATACGAGCGCCGACCTTAACTATATGAACAGCAGAAGCCGCAGCAGCGTAGAGATGAACGATCCGTCCGCAAGACCTGAGATCGCGGACAGGGTAAGCAATATGGAAGCTTACGACACCCTGATCGTCGGATTCCCGATCTGGTGGGGCGTAGCGCCGAGAATCATCGAGACCTTCCTGGAAAGCTACGACCTCTCCGGAAAGACGATCATACCGTTCTGCACATCCGGCGGAAGCGGCGTCGGAAGAAGCGATACGGAACTTCACAGGAACGTAAGCGGCAGCGTGAACTGGAAAAAAGGCGTCCAGATCAACCGTCCGAACGAATCTACTATCAAAAACTGGCTTGAAAACGTACTGTAATGTGCGTCTGTACAGCTGACGGAAGGAAGTAACGATATGAGCATTATTGTCAATCTGTATTATAAAGGCCATGACGGCAGCGCAAGAGCTTTTGCACAGGAAATGGAATCCCGCGGGATCGCTGATGCCATAAGGGCTGAGGACGGAAACGAGAGATACGAGTACTTTCAGCCTATCAATGATCCTGAGACCGTACTTCTGATCGACTGCTGGCGCGATCAGGAGTCTCTCGACAGGCACCACGTATCGCCTATGATGGCTAAAATAGCGGAATTACGCGAAAAATACGATCTTCACATGGCTGTGGAGCGCTATGTATCCGATGAGGAAGGAGTTCCTGAAAGGGATCAGGCGTTCATCAGAAAGTAAGAGCCTGGAAAAAGCATCAGATATCAGATAATAAAAGGAGATATAAAAATGAGTGAGAAAATCGTACAGACAGCAGGAAGAGAACAGCTTGGAGATTTTGCGCCGATGTTTGCGCACCTGAATGATGATGTGCTTTTCGGCGAGGTATGGAATGAGGAAGCTATCGATGTGAAGACAAAGTGCATCATCACAGTCGTGTCCCTGATGGCTTCGGGAATAACAGATTCGTCGCTGACATATCATCTGCAGAACGCAAAGGCACACGGTGTGACCAAAGAGGAGATAGCAGCCATCATCACACACGCGACCATGTATGTCGGCTGGCCGAAAGGATGGGCTGTGTTCCGCCTCGCAAAGGAAGTCTGGGGATAAGAAGGAAAAGAATAACAGGAAGAGGATATAAGGATGAGAAAACATATCAGAATAATTGCGCTGCTGATAGCGGTTTTGCTGGCATTCGGGCTGGCAGCGTGCGGCGGAGGAAACAGCTCTGAAAGCGCCGACGGGAGTGCTTCAGAGCCGGAAGCAGGAACAGAATCAGAAGCAACATCGGAAAACCCGTCCGGTGAGACTGAGACAGCGGGAACTCAAACGGACAAGGATGTTCTGGTAGTCTATTTCTCCGCGACCGGAACAACGAAAGGCGTTGCCGGAAAAATCGCGGACATCACAGGTGCAGACATCTATGAGATCAAGGCAGCTCAGGAGTATACACCGGAGGATCTGGACTGGCACGATTCAGACAGCCGCACTACTCACGAGCAGAATGATCCTGACGTACGCCCGGAGATCGGAAGCGATCCAGTCTCGCTGGAGGGATACTCCACCATCTATATCGGGTATCCGATCTGGTGGGGCGAGGAGCCTCGCATTATGGATACCTTTGTGGAAAGCTATGACTTTGAAGGCATCACCATGATCCCGTTCTGCACATCCGGCGGCAGCGGCATTGGCATGAGCGGAAAGAATCTGGAATCCAACGCAGGCAGCGGCAGCTGGCTCGAAGGCGAAAGACTTGATGGAGGCGTATCTGAAGAAGAACTACGGACATGGATAGACGGATTACAGTAAAACCGGGGAAAAGTCATGCATGAAAAGCATAGAAACAATTTGATAAGAAGAATCACGGACATTGGCATGACCACAATGCTGCTGTTTCTTATGGCTTATCAGGTCACAGGAGAGACACTGCATGAGTGGATAGGAATAGGGATGACGATGCTTGTGATCGTCCATCAGATCCTGAACAGAAAGTGGTACGGTACGCTGCTTAAGGGCAGGTACCGACCATACAGAATTGTGACAACAGCAGTAAGCACACTGCTGTTGTTGTCGTTTGCCCTGACCGCTTTCTGCGGAATGTCTATGAGCAGCCACGCGGTGCCGTTCCTGTACGGTATGGCTCCGATATCGTTCGCGAGGCAGATGCACCTGTCCATGTCTCATTGGTCATTCGTATTGATGGGCCTGCATCTTGGACTTCATATTCCGGCGCTGATGGCAAGCATGAAGATAGCGGGAAGAAAGAAAACGCTGATTACCGCTGCATATTGCTGCGCCGCGGGTCTTGGCTTGTGGCTTTTCTTGCATAGCGGTATGATGAGTTATATGCTTTTCCGTGTCCCGTTCGCATTCCTGGACTACGATAAAGCAGGAGCACTTGTGATTCTCGAGAATCTACTGATGCTTATGTTCTGGGCATTTGCGGGAACAATGTGCAGCTTGCTTTGCGTGAGGTACAGCAGGAAAGAAAAAGATAACTGATTTCGGGATCTGACATACGGAGCGATACGTTATGAATAAGGATGATCTGCAGAAATATCTTGCTACAAGACGAATGGGCTGGCCGTACGAAGACATATATCATGTGGACTCCGCGGGCGGGCATCGTTTTGTCGCGAAGGTCGGCGACGAGCTGGCCGGCCTGTCTTACGCAGAAGTCAGTGATGACGGCAGGGCGGCGGTAATGAAGATGAATCTCAAGAGTCAGTTTGCCGAATATGGCATAGGTACCGAACTGCTGGAGCTGCTGATGGATGACCTTCAGACCTTCGGATCTGAGATCATCAGATACGAGATCCCACGCGAACGCTATGCCTTCCAGATCTATAAAAACCTCGGCTTTACCGTTGAGAGCCAGGACGAGGAAACAGTCAGGTTCATCTGGAAAAAACAGGTGAAAACGGCAAATTGACATGCTGCTATACATATGGGAGAATACCTGCAACAGGGGTTAACAAATAGACGAAATGCATCATGATGGTGCAAAAGGGTCCGCATTAAAAGGGGACGTAATAAAATGAAATACAGAAAAGACAAATACGGCAACGAGCTGTCTCAGCTCGGTTACGGCTGCATGAGATTCACCGGCAAGGGAGCGAAGATCGATTACGAAAAGGCAGAAAACGAGATCATGCACGCGCTGGAAAGAGGCGTCAACTATTTCGATACCGCCTATGCATATCCGGGCAGCGAGGAGTGCCTCGGCAGGATACTCGCGAAAAACAATGTGCTCGACAAGGTCAACATAGCGACAAAGCTTCCGCAATACCTGGTGAGGTCCATGAAGGCGATAGATAAGATCTTCAACGAGGAGTTATCACGTCTGCAGACGGATCACGTCGACTACTATCTGATGCACATGTTCACGGACATCTCCGAGTGGGAGCGTCTGAGATCATACGGCATAGAGGAGTGGATCGCGGCGCGCAAGGCTGACGGCAGCATCAGGCAGATCGGGTTCTCGTACCACGGCGATACGGAGATGTTCCTGCAGATCCTGGACGCATACGACTGGGATTTCTGCCAGGTGCAGTACAACTATCTCGATGAGACCAGTCAGGCCGGAAGACGTGGTGTTGAGGCCGCCGAAGAAAAGGGCATACCGGTGATCATCATGGAGCCGCTCCGCGGCGGCAAGCTGGTGAATCTTCCGGTGAAGGCGAAGCGCGAGCTCAGCGACAGTGGCAAAGGCTACACGGCAGCGGAACTCGGTCTCAGGTGGCTCTGGAACCAGACCGGCGTGACCGTAGTGCTCTCGGGCATGAACTCCATCGAGATGGTCGACGAGAATATCAGGATCGCGTCGGACGCGGAGCCGGGCTGCTTTGACGAAAGCGACTTTGCTCTCGTGGACAGCGTCAGGCGCATAATCAAAGAGAAGGAAAGAGTCGGATGCACAGGATGCAGATATTGCATGCCTTGCCCGAGCGGTGTCGACATACCGGGCAATTTCCATCACTGGAACCTCATGTACATCGAGGGCAAGAAGAACCCGGTGAGATTCGAGTTCGCACGCAATGTCGGTCTGCAGGGGAAGCCCGGCTTTGCGAGTCAGTGCGTAGGCTGCGGCAAGTGCGAGCTGCACTGCCCTCAGCACATCCAGATCAGAGAGATGCTGAAGAAGGCAGACAAAGAGCTCAGGCCGCTGCCATACAGGATAGCAATGCCGATAGTCAGAAAGATCATGTCGCGATAGCCGCGCGATACTGCCAGGATAGCCATCGATACTGCCGGGCTAGCCGCGCGGAACGGATCTCTGCCTCATCGCAGAGGACTCAGATCCTGACACAGGAGGAACAAGTATAATGCTGAACAAACTCAGGGAAGCCATTGAAAAGAAGAAGTACGCTGTCGGCACGTTTCTCGGAGCCGCCAATCCTTCTATCGTGGAGATAATGGGGTATACCGGCCTGGACTTCGTGGTCATAGATACAGAGCACGGGCCATACGACACGATGCCCATGAGCGATCTCATTCAGGCTGCGGAAAGCAAGGGCCTGTCACCGCTCGTCAGGATCGCGGATATCACGCACAGGGAGATGCAGAGGGCACTTGACAACGGAGCAGAAGGCATCATCATCCCGTGCCTGAAGAGCATCGACGACTTCAGAAAAGTGGTGGACCTAGGCAAGTTCGCTCCTCTCGGAAACAGAGGATTCATAAAGGGACGCGGCAGCGGATTCGGCAATGAACCGTGGGCGTCAGGCACACTGACCGAATACATGCAGAACAGCAACGATAAGGTGCTGCTTCTGCCGCAGTGCGAGACGAAAGAAGCGCTGGACAACATCGAGGAGATAGTACAGATAGAAGGCATCGACGGCATTTTCATCGGCCCGTTCGATCTTTCGATCTGCATGGGCATTCCGGGCCGGTTTGACGCACCTGAATTCAAGGCAGCGGTGGACAGGATCCTGCGCGCGTGCAAACAGGCCGGCAAGCTTTGCATGACTTTCACCGGCACGCCTGAGGAAGCGAAAATGTATATCGGCAAAGGCTTCGACGCCGTCGCAAACAGCATAGATACGATCGTGTTCGCGCAGGCCTACAGATCGATGGTTGACGAGATCCGCGGCCAGGATAAAAAATAAAGAATAGCAGCAGCGAGATCCGCTTGCCAGGCGCATATAAGAAATAATTGGAGACGGTACAGCAGATGGCTTTTGATTATAAAAAAGAGTATAAGGAATTCTACATGCCGAAGAACAAGCCTTCGATAGTTTCGGTGCCGCCGATGAATTACATAGCTGTCAGAGGAAAAGGCGATCCGAATCAGGAGGACGGCGACTACAAGAAAGCGATTGGACTACTATACGGCATAGCATTTACCATAAAGATGAGCAAGAAGGGCGACCGCCAGATCGAGGGCTATTTTGACTATGTGGTGCCGCCGCTCGAGGGTTTCTGGTGGCAGGACGGCATAGAAGGGGTCGATTACGCTCACAAGGAAACATTCAACTGGATCTCGGTGATAAGACTTCCGGACTTCGTCACCCGCGATGATTATGAGTGGGCTGTCGCAGAGGCAACGAAAAAGAAGAAAGAGGACTTCTCGAAGGTGGAATTCTTCACGTATGAAGAGGGACTTTGCGTTCAGTGCATGCACCTTGGTCCTTACGATGATGAGCCGGCAACGGTTGAGAAGATGCATGCTTATATGACTGAGCAGGGCTATGCTCTCGACATAACCACAGAGCGCATGCACCATGAGATATACCTGTCAGATGCCCGCAAAGTATCATCGGAGAAGCTGAAGACAGTCATCAGACACCCGGTAAGAGCAAATGCATGAAAAAATAGTTGTTATGTAAAAAAGTATGCAAATCATATGCAAATCAATTGAAGGCTTCATTAACATATGGAGCCTTTTGTTATTGGTACTAAAATGCAAAAAACGGATAATAAGGACGAAAAAAATGGTCCTCAATATGCTATCTGGCATTTGAAGGACCAATTTATTTTTCGATGCTGGATGAGAAATAGCTTTTATGCATGAGTATTCAAGGACATGTTTTTTCATTGCAGTGTACCCCAAAAAGTAGAGTGTAAATAGAAATGTGTTACACTATACAAAATGGAGGTACATCATGTCTGCTAAAGATTATACCTACAACTTCCGCCTGCAAGTTGTGCAGGAAGCTCTCAAGCCTGAAAACCGTAACAGCATCAGCTATATAGCAGAAAAGTATGGCGTTAATGCCAAGGTCCTTTC
>CACYLW010000020.1 GCA_902775345.1 uncultured Eubacteriales bacterium | reverse complement strand
CCTTTCTGATCTTTTAGAAATGATATCAGTTTCTTCTGATGCTCCGTCTTTTCAAAAACGTCTGCTGCCGTGATCAAAAGATCAAGAAAACAATCCATTTGTGGGTTTGAGTCCCTGCTGACAACTAGGGAATCGAAGTAAGTCCAAAGATGCTGATTTTTCAGCATCTGCATATAGCTGCAGATAAAAGGACGGTTTTGTAGCACCTGCTAGGGACATCCCACAGAAAAACCCCTGCAGCACCTTACCGCACCGGACTATAGCAAACTGCACTGAACTTATCTAATATGCATGAAATATTGATTTTTAGGGCAAATACTGCATTTTAAAGGGCTTCAGGAGATGTCTCCGAAGCCCATGTAATGGAGCGGGTGAAGGGAATATCCGGCCGTCAAGGCGCTTCGCCCGCTTGCGCGGTGCCTGCGGCAGCCTTGACTGCCGTTTTCGGGGCGGCGCTTCATTGTCCGCCCCGATACGAACCCTCTCTGATTGTATGGCTTACGTCTCGGGTTCGATCTCGTCATTTCGTTCCAATAGAAGAGGGCAGCGTTTGCTGCCCTCTTCTATTGGAGCGGGTGAAGGGAATCGAACCCTCGACGTAAGCGTCATTTTTTGAGTCGCTCAACACATTTGAATTTCAGCGTTTTCCCGTCACGCTGCTAGTTTTTAATACAAAATTAATACAAAATCTGATTTTACTGCTCCTTTTTGTATCTCTCTTCAGCACTATATTCTTTCTTCTCCACAAAATGGCAGATTGTTGCATATGCCAATATGACCACAGCAAGTGCAAGTATAAAATACAGGACCTCTTCTGCCAACGCATAAATCGATCCTGCTATCATGACCGCCCCAACCATCGTGGAAGTGAATCCAGACACACCCGTCACATGCTTGCGGGATACGATTGTCACATACTCTTGTTTTTTATTGACATTACTTGCGGTGAAATCATTTCTTCCTCAAAGAAACATCTATTGATGTCCCGGCAGGGAGCTCTCCTCCTGCTGCAACACTCTGATAATAAACTACCGCTTCTTCCTCATTTGTAGTGTCATAATACGAGACGTTACCAAGCGTAAGATTTGCTTTCCTCAAGGCAGACGTTGCATCATCCCGTGACATGCCACTTAAATCCGGGACCTTAGCCATACCTTCTCCCTCTTGATCAAAACGCACAGTGATTATAACGCTATAATCAGCCTTTGATGGATTATCTTCGTGGTTAATCAATGCATCTACTGGATCTATTCCGCTTATCTCACCTTTACCAAAGTAATAACCGCAAATAGCATACTCACGGCCTGGCCTGATGTTCTCCTCAAGTTCGGACTCAGATTTTGCCATGCCATATTCATCAAAGTCCGGGATATCTGATCCCATTTCCTGTTCTGCACTACATTTGCTTGACGCGTTAGTAACAATGAGTTTAACTTTGTGATTCCTATAATCCATGATAGCAGCAATTGTGCCTTTACCTTCATGGATTTCTTTGCCATTTTCATCAAACGATATAAGCTCAGTATCCAGTGTTTGAGCTTCTGATATTTGCTTTCCGTCCTTGAATTCATATGTGGTAAGTATGACTCTCTTGAAACTGTTGTCTACAGAGTAATGAAAGGGGCTCGCCTGCCCGGGCTCAAGCAGGATTGTCGCTGTATTATATTCATCTGTTGATTTATCATATGGTTCAAGATAATTATTACGAAAGAATCCCATACTATTCAGGAACCAGAAGAGCATACCGATCAGCAGAGCAATAAGAATCACTATAATAGTTTTAAGACGGTTGCCTTTAACCTTACCTTCGTGAGATACACCCATTATATTCTTTTCGGATTGTTCGATTATTTTTTCAGGTGCAAGATCTTCTCCAGCCAAAAATTCATTAAGCGTAATATTCAGTGCAGAACATAGTTCTTCATATACTGATACATCTGGCAGGCAGACACCGCGTTCCCATTTTGAGACAGACTTATTGCTCATACCGAGTTTCTCTGCGAGCTGCATCTGTGTCATGTCTAATTCTCTACGCTTTTCAGCAATATAACTGCCTATTTTTCTCTGATCCATGGATAAACCTCCAATAAAGATTATTTTATTCCATGATACTTCCTCCCGCAAAAAACAACAGCCCTTCAAAGTAGAACTGCCAGCGCAACAAGCATTATTGCGGGGTTCATCATTAATACTTGAAAAAAACAGCAGCCTTGTCCCCAGCTAATGTTTTGGATGTGTCGGATCACTCACTCTTCAATTATTTGTCTGCCAGACTATGGATTTTGATTTGGAATCTATTATCTTGTCAAAATCCTTTGAACAGATCATTGATAGTCTTTTGCTTACGTTGTCTGCGTCAAAGTTTATATTGGAGCGCTCCACCGAAATCTCAAGTGTATTCGGTTCATCACTATCTCCTAGCATATATGTATCATAATACTTATCAGTTGTCAGAATGACTTCATATATATGGCCGGTGGTAAGGAGTCTGTAATAATCCGTGTCGTTTATTTCTTGACGCTCTGGAGATATTGAGACCTTCTCTCCATTATCTTTGATGATATAGTCTGGCCCTTCAGGATCAATATATGTTGCAATTTCTTTATCTTTATCTACAGTGACGTCCTCAAGAGTGATCTCCCTTACAGAGATCTGATAGTCCGAAGGTTTGAGCGTTGTAAAAGTGTTTTGCAGTATCAAAATAGTTGCCGGGAAAATAGCAACTGCTATTATAACTGCAATTACCATTTTGATTCTATGATATCTACCTTGCTTCTGTTCCTTAGTTATCTCACTGACCATTTCTCTGTCTCCTTTCAGCAACGCATCCAGTGAAATGCCAAAAGAATCGCTTAACATGACTAATGTATCAAGGTCAGGGTAACTCTTACCATTCTCCCAGTTTGATATCGTTTGCCGGGTAACGTTGCAGATCTCTGCGAGCCCATCCTGTGTAAGGTCGTTCTCTTTACGGATCTCCAAGATTCTTTTGCCTAATTCCATCTTGATGCTCCTTGATTATGATTTGCACGGTCAGTGTAAGTTCATTGTATCTCAAAGTCTATCAAAGGACTTTAACATCCAGCGAATTCATTTCGCAAAGAATCTTTGCATATCCAGATAGTTCTTTCTATGGACAAAGATGGAGACTTTATATCTTTTATGCATTATTGTGGTGTTCATCATAAATACTTGAAAATGCCGCAGCATTTGATTATTATAAGCATAGATAAAGGCTACCGATAGACGGTTAGCCCGCATATGAATTAGTTAGATAATAACCGCATCAATGTGGCGTTGGGCGGTTATTTTCTTTTGGCAAGGCTGTACCCGGCAACGAAGAAAGCGAGCGCGAAACCCACGATCTGCATGAACTGGAATACGTCCATAGCAGTGCCCTCCTTTCTATCAGATTTCCACAAAGGATTTCTATATATACTGAGGGTCACAGTCCCTCCGGAGAGGGCATCTATTGAGCGAGCTTGTCGAGCGAAATCAATGCTCCCTACCTTACGGCGAAGCCGTAAAATCAAAGGGAGCATTTACCGCCTCAAGAGTATTCCGAATTATAGCACAGTCATATCTACCGTTCCATTGTTCTCTGCCTTGTATCTTTTTTGATATCGATCCTTCTTCCGGCAAGTTGTTCTGTCGCCATATCCATAAGTTTGGTCAGTGCTTTTCCCCATGCTTCTGCCCAGGTCTCCCTTCCCTGCTTACTCAGCAGTCTGCACATCTCCGCTACTATCGTTATTGCTCTTACAAGTATGCTGTTGTATTTTCCGGGATTGCTTTTGCCTCCGGCTTCTCTGATCGACTCTGCTGCCGGTTTGGATATCAGTTCCTTCTTTACCGTTATCAGGCTCTCTTTGGGTGCCCCATTTCGGTATGCTGTCCATATCTTTTTGTTCCACTCATCTTTGAGTCTATTGGTCTCTTCTATGAATCCAGCTTTAGGATTGTTCTTACCGATCTTCTTGGTCGGCAGGAACGGACTGTTCTTTGGGAACACCTGCATCTGATTTGGTTCGGACAGCTGCCGGTTCATGAGATCTGTGAAGAAACCTTTTACATCTTCTGTGAATGTTTTCTGCTTGAAGAGCGGATTCTTTTTATCGAATAGATGCTCTTCATATACTTCACCTTTGGGTATCATGCTGTAGCCAGGAAGCAGTTTCCCATCAGCAGTCGCTTCCTTTTTCGTCCTGACATGCCTGCCCTCAGAATCAAAGTACATGTTGCGTGTTGCTATCTTTCTCACCGGTTCTTCCAGCTGCTGCCGCTCCGAATAGATCAGATGGATGTGATAATTCGTCTTCCTCTTGTTATGGTGAAGAGCTGCGATGCACTCCGTGCCGTACTTTTTTCGGTAGGATTCAACGAAGTATTTGAGTAATTTATCCGGATCATAGTAGGTCATTTCTTTCGGCAAAGCTATTATCAGTTCCCTGGCCTCGATGCAGTTTCCACTCGTTCCGCTGCGCCTGAAGTCCGACTGATTCTCTTTCGCAAGATCCCGCCAATACTTCCTCGGCACTGTTTCATAGACCGCATACAGGTTCTCCTGTTTCTTCTCATCGCTGATATATCTGATCCTGCCGACTACATTAGTCAGCTTTCCGTGCTGTATAAAAGTCACATTTTTTATAGGCGTCACCCCCTTTTCCTGAGCGCTTTGTATTCATTGGTACCGCCCCGCGAGGCGAAATACACAGAGTACGAACCGCAAGGTTTGTGCGATGGGTGTATTTCGCTCTCAGTCGGCGAGGCCTTTATGGCTATACATTTTCATTGTTCATTTCCTCTATCTCCCTTGTCAGTAGTCAGTGTGGCTCCTATGTATCCACAACTGTGTGCTCCTCATATGCTCTTTCGTCCTTCAGCTCCATGACAGTAGTTCGGATCCCTCTTAATTACATTCATGATCTCTGACTGTCATGAGGAACTGTCTGATTATTGTTCCCTGTCTATACCCTTCTTAAAAAGTGTCTTCTCAGCGTCACTTTTCAGAAAAAAGTCTTAGCTATCTCGACTTTTCTGTTCTCAATCTTTCTTGTCGATGTCTGTATCCTTTACAGGTCGCTTGCCCATCCTGTACGGCCACAGCGGGCACCTTTCGATCGGGCAGAGTCGTATCTCTTTCTTCTCTCCGCAGCAGCAGTCAATGCACTTTGCTCTGATCGCTTTCATAGGTGTCATGCTTCCCATGCACTCGCCTCCCTTCTGAACATATCTCTGGTGACCTCCATATCCAGTCCAAGCTCATATGTCGACGATGCATTGTACAGTGCCGTCATGATATATCCTCTGGTATTTACAATGTTTCTCGGTGCCGATCTCAGGCTGTCTATTACTTCCTTCACCACATAGCTGTTTATCTTTCTGAATCTCTCTCGTATGATCGGTGCCGGTATCCGTTCTCCGTTGATCAGTTGATGCTCCATCCCATACAGATTGTTTTCTACTATGATCTCTACTATCTCATTTATCATTCCTCTGTCTGATCCAATGTCTCTTGTCAGAGCTTCGTAATCTACCTGCTCTCTGACCCGTTCGATCTCCGCTTGATAGATAGAGTCGTAATCTATGTTTGTAATCTCTGTAGTATTCTCTGTATTTGTCATAGGATTTTTCATACTACCTGATTGGGTTTTTCCTATGACCTCATCGGTTTTTTCCGATACCCTGGTCGGATTTTTCCTACCAGGGGTTTCGTATCCCTCAGGGAATGTGATCTCCAGAAGCCTGTCTGAAAAGAGTTCTATATACATCACGTTATTCAGGGTGGTACTGCCTGTCTCAACAGTTCTTAATTGCCTCTTTATCAGCCCAAGCTTCTCCAGACGTTCTATCGCTCTTCTGCTCTGATCCTTAGTCAGTCCGAACTTATTCAAAAGATGCTTATAACTCATCTGCAGGAGATCTGCTTTGAACCGCTTAATAAGCTTTATGTCCCCGGCATCACTCTCATCACACTCCTCTCTTGGTCTGTGCCAGTACAGGATTTCTGAGAGGATCGTTATCGCTGTCAGATCCGGCTTCCCTTTTTCTGTCCGTATGGTGCTGTACCACGAAGTCGGTATTATATTGCCGGTGAAAATCACTCCATACAGAGCATCTACTGAGTTGACCCCTGTTTTGCTCACCTGCATATTTCACACCTCGCTTCAGCTCAGCCGCTCGCCGCCAAGCTGTTCCTCGAGGTACCGCTCTACCGCTTCAACAGACAGAAGTGCTTTTTTACCTGCCATCATCGCAGGTATCTTCTCTTCCTTTACAAGCTGTCTTAATTGCCATTCAGTAAGCTGGCATCCCGGATCAATCGCTCTTAATGCTTTTATCGTCTCTTTGATCGTTCTTACTTTCGTCACTTATACCTTCCTTTCCGAAAGCTCGCTTCTTTCTTCTTCTCCGCACTACTTTTTCTTTGATTCTTTTAGTCGTTTTGTAAATGATCATCTTGATTTCCTCCTTAATATCAAGTTGTAGCTTTATCGAGTATTACAGTATAACTAAAGCTATAACTTTTGTCAAGCCTATTATTTTGTAAAAATAAAGTTGAAACTTGTTTTTGTTTGGTATATACTATTACTGACAGGAGGATCAATACAATGGGAAACAAAATTAAAGAAGTAAGAAAAAGCAAGGGTATCACTCAGAAGGAACTTGCAGCGAAATTAGGTGTTACTCCTCAGGCGGTATCTCAGTTCGAAAGAAGTGATCCGGACAGATTTACAATAGCAACACTGCAGAATATAGCAACTGCGCTGGAATGCAAGGTAGATGACCTTATATCCAAGGGCTCCTCCCCTGAAATCGGTTATTATTTCGAGTCTGAAAAGATTGGAAAGAATTCCAGCAAAATAACTAAAATCGTGATCGATCTCAGTGCTGTCAACAGGATGGGAGCCTATGCACTGGAGAACTATATCGATCTAATTATAAGTAATGAGAAATACACCTCACTTGACACAGAGTTCCTTAAAGAAGCCTGGGGTGAGGAAACATACTATCGCTTTTATGCAAAGGAGACAGATTCGCAGTAAAAATGGGAGAATCGAAAGAGAAGAAAGCAAAAAGAAAGAAAGCCAAAATCAACGGTCAGGAGTATGTCACCCTCCACATCAAGGTCAGACCATATCTTGACAAGAACGGCAACCGCAAGGAATATAAGACCTTCTATGGGAAGACATTAAAAGAATGCAAGGAGAAGGCCGACAAGTTCAATGCTGATGACAGAATCAAAGCTAAAGAGATGTTCTTCGGTGAACTTGTTGAAGATTATATCAAGAACACATTTCTGCCGAGTTCGAAGGTCAAGGAACGGTCCAAGCAGCGCTATGTCGATGCCTACAATAACAACATGGCAGAACATAAAGTCACCAAGAGGCTCATAACTGAAATCGACTACAGATGTCTGCAGGAAGCATATAACGACATGACCTGTGCAGCCTCTTCCGTAGATGCCATCCACAAGCTGCTCCAGCACTTCTTCGCACTTATGGAGCAGGAGGGCATATGCAAGGATCCTACTAAATCGTTGGTAGTTCCCAAAGCAGATAAGAAAAGTAAACCCGGAGAGATCGTTGTTTTCACAGACGAGGAACTTGAGGCCGTCAAGCAATATATAAATCGCACAGATGTATCCGGATTTGAAATGCGACGCATCAGGATACTGCGGTTCTTAATATTACTGGCTATCAACACCGGTGCTCGTATAGGTGAGCTGCTGGCTCTCACCTATGATGATATATATCCTGATAAAATCACAATCAATAAGCAGGTCATAACAAAGCCAATATTCAAAGATGGCAAAACTGATGGATATGAATTGAGCATAGAAGACACAAAGTCGGAAAACAGCGTCAGGTCAGTGCCAATTACAGAAGAAACATATAATGAACTCGAGCAGCACAGAAAATGGCATCAGGAAGAAATGCTGGAAAAAGGATACCGGACCAACCAGCTGTTCACGACAAACACTGGCCGTCTGCATGATCCGAGGTCACTAAGACATACACTTGACAGGTTGCACGAGGATGCAGGTGTGCCGCAGTACGGATTCCATGTCTACAGGCATACATTCGGAACCAAGCTAGCTTCGAACGGTGTGGCGCTTCAGACACTGGCCTCACTAATGGGACATTCAGACATATCAGTCACAGCAAAATACTATATAAACATTCCGGCAGCAGAGAAGGTCGAAGCTATCAGAACACTTAGTTCCTGATTACTCTCTGAGGATTTCCCTCTCAGAGCATATACATAGCAGCACAGAATTGCGGTTCTGAGCTGCTATTTTATTTCATTTGTAAAGCTGACTATTTTTAATACAAAAGTGAAATAGTTCTTATTGTAATCAATGCGTAATTACGCATAAAAATAATCGGCACTCAGGCTGTCACCTGTATGCCGATTATTCCTTTTCCTTATTTCGCATCCTGAACCGTGACAGCGTAGCAGCCATCCGGCGGAGTCTTTTTAAGGACTTTATTGAACAGATTAAAGTCATCATATCCCGTCCAGGGATTGTCTGCTCTGTAAAAAAGAACTATAGCGCGTTCCTTTCCCAGCGGCTCCTGATAACTATTGACCATCGGAGCAACGCCCACTTCTTTATGTGTGCTGTCGCCTATTTCTGCGCTGTATTTTATACTTTTGCCATCAGAGACAACATGCAGTTCTAATTCCGATGAAGGATTACCTGTGATGAACAAATATCCGTCTTTCGCATTTATCTCCTTACTGTCAATTTCGGTCCACTCTTCTTGTCCTGGTCCTTTGAGTGTCACATTCAAGCCCTTCTTCGTGTGGAACTCGAATAGCCCTGACATTTTGCCTGTGTCATTGACTTCCGGATCAACTTCCGCTATCTGAGCCAGCTGTTTCTCATCCGGCTCAATCATTTTTATACCAGACCGGTTGAAGTCGACGACATATTTTATGCCTGACCCTAGTCCTCCCCATACCGTATAGCCGTTCCAGATGCCAAGTGCCAGATAAATCAGCATTACAGCAATGAAGACAACCTTGAGCTTTCCGCCCTTCTTGAGTACAGTGCCTATGGTGGCGTACTCGTCGCCCTCTTCGAATGCTCCGAGAACTGTTTGTTCTGTATCACGGGTGCTCCCGCAAGCATCCCGAGAAGAGTGATAGCCAAGTTGAGCTGCCTCACACTTATTTCTTTTGTTTCAGCGAAGTGCGCGCCTTTCTGTTCATTCTCATATATATGTTTCAGATATTTCGGTGAATCGATGCTCGCGAAATCAGTGGCCTCTGCTTCTATTTTTCCACACAGGTCCATCGCAGAAGCTATCTCATCCTGACGTGTGCGCAGTCTCTCCATATTGTATTCCAGGACATCATGCAGCTCAGCTTTACCATCTATCAGATCTCTTATCTCCGGAATACCCAGTCCCAGCTTACGCAGTACTATGATTTTCTGGAACAGCTGCACTTCTTCATCGCTGTATTCACGGTAGCCGTTATCCGTTCGCGGTGGAGTCACAAGTCCCTGATCTTCATAATATCTGATTGTCGCCTTTGAAACCCCCAGCAAGTCTTCAAGTTCATTTATCTTCATGGCTCTTCACCTCCTGTGTTTCCATCGTAAACCGTGATGTAACATCATAGTCAAGGCTTTTCTTCAAGTTTTATAATATTTTTCTGTTATCACTATCTAACGCTATAAAAATAATGTTGATCCCCATACCTTGCGCCGATTGATAAGACTATCATGAAAATAATGATATATATTATTGGCAATTCTATAGACGCATTGTTCCTATTCATCTATTTCATTAACGACAATACTATAGTTAAATTGTTCTTAAATTATAAGGCGTTTCTCCTTTGTCATACCTTTTCTCAAGCTTTTCATAGTATATATCCAGATGTTCTTTTATAGCTGGATATTCATTTATGTCGACACGTGGAATGCCTTTTCCTTTGTTACCATTATGCGGATTGATCACATAAAGGTTTTAATAATTCGGTATATATTCCGCAACATGTCCTGTAAACATTAATGAAATGCTTGAAAAACAAGGATCTGAGGCCTGCAAAAATTAATACAAAATTAATACAAAAGTTATTTTTAAGTGCCCTCTTTCACCTCTTTTTACAAAAGATATCAAGTTATAACTTGAATTGCCTCAAATTACCCAAAAGTAGTCAAAACGTTGAAATTTCAACGAAAAAAGCCTCTAACCATTGCGGTTAAAGGCCTCTGTGGAGCGGGTGAAGGGAATCGAACCCTCGACGTAAGCTTGGGAAGCTCAAGTTTTGCCATTAAACTACACCCGCATTTTTTACGCTTCTACAGTATACCGCAGAAGCGGCTTTTTGTCAGTTGATTTTTTATATCTTCTCGTACGCGTATCTCGGATAATCGTCTTCCACGACATATATTATTCCGCATTTACGGAATCCGAGTCCGGTCAGAAGATTCTGCATTACCGTGTTATCTGTGTGCGTATCTATCCTGAGATGGCCGCACTGCTCATATGCCCAGTTCAGGCAGAAGCGGCCGACGCCCTTTACTGTACCGTCAGAGGCAATGCGGTGGACGACGCCGTAATCATCACTTCCGATCCAGTTTCCGGACTCGATCGTCCTGTACGTCGCTTCGATATCGTGGCCGTGGTCGAAATAAAACACCGCTATGATCCTGTCCTCATGCTCGCAAAGATAGCTGCGCCCGGTCCTGATATCTTCTTCGATAAGAGCGCGCGGAGGCCAGTTGGTCGGCCCCCACTGATTCGGGTTCCCGTGCGCTGCCATGAACCCCCTGGCATGCGCATAGATCTCCATTATCCTTGAGAGGTCCTCTTCCTTCGACTTCCTTATATTCATTCTGTTTTTTCCTTTGCTACTGTCAGTATCGCAATGCCGGCAAGGATCGCTGCCGTTCCGCCGATCTCCGTCGGATGGAAGTTCTGATTCAGCAGTATCACCGATGCTGCAAGCGCGGTCACAGGTTCGAACAGATTATAAACACCTCCGCGGACCGGGCCTACTATGCTCGTTCCGTACAGGAAAAGCGCGAATGCGAACGCGGCCCCCGGAAGTATGATGAATATCATGCCGGCTATCAGCGTACCGTCCCACTGCGCAGGGAAATTCCAAAGTTTGCAGAACGGAGCAATGAAGATCCCGCCGAGGAACAGTCCCCAGCCTACAGTCTCGAATGTTCCGTAACGCCTGATGAGATCCGCCGGCAATGTGATGTACAGCGCGCAGCAGAGCGCGGATATGAGGCCGGATATGAGCGCGAGCGGACTGACCGCCAGTGCGCTGAGATCTCCATGGGTCGAGATAAGGAATGAGCCGGCGATTACCAGAGCGAGCGCGCTGAGTTCTGCGGAAGTGGGCTTCCGGCGTTCCTTGATAATTACATATATAAGCACAAACACAGGCGCCGTCTGCTGTATGGCAGATGCAATGCCTGCGTTGCTGTAATCGATCGATATATAATATGTCGGCTGGCAAAGGCCGAACGCGAACATGGATATTATGAGAAGTCTTATCACGGACTTCGTGTCACGCCATATTTCGAAGATGCCCCGCGGATTCCTGATCAGAGCGAATAAAAGCAGCACAAAACCCGATGTGATCATGCGGAAGTTTACCATCCACATTGTGTCGATGCCGCGTCCCATCAGGTATTTGCTGACCACGGCATTCAGTCCCCATAAGCCGGCACCCGCGAGCGTAATGAGCGTTCCGGCTATAATATGCCTGCTTTTATCCATAGTCCGCACCTTGTCAGCGCTGCAGTTCTTCCATCGCAGCCTTGATCAGAGCAGGCAGCCTGCGGCATTTCTCCTCAGAGCTTGCTGCGACCGATGCTCTGACACCATTTTCAAACGGTATCAGGAACACATTCTTTTCGTTGAGCTTATCACAGACTCCGTCAGGATCATCGCATGGGATGGTCACAAAGTACCCCGCGCTGAACGGTACGGTCTTAAGCCCGCACTTTGCAGCTTCCCCCTCGAAAGCCCTGCCTCTCGCGAGAAGCATGTCACGCGCCATTGCTCTTTCGGCCTCGACTTCAGCCAGAAGGCGTTCGTCGGAGTATATGCGCGTAATGACTTCCTGCGGAGCTCTCGGAGGATTGGACCACGAAGCTCTTGATGAGAAGGAATTGACCCTCCCGAACTCCTCCGCGACCTCCGGGCTGTGCGCAAGGCAGATCATCGCCGCGCATCTCGCGCCGTAAAGCGTGAATGTCTTGGAAGCGCTATACGCGATTACCGGAAGTATGTTGGATCTGAGATTGTCCACAACGCCGAGGAACTTTCTCACCTCATCAGGCTCGCCTGCGAAGTCGATGTACGCAACATCGAGCACCAGCGCGATCTTTTTCTCCAGAGGGACCTCATCAAGGGTCTTCTTCACGGCATACCAGTCGTCCGGCGTAAGGCTGTAACCGGTCGGGTTGTTAGCCGGTGTGTTGAGTATTATTACCAGATGCTCCTGGTTCCTCGTGAGTTTCCTGACTTTGTAATCAAAATCAGCGGTATTGAAGCGGCCCTCTTCATCGAACATCTCAAAATGCTCGATCCCGCGGTACAGCTCGGTGGCTACGGTCTTATACGGAGCCCAGTGCCAGTTGTGCGTGAGTATCCTGTCACCCGGGCAGGAATAGTTCGCGACCGCGTTCCTGATGGCGGCAGTGCCTCCCGGCGTTCCCACAACGCATGTGTAACTCTTCGGCTCATAACTGCCAAGGGCTGCTTTCAGCATTGCTTTTCTGAACTCCGGTGTTCCCGCTATAGGCGCGTACGCAGCGTAGTCCGCCGGCTCGAGTTCCTTCATCAGTTTGTCTACTGATCTCAGCACGATAAGCTGCCCTGCGTCATCATAAAGCGCGCCGACTGTCGCGTTTATGACCTCATCAGGTCCGAATTTGCTTATCGCGTCCTGTGCCTTTGCGCACGCAGCGAAAACCTTATCTTCTCTTGGTATTTCCCGTCCGTTATATGCAACCATGCTTTTCATGTATGATCACCTCTGTCCTTTTCCGCGGAGTATCAGATGCGCCCCATCTGCCTGTCTATCCTGAGGTTCCTGAAATACAGAACGATGTCTGTCGAAACCAGCAGGATATCTGCCAGATAGAACCAGAACGAAGCCTGCAGCGATCCCGTCCTGTTGAAAAGGATGATCTTTGCGGTGATGCCGCACAGATATCCGATGAGTACGAGTATCTCGAAGAGCAGGCTCTTGCCCAGCGTCGTTCTGCTCGTGAGCGACTTGTATATATTTGCCGGCCATGAGCATCCGAAGATGATCAGCATGAGACTCTCACATAAAACTGCTATATCCATTGTATCCTCCCGTGATCAGGCCTCCTGTCTCCGGCCTATCACTACTCTCTTTATTTTTTCACCGAAGCCGCTGTACTTGGCTTCGTATTCGGTTTCTATATTGAGCGCGTTTGCCTCCGGATCTGCGTGGAGGTCACGCGTTATGTCCAGTATCTTCAGGTCTGCCGCAGCGATCTCGAGGACCGACCAGTTGAACAGATCAGTGTTGTCTGTCTTGAATGTGACTGTCCCCTCAGGTTTCAGTACCCTGAAGTACGATATGAGCCTGTCCCTGTAAGTCAGGCGCCTCTTGTACCAGTAGTTCTTAGGCAGAGGGTCGCTGAAGTTGAGATAAATCCCGTCTGCTTCTCCGTCCCCGAACCAGTCCGACAGGTCGCCTGCAAGTTCAGGTATGAAAGCGACATTTTCAAGACCTTTCTTTCTTATCTTCTCCATGGCCCGGATCATGACGCTCTTATTGCCTTCTATCGCAACAAAAAAGTGTTCCGGCTCGCGCGCCGCGAGTTCGGAAATGAATTTGCCCTTGCCGCAGCCGATCTCAACAAAGAGCGGCGCGCCCCCGGATCTCTCAGACCATCTGCCGCGCATCTCCGCCGGAGAGTCTACGATAATATCCGAGTAGGCTTCATATCTTAAATCTAAATTCCTAAGTTTTCTTTGTCTCATAATTTCAGCCGCGCGCCGGACAGCATCCCGCACGGAGTTGCGGTGTACGGCGTTATTTTAATTATCAACAGACATTGCGTTGCAGCCCTGTGCGTTCCAGTCTTTCGCAAAACACCCGCAATCAATTCCGGAAGGGATGTGTCCGGCTTAGCTGCGGCTGTACTATCAGCCTATAAATCTCGAAGCTATGATGATCGCGAGGAACAGCACCATTAAGACCGCCGCCAGCGCGTCAGCACGCTCGAAGCGTATCTCGTTCATTCGCGTCCTTCCCCCTCCGCCGTGATAGCATCTCGCCTCCATGGCCAGAGCGAGGTCCTGCGCGATCCTGAAAGAACTCACAAAGAGCGGCACCAGTATAGGAATAAGGCTCTTGGCCCGCTGGAACAGGTTGCCGGATTCAAAGTCCGCGCCCCTGGCCTGCTGCGCCTTGATTATCTTGTCGGTCTCTTCCATCAGAGTCGGGATGAACCTCAGCGCAATGGTCATCATAAGCGCTATCTCGTGGCTCGGAAGGCCTATCTTCGAAAATGGCGAGAGCAGTTTTTCAAGTCCGTCAGTCAGCTCAACAGGTTTGGTCGTGAGCGTCATTATCGATGATCCGATGATGATCAGCACCAGCCTGATCGCCATGAAGAACGCCCTGGACAGGCCTTCATATGTGATCGTCAGGAACTTCCAGTGCCAGAGCACTTTCCCGTCGACCATGAAAAGATTGAGCAGGAAGGTGAACGCGATGATGAGGAACACGGCTGTAAGGCCTCTGAATATGAACTTCAGCGGCACTTTTGATATGGCGATCACAGCAAACAGTGCAGCTGCCGTTATCAGAAAGCCGTAAAAATTGTTCACGACAAAGAGCTCTATCAGGTAGAGCATCGTCGCGATTATCTTTGTCCTGGCATCAAGCCTGTGGACCCATGAATCGCCCGGATAGTACTGGCCGAGAGTTATGTCTCTTATCACCCGCGCGTTTCCTCCATGTATTTCCTTATGTCTCCGGCGGCCTCATCCGCTGTGAGGGCTTCGCTTTCGAATCCAGGAGCCTTGCTTTTTATTAGTTCTGCGATCTCTCTGGCCGGAGGGACTCCGAGCCCCATCTCGGCGAGCCTGCTGCCCTGTGAGAACACCTCTGCCGGAGTGCCCTCCAGTGCGACCTTTCCTCCGCTCATCACCATGACTCTGTCAGACATCTTCGCGATATCCGCCATGTTATGCGATACGAAGATCAGTATGATGCCCATCTCGTCGTGTATGCGTCTGACCATAGCCAGGATCTCCTTATGAGCAGACGGATCGAGTCCCGCCGTAGGTTCGTCGAGTATGAGGATCTTCGGATCCATCGCTATTACACCGGCGATCGCGACACGGCGCTTCATGCCGCCCGAAAGCTCAAACGGCGAAAGGTCTTTGATCTCCTCATAATCCAGCCCCACAAGACCGATCGCTTTTCTGACGCGTTCCTCCTGTTCCTCTTCATCCAGGCCCAGGTTCTTAGGTCCGAAGGCGACGTCCTTTCTGACAGTCTCCTCAAACAGCTGATATTCCGGATACTGGAAAACCAGGCCTACCTTGCGCCTGATGTCGGTCATCTTGGTCTTGCCGTCAGTGATGCACTCACCGTCTATATATACTTCGCCCGAAGTCGGCTTGATGAGCCCGTTGAGGTGCTGCAGGAGCGTCGACTTGCCCGATCCCGTGTGGCCGATGATGCCGAGTATGGTGCCGTCAGCCACATCAAAAGACACGTCGCTCAGAGCGACAGTCTCGCCCGGCATCCCGGGATTATATACATAGTTGAGGTTCTTAACTGATATTGACATATTCTCTGTTGAGGCGTGCGCCGGAGATGCGGCTCACAAAAGTCAGCACTTTGCAATATAGTCCGCGATATCTTCCGCGGTCGTGAGATTTTCCGGCAGTCCTGCCTTGTCACGGATCTCTATCGCCGGCGGCATCTCAAGTCCGGCTTCTTCTATCATATTTCTGTCTGAGAACAGCGCTTCAGGTGTTCTGTCACAAAGCACCCTGCCCTTTTTAAGCACTATTACGCGGTCTGCCTGCTCAGCCTCACTCATGAAATGTGTTATGAGTATGCAGGTTATGCCTTCCGCATTCAGGTCCCTGATGATACTCATCACGCTGGCCCTTCCTTTAGGATCGAGCATGGCTGTCGGCTCATCGAACACTATGCATTCCGGCCTCATCGCTATGGCGCCTGCTATGGCGATCCGCTGTTTCTGGCCGCCCGAAAGCATATGGGCTCCTTTATCCTTGAGCTCATACATTCCGACCCTTTTAAGAGCGTTATCGACACGGCGCCTGATTTCCTTAGGCTCTACGCCGAGGTTTTCAGGGCCGAAGGCGACATCATCCTCCACGATCGATGAAACGATCTGGTTGTCGGGGTTCTGGAACACCATCCCCACCCTGCTCCTGACATCCCAGATGTGCTCTTCCTCAGCTGTATCAAAACCGTCTACAATGACGCGTCCCGCCGAAGGCGCAAGCAGTCCGTTGAAGCATTTTGCCAGGGTGGATTTGCCCGAGCCATTCATTCCTACGACCGCAACAAAACTTCCCTTTTCGATATCCAGACTGATACCGTCAAGGGCTATCTTTCCGGGAACTTCCCGGCCGCTCTCATCGATCTTTGTGAATTCAATTTTAAGGTCTTTTACTTCTATAAATTTCACGTGGTTTAGTATATCACACTCGCCTGTGATTTTGACAACGAAAAAGCCGGTTATACCGGCTCCAACGTAAGTGCTTTATATATTAACCCTTTTGCTTCGTGAGTATTGTACTACCACGTTATATGCAGGTCAACGATAAATTATGTTTTTTCACAAAAACATAAGACGTATATTTGTGAATAATTACAAATTTAATACTCGTTTCAACACTCTATTTGTTTTCGAACACTTCTCCCGCATATACTTTCGAAGCGTCGACTTTGTCATGGACCTTCTCGTTCCACTCAGCAGGATCCACATCATGGATTGCTACTGACAGATGGCTCCTCTGGCAGCCGAGTTCCTTTATCATCGTCTCTACTACTGCGTCAGCTACTTTCTTCTTCAATTCGTCGTCTCTTCCAGAGAACATGCTGATGTCTACATGTGGCATTTTGTTTCCTCCTTTTTTATTACCATGTCAGGCCTATGCCGGCCTCCGTTGCCTTGTCGTATACTTTCTGGGCGGTGTACAGATCGAGAGCGCCGATGCCGACATTCTCGAACACGATGATCTCATCATCAGACTCCCTGCCCGGGATCTTTCCGAGTATGAAATCGCCTATATCTCCCGTGAACTGATCCTTGCTGAGCGTACCCTCGTCGAGAGGTCTCAGAATGTCGCCGGACTCCGAAAGCACAGCAGTTTCAGAATCGAAGTAGATCTTGCCGCACTTATCAAAGACCGCGGGATCAAGCTCCTGCATGTCGTATGTGTACGCTCCGACCGCACTTATGACTGCCCCCGGCTTGAAGTATTCAGCGCTGCAGACGGGGGTTCCGGATACAGTGACCAGGATTATGAGATCCGCCCCATCGACCGCCGCGTTGGTTTCTTCCATCGGGATGATCTCCGCGCCATAGTGTCCGAGCTCCGCGGCTGCCTGCTTTGCAAATGCTTTTGTCTTTTCAAAATTCCTGGCCGCGACCCTTACTTCCCTGAGCTTTCTGCCTGAAAGCATGGCCTCGAGCTGGCACATCGCCTGGCTGCCTGTGCCTATCAATGCTCCTACCGAAGCATCCTTTGATCCGAAGAGATCGAACGCCGCTCCGCTGGCTGCTGCTGTTCTGAGAGCTGTAATGTATGTGCCGTCCATCATCGCTTTTACGACGCCGGTCTCGCCGTCGATCAGCAGTACCTGCCCTATGGATGCCGGAAGTCCTTTCGACGGATTCCCGGGCATTATGTTGACGATCTTGAGTCCGGCTGCCTTCATCTCCTCGCTGTATGCCGGCATAAATAGGAAGTTTCCGTAACTTCCGTTTATCACCGCGCGAAGAGGTACATCGAACTTGCCCTCGCTGAACGCTTTGTAGCATTCCTTGTCCGCCTCGATCGCGTCACGCATGGAAAAAACTTTTCTGATCTCATCTTTATTTAGAAGTAACATTGCTGACCTCCAGTATCTTGCCGGCCATTCTGACCGCTTCTTCAAATCCCTCATCGTGTACAGTTTCAGCCGCGCGCATCAGAGCATCCCTGAAAAGCGCTTTCTTCTCATCAAGCCGCGACATGAACATTTTTTTATTGAGCCCGCACTCCTTGCAGGCATCCTCGAAACACGTCCGGTCTATTTTGCTCCATTCGATCTGACCGCCCACCGAAAATGCCATTTCGGATGAATGCGTGTCGTACAGGATAGTGCTGACTATATCATACGCCGGAGCAAGCCTGATCGCCTTCAGGTTCGCGTCGTACACCAGCGAAAAGTTCTTTATGTGTCCGTCGGTATTTCCGATGAGCCAGTGGAACACTATTATGTCCCAGAGTTTCATCTGATCCTCGATCGGCGACGCCGAATACCGTCTCAGAAGGTCGAACATCTTTTTCATGTGCTGTTCTCCCGGCCTCTCATACTTGCCCGAAGCAGGTATGCCCAGAGCCTGACCCAGGTCCTCCTGATGTAGCCTCAGCGGGCAGAGCATTCCGTCGATATAGTCCGCGGCTCCCTCGAATGTGCGGTCGTAGCGCCTTGTTGCGAAAAGAACGTTTTCAGTGACCGGTGGATTGAGTCCTGTATCGTGGACCGGCTCCGGATATGCCTCAACGATCTCGCTCTTCGGCACATCTATCCCCAGGAGTTCGGCCGTCTTCAGCGCCAGCTGTTCATTCTGTACGATCTTATCATAGCGGATGTGACTCTGCTTGAGGATATGCGTGCTTGGCGCGCTTCCCACCGGCAGGAACCATCGTCCGTCGGTATTCTTGTACGCGCCTATCTTTCCGGACGCGCCGGTCAGCGAAAGATGAGCTTCCACCACCAGATCAGCGGACCTGGTAGCTCCCTCTGCAGCAAGCTTGTACATCGTATCCGGGTCGAACGCCTTGTACGACGGTTCTATGTTTTTATAGTTTTCGCCCTTGATCTGTACTGCTCCGAGGCACTCGGCTCCCAGCATTTCAAGGATTGACAGGTAATCGCCGTCATCGGTCCGGTTCTGCTCTGCCACGGTTCTTCTCATGAATCCCTCAGGGAGCAATCCTTCAAAGAACCGCCTCGTCGGCTCCGGTCCGTACGGCTTGTCTGTCAGCGGCAGACTGATGGAGATTGGACGTGCCGTGCCCGACTCCAGGTAATGCTCCGAGTAGCAGAACGAGGCATCATAATCGTTGTTTCCGCTTATGACGCCTACTTCCCTTTGCCTCCCGTTTATTTCTATCGAAACATCAAGCTGCTTCATCAGCTCACTCCCCTCTGTTCCTGATGCATACATCCATGCCCAGCAGGCTGATGACCTCCATCATCTTGCCTGCCTGGATCGTCTCTTTACCGTTCTCCAGTTCGGACAGAAAGCTTGCGCTTATGCCGGCGTATTCTGCCAGGAAAGCCTGAGTGTACCCCAGCTCACGCCGCCTGTCCCGTATCGCCTTTCCCAGAGCCTGCATATCCTGTATGGTTTTCATCTTTGCCCTTTCGATATATAGCCGTCCGGCTAAATATTTCAAAAATTCTCACGAAAATAGCCGCTCGGCTAAATTATATGCAATTACATTATAATTTAGTCGAACGGCTATGTCAATTGCGCTTCACGCTTACAGCAGAGCTGCGAGCTGAGCTTTCTGCATAAGTCCTGCCTGCTTGAATGTGATCTCTCCGTCCTTTACTACCATGATAGTAGGGATGCTTGTGATTCCAAGCGACATCGCGATCTGCATCGCCTCATCGATATTGAGCTTGCAGAACTTCACATCCTTTCTCTCCTCAGAGAGCTGCTCAACGATAGGTCCCTGCATCTTGCATGGTCCGCACCAGTCTGCATAAAAATCAACGAGAACAGTGCCCTCAGCCTTCATGACTTCCTGCTCATAAGTCTCACTTGTAAGTTGTACTACCATTATTGTTTCCTCCTTATTGGTATTGTTAACGCAAACAGTATAGCACATCCGGCAAACAATATGTGTAGATTAAATGAATACCTGAAAAATGAAAAAAACGGCTCCCTTTATGGAAGCCGCTTTTGGTCTTGTCTCTGAGATTATTCGATGATCTCTGTTACAACGCCGGAACCTACTGTTCTGCCGCCTTCTCTGATAGCGAATCTCAGTCCTTCCTCGATAGCGATCGGTGTGATCAGCTCGATCTCC
>CACYLW010000019.1 GCA_902775345.1 uncultured Eubacteriales bacterium | reverse complement strand
GTGTTAGGGTTGGTCAGCATCAGACCTGCAGTCTTAGGACCGAGGTGAGCCTTGAGGTCATCGATATCAACTGTACCGTTCTCGTTCGACTTGATGACGATGGTCTTGTAGCCTGCCATTGTTGCCGAAGCAGGGTTTGTGCCGTGAGCAGCGTCCGGTACGATGATCTCGTTACGCTCTGTGTCGCCTCTGTCTGTGTGATAAGCCTTGATCAGGAGAAGTCCTGTGAACTCACCGTGAGCTCCGGCTGCCGGCTGGAATGTAACTCCTGCCATGCCTGTGATCTCGCAGAGGAATTTCTCGAGGTCAGCGATCAGCTCGTGTGCGCCCTGAACGGTATGTGCAGGCTGGAGCGGATGCAGCTTGGCAAATCCAGGAAGAGATGCCATCTTCTCATTGATCCTAGGGTTGTGCTTCATTGTGCAGGAGCCGAGAGGATAGAATCCGTCGTTGACTCCGTGAGCTCTCTTAGCAAGAGCTGTGTAGTGTCTTCCCATCTCGTTTTCAGAGATCTCAGGGAGATGCGCCTTCTTCTCACGAAGAGGAGCAGCCGGCATCTTCACAGGAACGTCGCATGCAGGGAAGATATCTTGTCCTCTACCAGGAATGCTCTTCTCGAATATTAATTTCATCTTAGAACACCTCCTTTGCGATAGCTATGACTTCATCGATATCTTCTTTGCTGTTCAGCTCTGTGCAGCACCAGAGTATGCAGTCTGTGTCGCATCCGGCATCACAGCAGCCGCAGCAGAGCTTGAGTCCGCCGAGGATGCCCTTTTCTTCGAGAGCTGCAAGCAGCTTGTCAGCGTCAGGGCAGGTAGTAGCGAATTCGTTCCAGAACTCGCCCTTGAAGCAGCGCTTCATGCCGATCTTCTCGAGCTCATCAGCCATGTAGTGAGCCTTGGACGAGCAGAGTGTTGCGACCTGCTCATAGCCTGCAGGGCCGATAGTTGAGAGATAGATGCCTGCTCTCAGTGCGCACCATGCTTCGTTGGAGCAGATGTTGGAGCTTGCTTTCTCACGGCGGATGTGCTGCTCTCTGGCCTGGATGGTCAGAACGTAGCCTCTGTCGCCTCTTGTATCTACTGTTTCACCGATGAGTCTGCCAGGGATCTGACGCATGTACTCCTGACGTGTCGACAGGAATCCGAGGTAAGGTCCGCCGAACTCGAGTCCGAGTCCGAGAGGCTGTCCTTCACCTACTGCGATGTCAGCTCCGATCTCGCCAGGGCTCTTCAGAGCGCCGAGTGCGAGCGGGTGGCAGTACATGATGAACTTCGCTCCGCCGTCGTGAGTGATCTTGCAGAGCTCTTCTGCGTCTTCTACGATACCGTAGAAGTTAGGATACTGCATCAGGAAGCAGGCTGCTTCGTTATCGTCAGCAAGAGCCTTTGCGAGAGCTTCTTTATCTGTAACGCCGTCCTTTGCCGGGATGACTACGACCTTGCTGCCTCTTCCGAATGAGTATGTGTTGATTACTGTAAGGATCCTCTCATCGAGAGCTCCGGATACATAGAATGTGCTGTGTCTTCTGTCCTTGCACATCCAGCATGCCTCAGCAGCAGCGGAAGCGCCGTCGTACATCGAAGCGTTAGCAATGTCCATGCCTGTGATCTCAGCGATCATTGTCTGATACTCAAAGATCGACTGGAGGATACCCTGGCTGATCTCAGCCTGATATGGTGTATATGCCGTAACAAATTCTTCTTTGTTGGCGATCGCGTCGACAGCGGATGGTACATAGTGGTTGTACGAGCCGGCGCCGCGGAAGATCGAACGGAAGATAACGTTCTTCGCTGCGAGTCCCTCTACCTTGCGGGCTACTTCGATCTCGCTCAGTCCGTCAGGAAGATTGAGTTCGCCCTTGACCTTGGCTTCGTCAGGAATCACTTTAAAGAGGTCGTCGAAATCCTTATATCCGATCTCGTTGAGCATTTTCAGTTGCTCTTCCTTGGTGTTAGGAATAAAAGTGCCCAATTTAGTTCCTCCTTATAATAATGTCAAATACATTTTCAGATGAGTGTATTATCCTCTGTACTCATCATATTCATCAGCAGTCATGAAGTCCTCACAAGCGGAGATGCTTCCTACCTTGATGAACCATGAACCATAAGGATCGCTGTTGATCAGGGATGCATCGTCAAGAAGGTCCTCGTTGACCTCAAGAACAACGCCGGAAACCGGTGAGAATACATCAGCTACAGCCTTTACGGACTCAACATCACCGAAAGGTTCACCTGCAACTACCTCATCATCAACCTCAGGGAGGTTAACGAATACGAGATCGCCGAGCTCGCTCTGAGCATAATCAGTGATTCCTACAAAAGCTTCGTCTCCCTCGAAACGAACCCATTCATCATCCTTCGTGTACTTCAGTTCTTTTGGATCAATCATTGTTCTAATCTCCTTTGTTATATAAGTTGGAATAAATGATATCGGTTTATCTGATCCGCGAGTGCGGAAGAGTAACAATAATTATTTTGCTCTCTTGTAGAACGGGAGACCTACCATCTCGCAGTCTACCATGCGGCCTCTTACGTCTACCTGGCAAGGTGCGCCGATCTCGCGTGCTTCGGACTTGACGATAGCCATGGCGTACGAGCTTCCGAGATATGGCAGGAAGGTTCCGGATGTTGTGTAACCGACGATCTCGCCGTCTCTGTAAACATCGAGATGCTCTCTGAGGATGCCGCGGCCAGTAACCTTGAGGCCGACTCTTCTCTCCTTGAGCGGCTGATCTGCTTCAAGGGCAGCCTTGCCGATGAAGTCAGGCTTGTTCATCTTTACTGCGAAGCCGAGACCTGCTGTTCTTGGGCTGATCTTGTCATTGAGCTCATGTCCGTAGAGCGGCATTGCAGCTTCCATTCTCAGAGTATCTCTTGCGCCGAGTGCGCATGGGATAAGTCCGTCATCCTTACCTGCAGCGATCAGAGCTTCCCATACATCAGGAGCCTTGTCTGCCGGCATGTAGATTTCGAATCCATCTTCCCCTGTGTAGCCTGTACGGGAGATCATTACAGGAATGCCCTGGAAATCTCCGTCGAAGATGCATGTGTAGTAGCCTGCAGGGATGTATTTCTCATCAACAACTTTCTTAAGAACGTTTTCGGCATTAGGACCCTGAAGAGCTACCTGACCGTACTGGTCGCTTACATTTGTGAGCTCTACGCCGTCGATCTTGTGATCACACATCCATGCGAAGTCCTTATCTGTATTGGTCGACGGTTCCGCCGTTTTCATTGCACATTGGGGAATATCTTGCGAATCCCGGCTGAAGGTCTGTGTAATCGTTTGTCAGGAGCAAGTTGAGGAAGTCCTTTGCCTTCTCACCCTGAACGAGTACTTCGCCCATGTGGGAAACGTCGAACAATCCGCACTGAGTTCTGACTGCCATGTGCTCTGCCTTGACACCTGATCCGTACTGTACCGGAAGGAGGAAGCCGCCGAATTCGACTATCTTTCCGCCGTACTTGACGTGGGTATCATAGAGCGGGGTTTTCTTTTCCATCGCTGTATACCTCCGTAAAAAATATATATTGAGCGCAAGCCAACACACCCCTTTCCGGCATGAGGGCCCACTTTTCTAACGTATCTTAATAATAGCACCCGCGGCAATGTGCCGTCAAATAGTTTGCATTCCCTCAAACCCTTGCAAATACTGAAAGACAATGTATTTTTTTGTACAAATTCAAAACGAAATTTTGTTGTTATATACAAAGTTGCGATATGTATAATTGATATATGTTAAAAAAACGCAGCCAACGTTATTATGTGGTAAAATAGACGCATGAATACTATTGAATGGTGGATGATAGACGGAGCCGTATGCCTCATCGTCCTTGCGGCGGTGCTCAGAGGAGCCATAAAGGGAATAGGCGATACGGTAATAAAAATGCTCTGCATAGTAGGCGGAGCCGGTCTTGGCGTGTTCTATAAAGACAAGCTGAAGGCTTTTTTATTGAAGACCAATCTTGAGAAAACCCTGCACAGCCGGATATTTGTACTGATCCGCGGCGATGAAGCGGCAGCTGACCCGTCGGCCGAGGTGGATGTAAAATCCCTGTTCGACTCGATAATATCGCCTGACGGCACCGGAGAGGGAGTCATCTCCAAATCGCTCGTAGGCATATTCAGCGATACTGCGGATAAGGCTGCAGATGCGGCAGCAGATGCAGCGGCCGAAAGACTGACAGAGATAGCGATGGGAGTAATAGCGTTTGCCCTCATAATACTGGCAGTCAGTTTGATCATGTTCCTGATCAGGGTGATCGTCAGGAGCGTCCGCGACAGGTCGATCGTGATAGGATTTGCCGACAGGGTGCTGGGCATGGTGCTGGGTCTGGTGAGAGGGCTGATGCTCGCCTGGATCGCCGTAGCATTGCTTATACCTGTGACGACCCTCGTTTCGGCGGAACATGTTCCCGCGATGATGGAGGCTCTTCAGCAGACCACTGCCGCGAAGGTTCTGTATGACGTGAACCCGTTCCTTTACCTGATTAAATACGCATTTATGTGATACGTGTTTGTTGATATTTCAAAAGGGTTTGTGATACAATATTGCGGCTATGGTTTTTGACGGAATTATATGCGCAAGCGATGACGAAAAATTCATGCTCGAGGCGCTGAAAGAGGCCGCCCGGGCTGCCGAAGAGGGCGAAGTGCCCGTCGGCGCCGTTGTTGTGAAAGACGGGCAGATCATCGCGCGGGCGCATAACATGGTGGAGACCGCGCGAAGATCATCCGCGCATGCGGAGATGATCGCCCTCGAGGCTGCTGAAGCAGCTACCGGAGCGAAGTGGCTCCCCGGTACAACCATGTACGTGACGCTTGAGCCCTGCAGCATGTGCTCAGGAGCGATGGTGCTGGCGAGGATGGCGAGGCTGGTGATCGGCGCAGACGATCCAAAGACCGGAGCGTGCGGATCCCTTTATAACATAGCAAACGACGAAAGGCTCAATCACAGCATAGAAATAACTAGAGGCGTGCTTGCGCGGGAGTGTTCGACTCTCCTGAAGGAGTTCTTCAGAAGCAGGCGCGTATAACGGAGGATCAATTAATGAAGAAGATAAGTCTGATCGCAATACTTATGTCGATCATGATAATGGCAGCTTCGGCATTCTGCTTTGCTGAGGAAGGATTCGATCTGGTATCGTCATACCCTGAAGACGGCCAGACAAACACATCGATGGAGAACCTCGGTGTAAAGCTGGCATTCAGCAGTGCCATGGATTCCAAGGAAGCAACAGCTGCCAACGCTGACAAGTTCGCTATCTATGACGAAGACGGAAAGACCATTCCTATCAAGGTTCTTTTCAGCGATAAAGAAGACGGTCTCGTTCTGGTTCTTGCAGATACAGATGAAGGCTTCGTTGCCAAGAACAATTCGGAATACAGGCTCGTAATAAGCGGTGATCTTGTAGATAATGAAGGCAAGACTCTCGGAGCGGACAAGACCGTAACGTTCAAGACTTACAACCAGAGAGTAAACAACATGGTCAACATGGCTATGATGTTTGTGATGTTCGGCGGTATCATGGTTCTCTCTCTTCGCCAGAACAACGAAAAGGAAGAGGACGAGCCTAAGGCTAAGGATGAGCCTAAGGAGCAGGCATTCAATCCTTACAGGGAGGCAAAGAGAACTGGAAAGAGCATAGAGGAAGTCAAGGCTGAGCAGGCTAAGAAAGAGGCTAAGGAAGCTAAGAAGAAAGCGCGCAAAGCCAAAAAAACACCTGAGCAGCAGCCGCAGAAGATAGATAACTGTGCTGAGATCCTCAACAATGTTTATCACGTACATGCCCCGGCTCCTGTTAATAAGGAAGACCGCTCCATAGAAGCCCTGAAAGCCTACAGAAAGGCTGAGAAGAACAGCTCAAAGACTAAAAGCACTAAGAAAAAATAAGTAAAGGAAGAGTCAGGGGAGCGCAATCTCCCCTGTTTTCATTGACTATGGACAAGATTACACTTAACGCTCATGCAAAGATAAATCTGTCACTCGAGATCATCGGGAAACGTCCGGACGGCTACCATGATATAGTCTCTTTCATGCAGGGTCTGGGTCTTCATGACGTGCTGAGTTTAGAAAAATGTACTCAAAAAGCAACAAAATACAAGTTGCCTCATTGCACTGTAAATGGCATTGTTGTATATTTATGTACGGATGCAAAAACAATTCCTACTGACATGGACAACCTGGCGTTCAGAGCGGTAAAAGTATTCACTGATGCTCTCGGACAGGGCGATCCTGAAGAGTACGGACTTACTGATGCCATGCTCATAGACATACGCAAAGACCTTCCGGTCTCTGCAGGCATCGGCGGAGGCAGTGCCAATGCTGCCGCCTGTCTGCTGGGACTCAACGAGATGACTGGCAGACCGTTCACTCTGAGGCAGCTTATGGAATTAGGAGGGACTTTCGGCGCAGATGTGCCGTTTTCAACGTTCATGAACGCCTACCGGAACCGCAGGGTGCTCGAAGGCCTCGAAGGCCTTGAAGAGGCGAGTGATGCAGCCTGGACTGCCGGCATAGGCGATATAGTTGAACGGGCGGAAAGCATTCCGAGATATGTCGTCATGGCGAATCCGGGCACGGCAGTTTTAACAAAAGCTGCTTACAAAGCCTTTGATGAGATCGGCTATACCGACCAGGACACCGCCGGAAAGATCTTCGTCAACGACATGGAAAAATATACGCTCAAGGCAGATAAGAAGGCAGCGACTCTGAGGAAGTTCATGCTCGAAAGACTCGATGCCGAAGTGGTGCTTATGAGCGGAAGCGGCCCGACAATGGTTGCTTATTACAAAGACATCGATAAAGCCGGTAAAGGTCTTGCAACGCTTACTGAATTAGCAGTAACAGACGCTTCGATAAGGGCGTGGCTGACCGATACGGGAAAATAATATAGGGGGAAGCAATGACTGATATTCAACTCAAGGTGCAGAAGCCTTTAAAAGACCTGGTATATCTGGAGCTAAAGCACAAGATCCTTACAGGGGAGATCGTATCCCAGACCAGACTTATGGAAATCGACCTTTCTGAGAAGATGAACGTCAGCCGTACGCCTATCAGGGAGGCCATCAAGAGACTCTCCGAAGACGGACTGGTAAAGGTGGAGCCTAGACGCGGTGCGTATGTCGCAAACATCTCGATCAAGGACATGCTCGACGTGTTCGAGGTGAGAGAAGACATGGAAGGCTTTGTTGCAAAACTCGCAGCTCAGAGGATCACCGACGAAGAGAAGGAAACACTCAAGGCGATCGCGGCTGAATACGAGGCAGCTATCGAAAAAGCGGACGACAAGGAACACATCATCGAACTCGACGAGAAGTTCCATAACTTTATCGTAAAGTGCAGCGGAAACGAGACGCTGAGCGAACTGGTCAAATACGTTCAGGAGCTCTCGCTGAGATTCAGATATCTGTATTATGAAGACTTCTCGCTGTATGAGTCTACAGCCGAACAGCACAACCGTATCATGGAGGCCATCAACAGCGGGCGCGACAGCGAGGCAAGATACGAGGCCGATGCCCATGTAAAGGCTTTAAAGGAGTTCGTCTTTGCACTTGGCAAGAAGATGGAAGCTATGGGCGAAAACGAATAACTCCCTTAAAAACGATCGAAAACAATAACCCCGCGCGTAACCGCGCGGGGTTTTATAATGCTTATTTATTCAGGTCAAGGTTGCTGTTGCTGCTGCTGAAGTTCTTCAAGTACGGTCTTTATCTCGATCTGCTGGCCCTTTCTGCTGACTACGATCGTTACCGTGTCTCCGACCTTGCATTTTCTTACAAGAGAGATGAACTTGCTGCTGTCAGTGACCTTCTCCCCGTTGAACGATACGATGCGGTCCTCCGGCTGGAATCCTGCCTTCATGGCATTTTCTCCGGTAACCTGAGCAATGTATACGCCGGCGGATTCAAGTCCGTAGTACTGGGCATTCTCTTCCGAAACGTCGCTTATGACGACACCTACAGCCGGGGTAGCTTCCGCTGCCTGTACATTTCCGCCATTCTCGATGAAATCATTGATTATAGGCGAAACGGTATTGATAGGCAGGGCGAACGCGAGTCCTTCGACACCTACAGCAGATGCCTTTGACTCTACAATGCCGATCAGCTCGCCCTTGTTGTTGAAGAGGCCGCCGCCGGAGTTTCCTCCGTTGATGGCAGCATCGGTCTGCATGAGCGTGAGGGTAGTGCCTTCTACTTCAAGCGTTCTGTCGAGCGCGCTGATGATACCTGTTGTGGCGGTACCGCCGAGCTGACCGAGAGGGTTGCCGATCGCTACTGCCAGATCGCCGACATCCACGGTGCTGCTGTCGCCTACGGTTGCGGTGGTGAGACCTTTTGCGTCGATCTTGATTACCGCAATGTCGTTGGCCGGATCGCTTCCTATTATGGTCGCGGTATATGATTCTCCGTTATGGAGCGTGACCTCGACCTTGGTAGCGCCCTGTATAACGTGATAGTTTGTGGCAATATAGCCGTCTTCCCTGACAATGACGCCGGAGCCTGCGCCCTGTACAAGCTGCATCTGTCCCCACATGTTCTGCTGTGTTCCTGACATGAGGATCTCGACTACCGCGTTCTCGTTCTTGTCGACTATCTGCGCAACCGTGAGTTCGCTTCCCGTGGCATCACCGAGATCGAGCTGTGAAAGTTCGGAATCATGTCTGGATGCCCTGCCGTCTGCCGAGGTTCTGCTGAAGTAAGCCCCGGCCATAAAAGCGCCGAGCAGAGAGCTTATGATCATCGTTGCTATCATGCAGACAATGAGAGCTCCCTTGGTTACATACTTCTTTTCTTTCGGCTTGCTGTGAGAAGGACCCGTCGGGGCTGCGTGTAACGGCTCGTTGATGACCGTCTTAGGATATTCTATCTCGACAGTCTTTACCGGTTCAGGTTCCGGCTCATCGACCGTCCTGTCAAAACTGACTATGTTTTTTTCATTTTCATCCATATTACATTACCTTCCGGGCAGCCTGCCTGCTGCCGCTTCCTTTCCATATATATAGTATAGTCTGAAACTAAAATGAAACTTAAATAACAAATCAATTGTACACAAAATATTAAAGTTTTCAAATATGTCGATATTGTGTCAATTATGTCAAATGTTATAAAATATTTCTGTTATGAAAAAAAGCGTCAATCTGAAGATCACAAGCACACAATATATCGAGAATCTTAAGCCGAGCGGGGAGGCTTTCCGCCGCGAGCTTGAACTTGAGGACTCGATGGAGATCCTGACCGAGGGAACCGTATACTCGCGCAACAACGCGACGTACATAACCTATGAAGAATCGGAGGCAATCGGTTCGGAAGATATCCGCACTCTGTTCAAACTGGAGGACGGCTCTATTCGCATACGCAAATACGCCGGAGAAGACGGAGAAGAGGGCATGGACATGACGCTTAAGCCGGGCATACTCAACATCACCAGATACCAGATCCCGATGATGTCGTCAGTAGATCTTGAGGTATACACAAACAAGCTCGAAGAAAACCTCGATGATGAAGGATACGGAAAGATTTCCGTTGATTACAAAATCAAATTTGACAGGTTTTTCTCGAGACGCAACATACTTGAGATCGAAGTAATGCCTTCATAAAAGAGAAGAGGTCGATATGAGAAAAGAAGGATTCAGCGCAGAACAGTACATTGAGCAGCAGTCAAAATACATCCTCGAGAGGATAGAGAGCGGCGAAGGCAGGCTTTATCTTGAATTCGGCGGCAAGCTGGTAGGAGACAAGCACGCAATGAGAGTGCTGCCGGGATTTGATGAAAACGCAAAGATCAAGCTCCTGCATAGGATGAGCGATCAGGCAGAGATAATCATCTGCATCTATGCGGGCGATATCATCAAGAGCAAGACCCGTCAGGATTTCGGGATCACATACGATCTGGAAGTAATGAGACTCATTGACGAGTTCAGAAGCTATGATCTCTCGGTCAACTCTGTTGTCGTCACCAGATATGAAGACGCTCCGTCGGTCAACCAGTTCATGGCCAAGCTCGAAAGGCGCGGGATCCGCACATATAAGCACATGTTCACCAAGGGCTATCCTACCGACGTGGATACCATCGTCTCCGAGGCAGGCTATGGCGCCAATCCTTACATCGAAGTATCGAAGCCGCTGATAGTCGTGACCGGTCCGGGCGGAGGTTCAGGCAAGCTTGCAACATCGCTCTCGCAGGTCTATCACGAATACAAGCGCGGCCGCAAGGCGAGATACGCCAAGTTTGAGACCTTCCCGATCTGGAACCTGCCGCTGAAACACCCTGTGAACATCGCCTATGAGGCTGCAACGGCGGACCTTAAGGACTTCAATATGATCGATCCGTTCCACCTCGACGCCTACGGCGAGACTGCAGTCAACTACAACAGAGATGTTGACGCGTTCCCTGTGCTGAGGAGAATACTCCACGCGATCACGGGATCTGACGACGGATATAAGTCGCCGACCGACATGGGAGTCAACAGATGCGGCTTTGCCATAACTGATGACGAGGTCTGCAGAGAGGCTGCAAGACAGGAGATCATACGCAGATACCTGATCGCGGAATGCTCATACAGGAAGGGCTCGATCGACGCATCCACGCTGGAGAGATGCAAGCTGCTGATGGAGGAAGTCGGCGCGTCAAGATACGACAGGCCGGCTGTCGCGGCAGCGGAAGAATACGCAGAAATCAAGAGGGCACAGAATCCTCAGAGATATGAGAATGTGGTAGTGTCCGCAATGCAGCTGCCGGACGGAAGCATCGTTACCGGAAGGTCATCGCGCAGGATGGTCGCAACTGCGGCAATGGTGCTCAACGCGATCAAGAAACTCGCGGGGATACAGGATGACATGCTTATCATATCCCCGACCATCTTCGAGAGCATGTCGAGCACAAAGTCAGGCATACTGCACGACAAGACGAGCCTCAACCTTGAAGAGATCATCATGGCGCTCACGCTGACGAAGCTGACAAATCCGTTCGCCGAGCTCGCGCTCAAGGAGATCCCTAACCTGAACGGCTGCGTCGCTCACTGCACCGCGATCCTTTCCGACAAGGACGAGAGGGCGGTAAAGGCGCTCGGCATCGACATAACTTCGAATCCGGAGTTTTCAAATAACAATCTGTATTCAGTATAAGGTCGGAGGAGGACAGGCGCCTTCGGCATACACCTTTGTTGCTTAGCGGGTCTGCACCGAGTGCGGACGGAAGGAGGAGAGATGAAGATCGACACAAAGAAACTCATGGAAAAGACGGCCGGCGCATCTACCGGACTTGCAGTAGCTATAGCATTTCTCAATGTTGCTCTCCTGGTGGTGAAGCTTGTGGAGACGGTTACAGAGGAAGCACCAAAGCTCACCGACAAGGAGTGAAAAAACTGATTGAATTATCAACCGCGCTCTGTTATATTTACAGAGCGCGATGCGCTGATGTAGCTTAATGGCAGAGCATCTCATTCGTAACGAGAAGGTTGGGGGTTCGACTCCCCCCATCAGCTCCATTTTTGAGGACTTTCGGTCGATTCCGGAAGTCCTTTTACTTACTGACTTTCGTTGAAATTCCAATATGTTGAGCAATTTCGACGAACGCCGGACAACGAGGCAAAACGCTGCTAAACGATGGGATGAAGGGGATTTTTTGTGGGGTGTCTCGTGGTATGTGAGGAGAAACGAAGTTGATTCTTTGAAGCTTCAAACTCAGTGTTTCCAATATGTCCCCGACTTTTCGACTCTCATCAATCGCGACAGACTCGTCTCCCGACACACTTCGACGCCTTACCTTATGCGAGAGTCATCCTCCTTCAAGTGGGATCTGAATGAGATGTCTCACTCGCTTTATATGATAAATATAGATATCAGATTGTAAATGATACGATCAGAACATATCGCGATTTGCACAATTGCATATCGCGTTTTTTTAATTTACGATGATTCTGGCAATAGTGATTATTATGATCGGAGGTTAATGTTATGTTCAATCCTAAGGCAACTGTGCGAGTGGAAAGGTGTGAATATTATAGAAGCAGAGGTGTGCCCGGATCATGTACACATGCTGCTTGAGATACCGCCAAAATTCTCAGTATCAGGATTCATGGGGTATCTGAAAGGGAAGAGCAGTACGATGATCTATGAGCAATTCGGCGATTTGAAATACAAGTACCGGAACAGGGAATTCTGGTGCAAAGGATACTATGTCGACACAACCGGGAAGAATACCGGCCGAATTGCGGAGTACATCCAACATCAACTTGACGAAGATAAGCTCGGGGAGCAGTTAAGTATCCCCGAAGCGAAAACTTATAGAAAAAAGAAGAAGTAACAGACAAAAGCGCGGTTGGCAGACCGGCTTACACGTTGCACGTGTCACGCGAGGAGTGTAAGGGCTATGCCCGTATAAAGAACAACCCCGTGTTTGACGCGGGGATGTGTTTTTGTATAATAAATTCAGAGGAGGTGCAGCCGTGTTTTACGATAATCAGCCAGAAAACCAGCAAAATGCATATAAAAGAATGTTGGAAATATTGGGAATGTTGTCGAGACTTTATAGTAGTAATCCTAATAAAGACTTAGGGCATTGGCTGCTAAGGGACGTTCTTGAAGTCCCGGAAGGAACACTTATAACATATGATATGCTTGAATTATTCGGAATTGATAGTGTCATTTTTACGAAATTAGAAGAAGGCAGGTACAGTGTGGATTTCTGCCAACTTGGAACTTATGATCGAGTTTACAATACAAATGACGAGGACGACGATCTATAGCTGAGAGGTACACTATGAAACATCTCGTGATGTCATCATTGGTGCTGGGTAAGCACTATACAGCAATAGAACTTGCTGAGATATAAAGATACAAAAGCCATCATGCCATAATAAAGGGAATCGTAACAGAACGCGACAATGATAATATTGTCCTTTTTGTTACGAAAGAAAAACAGTCTGGCGCAACGCCATATGAGGATAGGCTGGAAGGAAATATTCTTTATATGATGGGGCAAGAAGGCCACGGAACGGATAAGAGAATTGCTGACAATCTAGCCGAAAAAAAGGATAACTTTTACCTGTTCTTTAGAGAAAAGCACCATACTTCCTTCATATATTATGGAAAATGCGCACTTCTGTCAGCATCAATTAACACTGAAAAACCGAGCGAATTTGAGTTTCTTCTGTTAGAGCAAAACAATGAGTATGATGATGAAGAAGAAATAATCAATTACTTAGTAAATATTGATGTTGCATTTGATGATACAGTCACCCCGCCTATAATAGTGGAAGGAGCAAAAAAAGTATCCAAACACGTAAGGTATGAACGTAATCCTAAAAATAGAAAAGAAGCTATTAAGATTCATGGTTGCAGATGTCAAATATGCGGATTTGACTAGGCATTCTGTTCTGGACGCAAAAGACTTCTCAGAAGATAGAAGAAAAAGCACTAGTGAACTCAGCTTATCAAGACAAAGGCTGAACTCCTTGAAGTATGAGCCACTCTTCCAACTTGATATCAGAGTGTCCGGAATAAAAATGGCATATGAAAAACTGCAAAATGCTTTGAAGAAGGCTCAGCGAGATAATTACAGCTATACACAGGGGAAGAAGGGTTGATGGGGAAATTATGACATTACAACAGATAAAATGTTTTCTTTCTGCCGCGGAAACGGGTTCGATCAGCGAGGCTGCCAAACGCTTATATATGGCGCAATCCAGCGTTTCAAGCGCAATTCGAGAATTGGAGAAGTATTGCGGTGTACAACTTCTTGAGCGCAATGCTAAGGGTGTGATTTTAACCGGCGCAGGAGAGGAACTTCTTTCGGAGTTGCTTGTTATTGATAAAAAGATGGACTTTATCAAAAACAAATACAGCACCCGCAATAAAAGCGAAACTTTTTCTGTTGCGGCGCAACATCATATTTTTGGTCTGGATGGTTTTCTTTCCATCGCACAGCATGTGACAGCTGAAGAATACAAGCTTTGTTTTTTGGAATGCTCAAGCTCTGAAATTCTGGAAAATGTAGAATGCGGATTTGCTGATATCGGTGTTCTCTTCTTTTCGGAGCAACTCTCTAAGCAGGTGCTGCAGGAGATTAAGAACCACAATTTGCAGTACCATAGTTTAGGAAAAGAAAAAATACATGTTCATATGCACAAAGACCATCCTCTGGCAAAAAAAGAATCCGTTTCCGTAAACGACTTGAAGGCTTTCCCTTGCGTAACATACGATCGTATTCTGCGCGCTCAGCCCTTTAGCGGAGAGGTTATTGCCGAGTGTCCACGAAAGATTGGAACAACGGATCGTGCTGCGACGTACAGTATGCTTTCGGCCTTGAATGCGGTTGTTACCGGAACGAGCTATGTTCCCGTTGCCGAACAGCAGCGCAATATCCTTGCCCGTCCGTTAGAAGATAGCTACACAATACAACTGGTATATGTTGTTCGCAAAGACTATGCGCTTACTGATTTGGCAAAGCTTTTTATAGATACTATTTCACCTTGCACCTAACTATTTTATCGATGGAGTCCATCTGTTTTTTCGATGGACTCCTATCGTTTTTTGTCGACTTCCGATATATATATGGTTCATATATCATATAAGTACCTACAATAGTAAGAAAACTGAAAGGATGTGGACAAAACATGGAAAACAAAATCTCTCCCATCAAGCGGTATGGGAAACTGGTCTTGATTGCCCTTATCATCGCGGTTATTGCCGATATGATTGGCGCCATCAAGATCGACATCGGCATTGGTACTCTGGTTATTTTCCCCTTGGTTATTGCTACCATTATTGGTGGCGTGATGGGTCCCGACCTTCTGAAGCTTTTCAAGTCCTCCGAGTGTCAGGATGCAGGTGACCTTGTTCTCGTAGTCATCGCCCCCTTCATGGCCCGTATGGGTGTCTCCGCTGGTGGCAATCTGCCCAAGCTGCTGGATGCAGGCCCTGCCCTGCTGCTGCAGGAACTGGGCAACCTCGGTACGATCTTCCTTTCTCTCCCTCTGGCGCTCCTGCTTGGTCTCGGTCTGGAGTCCATCGGTGCAACCTACTCCATCAACCGTGACGGCAACCTCGCCCTGTCTACCGACTATTGGGGCCCCGACGCTCCCGAAACGAAGGGCACTTTCTCCGTTTACATTGTCGGCTCTATCATCGGCACCGTGTTTTTGGGTGTGTTTGTCAGTTTGATTGCTTCTTTTAATCTGTTCCATCCCTATGCCCTCGGTATGGCCTGCGGTGTTGGCAGTGGCTCTATGATGGCTGCCGGTGCTGCGACTCTCGGTGAGATGTATCCCGAATTTGCTGAGGATATTCTGCTCTATGCCAGTACCAGTGATACGCTGACCGGTATTGACGGCATTTATTTGGGAACCTTCATCGGCATTCCCCTGACTACTTGGCTCTATAAGAAGCTGCAGCCCATTCTTGGTCGCGGCAAGAAGCAGGCAAAGGAGGAACAGTAATGAGTTTTAAAGATTTCTTCGTCAACCGTCTCGGTTTGATGCTCGTCGTTTGGGTTATGGTCATCGTCGCTAACGTTGTCGGTTACGGTGTTACCATCGGCCAGGCCGCTGCCGGCTCGGCTCTTCTGTGCGCTATCGGTCTGATTGGTCTGCTGATTGGTAAGTTTGTCAGTCGCTGGGTTAAGCTTCCCTCCATGATTTTCGTTGCTCTGACCGGCGCTCTGCTGGCTTGCCCCCTCTCCCCCATCAGCTCCACCGTTATGACTCTCGCCAACTATTCCAGCTTCATGGCCCCTACGGCTGCGCTTGGTGCCTTTGCCGGTATTGCAATCGGTAAGGACTTCAAGGATTTTGCCAAGGCTGGTTGGAAGTATATCATTATCACCATCTTCGTTATCGCCGGTACCTTCTTCTTCTCCGCTCTGGTTGCAGACATCGTTCTGAAGGTCACCGGCCAGATTTAAGAACAGGAGGCTTCCCATGAAAACTTGTGATATTCTGGTAAAAAACTGCCGTGTTCTGAATGCGGATATGAGCATCTCGGATGAGTGTTCCGTGGTGATTGACCAGTCTTGGATCAAGGAGATCGGCGCAACTGTCGATTTGGAAGCCGCTTACAACGCTGCAACCGTTCTCGACGGCAAGGACAAGCTGCTGATGCCGGGCTTTGTCGATGGTCATATGCACACCTGCCAGCAGCTTCTGCGCGGCCGCGTGGCAGACGAGTATCCCATGGTCTGGACCCGTTTTCTGGTTCCCTTTGAGAGCAATCTCAACCCAGAAGACTCTTATGTCAGCGCAAAAATGGCCTGCTTGGAAATGATAAAGAGTGGTACGACCTCTTTCGCTGACTCTGGCGGCGTACATATGCACCGCGTAGCAGATGCCGTTGTGGAGTCGGGTATGCGTGCCGCAATCGCCAAGTCCACCATGGATATGGGCAATGCGATCACCGGGGCGATGAAAGAAACCGCAGACGAAGCTATTGCCCGCACGATTGAGCTGTACGATGGCTATCAAAGTGCTGGCGATGGCCGCATTGATATTTTCTTCGCCCTTCGTCAGATTATGACCTGTTCTGAGCGCCTTATGCGTATGGTCGCTGAAAATGCAGCAGAGCGAAATACTGGCATCCATATGCACCTTTGTGAGCACCGTGACGAGGTTAGTTACTGCCTGCAGAACTATCAGAAGCGTCCGGCGGAGGTACTGAATGATATGGGTGTTCTGGGTCCCCACCTGCTGACGGCGCATAACGTCATGCTGACAGATAACGATATCCAACTGCTCGCAGAGAAGCAGGTCAAGCTTATCCATTGTCCCAGAGGAAATCTGAGCAATCACGGCTTCCCCAAAACGCCACGCATTCTGCAGGCCGGCTGTAGCGTTGGCCTCGCCTCCGACGGCAGCGCTTTCAACGGCGTGGATTTGTTTGACGAGATGAAAGTCCTGCGCTATGCAATGATCGGCTATTGGGGCCTGTCTGCATTTGATCCTGTTGCTATGCCCTGTGCCACTCTTTTGAAGATGGCAACGCAGGGTGGCGCAAATGCCCTTGGTCACGGCGACATTTTGGGCACCGTGGAAGTTGGCAAAAAGGCCGATGTAATTCTTGTCAATCTGAACCAGCCGCACTTCTTGCCCTCTCAGGTTCTCCTCAATACGTTGGTTGACTGCGGCAGTGGCCGTGATGTCACCGATTCTATTATTAACGGTAAACTGGTAATGAAGAACCGCGAAGTGCTCACCATGGACGAAGAACAGGTTATGTTCGAAGCCAAGGAGCATATGGAGCAGATTATCAAACGCGCATTCTAAGCTTCTCTCCCTTTCTTACATATTTGCAAAACGCACAAAGAGGGCGCCAATCGGCGCCCTCTTCCCTTCTCCTCTCCCCTGCCCCAACACAATCAAAAAAGGCTGGAGATTTCTCTCCAGCCTTTCTTCTTTACGTCCAATCCTCAGCGACCGCCTGACACAGCAATCATTTTAAGCATTAAGCTTTGCACTTCTTCGAGTATTTCGATACGAACTTTTCGGGATCTTTCTTTAAGTCTGCTTCAGCCAGCTGCCTTGCGGTTATTGCTTGTTGCAGTTCTTCAAAGCGTCCCAGCGTATACCGTACGCCGTGATAAGCGATTTTTGCCTCCCATTTTCCGCTACAGTAATTCACGCCGGTATAACCGGTTTTGTTGTCGCTTCGCTTTGCCGCTGTTGTCGGCGTATTATTTACTACCCACTCGGATTGGGAAAATGACAACTATTTTTCCAAAGGCATATATTTCACTACGCCTTGATGGATTGGACAATTTCTATTAAAAACGTATCTGGACTTATTAAAAACAAAATACAAAATAATGAAACGGATTCCGGAAGATGTGCTTGAAGTTTAGTGGTTCACGAATGGATTTAGTGAATCGGTCGTAGATAGTGGATTCTAAAAGCGAGATGTCCCAAAAATCGGACGCTCGTTTTTTTTCTTACAAAAAAACTTGAACATATGTTCTGGTATTTTTATAATTACCTCATCAGATGAAAGAGCGTCTGGCGTGGTATATAGATTCAAGGAGGCGGAGGATCATGGCACAAACTGTAGACGTGGTCGCGATCTTCGACAGAATGTTAAGAGAGCCTAAGCCAGTCAGATTCAAGATCTATGATAGCGGGCACTGGAAGTCCGTAAATGTTGAAAGGATACTCAATATCGAATGGATGCGGCTGGATGGGAAAGTACAGATTGTATATAGCTGTGAATCTAGAAGCTGCAACGGAAAGATGATCAACTACAGGTTAAAGTACATACATCAGGATATCCGTTGGGAGATGGAAATGGATAGTCCGGGGAGGACTACCAAGCGGAAAACCTCTTGATAAACTTCATAAAACACACGCTAAAGAAAGTTTTGTGCGAACTGCACCATAGTTACATGCTGGGATGATACGGGGCCTTTTCCCTTGTTCCATACACCCTGGCACAAGGACGGAAGGGGTATGCGCACAGGATCGTTCATAAGGGAGGAAGAAAATGGCAGAGAGCCTGGAAAAAAGAATAGACAGATTGTGCAAGCTTGTTGGGAGGACTCCAGATGAGTTGCAGCGGAGTGGCGAATGGGTCCTCGGGCTTGCAGGTGATGTTTGCAGGGATACTTCGTTATATGCAGATGATACCGTTGAAGATCTCTGCAGCGATTCATTTGAAAGTGATGAGTACAGGAAGATGAGCGAGGGGCTGGTAAGACTGGAGTTCTTTGCTTCAGAGATGACCCGCCAGAAGTATCATGCGGAGATTAGTGAGATCATGAGCACTGCATGGATGCTGAAGGTCCTGGAGGTACTTAAAGCAAATATATACAGCTTTCGGAAATACGGGCCACAGTTTGTCAGTATACTGTCTCTTGCTTACATGAATAGCTTCAACTACACAGTTGCTCTGTAACAGACCTCTGAGAAGAAGCATCAGCTCCAAACTTTTGAACTTTCGGGTAAAACCGGAAGTTCTTTTTATACATGTAAACACTGTTATTCGGAGAATGGCCTGCGAGCTCTTGCTTATGCAGTCCGTTTAATCAATTCGACATAACGCAAAGCAAGCCTTATAATTGAATGCAGTAAAAAAGTATAGTTATTGTAGCATCAAGATAAAACAGAAGGGAAACGGAGCGGATTATGAAACTTGTACTTGATGAAGCCGGAGTAGAGAAATATTATGTTGATGCCAGAATCGGTGACGGTGGACGGTACATCTATGTGTCCGATGCATCAAAGAAGGAAATTGGAGCTATAAGACAAAAGGCTCTGTCTCTGAAGAAAGAGTATGTCATTTCCCGTGGGAATGAGAGGGAAGGAAACATCACCAGGAATCCTGTGCTGTATGATTATGAATACCTTGCCAGCTACAGGGACTGGATGGTGAGTGGTGATGTATATGGCTGGAACTACAGGATCGTGTATCCGAAAGGAGATATAGCAACTTCAATTTGCGTTGACGGAGGCCTCGGTCTGGAGATCATTGAGGAGAAGTTTGAGAATCACTGCGTGCTCCTTATGATGGCGCTTGCAGTACTGCAGGATGATCTGAAGAAGGAGGCTGAAGCCAGGGAAAGAGGTGAGTCGACATCGATAGCAGCTAACCTGCTCAAGGCAGGAAAGAATGCTGCCGTCAAAGCATGCAATGCGATGGATGAGCATTTTGAGAAGAACAGAGAAAAGGTCGCGGAAAAAGAAGCTGCTGCCAGAGCCGCAGAGGTCCCTGTAGAAGAAGCCGCCGAAACGCCTGCAGAAAGCAAACCTGAACCAGCTCCGGATGCGCTTCCGGAAATGGTCCCGGAAGCAGAACCTGAAAAAGTTACGGAAGAACTTCCGGAGATGATCCCCGATTCAGCGAACTAAACTGAATACAACGCATTTTTATGCGAATGAGGAAGCTGCTGCGGTGGTAAAGAATTGGTGCATTAGAAATAATATCCAGTTTATTGATGACATGGACAGAATAGAAGAAACATATAGAGCAATTTACAATTTATATGTGATGATTGGAGAATGATTATTGAAAAAGCTACCAGACTGACAATGCATGAAGCAAGGAGGAATTCGGGATACTTCCCCTCATAAGGTTCCCTTCGGATGGAACGCCGTTGGCGTAAGGTCGGGAACCTTGACCTACGTCGGCTATGCTCCTCTGGTAACAGCTCCACGACTCCGGACTTGTTCCGGAGTTTTTCTTTATTCGTAGAATATGAGCAATGTTAAAAGAATAAAGCATCCAATAATCCAGACACTGTCTGAATTTTTACAAGAATATGCAATTATCTTTACATTGTAAAGATAATTGCATATAATTTCTGTACGGAATGGAGGTGAATTCTTATGAGTGATACAACAAGTATGAATCTCAGAATAGATAAAGAACTTAAAAAGCAAGCAGAAACATTATTTGCCGGGCTGGGCCTCAATATGACAACGGCAATCAATATTTTCCTGAAGCAGGCTGTCAGAGAGCAAGGGATACCGTTTGCGATCACAGCCCATAAAGCTTATGAATCTGTGTCTGCGTACAAAGGCAGCGCTGAAAGATATGGGCACTATGCTGAATATGTTGCAAGCAGCCTGAAGGAGGCAGATGATAAGGTTGCAGAAGGCACAATGAAATATTACACAGCAGAAGAGATCCGCTCAAAACTGGAGGATATCCTTAATGAAAAGATTTAATGTGCGTTATGCTGAAACTTTTCTATGGGATATGATAGATATCACCTTGTATCTCTTGGATAAAACAGAAAGTGTTGCTGTATCAAAAAGGTTCTATGACAATACTCTTCAATTTATAGAAGAAAGATCCTTTGGTGCAGACAGTTATGAGCCATTTTATCCGTATGATGATTCACCTGTATACCGCAGACTGTATTATGGAAACTATACCATCTTTTACGTTATAGATGGCGATGATATGGATATAAGGAGAATTCTCTGGTCGGGTGCTGACGACATAGATAAACTATGACAGGAACGCGAACATGGAACTTCGACTCTCCTAATGTGCTGGAGAAACTTGAGGAGAGATTACATCGGGATTTCGCGAAAAGTGAAAATGAATGAAACTTTTGATGAAATGAATGGGCTGATATTTTTTCTACAGGCTGCAGCCCAGTAATTGCAAGGGGTTCAAAAACATGAATCTCGTCATCAGCTCCAAGAATAAGAACTTTCGGTAAGAAATCCCGGAAGTTCTTTTGTTTTAAGTAAAAGCGGCAAATCTTGCTAATGCTGTGTCAAGAGCTTTTTTGAAAAGCATATAGCAAATCAACGCATACAAACACATCTCCGCAGTTGCGGATTCTTCAGAAAAGTA
>CACYLW010000018.1 GCA_902775345.1 uncultured Eubacteriales bacterium | reverse complement strand
AGCAGCAGTCCGTGCCAGATGAAGCCGTGGACTGTAAGAGATATATAAGGCCGCAGTATGTCTTCCGGATAGATAAGAGTTGCCGTGGCACTGATGAATGTGTATCCGCCCATGAAGGTCATGAGTGTGACGCGGGATTCATCCTTAAGGAATGGCAGGAGCATGCAGAGATACATAGGCATTGAGCAGAGCTGAAATGGGAAAAACCAGAAGTCGAATGCTCCGCCATTCACTATGTAATAAAGGAAATACTGCTTGTATACTTCAAGGATAAGAAGCAGCCAGCCCGACAGAACCAGCGTCTTACGTACGTTTTTTTCCATAACGGCACGGCGCGCAAAAAAGATGGCTCCCAGTACAGCAAGAGCAGCGGCCAGAAGAGAGGCGATGATATGGAAACCGCTGAAAAGCTGAGGAGCTTCCATGCGCCATGCTGACAGATTCAGGATGTCAATTATCTTGTTTTCCATCATAAAAATCATACGCTGTGTATCAATTAAAAGCAATGATGCTTTGGGCTTGACAGTTTGGCTTTCTTTGCATATTGTTAACAATATGCAAAGAAAAAAGGGGAAACAATGAGAAAGCGCATACTGTTCAAGGATGAAGAGATCTCTCGCGAGATCGAAAGACAAATAAGGGAGAGACTCCTGAAGGAATGGGACAAACTGCCTTCCGAAAGACGGCTGGCTGAAGATTTTGGAGTGCAGAGGGATACTGTCAGAAGCGCTCTTGAAATACTGGTCAAAAAAGGTGTTCTGGTAAGGAGACCGCGCCGGGGATACTTCGTGGCTCCAAGAAGGATAGAAATCAACCTCAATCATATCCGGTCCATTATTAAAGAAATAGAGAGAGTCAGGAACGATAACAGGTCGATCATGCTGAATTTTGAGATAATAAGCGTGAGCAAAAGTCTGGCAGAGATCACACAGCTGCCTGCAGGGACTCTTTGCTACCAGATACTTCGCATAAGATATGACAGCAACCGGCCCATGTCGCTTGAAAGGTCGTACCTTGTAGCAGAGCATGCTCCGGACATGAGCCGGGAAGACCTGGAACAGCATAGCATTGGTTCGCTGCTGAGAAACAGATACGGGATCTCTCTTTCAAGTGTACATCATCGGATCACACAGGTGTATGCCGACGACATGGAGGCTGAGCTTCTTAGAGTAAGCAAGGATGAGCCGCTTATCAGATATGATGGAATGATATATGACAGAAAGGACAGACTCATAGAGTATTTTGACAACGTTTTAATGCCTGATAACATTGAGTTTCACATAAGGGATTTCGCATAAGGGATCATATGCGGACATGGCAAAGGAAATGAGCATATATAAGCAGATCAGAGAACGGATAATTGATGAATATGGCCAATGCCTTGACGGAGAAAGGTTGCCGGGAGAAAGGGAGCTTGCGGAGAAGTATTCCGTGAAGCGCTCTTCCATTCAGTATGCCCTCAGAAAGCTTGCAGACGAAGGTGTGGTATACCGGGTCAGAGGAAGAGGGACCTTTATCCGCAGGAAACACGAACAGGTGATGAACATCAGTGACATTTCGTTGGAAGAAAATAAAGGTATCTCGGGACTTGTACGCTCATATGGAATTAAGGTCAAAAATGTTGTCCTGGTCAGCGGAACCATCACAGGAAACAGATTTCTTGAAGACAAACTGAATCTTCAGGAGGGCGAGCCCGTATTCGCACTCCATCGGGTAAGCTACGGCAGTGAGGAACCTCTTGCTATAGAGTATACCTATGTGCCTAAAAAAATCTTCCCGGATATTGAAACGTTCGACTTCAGGATGGTATCGCTATATGAATATATGGAGGACAAAGGCCATTTACCTGAAAAGTATGACAAAAGGCTTCGCGTAGTAAGGTTGTTTCCTAAGGAGGCCAGATATCTGGAACTCCCTGTGGACCATCCGGCATTCAGCTTCGAACTTATAGGGGTCGATTCGGAACGGCAGCCTGTGGAATACATAGAAAGCTTTGTGCGATGTGACAGAGCGGAGTTCAGCTTCACCACCAGACTTTGATGCTGTCTGCAGCACACAATAACAGCAACCTGGTATACTGAAACATTTCACACAAAACGCTGCAAACAGGGAAGTTTTATACATAGACAGATTATGTGGTATAGAAAAAATGCGCATGTGGTCTGTTTTTATTTTTAGTCAATTATTCATAAAAAGAAATACATAAATATAATAAGACAAGAGATCATAGGGTTTCCCCACAAATGCTGCTGCATTTCGGTGCTCCCTCTCTAAACATCGAGCGAGAAACCCGAAAGATCTCTTTTGAAAGGTGTTTAACAGTATCTTTCGAAAAAGGGTGGGGCTGCGGTGAAACCGCAGCTTTTGTTTAATTCTTGATAAGTTATCTTTATGAAGGTACACTAATCACAGGGAATGATCCCTGCTTTTATTTTTCAGAGAGGTTTTTTATGGCAGGAATGAATGAAACGCCTTCGGGCGAAAGAATACACATAGGTTTCTTCGGACGCAGAAATGCGGGAAAATCCAGCGTAGTAAATGCCGTGACCGGTCAGGATCTCGCAGTGGTCTCTGAGGTGAAGGGCACTACGACAGACCCTGTGACAAAATCCATGGAAATACTCCCGCTGGGACCGGTGGTCATAATAGACACGCCGGGTTTTGATGACGAGGGCAGCCTCGGAGAACTTCGCGTTCAGAGGACACGCAAGATACTTGAAAAAACTGACATAGCTGTACTGGTAGTCGATACGACCGAAGGGTTCAGAAAGGTCGATGAGGAATTAGTCAGCCTGTTTAAGGAAAGAAGCATACCTTGCCTGATCGCACTGAATAAGAGCGATATACCTGAAGATACAGAAGACCACAATGTCGGCGAAGAGTCGCTCGGTCTGATGCAGCGGATAGCTAAGAACAGCGACGGCATGATACATGTAAGCGCGCTTACGGGCGATGGCATAAACGAGCTCAAGGACCGTATTGCTGCGCTTAAGCCTCAGGGTGAAGAAGGACGTCTTGTTGCTGATAAGATCAATACGGGAGATTTAGTGCTTCTGGTGGTGCCTATCGATAAGGCCGCGCCTAAGGGCAGACTTATTCTTCCGCAGCAGCAGACCATAAGGGATATACTGGATGCCGGCGCGGCCGCCATAGTCGTACAGGATGCGGAACTGGAGGACATGTTCGAAAAGCTTGGAAATGTGAAACCGGCTCTTGTGATCACAGACAGCCAGGTGTTCGGCAAGGTCGACAGGATAGTGCCGCAGGATGTGCCGCTGACTTCGTTCTCGATACTCATGGCGCGCTATAAAGGGCTGCTCGATGATGCAGTAAGGGGCGTCGCCGCGATCAACGGCCTGAAAGACGGTGACAAGGTGCTCATCGCAGAAGGATGCACGCATCACAGACAGTGCGGAGACATCGGTACGGTCAAGATCCCGAAGTGGCTCAGCGAATTTACAGGGAAAAATCTGGTTTTCGAAACGGCAAGCGGCACGGGATATCCTGACGACCTGACTCCTTACGCGCTGGTGGTACACTGCGGAGGGTGCATGCTGAATGAAAGAGAAGTGAAACACCGCGCGTCAGAAACGACCGCGCAGGGAGTGCCTATAACCAATTACGGCACCATGATCGCATACGTTCACGGCATACTCAAACGCAGCCTGAGCATATTCCCGGAACTTGCTGAAACGCTGTAATATCAAGCGTTACGAAACTGATTGGGCAGATATAGTTTCATTGCCAAAACCATTACTTTACTGTATATTGAGAAAAGGAAAAAGGGGATTGTGTATTATTGTGCGCCTAAACGGTGCAGTAAAACTCTTAGAAAGGGATATAGATAATGAGAAAGTATAAATGCAAATATGACATAGAATTCCAGGACCTCAAAGAGATCATGGACTTTGTGGCAGATAAGTACGGTAAGAATACAGCTTTCATTTACAAGACTCCTGACAGAAAAAACAAAGTTGAGATCACATACCGCAAGTTCAGGGACGATATGGATTCCATAGGAGCATATCTGATCAGCAAGGGGCTGAAGGGCAAGAGAATAGTCGTCATAGGTCCTAACTCGTATACATGGCTGGCGGCGTACTACGGAATAGTCATCAACGTCGGTGTTGTGGTGCCTCTCGATAAGGGTCTGCCTGAAGAGGAGATCATTAACTCACTGGTAAAGTGCAAGGCTGACGCCATCGTTTATGATGAGACCCTCAAAATGGACTTTGAGAAGATCAGCAAAATGGAAGGCGTCACTGCTGAAACGCTGATCCCTATGTCGGAGATCTCGCAGGAAGCTCTTGTGGAGCACGCGAAACTCGTAAAGCAGTATAAGCCTGAGTTCAAGGTTATCGATAAGCACGCAGTGGATATAATACTGTTCACTTCGGGCACATCCGCTGACGCGAAGGCGGCGCAGCTGACTCAGCGCAATATAGCATCCACCATCGCTGCGATGAGGAAAGTGGAGCCTATTTACGAGGACGATGTTGAGATGATACTGCTTCCGCTCCATCATGCGTTCGGAAACCAGGGCGTTCTGATGTTCATCAGCAACGGAGCGACTAACGTGTTCTGCAGCGGGCTCAAATACATCCAGAAGGAGCTCAAGGAATACGGCGTGACCGCATTCTTCTGCGTACCGCTCATCATCGAGTCGATGATCAACAAGGTGCTTAAGACCGCTGAGAAGGAAGGCAAGCTTGAGAAACTCGAGATGGGCCGCAAGATATCCAAGGCTCTGATGAAGGTGGGTATCGATGTAAGGCGCAGGCTGTTCAAGGATGTCATTGACGGACTTGGCGGCAAACTGAGATTCCTCATCAGCGGAGCGGCGGCCCTCGATCCGAAGATCCTCGAATATACGACAGATTTCGGCATCCTTACGGTGCAGGGCTATGGACTTACAGAGACAGCGCCGACCATTGCTTCTGAAAGCTACTTCTACCGCAGACCGGGTTCGGTCGGACATGCGATGCCGGGAGTTGAGGTTAAGATCAATAACCCTGACGAGGACGGCATAGGAGAGCTTTATGCAAGAGGTCCTAACATCATGAAGGGTTACCTTGACGATGAAGAGGCAAACAGGGAAGTGTTTGTGGATGGTTGGTTCAACACAGGTGACCTTGCCAGAATAGACAAGGATGGCTATATTTTCCTGACAGGCCGCAAGAAAAACGTGATCGTTCTCAAGAACGGTAAAAACATATATCCTGAAGAGATAGAGGGACTGATCGACAATATCCCGTATGTGGTCGAGAACGTAGTCATGGGCGAAGAAGAGGGAGATGACTACAGGCTTGTAGCCCATGTGGTTTATGATCCTGAGGCAGAAGCGCTCAGCGGCAAGACCATCGAGGAGATCCAGGCCATAGTCGACAGTGACATAGAGAAGATCAACGACGAGATGCCTAAATACAAGCGCATCAAGCAGACATATCTCAGGACGGAAGAGTTCGAAAAGACTACTACGCAGAAAATCAAGCGCCGCAAGATCAAATAGGAGACAGACATGAAAAAAGGACTAAGGTTTTTTCTGCTTACACTGCTGATGATCGTGATGGCAGTCGCGATGCTCTGCGGCTGCGGTCCGAAGAAGCCGGCTCCGGAGGATGCACAGGCATACGTTAAGGCCGTACTGGACCTTATAAGCACCGGAGACTACGATCACTCTGTCAAAATCGCAGATATCGAGGAAGGAAAAGAGGCGGAGCTGCGGGACGATGTTGTCGACTCTATGATGGAGAAGCTCGGCTCCGAGGCGAATCTTAACGAAGAAGTCATGAACTCATTCAAGGACTTCATGATTCACGCGCTTGAAAAAACAAAGTATACGGTCGGTGAAGCAACAGCTGCGGAAGACGGCGGATATGACGTGACCGTTTCCGTAGAACCTCTGCAGATCTTTACCGGCATTCAGGATGAACTCAATTCCGTTCTCGAGGAGAGAGTGGCAGCTGAAGCAGACACGATCATGGCCATGTCCGAGGATGAGCAGACAAACTACGTGATGGAGATACTGATAGAGCTTCTGAACAAAAAGCTTGAGGATCCAAAGTATGACCCGGCAGAGGAGGTAACCGTACATTACGGATTGCTTGAAGAAGATGGAAACGTGTACGGATGTACAGCTGAAGAAGGCGAAAAAGTCGGAGCAAAACTGTTCTCTCAGTCGGGTATGTAGGATACCCTGATGCCGCCTTAGCGGGCATGGCAATACATTGACAAAAGCTATCAACATGGCGGGCAGAATAGATTATATCTATTTTGCCCGCTCTTTTCATGATAGTAAAATTTAAATGTAAGTTGTGCCTTCAGGGTCTCTGAAGGCGCATATTTAAAGCGTTTTTACAATTTATAAGGGGAGAAAATATTATGGCAGACAATCAGAAAATGTGGGCAGATCTTGGTATGAACCTTGAGCTTCATGACATGCTTTGCGAAGTGCTTCCGGGAGCTATCGGCGATGTATTCATGTCGCAGGAGAACAGACCTGAAGCCATGGACTACTTCGATATGGTCCTCGCAGACGTACACGGCCTCAGACCTTCTGAACTCGTAGAATTCAGAAAGAACGGCGGCAAGGTGTTCGGAACATTCTGCGCTTATGTACCTGACGAAGTCATTTTTGCAGCAGGCGGAATCGCTACAGGTCTCTGCGCAGGTTCTCAGTTCTGGGTACCTGGCGGTGAGAGATATCTTCCTGCAAACACATGCCCGCTGATCAAGGCTATGCTCGGCGCAAGATTCGACAGAACATGCCCGTTCTACAGACTTGCTGACATCTACATCGGTGAGAACACATGTGACGGCAAGAAGAAAGCCTATGAGATCCTCGGCACGGACGTTCCTATGCACATCATGGACCTGCCTCAGATGAAGAGAGAAAAGGACTTCCTCAAGTGGGCAGACGAGATCAAGGAGCTCATCAAGGTCGTTGAGGAGACAACAGGCAATAAGGTAACTGCAGAGGCTCTTGCTGAGAACATCAAGAAGATCAACGCAAAGAGAGCAGCTCTCCAGAGACTGTACAGCCTCAGATGGAAAGAAAACGTTCCTATCAGCGGAACCGACGTACTGCTCATCTCGCAGATCGCTTACTATGACGATCCTGAGAGATTCGCTGCAATGGTCAACAAGCTGTGCGACGAGCTTGAGAAGAGAGTTGCGGACGGCGTAAACCTCGCAGCAGGAAAGAAGAGGATCCTCATCTCCGGAACACCTATGGCCATTCCTAACTGGAAGCTCCACAACCTCGTTGAGACAAGCGGCGGAATCGTAGTATGCGAAGAGACATGCACCGGCACAAGATACTTCGAGAACTTCGTTGATGAGAGCGGTGCAACTCTTGACGAGATGGTACAGAACATCGCCAACAGATACATGGGCATCAACTGCGCATGCTTCACACCAAACACGGCAAGGTTCGACGATGTTGTCAGACTCGCTAAGGAAAGCAAGGCTGACGGAGTCATCGATGTAAGCCTGATGTTCTGCCAGACATACGATATCGAGGGAAGAGCACTCGAAGACAGATGCAAGGCAGAAGGGATCCCGTTCCTCAGCATCGAAACAGACTACACTGACAACGATGCACAGCAGCTCAAGACAAGGATCGGTGCATTCATCGAGATGCTCGGCTAATACAATCTTTTGCTGAAGGAAAAGAAATGTTAGAATATAGGGCGGACGATCTCCGCCCTATACTTTTTGGAGGAAACGTATCAATGGCAGAATATCTGCACTATTACATACTGTTTCAGAATCACACTGATGCGACTGCAATGTACAGGTCGCTCAAGAGCAAAAGCATGTACGCACAGATCAGCCCGACTCCGAGAGAACTTTCTGTCTGCTGCGGCGTGTCTCTTCTCGTGCATGGAGAAGACGTAGAAAGAATAAAGGATATAGCTGAAGACGAAAAACTGGCGTATCTCTCAATAAGCGGACTCAACAATACATTCGACAATACGAGGCATAAATATGGCTAAAAAATATATCGGCATAGATATCGGTTCAACGGCATCAAAGGTATGCGTGCTTGAAGAGGGCAGGGATCCCGTTTTTGAAGTACTGCCGACCGGATGGAACAGCAAGATCACCGCAGGCATTATCAGGGACGACCTCATTAAAAGATATGGCGACATCGATGATGCAGACATAATAGCTACCGGATACGGACGCATCAGTGTCGAGTATGCCGATAGCGTGGTGACTGAGATAACCTGCCACGGAAGAGGCGGTTTTGAAATGATCGGACGCGACTGTACTATCATTGATATCGGCGGACAGGACACAAAATACATCAATGTAATGAACGGAAGACCGGTAGACTTTCTGATGAACGATAAGTGCGCGGCCGGAACGGGAAAGTTCATCGAGGTAATGGCAAACAGGCTCGGCCTTACCATAGAAGAACTGTTTGAGCTTGCCGAGATAGGTAAACCGATCTCAATAAGTTCGCTCTGCACTGTTTTCGCTGAATCAGAAGTGATAAACTACATGGGAGAAGGCAGAAGCCGCGAGGACCTTGCTGCCGGAGTTATTGATTCCGTAGCGCTCAAGGTGGCGACTCTCGTTCAGAGAAAGGAACTCCAGGATACCATAATCATCACCGGAGGCTTCAGCAACAACGAGTTCTTCGCATCGCTTCTCAGCAAAAAACTGGGGAAAAAGGCGCTTGCCATGCCTGACGGCAGGTATGCAGGAGCTTACGGCGCGGCGCTTCTCGCCCGCGAGCGCAGCAAAAAAGCCTGAAGGGGAAAACCGTGAGAAAGAAAAAGAACCGTAATCTTATAAAGATCATTATTGCTCTCATTATTCTTGTGATAGTGGCGGCGTATTTCATAGTATCCAGATCATTACAGAATACCCTCCGGGAAGAGGCGGAGCATTCCGCTGATGATGAACAGCAGGCTGCGGAAGAGCAGGCCGAAAAAGAGGAGGACGAGCAGGCGCGCCTGGAGAAGATCGAAGAAGAAAAAAACCAGTGGTATCTGATCCTGGTAAACAATCAGAACGCGATGCCTGATGACTTTGAGATCGAGACGGTTGAAGTCGAGGACGGCTATTATATAGATGCGAGAGTTCATGACGCGCTTACGGAAATGCTCGCGGACTGCAGGGCCGCAGGTTACTCGCCGCGCCTGATATCCACGTTCAGGACACGCGAGACTCAGCAATACCTGTATGACCATACCGCGAACAAGGCAGACACTGCCGTTCCGGGCCACAGTGAACATGAATGCGGTCTTGCGGCAGACATAATCGACGCTGACTCGCTCGGCTGGGGAGATCCTCTCATAGATGAGCAGGAAGACATGCCGGCACAGAAGTGGCTGATGGAACACTGTCAGGATTACGGTTTCATCCTGAGGTACCCTAAAGATAAGGAAGATATCACAGAGATCATCTATGAGCCGTGGCATTACAGATATGTCGGCAAGGAGCATGCAGCAAAAATAATGAGCAACGGCCTGTGCCTTGAGGAATATCTTGAAAACATGCAGGACTATTATTAAGCACGGCAGAAACGAAAGGCAATAAAAAAGTGTTCCGTTGATCACGGAACACTTTTTGCTTTTACAAAACTGTTTATTTTTTCCTGATAAGAATGAACGGCGTGCACTGGTCATCCTGTCCGGCCGGATTGTCTCTGATGATCTCGCAGAGCTGTTCATCACTTAGAGTCACATCGTCGCTTCTTCCGAGGATGTCACGGGTGAAGTCGTTAGCGTCTATGATGATGCAAGACATACCTGTTTTTTCTTTGATCTCGTTGCAGACACCGTTCGGATTCTTCGGAAGAGGAATGCCGAACTCGCCGTAGATAGGGAACACGTCCGGATAGAAGCCGTCGAGTCCGCGGACTTCTTCACCGACCATGTCGTAGAAGATACCTTTCTTTCCTATGAACTTTCCGAATCCCGCGCAGACCGCAGCAAAGAACACCTTTGCTCCTCCGTTCAGATCGATGGCGTACTGCATCTTATAGACATCGCCTACGCCTATGCCTGCGGAGTTATGCTGGGTGGCAAAGCGGCTGAGGAATTTTGCGAGTCTGCTGACCTTGACATCCTTCTTAGGGATGACGTTGTTCTGGCAGAGTGAAACGATCTTCTCGGCGACAGCAAGCAGATCGCCTTCCTGCCAGAGAGGTCTCACATAACGTTCAACGAGTTCAATGTAATCTTCGCCAATCTGGATGAAGTGTGTCTGGATGGCACAGCGGTCATAATTACCTGTGGATGTTTCAATACTTATGTTTTTATTTTTGTTGGCTGTAAATTCCATTTCTTTTTTCCTTGCTTTTCTGTTTCAGACTGTATATATTATTCTAACACTCGGAAGCGCTGAAATGCCCGTGCTCAAGTGTTATTACTTAATATATCATATATTGCGGCAAGTATCACGATTTGCAGATACCATAAAAATGTTAATCTTGAAGCTGTGCGCTGGCAACTTACCGCGATGTGTTGTAGAATTACATGGAAATCTGAAGAACCAAAGGAGGTTACAACGTGCTGAGCCCTGGTTATATGATAAGAGTTCTCAAGGGAATGAGCCTTGATAAATATAAGGAAGTACTGGACAGGACAGCTAAATTCTCGGGAATGAGCAAGGCTGCCATCACTGCTGACATGGCAAAATGCGCCGTCAAATTCGGAGCGGGCTATTTTGATTATGTCACATTCGGATTCTGGGATCTGACTGATGAGCAGCGCGATACCTTCCTGACCAGACTGCGCAATAAGAAACTTATAAGCCACTTCAATGATGATACATATGAGCACCTCTTCGATAATAAAGAGGACTTCAACAATCTGTTCAGAGATTATATAAAACGCGATTTCATAAACTTTCAGACCTCGTCAAAAGGAGAGGTCAGAGAGTTCGTTGAGAAGCACAAGGTCATCTTCTGCAAACCGGTGGACGGTTCCTGCGGACACGGCTGCATGAAGAAGAATCTGGATGACTACGAAAGCTTCGATGACATGTACAGAGAACTTCTGCAGGAAGATTCATGGCTCCTTGAGGAAGTGCTCAAACAGCATCCTGACAACGAGAAGGTTTATCCTTATGCCATGAACTGCCTCAGGATCATTACGGTAGTAGACAAGCAGAGAGTTCCGCATGTTATTTTCGCTACACAGAAATTCGGACTGAACGGCCGTGTTGTGGATAACTATGGATTCGGCACCCGCGTCGACCTTGAGACCGGAAGGATCTGCTCGCCGGGAGTCAGCGGTGACGGTTCGATGGCCATAGTTTATGATGAGCATCCTATGACACACTACAAGCTGATGGGGCATCAGGTACCAATGTTCAAGGAAGCATGTGAGCTTGCGAAGGAAGCGGCACTGGTAGTGCCTCAGGTCAGATACGTAGGCTGGGATATAGGCATTACGCCTGACGGACCTGCCATAGTAGAGGGCAACAATTACTGTGCCCACGACTTCTGGCAGCTGCCTGCGCAGACGCCTGAAAAGACGGGTATCCTTCCGGTGTTCGAAGCGATAGAGCCTGATCTGAATGTAAGATAGAAAAAAAGACAAAGAAAAAAAGAGCTGTGCCGGCAGGCACAGCTTATTCTTTTATTACTCCGTATCCGTAGATCACGGGATCATCGAGAGAGTATCTCTTCTGTCTGCACAGGTCGCTGGAATTGCCTTCAACGGTAAAGACTTTATCGCCGACCACGGCTGTTACGATGCCGACGTGGTCACGGCTGCCATCCTGCTCCCAGTCGAAGAATATCAGATCACCGGGCTCCGGTGTATCGCCTACCAGACGCCACTGATCGCGGAGCACAAACCAGTCTGCTCCGTCGCTCACCAGTGCAAACTTCGGAGCGGCTCCCGACTTGAGGTATCCGCACTTATCCGCGCACCATGAAATGAAGAGGGCACACCATTCTTCGTGGTTCTCGAAACCGTACCACGACCAGAAAGGCTCACCGCCTTTGTTTCCCAGCTGCTCCATGGCCACCTTGACGATCGGCTTGTCTTCGGCAACAGAGACGATGTTTTTCATCTCGTCCGCGTACATCTTGTTTCCGATCGCTCTGCCTGCGAGCAAGCCTCCGCCGACAGCGATGGCTGCTGCAACCAGAAGCGCGGTTATGCGTCTTTTTGCCAGCTTACGTTTTCTCTTTTTGCGCAGTATGCGTCTTATTTCCTCATCTGTCATATTCAAAGTATACATCATTAGACAAGCGTCGACAAATGCTATATTATAGACTTACAGGACAGGAGAGAAAAATGAAGAAGAAATCCAACCGAATTTTACTGATAGCATTTCTGCTTATGCTGGCGGTCTTTGTTACTGCCGCATTCATGATGGCAAAATCCACATATAATAAGAAAGTTGCAGGAGAAAAGATCACAGAACCTGATTTTTATTCAATGGCTGATTACAGCGAAGAAAATTCCAAAGCGGTGATGAGAGCGCTGAAATCAGGGAGCGCCGAGAAGCTCGGAGCCCTGATGACCGATCCAAAGGGAGCGGAAGATGTTGTCAGCTTCGCTGACTGGAGCAAGGCTGACTTCGATAACGCGGTATCGCTGGGGGCAGGAAGCCTTTCGACCGCACCTGACAAAAATGGTAAGATGGACATAAATGAAAGGTTCGTCATAACGGTGGGGGAGCAGAAATACGTTCTGTATGTAGAGACTCTCACCTCAAGACACGGCATGAACAACGATGGAGTAAGCGTGGTCGGAGTCACTACGTATGAACACTTCAGCGAGCTGTACTACAGATGGAACGGCGAAGCGGACGAAAACAGTGCGGTCGCAGGGAAGTCGTTCCTGAAGAAGCAGAGCTGACAGGACGTGATTCTGCAGCGAGCATTAATGCAAAGCGGAGATTGATTCCGGGAACAGGCCGGAGGGAACTGCATGTTCAAAAAATTCAGGGAAAGTCCATATGCAAAAGCTGCATTCCTGATACTGGTGTGCGGTGGTCTGCTGATCATATTCAACAACTGGATCACCAAAAACCGTATCTCGATAGGCTTTGAAAATATAAACAACACGCTGGCGCCTATATATATAGGCGGTATTCTTGCGTTCATTCTTTGTCCTGTGTATAACGCCTGCGTAAAGTGGTGCTATCAGCGCATGCTGGAGGGAGCCAAAAGGAAAGGATTCTCGATCGGCGCCATGCTGGTCCAGGAAGACGGGGATCTCATAGTAAATAAAGAAGAGAAGCGCACCATACTTGGTGCCGCAAGAGCCGTCGCGTCACTGGTGTGCGTTATCGTTGTGGTCGGGCTCGCAGGACTGTTCGTGTATTTCGTAGTACCGCAGCTGGTTGCAAGTGCAGTCAATCTGGTGAGCACGATGCCTGAGAGGCTTACTTCATTCTCAATGTGGTGCAATACCCATCTCAGCCACTTCCCGTTCATAGCGGTCTGGGTCGATAATCTCGCCAATGCGGAGAACACTGAGGTCATGGAGTGGGTACAGGAACATATCCTGAGCGGAAATGCAGCGAGCATCGCATCGATGGTATCCAACGGCGTGATAATGGCTGTCAAGTATGTGGCAAATGCATTTATCGGACTTCTGATAATGGTATACCTTCTCAACTTCAAGGAGAGACTTTTCGCGATCACCCGCAAGATGGTCAACGCCATATGCAGCCAGAAGCGCAAGGCAAGCCTGTATGAGTTTGCCAGCATAGTGAACGAGACATTCATCGGATTCATCGTAGGGCGTATCATAGACTCGTTCATCATCGGAGTGCTAACATTCATAGTGCTCAAGATATGCGCGATACCGTTCGCCCTGATGCTGAGCGTCATTGTAGGAGTGACCAACATCATACCGTTCTTCGGTCCGTTCATCGGCGCCATACCATCGGTATTCATCCTGCTCCTCGAGAATCCTATAGAAGCGCTCTACTTTGTAATAATCATTATCGTCATACAGCAGCTCGACGGCAACGTCATCGGCCCGAAGATCGTAGGAAACGCGTTAGGTATCGGAAGCTTCTGGGTACTGATATCAGTGCTGATAGGCGGAGGCCTGTTCGGATTCCCGGGCATGGCCCTCGGAGTGCCTGTATTCGCTGTGTTCTACAGATATGCAGACAAGATGATGATAAGAAGCCTGAAGCGCAAAGAGAAGAACACGCATACTTCGTATTACTACAGCCTTGAACCTTACGGGCTCGAGGATGATGAGGTGGAGCTTGAACCGGATAAGAAACAGCAGCAGTCACTGTATTCAAGGCTCAGGAAGGAGCGGAGGGATCTTTCGCAGAACAAGTTTGCCTTTGACCGCAGTGAGCGTGCGGATGGCCCTGACGGTGATCCGGAGAAGACTGCCGAAGCAAGGAAAAAAGATAAGGATCTGTTAGAATAAAAAAGGAAACATGCACGAAATTATTTCTGAAACATTGGAAAGAATATGCGGTAATGTGCCTGGGGATCGTGTGCTCAGAGATGAGCCGATGAGCAGGCACACTTCATTTCGCATAGGTGGGCCGGCTGCGGCATTTATTACAGTAAACAATGAAGAGGAACTTGCCTCAGTGCTGACAACCGTCACGGACTCCGGCGCTGAGCACATGATAATCGGCAACGGCTCAAATCTTCTCGTATCGGACGAAGGCTACCCGGGGATCATGATAAAGCTCGGCGGAGATTTCGAAACCATCGTCCGTGACGCGGAGGACCCTTGCAGGGTGAAGGCAGGAGCAGCAATGCTCATGTCGAGGACTTCCGCGTTCCTGACGGAGAACGGGCTCAGCGGGTTCGAATTCGCAAGCGGGATACCCGGAAGCATAGGCGGAGCCGTGTTCATGAACGCGGGGGCATACGGCGGCGAGATAAAGGATGTCGTCAGAACTGTCCGCGTGATGGACCCCGACGGAACGAACCTGCGTACACTGAGCAATGAGGACATGCAGTTCTCGTACAGGCACAGCATGGCGGAGGATGCGGGCATACTTATTCTTTCCGCAGAGATGGAACTCACTGAGGACGATCCTGATGCCATAGCCGCAAGAGTGGCTGAACTTCAGTTCAAAAGAAATTCAAAACAGCCGGTCAATTATCCGAGTGCAGGCAGCACATTCAAGAGACCTGTCGGCGGCTATGCCGCAGCTCTCATAGAGCAGTCCGGCCTCAAAGGCTACACGGTGGGAGGCGCACAGGTGTCTGAAAAGCATTCGGGTTTTGTTATCAACATAGGCGGTGCCAGCTGCGAAGACGTGCTGGCTGTCATGAGACATGTAAGAGAGACAGTTTTGTCGGATTCGGGCATAATGCTTGAACCTGAGGTGAGGCTGATCAACTGCAGCCTGTAGGACTATGAAAATGAACATTGAAGACATCAAAAAAGAATACAGACTGAAATTCGACCATCACACACATACGATCTATTCCAGGATAGGTCCGTATTTTCACGGAAAGGGCCGCATCATAGACAATGCCCGCGCGGCAGCAAAGAGAGGCCTTGATTCGCTTGCGATAACCGACCACGGACCATCGGACTTTTACGGCATAGATCTCCGTAAAATGTCACAGATGAGAAGGGATGTCGCTCTGGCGATAGCTGCGTTTCCGAAGCTGAAAGTATATCTCGGAGTGGAAGCCGACATAGTCGATACTCCTAACGGACTCGACATCACACCTGATGACTTCGGGAAGTTCGACTTTGTAAATGCGGGCTACCATTATGTGCCGAAATGTCACATGGTGCATAATTTCCTGGCGTTCAGACTTCCGTGGCCAAAGAAGCTGCAGGAGAAACTCAGACGTCAGAATACCGCGCGCATCATAAAAGCGCTTAAGAGCAATGATGTCAGGACGCTGACACATCCGGGCGACAAGGCTTTCATCGATGAACATGCGGTGGCAAAGGCATGCGAAGAGACAGGTACACTGGTCGAGATCAATGCCAGGCATAAGCATCCGGATGTGAACGACCTTCAGATATACAAACAGTATGATGTGAAGTTCGTCATCAACAGCGATGCGCACAGACCGAGATATGTAGGGCGCTTTGCGGAGAGCCTGGCGCTCGCCATGGAGGCGGGCATCGATCCGGAGAGGATAGTCAATATACAGAAAAGATAAGGGGCAGAAATGGAAGTTGTCATCATAACGGGAATGTCAGGCGCGGGGCGCAGCAGAGCGGCAGACTGGTTCGAGGACCAGGGGTATTACTGTGTCGACAACATGCCGCCGGCACTGATCAACAACTTCCTTGCTCTGGCTTCTTCTGATGAGAACAACATACAAAAGACGGTATTCGTGGCTGATCTGAGGAGCGGCAGCTTCTTTGGCGAACTCATGGACGTGATAGACGAGCTGAGGAGCAGGAGCGACATAGAACTTACGGTGCTTTACATGGAGGCCGCCGTTTCCGAGATAGTAAGAAGATATAATGAGGTGAGGCGCAACCATCCTCTGACCGGAGGACAGGCAAGTGCCAGCGTCATTGAAGACGAGAGGGAAAAACTCAGGGAGATCCGCAAAAAGGCAGATCTGGTCCTTGATACCAGCAACCTCAAGCTCCCGGAGATGGTCGCTGAACTCGACCGCATGTTTTTCGGAGGCTCTGGATCCTCAAGCTTTGCGGTCAACATCAGCTCATTCGGATTCAAATACGGCATACCGACAGAATCGGATGTAATGTTCGATGTGAGATTCCTGCCGAATCCGTTTTATGTTCCGAGTCTCAAAAAGCTTACAGGCAATAATAAAAAGGTAAGGGACTATATCTTCAAAAGCGAACTCGCAGGCGAGTTCGTTGAGTCAGTACATGCACTGCTGTCGTCGATGATGCAGGGATACATAGATGAAGGTAAATATCATCTGAACATAGCTTTCGGCTGCACGGGCGGCCACCACAGGTCGGTAGCAATTGCTAACGCCGTTGCGGAAGAGTTCAGAAAAGACGGAATGAGGGTCAGGATCTACCACAGGGACCTCGACCTTCAGAACAAAAAAGGATAGAAGACAGGGGACGGAGTGTCATTTTCTTCGGATGTAAAAAGTGAGCTGGCAAGGATGGAACCTGCCAGGAAATGCTGCATGCTGGCTGAGATCGCGGGATTCCTGAGGGCATCGGGATCGATACGGATCACAGGCGGCAGTTTTGCTATTGTGGCATCAACGGAGAGCGCCGCTGTAGCGAGGCACTTCAAGGTGCTGATCGAAACATACTTCCGGAACAAAGCTGATCTGGCGATAGGCGGCTCGCACCGGCCGGGAAGCCAGGGCAAGAAAGGAAAGAACACATATTACATAAACATCAGTCCCGACGAAAAATCGATGCAGATACTGCGCGAGACGGGCATGCTGCTCATACGCGAGGGAGATGACTATTTCAGCGACGGTATTTATCCGCCAATCGTCAAGTCCAAATGCTGCAAGAGATCATATATGAGAGGGATGTTCCTGAGCTGCGGCACAATGTCGGATCCGCGCAAGAGCTATCACCTCGAATTCGTGCTCGATAAGGAGCAGAGTGCAATGGACCTCAGAAAGCTGATCGGATCTTTTGACGATCTTGCGGCTTCAGTCGTAAAACGCGGTGATAATTACGTAGTGTACATGAAGAAGGCGGCATACATAAGCGACATGCTGGGAATCATGGGAGCCGGGAGCGCGGTGCTCGATTTTGAAAGCATACGCGTCAACAAGAGCATGCACGGCGAGATAATGCGTATCATCAACTGTGACAATGCCAATGTTGACAGAACTTTACTGGCTGCTGAAGAGCAGAAAGGATGGCTTGTAGCGATAGCATCCGCGGAGACGGGCAGGATGCCTGAAGCGGATGAACTGACGGATCCTCTGTCGGATTTCTGGAGCGAAGGACTCAGACATCTGCCGCCGCAGCTTAAAGAGGCGGCATACCTCAGGCTGTATAAGCCGGAGGCGAGCCTCACCGAGATCGGTGAGTCGCTGACGCCGCCGGTAGGGAAGGCGGCGATCAGCAAGCGCTTCGCGAAGCTGCGCGCGCTCGCCGACAACATCAACGGGGACGGTTCTCATTGACAGATCGTGGTGAAAAGACATGGAAAAAAATCAGATAATCGAACTCAAAATAGAAGACATGCTAGATGACGGCAGGGCTTTCGGCAGATACGATGGCTGTGCCGTTTTTGTGAGCGGCGGCGCGGTGCCCGGTGATGAAGCGAGAGTCAGAGTAACCAAGGCAAAAAAGTCATCTGCAGAAGGGGTCATGACAGAAATAGTTTCAGCATCGCCAGACAGGATACCTGCGGAATGTCCTTATGCCGGCAGCTGCGGGGGATGTACGATGCAGGAACTTTCATACAGCGCGCAGAAGAAACTCAAGGAAGGGCAGGTCAGGGCAAAACTTGAGAGATTAGGCGGGCTAGAGGAACCGAAGGTCAATGAGATCATAGGCGCCGATACATTGAAGTACTACAGGAACAAGGCGGTATTTGCAGTCGGTCCGCACGGAGAGGTCGGTTTCAGGAAGGGCAAGAGCAATTACGTGATAGACATAGATGACTGCATGCTCCAGTCTGATGCTGCAATGGTATGCGCAGATGCGCTTCGCGCATTCCTCAGAAGGACCGGTACAAAAGGCATAACACAGCTGACGGTCAGGACAGCTTTCGGAACAGGCGAGGTCATGACGGTACTTGAGGCAGATGGCAAAAAGATACCTCAGATGGAAAAACTTGTTGAGATGTTTGATGATGCGGTATACAGCCTGAGCTGTGACGAAGACGGAAATCCCGCGTCAGACACACAGGCATACAGCCTCGAGTCGGTTGCACTGATCCATAAAGGCAAATGCCATATCATCGCAGGAAAACCGACTATCAATGAAGAGGTGATAACAGAAGACGGCAGGAGCCTTACCTTTGAGATAAGCCCGCAGTCGTTTTATCAGGTGAATCCTGAGCAGATGGAGCGCCTTTACGATAAGGCAGCAGAGTATGCCGGCCTGAGGGGCGGAGAGACTGTTCTGGATCTGTATTGCGGAGCAGGGACTATAGGCCTGTGGCTTCTTGAGGCACTCAGAAAAAAAGACCCTGAGGCTTTTGAAAAAACCAGAGTCATCGGCATTGAGTCTGTAAAACCGGCTGTGCTGGATGCAAACAGAAACTCTGTGATCAATGGTGTGATCAACACAAGATACTTTTACGGAAAAGCAGAGGAAGAACTTCCGGGCATGATGGGTCTTGCGAAGCTTTACAAGTGGAACGAAGTCAATGAGAGAGTAGAGCGTGAGCCGGAGATAAAGCTGGAGCACGCAGATGTCGCGGTGCTTGACCCGCCGCGTGCCGGCTGCGCCGAGCCGCTGCTCGCCGCAGTGGTGCAGGCTGCACCCGATCGCATCGTCTACGTCTCATGCGATCCAGGCACGCTCGCACGTGATATCAAATATCTGGTGGCTAACGGCTATGAATTTATTGAAGCAACACCGGTCGACCAGTTCCCGTGGACATCACACATCGAGGTTGTCGCGAAAATACAAAAGCAATAATGCTCAAAACCCTTGAAATTCAAGGCTTTCACGATTTGGCGATTTTTGCAGATTTTAGCGAAAATCGCCATTTTTTAGTGTCCGGACCGATTTCAAAAAGGGTATCTGGTCAATGGAAATACATCAACAGGTGTAGTTATGTAAAATTGCCGTTTTTCTGAAACCCTTGCAATTACAGCGTTATACACCAATATTCATTAGATATCCTTGTATTCTTAGGCGTGGTAGTTCATACCATGGAAAAAATACACGCCGATGAGTATAATCTTTATTCATTTTATGCATGTTTATGCATAACCTCCGCCAAACCCTTTAAATTCGGCATGTTTGTTGACTCTTCATGCGATGATTAAACTGATTTCAGGAGACATAATTTTTAATAGAGGAAGAAAATATTATGTATATAACTGATTGGTTGATGGTAGGCATTACATTTGTATATGCTGTTGTAACAGTTTTAATTCTCATAGCTAATAATAAGTCTGCAAAAGTTGCAAAAGAGCAGGTCGATGAAATGCAACGAGAATTTGAAGAGAGCAATAGGCCGCGCATTGAGGTAGAGCTACAACTAATTAATAGATGCGCGATAGTGCTCAGATTTTGTAATAATGGAAGATTAACAGCTAAGCATGTAAGGATTGCGTTAGAGGATGAATGTATAGACAGTCTTCCTGAACAAGAATTTGCGGAACAATTAAGAAACCAGAAAGGTACTTAAAAGCAAAGTCATTGAAACGGAACGAGGCAGTTATCTGTTGATTTGCGATGGTGAATGCGAGAGACCGTATCCAAGCGTAATGATTTGGCGGGTCGAGATACCTGAAAAAGAAAGAACCATTGTGGATATGAGGCAAGAGGATGCTTGGATCGTGAGGTATATATGGAGAGAATGGCTGATGCCAGTGGAAACAGATGCAGAGTATGTTCCGCCAAAGAGTTATATTGTGATTACTAAGGCATAAATATGTAATCAAACACAATAAAACGACTTAGTCAAATGAGATTCCAACCTACGTTGGAGTCCGCAACTGGGTCAGAAAGTCTTTCGGAAATGTTTTTATTGTAATGCTTTGACAGTGTTTCGATTCTGGTCACCTTCACCAAAAGAATTGAGATTTTGAGGAAATCGACCTAGTCGGATATCGCTCAGACCTACGGCTGAGTCCGCAAATGAGTCTGCAGGTTTTTCAGAAACGTTGAAAATCCAATACTTGGACCCAGGTTCGATTCCTATCATCTCCACCAATTCTGAAGCTTGAAATTTCAATGGTTTCAAGCTTTTTACTTTGCAAAAAACCTACCTACATAGACTGTTTTCAGACCTAAAAATGAGTCTTCACTGAATGTATGACCGTTGGATTTACTAAGAATATAAGAAATTCGATTCTGGTATTGCCGAAGAGAGGAGCGATTGTTTCCTGGAATTATTTGATAATCACGATATCTGCAAATCTACCTAGCTCTAGTTGGTCAAATATGCAATTTCCATGTAAATTCTATTCGTTGTTCAAGGAAATGATAACCGAGGATTATTATTGGTTGGCTGAAGATTCGTTTGTTCAATCGATGATCATAAAAGAAGAGTATACATAGTTAATAAGATTAGTAAGGATGGGTACTATAAACCGGAAGAGATTGTATTGATGCCGATCCCGGGATCCGGAAGTAAAGAGTTCCTGTTTTGCGTAAAGAT
>CACYLW010000017.1 GCA_902775345.1 uncultured Eubacteriales bacterium | reverse complement strand
CGGGTCTGTGGGGCACTTTTCCCTGATCTGCTGGTTTCGGAGGAGATTGAGAGCGTTGATCAGGATCCCCTGCTCATACTCATCTATCTCCAGTTTTCTGTTGATCTTGATGTAATCGTGTTTTATCTCAAGGTGCTCCTTATTAAAGCCTTTATCGAGCTGGTCGCATATGAATTCGGCATCTTCTTCCGACCCGTCCAGCAGTTCATATTCTATTGGTTTGGATTGTCTCTGGGGCTGGTTTTCATCCAGGCATTTGGATCGAGCACTACCATACTGCAATTCGCCTGCATTATGTTTGGCACCACTTCCGCCGATGACGAGAACATTCAGGTTTCTTCTGTGCTTATGTGCATCAAACCCTATCCTCACGTTTTGTGTAAGGATCTTATTCATGTTTGCAGGATGTTGTCTGTACTTGCAGTTCACAGCTGCAGCATCGCCCCACCTAGCTGAGCCGTGTTCCTCTCCCCTCCGGTAGTTGCGGCGTGTGGATAGCCATATTCCGATGCCCATGGCATAGGCAAACATGCAAAATAAAACAGCCCTTAGGCTGGACCTTGTCCATTCTACATGCCATGGCTCGGCAAAGACTGCGTCCAACTGTGTTATAAGTTCAAACACACTTCCTTCCCAGTATGGTGCAAGCTTAAGAGCTATCCACACTACCGGTCCCATACCGGCTGCCACTACAAGGAGATCGTCCCTGCGGTTACCTTGCATATCCGTAGTCCGCCCCCTTCTCAGCGACCATAAGATTTCTCGGTCCGTGTTCGATGATCCGGGTCTGTGGGGCACTTTTCCCTGATCTGCTGGTTTCGGAGGAGATTGAGAGCGTTGATCAGGATCCCCTGCTCATACTCATCTATCTCCAGTTTTCTCACTCTTCTCATTCGTTACCTTTCCCTTCCCGACACATTGATCGGTATCGCCCGAGCAGCATCCTTTGCTGCGTCAATTCCTCTTGAGACCACATCTTTTGCAAGCTCCTTACCCCTCTCAGCTTTATCCTTTGCGATCTCTGCCTTATAGACATTCAGTTTCTCTCTGACTGATGGTCTGTCAGTTTTCCCAGGGAAGCCATTTGATCGGTTTGCTTGCGTTGAGTTTGGCTCTGACAGAGGGTCTCGTTCTGTCTTTGCCAAAGAGGGGTTTATCTGTGGTTCCTCCTGCCTAGGCCCGTCCATGATTCGTTTCCCCTCTTTCGGTTCTTCGCCATATGCAGGTGGAAGACCTCGTTCAGGATCCGGCTGAATGTTTTCTTCTGCATAGCCGCCTAGCTCGCTCGTGTTCGGGCTGCGTTCAGCTGTAGTAGATCCGCCTCTAAGAGCTTCCTTGACGGACTTGTCCTTCGGAAACATTTTTTCCTTGTCCCTTTGAATATCCAATGAGACATCGGCTCTGTTCACGGTAGCAAGCTTGAACCTTTCAGTGATCCTCTGGATCTTGCTTGCATCCTCAGCTCTTGCAATGATATCCACGGCCGCGTTGGGGTCGTTATTCTTCCTGTCTTTAAGCACACAGTAGAGAACCCCGTAACGTTTTGCCTCCTGCGAGAATTTCGCAAGGTCTTTGTTCGTTATTGTATAGACCTTTAGTTCCTTGCCTGACTTCAGCATGTTAGTCAGCCTCGCCTTGCCCTTAGTCTTCTTTTCCTCTTTGAGTGCTGCATAAAGCAGCAGCGCGATGTTCTTCGCACCATTACCGGAGATCTTCGCTGCAACCTCCACCCCTTCAAGTGATAGTCTTACGACTTGTTCTGCTGCATCTCCTCCCGGATTCATAGCATCATCTCCCTTCTTCAAATAATCATAGTAATCAGGATCAAGACTTCTTATTTGTCCGGATCCTTTGAGGCCCTGTTCCTCTTAACACATTCACCGGCATTCCTTCGCCGCTCAGCACTGTACGGTGCAGTAAATCTGATTTGGAGTCTTGTTTTCTCCAGTTCATAAGTTATGCTGCCATACTCAGTATCTTCTGCAGTTTTCATACATAGCTCGGGATACTTTTTTGCGAATGCCTTCAGTCTTCTTTTCAGATCAGCATTGAATGTGTAGATGATCACAGGTCCATTGCTTTCATCAAAGCGTATAATTGTCTCACGCTCTTCCCTTAGTCCTCGTTTAGCCAATTTAGCCTCCTTATTCATGGTCGTCACCAGTGTTTTTGACACATATCTTATGCTTATTGACCCGTATATCATTTTTTAGAATTGACCTTGTTTTTTGCTGGTCATCACCAGGCATTTTGAATCAAATACACCCCGATAATGCACATTTTTATCAGGCTACTACCTCGACCTTTCAAGTTGTCTGTCTCTGTCGATGATCTCGAGATTATCTCTCACATGTCCTGAGCGCTCCTTGATCTGGGCACAGACCTTCAGGTCTCTCCTGATTTCTTTTATCTCTGTCGTCAGCTCCATTGCCTTTTCCCTTGCCGCAATGGTCTCGCTCTCCGGAAGATCCCGTCTCGCCTTGTTGCGCATATCATTTCTGTCATACAGCAAAGCCTGCTTCTTTTCCTCCAGCTTCTCCATAAGATGCGAAAGATCTTCGTCCGTGTTCACACTGTACTTCGAAAGCAGCTTTGCCTGCTCTGAGTACTGGTCACACTTCAGAAGATCTTCCTTCAGCAGTATATGAAGTTTTGTCGGATTCTGACGGTACTTAGGCAGATACCCGAGCTCATAGCAGTATCTCAGATAAAGCTTCTCGAGGCCGGACCTGCCCATGATACGGTCGATACGCCTTCGCAGGTTATACTGGTTAGGCATCCTGTAGTTCTGCCGGAGTCTCTCCTGTCTGACTGACGGTTCGTTCTCGTAGATGCGTCTCTCAATGCTCTCTCGCGTGTAATCTTCGCCAAGCTGATGGATACGGATCGCTTTCTTCCAGCCGGGTGGTGTGATTGTCCAGTACTTTCGCTGTGGATCAAATCGATAGCTGTATCCCCGCTTTCGGAGTTCATACTTGAACTCTTCTAGCGTCAGGCTCAGAGCAACTGCCTCATCGATAGCCTGACGGGCTACATTGTATCTGGTAGGCATGCCTGCGTGTTCCATTTTGTAAAGATATGTGCCAACACGCCGACCCTTTGGTTCATTGATAACGGACAGCCCATGCTCCAGACATATGCGATCAGAAGTATCCCGAAGCAATCTGGTGTTTGCTTTACAACCGTTGAACTTGAGCCCGTCTACGAATGAAACCGAATTGATGACGATGTGGTTATGAACACACTTTGTGTTAACGTGAGTTGCAACTACTATCTGGAACCTGTCGCCCCAGAGTTCCTTCGCAAGCTGCACTCCTATTGCATGCGCCTCATCCGGCGTGACCTCTCCTTCTCTAAAGCTCTGGTATGCGTGGAATGCTACTATTTCTCCTGTCTTCTCAAATCTCTGCTTGACTGAGTCAAACTGATCACGGGCGAACTCCACATAGCAGTTAATGCCGGTAGTGTAGAAATGCTTCTCTGTCTTGTCCTCGTTCGCAGCGTATGCTATCAAGTCGGCAAGAGCCTGTCTCTCCGGCTCTGTGAACTCGCGCTCAGTCTTCTCCGGGTTCATGACATAAGCGAGCGGTGCTCCGGCTCTTCCCTTGATGCTCCATATCTTCGTTACCGCCATTAGCCGTCACCTCGCTTCGGTCTCAGAAATCCTTTCTCGATGGCATTCTGAAAAGCTCTCCATTTACGCGCCTCTGTCATAACAGCAATCATATCTACTGAGTTGTCTGTCTTCATCGCTACCTCATCGATTTTGTCCGAGAACTCACGTATGATTTCCATCGCCGCATAGAATCTGTCATCGATTATGACTGGAGGCTTATCCATGATCAGCCTGCGTATATATGCAGAGTCGGACAGGCACGCAGCTGCCGCTCTTTTCTGAAGCGTATTGAATTCCTCATCGCTCAGCCTCAGATGTTTTTCTCTGCTCATTCTCATCTCAATTTTTCTCCTCTCTGCCTTGTCCACAGTGTGGCTACAGCAATTATTTCTTCGGTTCTGTCAGGGGTCTGGGGGCTTGCCACCAGGGTCGGAAACACCGTTGTGGACGGTTTTCCTCTGCTTGCTAAACTGACGCGACGCGTCAGCTACCCCTGTTTCGATCATATTTCTTAATTCTGCATGTCTCATCTTACCGATTCTTTTTCATGTGCTCTGCGATCGATTCTGGTCACTTCGATGCCATTTTCTGAACGATAAAACTTCTCAGGCAGCTCGTATTTCCTGAGGAATTCTTCCTCAAGATCCGGCGGTATCGATAGGAATCTTTCGCTCTCCACAGGTGCGTAGCAAAGAAAAAACGGGCCGCGGATAACATCCATAACACGTCCGTCTTCATCAACTATTGCCCTGTTTAGTGGCAGCTGCATTAGTTTTCCCTCCTCATTGCAGACCAGGATCACGTTCTCATATCTCGGATCAGTCTCCGAATAGAACGGATCATATGGTTCGATAAGGCCTCCAACAAGATCCTGCATTGACTCAAGCTCGTCTTCGATTTCGACCACTTCGGCTGTCTCTCCGGGCTTGCAAAGTATTACCCTAAGCATCTCTTTTTCATCTTGTTCTGTCATTAAAAATCACCTTCCTTATTGGTATTATGCTCTGCATATTTGCCTTGAATGCTTCTGTCTGACCATATGCTGAAGATAGTCATTACAGTCTTTTCCATATGGCGGTGGCTCGTTTCTAACTGCATAGTTGCCCCGCAACTTCAACATAATATTTTCCGCTGCAAGACTGCCTGCAAGGTCGTTATCCAGATGCAGAGCAATCGTATTTATTTGCGTTTGTTTTTGCGTCATATTTTCAAGCGCAATTGGTAGTTTTGATTGCTTTTTATTTACACTCGGCGCATACACTCCTCCAAGTGACAGCATGGGTTCTGCTCTCCATTCACCTGTTTTCATCTTCATTACTGTCGCGTATGAGAGCAGATCTATGGCACTTTCAAAAACATGGAGTGTGCTGCCGGCACGATTGATCCGGAATGAATATCTCTTATCTGAACCTGCAGCTTCGCCCATCAGTCGTTCTCCTGTTGTTGCCCGATAGAATGCGTATGCTGCTTTACCCGAGTGATCGAATCCAACAAATATGCAGTTGTGATATGGCAGCGATTCATAAAGCAATCCTTCTTCGATGCATTTCTTGATGATATCTCTGTCTATTCCTCGACCGGTAAGATATCTGATCACTTCGAAATTCGTCTCAGCTTTCTCAGGCAATAGCAGCTTTCTGGTTTCATTATTCTGACTGTTTTCGCTCAAAGAAGACACATCACTTATGGCAAGCTCGTTTTCATCAGACAGGATCTTCATCGCGTCCATGAACTGAAGACCTTTGACTTTGATCAGATAATCAAGCGCAGAGTTACCACCAAAGCCTCTGCTCCACCACATCCATTTCCCATTGGATATCTTCAGGCTGTCATGCTCTCGGGTGCAGTAAGTATTACCTCTTACATGCACAAGCTCGGTCGGTTCATATGTCTGAAGATATGTCAGGAGATCAATAGAACGGACCTTCATGATCTGTTCTTCTGTGTAATATGGCATGGGCATCACCTCGCTTCATTACGATCAACCCGCGACTGCTCACGCTTTGCCTGCTTCTCAAGGGCTTTGTCTATGCCGGTTATCATCTCATCTGCAGCAGATCGGATCCTTTCAAGAGATGCTTTGAGTTCTTTGACATCCTTACCTGAAGACCAGCCTGCGACATATGAGAATGAATAATCTGATGAATCCAGGCCATAATGTTGGCAGATAGTATAGGCGATGCTCTCCGCTTCGACTTCTTTTGTCCGTCTGTCTACAGGATGATCCCTATCCAGATTCTCTTTCGCATGAAGCTTTTCATGCGCCATCTCATGGATCATCGTCTTGATAGTCTGCAGCTGACTCATGTCTGATTTGATGACTATCTTTCTGTCAGCATCACTGTAATAACCCTTGGCTCCGTTCTGTATATCTTCGGTATATATTGGTACTGGGCACATTTCAGTCAAAGCATTGAACAGTTTTCTGTAGTCTCCGACATTACCTGTGAGCTCATTCACACCAATTGTTGGCAGCTCCGGGCCTTCAGTCTGCGCATAATCAAAGACTGTAGCGACTTTAAATCCTGTGTATTCAGTGATCTTCTGATTGCCGTCATCATCCTTCTCTTCAAGCTCGACTTTATACTTGCACGGAGCGATTATCTTGATGCCTTTCTCACCTTTCCGAACCTGTCTGCCGTGATCCTTCTTCCATGCCTGATACCCACAAACCAGACTTGCATCGGGACGTTGTAAGGCTATAAGAAGTGTGTTATTCAGACTATAATTGTGAAACTTGCTCATGCATTTCAAGTATGCCTTATATGCATCGCTCTCATAGACAGCTACAACACCTGCTTCAAGCTGATCGGTTATCTCTTTTATTCGTTCCTTTTGTGTCTTTCCTTTATGTTCGCTGCCTGTAAATACTGCCATAGGCCTTCCTCCTTTCCATCTTGTCGCATTAAAAAACTGCAGACATCATTGCCTGCAGCTTCGCTTGCATCTCTTATTTCATTTGATCATTTGATTCCTTCGTGTTCCCAGGTCTCTGTGTCGATCAGCAGGAATTCCTCTGTTCCGATAGGATCACCAGTTCTGTATGTTGAAAATAAATCGCATGATAGTACATTACCGAGACGGTCGATTTGCATCACTGGAGTATGACCGACTACCTGCAGAAGATCCGACTCTTTGTACATTTTCTCGTTATAAAACTGCGGCCTGAACCATAAAGGGGACGCGTCATCCCACATCTCATTCCTTCCGAGCAGATTGATCTTCTCCATTACTGCATCTGTGTCGTCATAGTCCACATCGTTGGCATAATACTTCACGAATGCATGAGTAAGTCCACCGTGAAGGAACAAGACATCATCTATCCTGTGAATATATGTCATCTGGCTCTTGTCCGAAAGCCCTCTCCTCAATGCGCCAAGCTTTGCGTTAACAACGGGGATAGCCACTGAAGAAAAACCACTTTCGTACTGCAGCCATTCATATGACAGATCATGATTGCCATAGCACCAGAGTGTGTCCGGATAAGCTTTCTGGAACCGAATCGCAGCATCGAATGTGTCCTCATACAATCCAAGATTATATTCCTGTCCCCAGTCATCAGGTATGTCCATGAGGCATACCGCCTTCTCTGCAACGCCAGACTTCATTATTTCAGTCGCTCTATCAAACATCCACGGTTTCAAATGGACGTCAGGTATTACCAATACTTTCAAATCTATTCTCCTTTCGATGTCAGCTATTCTACGTGATGTATCCTGCTTTCATCGATTTTTATTTAATCCAGTCCTATATAATTCGATCACATTAATAACTGGTTCTTCATACGGATGAACTTCTTTTATAGCAGCAATAGTCTCATCAAGACGATTGCCGTTTACAGTTACTTCTACTTTGAGTTCCTCTTCCTCACTGATCACACCTTCATTTCCAACGAAGGGATCTGTGCCTGGAAGGGGTCTCCATGTTCCGATGACCCTGCTGTATGATAGGCAGCAGTCATAGTTACCAATATGCCCTGCATTTACACTTTGAAGAGCTTTTCTCAGTTCTGCAAAATGCGTTTCTGGTATGATTATTTCTAGCTTGAAATATCTGTTGTCCATTTCAGTCACCTTTATATGTATTGCGGTATCTAAGCAAATATTATCACATCAGATACCGCTGAAATTGAACGAAAAAAGAACTATCTCATAAAATCTCTGTCATCAGCCTGTCTCTGCTTGTTCTTCTCCCTTTGGATCAGCAGCTGAGCAAACCTGATGCCCTGCTGCTCTGTGAGTGTGATTCCCCTTGACATCCTCTGATGGTCAGGAGCCCATTCGCGAATATCGAGCTTTGGTGCTCCACCGTTCCATGCTACGAGATTGAGTTCTCTGGTCCAGCCGTTGTCATTAGCCTTATCAAGAGCCCCTATTCTTTCTACTATCTCGAATTTTACTTCATTGTTTTCTGCCATAAATTTCTCCTTTCTTAACACCTTTCCCAGTCTCTTCTTTTTGGACGAAGCTGATCCAACAGTCCTTCACTTCTGAAACTGAATACCCGGCCGCTTCCTCCGCCCACAATCAGGTGGTCCAACATTTTCACCCCGAGAATATCGCCCGCTTCCATAAGCCTTCTCGTTACATCCCTGTCCTCAACACTTGGATTAAGCGAACCGGAAGGGTGTACGTGAAGACAAATAAAGCTAGCTGCATTGCTCAGAAGGCAGCTCTTCAGCGTTTCCCTCGGAGACACAAGACTTGCGTCAAGTGTTCCGACACTGCAGATATTGAAGTTTATCGGCTGCCCGTTGGTCTTGAGGTTCAGCACAGCAAAGACCTCTCTGTCGTATGTTGCCAGCTCTTTTGCTATTACCTTTACCGCATCTTCTGGGCAGGTGATCCGGTCTTCACTGTACAGTGACGGTTCCTTCACCATGCGGATATTCACCACCTGGATCTTCTCATCATTTCTCCTCCTGCCCATAGGCATCTACCTCCTCCAGGTTTACCGATAGAATGGTCCCTTCAGGAAGCTGATCAACGAGCTCCCTCAGCCTATTAAGATTGACTGCTTCAGTATCCTGCGTTTTCATATGTCTCGGTGTGTATTTCGCTTCCTTCGGTTCTACCATCATCTGCATCCTTTGCTTCCTCCTTGGTTTTCTTTGCGGGTTTAACATCTGTCCCACCCATTATGAATGCATAGGTACTGTGACTTTTTATCGCCTTCTGCAGCGCAAGGATCCCACCAAGCTCATCAGTGAGGCCGCTGTCAAAGGCCGCCTGCATGTCTATCGCATTCACTTTTTTCTCTGTGTCAAAGCCTTTCTTTCCCAGCTTGTCCAGCAGCTTCTGTATCGATTTCTCCATCTTCTGTTTCCTCCGTTTCTTTTTTCCTTCCTAATATTTCCAGCATGCAGTATCCGCAGAACGGTGCGAGTCTATCGTGATATCTGCAATTATCCGGGCATCGTACCCTCTTTCCGGGTGGCTTTGGGATCGGCTTCAATCAAAGCACCTGCTGTCATCGAGCAGTTCATTACCATACGGCGTAAATGTGTAGTAATAGGTGTGGTCAAACTTATCATCGCTGAACACCCCTACTTTCATGATCCCTTTCTCCACCAGTTTGTTGACTGAATGCCGCACCATATCTTCAGTCAGAAATGGTATATGAACTGTTATAGTTTTCTGTGTGCACTTGACCCAGAAGTATCCGTGCCTGTATGTCGTATCTTCGCTCGTAGCTTGAAGACCTCTGATAAAGTCGGCTATGACTGCCTCCCTGAGTCCGCAGACCTGAGCTATATCCATATTGAATTTCCTCTCGTTGTAGTTCATTTCCCCTGTTCCCTCCTACAGTCTCAAAGCAAATGGAGCGGCTTTCATGATAGATCACCGCTCCATGTCAGTTATTCGTTATTGATGTTTCGTGCCACTATCAGGCGAACATCTCCATATCTTCCTTATGCTGTCTGCGCCTTTCGATGGTCTCCTTGATCGCAAGTGGCAGGACCGCCGCTATAGCAGCAAACATAAGTGCCAGCCAAAGCTTCAGAGGTGTATCATCACCAGTCTTAGGCGGCACTCTTTTAGCTTCCTTTGACACCTTAACAGTCTGGCCTTCGTCGTTCAGATCCTTGTGATCAGCAACGACAATCTTATCAGCCTTGGATACATCATCGCCTTTCTTGAACTCATTGAGTCTGTAGCAATTCTCGAATGCTACTAGCTCCTTACCATCAAGGTTTGTTGTGTCGATGATGAAGCTGACCTTGGCTGTGCCGTCAGGTCTTGCCGGCTTGAACGGCTCGCTCATTACCGTGACAGGCTTGCCATGCTCTACGAGCGGATCACCGCTGTCCTTTACCATCAGTGTTCCTTCGAATACATACCACTTGGAAGTATCAAGTCCAACATATGCAATGGTATCGATCAGCTGTGTGTCCTTTGCTGCAGCAACAGTCTTGTCACCCTTGCCGTTAGCAAGAGAAGTTCCGATGGCAGGCTTCTGAACAGGAGTCTGAGCTACGTCCTTCTTCGGCTCAAGTTTGCCTGGTTCCTCAGGCTTCTCAGGGTTAGGATAAGTTACGTTTACGCACTCAGCTGTATTCCAGTAACCATCCTTATCGTCTGTCTTGTTCTTCTGGTATGCCATGTTGGTATCATGATTCTTCTCATCGAGAGAGTCGGAATCCTTGGCATTAGCTGCGAGGTATGCCTTCGCTTCGTCCTTTACAACAGCAGTGTAAGTGACGGTAGCTTTCTCCCCAACATTCAGAGTGATGTTAGCGACCTTGTCATCCTTGCCCTTGTTGTTCCATGTTCCCTTGTCGGTGAACTTAACATCTTTCAGTACAGGAACTGTGAAGTACTCAGGGTTCTGAGTGAACTGGTCTGTAACATCCATTGTGATCTCGATGTTTCCGGTGTTCTCTACATGGACCTCGTATTCGACTTCGTCCTGTGCGAAGAAGCCGTACTTGTCTCCGGCAGACGGAGCCTTTGTTGTACGGATCTTGTACATCTCGTACTTAGGATCCAGCTTTTCCCATGTTACAGTCTGACCCTCGTCATCGATCTCCTCGTGTCTTGCAGCTACATGTCCTTCACTATCGAATACCTTTTCAAACACTACTGTGTCCTTGCCATAGAGGCTAGTTGCATCGAAAGTGAATGTGACCTTGACCTTGCCGCTGCTCATGAATGTCTTGAATTCCTCTTTCCGTTCATGTCGAGTACAGGTGCCTTTGTTGCCTTGTCCATCAGGACTCCCTTGGCTGTATAAGTCTCACCCTTCTTGAGGTTCTTGTACTCGATTACGTCAACGAGTTTGATTTCCTTCTGAGGTCTGATGTTCTTGTTCTTCCCATCAACAGAAGCTGTAGTTCCGATCTCAGGGACATCATCCGTGATGGTCTCAAGATCAACGAAACCATTCTGGCTCTTCTGATCTACTGTGAAGTAGAACTTCTGAAGGATATATCCCTCGTTATGCTCGCATGGCATCTCTTCAAGGATATATGAGTCATAAGGGAGTGCTCCGAACTTGCTGTTCATAGGAGCCTTGTCTCCGAACTCTCCTGTTCCGAACCATACTCCGTGCAGGATATCCTGTGATCTCTTCTCAAGATCTGCAGTCTTTATATCCTTTGCCTCAAGCAGGTCATCGAACGGGTTCTGCTTTCTTGCAGTATCTGCATCCTCATCTTCATCGAGGTCCCCTGCAGCTCTTCTGTCCTTAGTGGAGAAGAAACCATTCTTGTCAGTTACGACTACATGAGTCTCACCATTTGTAACAGAGATGATCTTGAACGGAACAAACGAGAATCTCTCGGAAGTTGAATCAGCGATCTTGGTTCCCTGAACATCTGAACGATAGACATAGTCATCAAATGTCAGGGCCATCTCGTTCTTGTTGTCGTCGAAAGCTACGATGACTCCGTCCTCACGGATGGTAAACATGTGCTCTGTCTTATCGGTTCTCTGGTAAGTCTCATTTGTCTTGGACTCGCGGATAGTGTAGGTTCCGTATGGAAGGTCATCTGCCAGAGTCTCAGCAGTATATGCCTTCTTTTCTTCGTTCCAGTGGACAGTGATCTTGCCAACATCCTTGCCTGTAGGTACTCTGAGAACTGTACCGTCATCAAAGAGATCCTTCTTTGTTTCGAGTTTCTTCCAGTCTACCTTTACTTCAGGATCACCAAAGTCTTTTCTGACGACTACATCTCTTCCGGATACGTTCTTGATGGTCATGACGATGTCATCAAGCCTTGCTCCGCCGAGAGCTTCGGACTTAACGAGCTCCTTGTCTCTCTTGATGATCTGTACGCCGCCACGGATGACAGCTTCTCTTACCTTGTCTTCAGTCAGGTCAATGATCTTTCCATCCTCACGGATAGTGAATGCTCTGGACCACTCCGTGTTCAGGAGATACCCTTCCGAAGGCTTGGTTTCTTTGACGAGATATGAGCCATAAGGAAGTGCATGAGAATCAGAAGTTGCGATGCCGTCTGCATTCGTAGTAATCACACCCTTTTCGATCTCCTTGCCGCCTACCATAACGGTCTCTTTGGACTGGTTGTAGATGGTGAATTCTGCACCCGCCAGTGTTGCATCGCCCTGAGCATAATTTGTGTCCAGATCATTATCGATCTTGGCTACCTTGACGCCGCCTCTCTGGATGGTATCGTTGCCCTTGATAGATTCGTTATATGTCTTGACGTGGATATTGTCAGTACCATCCTCAGTGATAGTTATTTCGAGGATCTCATCATTGACAAGATATCCTTCAGGTGCTTTGACCTCCTGGATCAGATAAGTTCCGAGAGGATAGCAGACCTTGCCGTCCTTGTCCTTGTACAGGGCATCATTGGAATAACCGGATGCGAAAGTCGGATTCTGTCCGTCGATCTTTCCGTGCTCGTCAGTCACAAAGTGCCATGTCCTGAGCGGAGCGTCTGCCTTTGCTGCCTTGAGGAGCACTTCCTGATTCTTGAGTCTGTCATAGTATTCGAACTTGTATACAGCGCCTTTGAGTGTCGCATCACCTTCGCCATGATCATGAGGATATCCTACAGGATTCTTGGTCAGCAGGAGCTGCACTAGGTCAGTGATAGGCTCATCCTTCGCTGTGAATGTTGTAGTCTCCTCTGACACGACTTTCACTGAATATGTCTCGTCATCTTTGGCATATCCCGGAGGAGCAATTGGCCTTAAGAGTGAGTGTGCCCACTGCTTTATTTGAGCTGTCATAAACCGTGTACTCTGCTCCGGCGATCGAATAGCAGCTGTTTCCGTCTGTGATGGAAGTTCGGTTACTGAGCTTTTTCATGTTGAGATGGCCAGGAGCCTCAAGGTAACCGACTACCATGTCCTGCACTCCGTCCATATAGCAGACGAAAATCTTGAAGCTTTCCGGTACTGCTTCATCGAATTCTGCATTGCTGTCATAAAGTGCATTGGCCAGTGCCTTTGCCTTGGTCCATACATCTCCGAGGTCGGACGCCTTAGTTCCTCCCCAGGTCGCCATATCTGACGGTCTGCCTGCATAGACATATGCAAGCGCAAGGTGAGCTACACCGAAGTCTTTCGCTTCATCACCGTAGTAGAACTGCTTGATCCCTTCGATGTTCTTCTTGAAGCCCGGATATGATGGCGAGTAGTAGATTATATTTCTCAGTGCGTTCCACTTGCCTGTGTCCGTAGCATCTGTGACTACCTTGTCTACCTGCACGGTCCTGGTCTGATCACCTGACCATACAGGAGAGTTCTTGCTCGGCTGTACGCAGATCGAATAACGGCTGCCGAGGTCGTCTCCGAGGTCGCACTTCGCTGCGTTACTGTATCCGCCATTGCCTGGTCCATAGTGCAGTTCCTTGTACCAGTGGACCGTGTATTTGCTGCCAACCTTGCCACTGAATGCTGATACTTCCTGGGTCGCAATCGGTATAACTGATCCGAGCGCCATGATCAGGGCAAGGGCCATTGTGAGCATTCGCTTGAATGCATCGATAAACTTGTTGTCTGTCATTGTGTTATTGTCTCCTTTCGCTAGATACACATGAATGCGAGTATGATCACCGGCAGGCTGAGCACTACGCAGATACCGGTCAGAATCCAGCTGAGCCTGTTGGCTGCCTTCTCGCTGAGATAAAGCTGCATTCCTGCATCGTCCGTGCAGATGATCACGTCATCGCTTGCTTTGTTATCTTTGGTTTTCGTCATTGGTCGTCCTTTCCCGCAAATCCGAGCACGAAAAAAGCGCCCGACTCTGCAAGTAGAATCGGACGCCATTTGGTGTCATTATATTGCGATTATTATTAATATATTACGTTTTGTGCTAGTTATATCTTCTTCGGGTAGTAACTGGTAGTTATAGAGGAGGGGTTACAGGGGAGGAGATAAGGATTTGTGTCCACATTGCAGTCTCATTCAGCCATAATTGGGACACGATTACCTCGCATCATCTCTCGTCCTCTGGCGCTCGCGGTGTCTGCCATAGAATTCCATGGCCGCTGCTACATAGTCCTCACGTTTGGAGGCTGGTAAATCAGGAGGAAACAATCTGCTGAATCTATCCCCGCGAAGTACAATGCGCTCTTTCTGATTTCCTTTCTGTTCCATCATGATTGCCTCTATTGCTTCGGGCGTAAGCTTTTGTTCATCATACAACTTCCTCATTCGCTTCGCTTGCTCATGCGTCGGTGTGCACTGCTCCATCTCGATAGCTTCAAGCACATCTCGCTGCCTGTGGCCAAGATATGAAAGCTCAACAGCCGGTCTGATACCGATCTTACCTTCATCGACCAGATCAAGTAGTTCTGGGATGAGCTCGGTGAGTCTAAGGTATCTTTGAATCTGAGTCGCACTTTCACCTGTTTCTTTGGCCAATAAATCTCGGGATTTGTCCCGGTGTCCCACTGGGACACCATGATCGTGTCTCCTTGATTCCGCATTTCCAAGTGCTCCCGTATACTCATCAGATAATCCATATGAGTTAATCAGGTGCTCCCTTGCCTTCTTAAGCTGCGGTCCGACCGGCTCTCCTCCAAAGTTTCTTCCTTTTTTCTGATTCTCTACCATTCTGGAGACAAGTAACTTCATGGCATCGAGCCTCATCTTGTATGCGAATGCCTTCTCGGACGGCAGGATAGTGGATCTCTGGAAGTTACTTTCCGTCATCAGGATGGTCGCCTGCTCCTTCGAGAGTTCGACTATCTCACATCTAAGAGTATCCATGCCGAGCAGCTCACAGGCACGCTTACGTCTATGACCTGAAATCAACTCATATCTACCGTCCTTCTTTTTTCTCACCATGCACGGGGTAAGCACGCCCTGCGCCCTGATGCTTTCTATAAGGTTCTGCATATCCTCATCGTCTCTTACCTTGAATGGATGATCAGGAAATGGATCGATTTGATTTATAGGAATCTCATAGATGCGCTTAAGTCTTGCATCGTCTCTTTCCTCTTGAGATGAAAACAGCTCATCGAGCGATGGCAGCTTTATCTCGTTTCCTGCTTCTTTCGGCATCCGCGATCACCTCCTTTGTCAGCGCCTCATATCCTTTGGTCGCTTTGCTCTGAGCATCAAATTTGAAAAGACTCATTCCTGTCTTGCTTGCCTCAGCAGCTCTCACCGCTACAGGAATCTGGGCATCGAATATCCTTATGTTCATCCCGTAGTTGGCCCTGATAGCGTTGATCACGTCTCTGGCAAGATTCGTCCTTCCATCCACCAGCGTCATAACTATGCCGTCGATCTTCAGATTCTCATTAGTGTGGCTCCTGACCATGTCGATGCTCCTGAGGAGCTGTGTCATTCCTTTTGCCGGCAGGTACTGCGCCTGTACAGGTATGATAACGCTGTCTGCTGCCGTAAGAGCATCGATGGTCAGCATACCGAGCGAAGGCATGCAGTCAATGAAGATATAGTCGTAATCATTCCTAACTTCCTTCAGAAGATTGTCCAGCACCTTCTCGCGGCTCATGGCATTCACCAGCCTGGTCTCCATAGATGACAGGTCCATATTGGAGGGTATTATGTCAAAACCCTCGCTGTGTCTTACGATACTCCCCTTAACATCGGGTTTATAGTTCTCAGTCGCCATATACATCAGACTGCCCAGCGACTTCTCCACTGATTCAGAGTCGATCCCAGCTGAGCATGTGAGATCGCTTTGCGGATCTGAATCTACGAGAAGCACTTTCCTGCCCTCCCTTGCCAAACCGGCGCCGAGATTCAGTGCTGTAGTCGTCTTGCCAACTCCACCCTTTTGGTTGCATATTGCTATCGTCTTACATCTACTCATTCATCAGCCTCCTCGCCATGTGTCTCTCGCAGGCAATTTCTGCTCAGCTTCAGTAGTTCCAGTTCAAGAAGATAGTCATCAATATCATCGTATCCCAGAAAGTCATCCAGGAAGTTAACAAGATATCTCTCGTTTTTTACGAATCGTTTGAATAGATCTTCAAGTTCACAGCAGATCGGGGAATCTGTATGATGGAGGACACAAGACAGAACATTTACAGCCGCGATCTCGTGATTTGTGATGAACAGATCGTGTATCAGATCGAGATACCACAATGCCGCATTGCTTTCTAAGCGACCTTCTTTCACGCAGTCAATAAATGCCTCGGCTACATCCTCAGCAGTAATAACCTTATCATCGGATTTCATCTTGATTGTTATAGCTTTTATCATCGTCTTTCCTTTCTACCGGCACTGCCGGATTTGAACATTATAATTGCCCTGCCAATATGGCAAGGCATGTATTGAAAGACAGCTAATACTTAAGCTTTGGCTTCTGGCTATTACTCTACAAATTTGACCAGAAGATCATCCACAGCATCTGTGTACCTTCCTTCCGAGATGAGCTGGTTCTTCAGTTCTATAAGTGCCATAACGATGATTCTTACTTCGTCATGTGTAAATCTGAATTTTGGTCCAAACATGATGCACCTCCAAGGTTCGTTTTTGTTTTCAGTTTATATAAGTCTTACCCTTCCGGCAATTATGCGATTATATGATTCAAATGAGCGTGGAAGCCTGTCCAATGTCAAGTCTGACCTCAACTCTCGCCTATTTCGTCAAAAAAAGTGCCGACCATTTTGTCGACTATTTCGTAGGTCTAAACATGGTTTTGCTAGGTCTGGCTAGGTCGTTTTTGATTCTTCAGAGAAGCGCTTCAACGGTTGAAATAACCGCGATCCGTGAAAGTAGAACAGCTCCCGGAATAATTTCCGAGAGCCATTTTTTGGTGGAGATGGTGGGAGTCGAACCCACGTCCAAGAGCATTTCCGAAAGACTTTCTCCGAGCGCAGCCGATTGTTTTTATTTCGCTCACCCTTCGCCAACGCGGCAAACTCGGGGTTTCGCTATCCCGTGGATACTCTTACGCTACCGGGAGATCACGCAAGAGGTCCCTGCATGCATGACGCCGGGTTCCCATGCTGCAGGTGACACGGGGCCGACGCGCGGGGCTGAACTATGCAGCCAGTGCGAAATTGAGCGTTTCTTTTGAACGGGTACTTTTTACGTGGATCACCGCCACGGCTCGCTTATCCTTGTTCCACACACCTGTCGAAACCTTTACACCCCCACAAGTGTTACAGGGCGGCAGATCACCCTGCCGCCCCACTATTTTATACGATTAAGCGTATTTGTCAATAAACTCTCTGTTTAGAGATTAGATGCGCCGTATTTGTTGAGCAGATCGTGCTTGAGGTTCCAGAGCGGTTTGCTCAGGTCGACGTAGTAAGTCTGCGGGTTCTCAAATCTCAGGACCTCGCCCCAGAGTTTGTCTACCTGCTCGTAGCATGTTGCCTTGATCTCATCGATGTCAGGCTCCTTGTATACCAGTTCTCCCTTTTCAAAGATCGGAACGAGGAGTTCTACAGCCGTGTAATCATAGAGCACCTTGCGCTTCCATACGGCATTCGGATCGAATATCTCGAACGGCTTGCCGTCAGGAATCGGCTCGTCTCTCAGCATGATGACATCGGCGAGCGCCTTGCCATGATCGTTTCCGTAGAATCTCACTACCTTCTTGAATCCCGGGTTTGTGATCTTCTCAACGTTCTCGGAGATCTTCATCTTAGGCACCATCTTGCCGTCCTTCCAGATGCCCGACAGTTTATAGACTCCGCCGAATACAGGTTCAGATCTGGCCGTGATGAGTCTTTCGCCTACGCCGAAGGAGTCGATTTTTGCTCCTTCAAGAATGACATCTCTGATGATGTACTCATCGAGGGAGTTGCTGATGACGATCTTGCAGTCTGTGAGGCCTTCTGCATCGAGCACCTTGCGGCACTCTCTCGTGAGGTATGTGATATCGCCAGAATCGATGCGGACACCCATCTTCTCAGGTTTCAGTTCCTTGAACACCTTGATGGCATTCGGAAGTCCCGATTTGAGCACGTTATATGTATCTATCAGGAGTGTAGCGTTCTGCGGATAAAGTTCAGTGTATTTGTAAAATGCTTCATACTCGGTGTCGAAGCTCTGTACCCAGCTGTGCGCCATTGTGCCGAGGGCCGGAACGTGATGGTTGCGGTCGGCGATGGTGCATGCTGTACCAACACAGCCTGCGATATAGGATGCTCTTGCGCCGTAGACCGCAGCGTCAGCTCCATGCGCGCGCCTTGTACCGAACTCCATGACCGGTCTGCCCTGCGCCGATCTTACGATACGGTTGGACTTGGTAGCTACCAGGCTCTGATGGTTGAACTGCATCAGAATGAATGTCTCTACAAACTGAGCCTGGATCAGCGGTCCCTTGACTATCATGACAGGTTCATGCGGGAATATAGGATATCCTTCAGGCACTGCCCATACATCACACTTGAACTTGAAGTCCCTGAGGAAGTCGAGGAATTCTTCGCTGAAGCAGTTCTTGCTTCTGAGGTAATCCGTGTCTTCCTCGGTGAAGCTGAGGCGCTTCATGTAAGCGATGATCTGCTCGAGTCCTGCCATGATGGCAAAACCGCCGCCGTCAGGAACACGCCTGAAGAACACGTCAAAGCATGCCTCTGCATCTTTTATGTCTGAGTTGAAATATCCGTTTGCCATCGTGATCTCATAGAAATCCGTCAGCATGGTGAGATTATAATCGTTAAGCATATCGCTCTCCTTTTCCGCCCCTTACGGCGTCATCACTACGGTCGCTTTCGCGCGATGCGTTTTATTTTTCCTTATTAAGTATACTTGCAGTGACCTGCATTTGCAATGTATCTTGGTTGAGGAAGAGGCTTCCTCGTGGTAGAATAAGTGCTGTTATGAGAGAAATCCCTATCACGGCAAATGACGCCGGTCGCAGGCTCGACAGGTTCCTGAGAAAGTACCTTCCGGGAGCTTCCCTCAGCGAGATCTACAGGATCATCCGCAAAGACGTCAAAGTCGATGCCAGGCGCAGGAGCGAGTCATATATTCTGAATGAAGGTGAAGTCCTGACGCTCTATCTGTCAGATGAGGCTTTTGAGAAGCTCTCGCGCGGCAAGGGTGGATTTGGCGCGGGATCCGGAAAGAACGCTCCGAAAGCAAAGCGGAATTTTAAGATCGTTTATGAGGATGACGAGATCCTGATCGCTGACAAGCCTTTTGGCCTGCTGACCCAGGGCGATTCGCACGAGAAGAAGGACCACCTCGCCAATCAGGTAAAGGATTATCTTATCGCGGCAGGTGTCTACGATCCGCGCAGTGAAAAGGTCTTTGTCCCGGCTCCGGTGAACAGGCTCGACCGCAATACGACAGGCATGGTCCTGTTCGGCAAGACTTCCGCGTCAATGCGTGAACTGTCGCGCATGATCAGGGAAGACGAGATCCGCAAATATTACCTGACCATCGCCTGTGGTGTCATGAAAGAAGAGCTGCAACTTGGCGGATCCCTTATAAAAGACGAAGCGGTCAATAAGGTGAAGATCCTTGACGGAGACGGCGGCAAGGCAGTCGAGACCATCGTCCGCCCTCTCAGGGTGCTGAGTTTCGGAAGCGGACTCAAGGCGACCCTTTGTGAAATCGAACTGGTTACCGGAAGGTCTCATCAGATAAGAGCACACCTCGCAAGCACCGGACACCCGCTGATAGGCGACAGTAAATATGCAGACCGCAGGTCTGCTGAGATCAACAGATACATGCGCGAGCGCTTCGGCCTTTCGACACAGCTTCTTCACGCATGCAGGATAGAGTTCTCCGGGGCTGTTTCAGGATCGGAAGTCCTCGGATATCTGGGCGGCAAAACTTTCGAAGCGCCGGTCCCTGCAAGATTCAACGAGATAATAAAAGGAAGTAGAAATGAGATCTGACAGATATAAAACCAGTGATTTGAAAACAACAATGAAGCAGGAAGACCGCGAGGATTTCTGGAACGGTGTGCCGCAGGGTGAACGCTATGAAAAGCCGACAGCCGGTCAGAAGGCAGGAAACTTTTTTAAAAGTCTGCTTGTGGATATCCTGATCGCCGTCTGTCTGGCGGCAGCGGTACTGTATTTCATCAGGCCTACGATCGTTAAGCAAAGTTCGATGGAAGACACTCTCCGCGAAAATGATTACATGATCATGTACAGGCAGGCGTATAAAAAACACGGACCTGAACGCGGTGACATCATCATTTTCCAGAGCGACCTGGTAAATGAAGAAACCGGTAAGAACAAGCTTCTCATCAAGCGCGCCATCGGCCTCCCGGGCGACGAAATAATGATCAAGGACGATCAGCTGTACATAAACGGTGAGGTCTATAAGGAGGACTACCTCAAGGACGGCTATACCCCTGCGTTCGAGATCCCTCTCGAGGGCGAGACTTACACAGTACCTGACGGTACGTATTTCTGCATGGGAGACAACCGCGCAGGCAGTGTAGACTCAAGACGCAATGAAGTCGGTGTCGTTCCGGCGGAAGCCATAAAGGGAAAAGTCGTAGTGAGACTCTACCCGTTCAACAGGATCAGAAAATTCTAAAGGCAGAATAAGTAAATTGGCAAAACGTTCACGCAAGACAGTCGCGAATAACAAGAAAGCGTTCCACGATTATATCATCGAGGACCGTTTTGAGGCGGGCATCGTCCTGACAGGGACCGAGATCAAATCGATCCGCAAGGGTTCGTGCAGCATCAAGGAGAGTTACGCCAAGATCACGAGCAAAGGCGAACTCGTTCTGACGGGCATGCACATCGCTCCTTATGAACAGGGCAACCGCTATAACGTGGATCCGCTCAGGGTCCGCACTCTTCTGATGCATAAAAAAGAGATAAACAAACTGTACGGCATAGTCAAAACGCAGCAGGGCCTGACCCTGATACCACTGTCTGTTTATCTTGATGAGAACGGAAGATGCAAGATAGAGCTCGGGCTGGCGCGGGGAAAGAAAAACTATGACAAGCGCGAAGCCCAGGCCAAGCGTGATGCCGAACGCAAGATGGATAAAGCCATCAAGGCATCCCGTAATCGATGATCTGATGTCCGCTGCAGTTTATCAGCAGCGTACCGGACGGATGCTGAAGCTGCCTCTCGCAGGCTCCATACTCCTTGTGAACATGCCCGTAGCAATGAAGCTGCGGGCTGTATTTATTGAGAAGATCATTGAAGCATTCAAACCCCATGTGCGGCAGATCTTCCATGTCTCCGTATCCACGTGCCGGTGCATGAGTGAGGAGGATATCGAATGGCCGGCTGCTGCCAGCTATGTCCTTATCTTCGCCGCCATGCATGAAAGCTTTCAGGCTCCTGAGCGCACCCGCTGTCAGTCTGTGCTTCCGGATATCCGCTTCCGCCTTTCTGACGCGGCGTCTCATCTCGTCTTCGGTATACATGTCGGGCAAATGATCATTATACCTCATCGACCCGCCCAGTCCGAGGATCCGTATCTTCTGCCTCGAATGCTTCTCTCCACACATCACTTCGATGACCCTGCCGTCAGCGTCTTCACACCCCTCCGGAGCCTCCTCATCATAACGGCCGTCATGATTGCCGCGCACATACACGAGCGGTACATTCAGCATCGTTACCAGAAACTCAAGATAATTTGGATCAAGATCTCCGGCAGACAGCACAAGACCGACATCCGACAGCCTTTTTGCGGTCGCGTCAGTCCAGTTGTCCCAAAGCGAACGTTCTTCAGTATCTGAAATCAGCAGTATCTTCATTTCTTTGATTTTTCAACCCCGCTGAATTTGACAGCTGCCCTGGCTTCATCGATCAGCGCGTCGATCTTAGGGATCTCCCCTTCTACGTTTTCATTCAGCCAGTCCATCGTGATGACGTCCATGCTTGTGAGCGGCTTTTCATCCGCGCGTCTCACCACGCCTTCCTGGCTGACCAGATCTCCGTCAAACGGATTGAAGCTTCCGTTGATGATGTCGCGCCTCAGTATTTTCACAAGTTCCTTTGTATACGGAGAGATCGCGTCTGACATTTCGATGTCCACGACACCCGACATCATCCCCCACCAGTAGTTCGTGGCCTTGTCCTTTTTGTCTACCGCGCTTGAGCTGTATGTGCCGTCAAGTATCGTTCTGACGATGATCTCGTAGAGCTTGCCCCACCTGTATACCGGTGCAGCAAGGTTCGTGATCAGGCAAGTTCCGGAAAGATCATTACCCTTGCCGGGCTCACATCTTTCGACGCGACATACTCCGTGGGCAGCGCTCCCGTCTGTGTTATGCAGTGAGTCGACGGCTGAAAGGACATGTATGCCGGAATTGACCATGTCCCACCACCAGTTGGCATCCTGCTTCGCCGACCAGTCGAGGTGTATCTTTGCTTCCGGGTCAGCCATCGCGGCACCAATGGCAAACGCGTTGATGCACGCTATTGTACCGTACACAGGCATGCCCGAGCAGTAACCGATGACATGTGAACCGTCCGCCGCTGCCGCGGCTCCTGCCACCAGTCCCGCAAGGAACTTTGCCTCATAGAGTTTTGCGTAATAGGTGCGCACGGACTGATGCGCCAGATTGACAGAGCAGTTGAGGAACTTTACATCGCTGTATTTGATAGACGCGCGCAGGGCATCGTTCATCTGCCTCAGGGACGGAGTAAAAACTACATCAGCGCCCCAGCTAACTGCAGAATCGGCAGCAGCATCAAAGGCCTCTGACCCTTCAGCCACATATTCCCGGGTCTGCACCAGACCGTCATATACTCTCTCGAGATAGAGCCGGCCTTCCTCGTGATCATAGAACCAGTTTGACGCATCCGGCTTCTTGTCATATATGAAAGCTGCCTTAAGCGGGTTTTTCTTGGTATAGGTCACTGTCGGAATCACCTTGCCCAGCAATGAGTCCGGCCCGGCCACAAGCTTCTCAGCCTTTGTGATCAGACCGCCGGCATTCACTGCTTCATCAGACGACTCGACCAGCGATACCTTGTCCTTGTTATGTGCGGTACGCAGCTCATAGCGTATGCGCTTCAGCCTCTTTTCGACTTCCTTGTCAGGCTGTCCGTTAAGGGCGTCTCCCCTGAAGATCCTGAGATATACCAGGAACGCGTCTCCGAGCGGCATTGCAGGCACCTTTCCCTGAAGAGTTCTGATCACCTTGCAGAATCTCCAGTAGGCCGATTTCAGCTCTGTAACTAATTCTTCCGGCCACGGCTCTGTCCCGGCTTCGATGCTTCTGCCCAGCAGTTCTGCGATCTCTGTGTATGCGCCCGGCTCTTCACATACTATGTCATAGATTGGGGCAACTCTGAAGAAATCAAGGAATTCCGCATATACAGGGTTTTCCTTAAGCACCTGAACCGACGGTATTATCCTGATGACATCGGCCATGATAGTAGGCATCTCGAGGAATCTGCTTACCGAAACGCGCTTGTTTCCCTCCTGCACATAGAATTTGTGCAGGTATTCATAGGCTTTGACCGGGCTGTTGAATCCTTCTTCAAGCTGAGCGCGGTAAAGATTGCTCCATTTCCCCGCAAACTCGGTATCCGGATCCAGCAGAGGCATGAAGTCCGGGGCGAATGAATTCTGTCTGGCCCTGGTCTTTGTGCCCGCTATCAGATCGACCGGTATCTCCAGCATTCCGATGCTCCTCTGAGTCAGGGTATCGTGATCGGGGCATATGTCATCGAGCGCCGGCAGATACGGGTATTCCCCTGCCGCGAGTCTGGACTTGTACTCTTTTTCTCCGGTTTTTAAAGCTTTTATATATTCATCGATCATGAAAAGATCTCCTTCTTTGCAGATACTGCGGCCGCGCTTTTTTGCGGTCTGTACAGTTTTTTTATGTAACCTATTTTACAAACAAAAGTCTGTATCTTCAAGCGCGGCCCTGAGGCGCCTTTTTTCAGCATTTTCTGCACTCATTTCAGCAGTGGTTCCACGGAAGCTGTTCGAAAAAAGCCTCTGGCCCTTGCAATCAGAGGCCTTGGCCTGTTCTTTTCCGCAATTTGACAGCCTGTGCCGTTAAAGCCTAAAGTAAGCCCACAGCACAACTCTTTTCATAATAGTTGGCTTTCCCCCTGAAGGCAGCCCTGTGCCGTCTGTGGAGTCGGGGCTGCCGTATCCACTTATATCCGTTCATTTTTAAAACGAAAGGAGCAAAAAAATGCTGGATCTGTTGAGATTCAAAAAGGAATTCGTATCACTATGCCGCGACCAACTCTGTGAGTCCGGCCCTGGCGATATGGTAATAGAGGAACGTAAGGTAAACAAGGCGCAGCGCGGAATGCTGAACGGCATGCTTTTCAGGAAAGAAGGCCTGAACTGCGCTCCGACTCTGTACGTTGAGGATTTTTATAAGGCTTATAAAGCGGGAAGCTCGATCCCGGATCTTTCGCATCAGGCTGTTGAAACCGTTGTCCGCAGTCTGGGCATGGCGAACATGCTTTCAGCAGAGTCTTTTGAGAGATTGGCGGATCCCGTCAATTACAGGGTGCGTCTGCTTTATAAAAACCGTAATAAGGAATATCTGAAAGACAAACCCGCCCTGGATGTAGGCTGCGGTCTCGTATTCATAGCGGAAATCGACGGCGGCGAATATGGAGCAGTATTCACTGACACTCTGCTTAAGGAGACCGGCATGTCAAGGGAGGAGCTTTTTGATAAGGCAATGGAAAGTACGATTAGCAAGTACCCGGCTGTTCTTCATGATCTGGCCGATTCGGTATGCAGCCGGCCTGAGGATTGCGAAAATCTGCTCGAAGGGCCGGCCGTAAGGGCGCCGGCGGGAACTGGCCCGGGATATGTTCTCACCAATTCCAGTTTTTACTGGGGTGCCGGCGTCCTGTTTTATCCGGGTGTGATCGATCGTATACATGAACTGCTTGACGGTGACTTTTACGTACTGCCTTCTTCCGTCCATGAGCTGATAATAATGGCAGATGAAGATCAGGATCCTCAGCAACTGACAGATCTGGTACGTTCAGCAAACCGCTCAGTTGTTAAGGACAGCGAGATCCTTGCGGATGACCTGTTCGTATGCAGAGCAGGCAAGCTGCAGCGTGTCAGCTTTGGAGGCGTGGTCCCTGCCTGCGCAGGTACTGTGTGCTGATCTATACGGTCACTGTTTGTAGACATAAAAACCGGGCCTCACCCGAGGCCCGGATCCTGTATGCTAATTCAGCGTTTTGACAGTACCGATGAAAAGAGGTATGCCTGTAGCGGTATCTACCAGCGCGTAGACAAAAGGTCTGTCCATCCTGATCTCTATCGGCGACTCCATATACGCGCTGCTTTCCTTGGTGGTCACTGCAGTGGCTGCAGCTGCCTTTGTACCGTTCCTGTCAAGTTCGATATGCGTCTTATGAATAACTCTGTCTACCATGACAGACGGCTCTCCCATGGATGAGAAATCTGCCATTGTTGAGAAGGCTTTCTTCATGCCCATATCCTGCAGAACGGTTTCGAGGTCCATGCCGTAATCGTATTTGAATTCAGGCATGGTCAGATCCACATACTCCCACTTACTGTTATTCCGTGCAGATCTGAAATCGCTCCCGTTCAGGCTCTGAACAAAATCATCGACAGTCACATCCTCAGGCGGAAGCATTCCGACAAACGCTATCTCCCCGCCTTCATAATTGCGTTCGAAGCAATTGGCACCATTCAGTGTGAAGTAAACGCAGGATCCACGCTCGCAAAGCATGGATGCATTCTCTCCGGCACCTGCGGCATTAGTAAATGTTCCGTCTTTTACGTTTTCGAATGGGACAACCCACTTGCCTTCGAAAACCGTAGTGTTGATCAGGATCAGGAGCTCATCACGCAGCTCGTCTATAACCTTGCGGATCATATTGCGTGTATTGTTATAGACCCAGTTGTTCATGTCAGACACGGTCTCGCCATCAAAAGGCGCAACGTAAAATTCAGCATCAAAGTAGTCTTTGTTCTGCTGAAGGAAGCTGTCCAGAACACTCATCTGGTCTTTCCTTGCCCATATGGAATTTGACTGCTGAAATATAATACTGTTCGAACTTTCAAGCCTGTCATTCATGCCGGCAAGGTAGCTGCAGAACGCTTCGCGGTCAATACCACCTCCCAGCACATCTTCCATCTCTTCGAGTGTTTCCCCTGATGCTCCGAGTTCAAGCATTGCCAGAGCCGTCTGAACAGAATCAGGTGAAATCAGAACGCTGTCACTTTTGCCTGCTTCCGACTCAACTGCAGATACTCTTTTAAAAAGATCAAAGGAAAAATCTGCGGCTTCGTCGCAGAACGCCTCGTCAACTGCACTGTTCCCTGCAGGGTTCCGCGTATAATTTGCCGACAGATCCTGAGAAGATTCACTCAGAGGAAGTACCTCTATCTTCTCCTCCGGTTCCGGATCAGGCTTTGGCTTTGTATACTTAACGGTGACCTTGCACTTATATGACTTCTTTCCGAGCTTTGCAGTAATATACGCAGTGCCCTTTTTAAGTCCCTTGATCTTTACAGTACTGCGGTACTTGCCCTTTGTCTTGATTATCTTGACAAGCCTGCTGTTGCTGCTCTTCCAGACCACTTTTTTCCTGGCATTTTTCAGTGTTATCGTTGTGCAGCTGCCTTTCTTGACCGTTATCGCCTTCCTGGAAAGCACCGGCTTTGATGCAGCATATGCCGGTCCGGTAAAAGCAGTGATCCCAAGTGATACAAAAGTCATTGTGCAAATGATCATCAGGGACATCAGTCTTTTGATAAATCGCTCCATATTGTTATCCCTCATGCTTTCTTAAATGATGATCACCGGTCCCAATCCTTTTTTATTATACTACAGGATGCAAAAAAACCTCGATCCGGAGATCGAGGTTTTTCTGCCTTTTCTGCATTATGCCTGTGCTGCAGCCTTTGCCTTCTCTGCTTCCTTTGCGGCAGCAGCCTTGGCCTTCTTTGCAGCCGCGACCTTCTCAGCCTGCTCTTTCTTAGGCAGCTTCTTGAAGCTGTTCAGAGCACCTGTCGGGCAGATCGCTGCACAAAGCCCGCAGCTCTTGCACTTGTCGGCATCTATCCTTGCGAGGAAGTCCTCTACATGGATGGCGTCGAAGTTGCAGACTGTGGTGCACTTCATGCATCCGATGCAGGCGTTGTCGCAGTTCTTGCGGGCAACAGCGCCCTTGTCTGTGGATGAGCACAGAACGTGTACCTGGTTCTTCTTAGGTACGAGCTTGATGATCTTCTGCGGGCAAACGCCTACGCACGCGCCGCAAGCCACGCAGTTTTCTCTGTTGACCTTTGCAACACCGTCGACAACACCAATGGCGTCAAACTGGCATGCATCCATGCAATCGCCAAGTCCGATACAACCGAACATGCATGCGTTCGGTGATGTGAACCATCCCTTTGCTCCCTTGCAGGACTGCATGCCCTGCCATTCGAGAACTGTACGGGATGCTTCGCATGTGCCGTTGCACATTACCTGTGCTACCTGAGGCTCTGTTGCTCCGGCCGATCTTCCGAGGATCTCGGCGATCTGTGCCGCAACAGCAGCTCCGCCCGGGGAGCACTTTGTGCAAGGCAGCGCTTCGTCAGCAACGAGGTTTGCCGCATAGTCGTCGCAGCCTGCGAATCCGCAGCCGCCGCAGTTAGCGCCAGGCAGCACCTCTCTGACCTGAGTTACTCTCTCGTCTACCGCAACATGGAATACCTTGGATGCGAATACCAGAAGTCCGGCACAGACGAGACCGATGACTGCAACCAGCAGTACAGGTGTCATTACTCCACTCATCTTTCTACCTCCTTACTGGAACATCCCGGTGAAGCCCATGAACGAAAGTGCCATGATGGAAGCCGCAACGAGGATGATTCCAACGCCCTTGAAAGGTGTCGGGATGGCATCCATGTTGTTGAGCTTCTCCTCACGGATACCTGCGAAGAGGACCATGGCTACCATGTAGCCGACTCCCGCTCCGAAAGCATACACTACGGACTCAATGTAGGAATAACCATAACTAATAGCATTGATTGTCGCACCGAGGATAGCGCAGTTTGTTGTGATCAGCGGAAGGAAGATACCGAGGGCCTTCTGGAGAGCCGGAAGGTACTTCTTCATGAACATCTCAACGAACTGTACAAGTGCGGCGATTACGAGAATGAATACTACAGTCTGCAGATATCCGATCTCGAATTTATTGAGGAGCTGCATTACCGGCCAGGTTACGAGTTCGGCGATAACCATTACGAAGACTACCGCGCCGCCCATACCTACAGATGAGCTCATCTTGTTCGATACTCCGAGGAATGAGCATATTCCCAGGAACTGAGACAGTACGAAGTTATTAACGAGGACTATCCCCATGAAGATTACTATAAGATTCACTATCATGTCTGTCCTCCTTTCTATACTGCCTTGGCAGCCTTAGCAGCTGCAACTTCCTCATTGGCCTCAGCGGTGTTGCACGAATTGTACATCGGGCACAGTCCGCAGCTGAAGCTCTTGGCCTTGAGAGCCTTGCCCTTTGTAGCTGCCTGCATGATCGCGATCAGAACTCCGAATACGAAGAATCCGCCCGGCGGCAGGTTGAAGAAGCCGATCGAGAAGTTCGGGATGATCGTGAAGCCCAGAAGGCAGCCGGTTCCCAGAAGTTCTCTGATAGCTCCCATGGCTGCGAGCGCAAGTGTGAATCCGATTCCCATGCCGATTCCGTCGAGAGCGGAATCAACAACGGTGTTCTTGTTCGCAAATGCCTCAGCACGGCCGAGGATGATGCAGTTTACTACGATCAGAGGGATGAATACTCCCAGAGCCTTATTGATTTCCGGAGCGTAAGCCTGGAGCACGAACTGCACCAGTGTTACGAAACCGGCGATTACTACGATATAGCAAGGGATCCTGACTTTGTCAGGGATGACCTTACGCAGCAGTGAAATTACGATGTTGGAACAAATGAGTACGGCTGTTGCCGAAAGTCCCATTCCGAGCGCGTTGATCAGCGATGAAGATGTAGCGAGGAACGGGCAAGTTCCGAGCAGGAGCACCAGTGTAGGGTTCTCCTTGATGATACCGTTGGTCAGTATCGAGAGCTTACTTTTCTTTTCCATTACTTAACACCTCCCATAGCATCAAACTGAGCAAGTGCGCAGTATACAGCTTTGTGGATAGCTCCTGAGGATACGGAAGCTCCGGTCACGTGCTGAACGGATGTGTCGTTCTTGACCTGGTCGCTCGTAAGCTCGGTGAGTCCGACGTACTGCGAAAGATGTCCGGCATCCTGAGCCTTTGTACCTACGCCCGGTGTGTCTGCATGATCTGTGACCTTTACTCCGGTGACGGCTCCATCCTTGTCGATGCCGACCATGGCTGTGAGCATTCCGCCGTAGGAGTTGGTCTTTACTGTGATTACCATGCCCGCCTTGTTGTCAGCAACATAGCAGTCCTCAACGTATACCTTGCCATCTTCGAGGATGTAAGGATTTGCATCCGAAGGGCTGAAGTTGTCTGCGTCAGGCAGGAGCTCCATACGCGCCTCGCTGGCAGCCTTGGCTGTATTCTCAGCGATGATAGGTGCTGTTACTCCGTATGTGAATGCCAGCAGGAATGTAGTCACGAAGCATATCACTACAAGCACGAGGATAGGCGAGATGAATTCCTTGAATGCGCTGTTTTTATTTTCCATTCTTAGCACCTCCCTCCTTCAGGTAGAACTTGTAGGACAGGTTGTTGAGCAGCGGTGTGCAGATGTTCATCAGCAGGATCGAGAAGGATACGCCTTCAGGATAAGATCCGAAGAGCCTGATGCTCATGGTGATGATTCCGCAGCCGATGCCGAACAGAAGCTGGCCAAGCGGCAGCTTAGGCGATGTGACATAATCGGTAGCCATGAAGAAAGCTCCGAGCATGACGCCGCCTGAAAGCACGTGGAAGAGTGCCCAGTATGGGCTTCCTGTTGCGATCAGTCCGAATACGAACACCGTGCCGATGAAAGCACATGGGATGATCGGGCTGATGACCTTGCGGGCGATCAGATAGATTCCGCCGATCAGCAGTGCAAGTGCACAGACTTCTCCGGTCGAACCGCCATGGAATCCGAGGAACAGGTGCAGAAGATCAGGGATCTGTTCAGTGCTTCCCTCAGCATAAAGAGCAAGAGGTGTAGGCCCTGTAACTGCGTCTGTGGATTCTGCGAGTCTCGTCAGAGGCCATGTCGACATATTGGCCGAGAACGAGATAAACAGGAAAATACGTGCTGTGATAGCAGGGTTCGAGAAGTTCTTTCCGATACCGCCGAAGAGTCCCTTGACTACTACGATAGCAAAGAGGCATCCGATGATGGCCTGCCAGAGCGGGAAGTTTGCCGGTACGTTGAACGCGATCAGCAGTCCCGTAAGAGCAGCGGAAAGATCTCCAACCGTCTGTTTTTTATGAACTATAGCATTGAAAATGTACTCGAAGAGTACGCTGGCCGCTACGCATACGACCGACAGCAGCAGGGCTCTGAACCCGAAGATGTAGATGCTGGCGATCCATGCAGGAGCGAGTGCGAGAAGCACCGATCCCATCAGCCTTGTTGTATCCGATTCGGTCACGATATGCGGCGAGGAGGATACGATCAAATTAGTATGAAACTTATTAGCCATATTACTTCGATGCCTCCTTTACCATCATTTTCGCCAGCTTGTTAGTAAGAGCAAGCGGGCGTCTTGCCGGGCATGTGTACGAGCAGCTGCCGCACTCCATGCACTGCATAACGTTGAACCTGTTGAGCTTGTCCACATCCTTTGCCTCGTATGCATCAGCGAAGATGCTAGGCATAAGGCCGAACGGGCAGGCTGTGTGGCAGCGCTGGCAGTTGAGACAAGCAGTCTCTTCCTTGACCTCTGCCATCTCCTGGCTGAAGCAAAGAACAGCCGATGTATTCTTCATCGTCGGGGATTCGTCAGACTTTGTAGCTCTTCCCATCATAGGTCCGCCCATGATGATCTTGCGAGGATCCTTCTTGTATCCGCCGCAGAACTCAACTATGTCTGCGATCCTTGTGCCGATAGGAACATACACGTTCTTTGGCTCTGTAACAGCATCGCCATCGACCGTGACTCTTCTTCTTACGATAGGCATGCCCGTCTTGAAGTACTCAGCCATAACGCCGATAGTCGAAACGTTGTCGAGAATGACTCCGAGCTGTGCAGGGAGTACGCCCGCGTTCATCGTCTTGCCTGTGACCTCGTAAACGAGCACACGCTCAGCTCCCTTCGGATAGCTGGACGGAAGCGGTACGATCTCGATGTCGTCGATCTCGTTAAGTTCGATCAGTCTCTTGAGGTTGGCGATAGCATCAGGCTTGTTTGTCTCGACGCCGATGAATCCCTTCTTGAGATTCAGCCACTGCATGATCAGCTTCATGCCGTCGAGAACGTCCTGACCGTTCTCGACCATCTCTCTGTTATCTGTGGTGATAAACGGCTCGCACTCTGCTGCGTTGACCACCAGATACTCACACTCATCGAGGTTCTTAGGATTCAGCTTTACGTGAGTCGGGAAGGACGCTCCTCCCAGACCTACCATACCGCTGTCTCTGGCAGCTTTGATGAAATCCTCAAAGCTGTTGATGACAGGTATCTGTACTTCTTCGCTGACCTCCTGCTTCTTGTCCGGCTCGATGACTATGTGAGTTTCAAAGCCGCCCATTGAACCACGGACCTTGTCAATTGACTTGACTGTTCCGCTGACGCTCGAGAAGATAGGTGCGCTGACAAAGGCCTGTACGTCTCCGATCCTCTGTCCTACCTTCACATAATCACCCTTCTCTACGAGAGGCTGACAAGGAGCGCCGATGTTCTGGGACATGCTTATGCTTACTTCATCCGGTATCGGCATCGTCACGGTCTCGCATGCGGCCGTGTTTTTGTGATGCGGAACATGGATGCTTGGCAAATGTTTCCTTTGGCTCATCCCTTTAGAAACTCCTTTCACATAATATCTTTCTACGGTAACTAGTGCTTAATGCGTTTTTCAGCGCTATTTAACGATCTGTGCTGTTCTTAGGCGCAACAAAACAATAGCGCTGTTTTCAGCCTTACTATTATATACCAAAAAATGCGAAAAGACAGAATTGCCAAAAACATAACGATACAAGACTGTTCATTTTGAAGTGCAAGACGGGTTAACATATCGTCTGTGGTCACAGGGCCCACGTCTCTCCTATAGTGGATATTAATATTGCCGCCCGGCGTGATATAATTACCCAAATGTAACGTCTATCGAAAACAGGCTGACACCATTATGAAAGACTATACTATAGCGGATTTTCTGAATAAGAATGCGGAGGCAGGCAATGTGTCTTTCCACATGCCGGGGCATAAAGGCCGCAGCGCGCTTTATGACGAAGCGGGCTACGGGCAGCTTCTCAGAAACGCCGCCGCTTATGATATTACTGAGATACCTGGTGCGGATTCACTGTTCAGCCCGCGCGGTGCTCTGCGTAATGTCATGGATAACTACGCAGAGCTGTATGGCGCACGCCATACGGAGCTGCTGGTAAACGGCTCCAGCGCGGGACTGATAGCCGCAATACTTTCAAGTGTTCCGGTCGGCGGCAAGCTTATCCTCGGACGCAACTCCCATCACGCAGCATTCAGCGCGCTCAGACTCGGTGGCATCAACCCTGTATACATACGTCCGGAGACTGATCCCGATTATAATATCGCGGCTGAGATCTCCCCTTACGTACTCGAGGATGCCTGCGAAGCGAATCCGGATGCTTCCGCAGTACTTATCACCAGCCCGAACTACTGCGGCATGCTAAGCGACATCTCCCTGCTGGCAGATGTGGCGCATGATCACGGCATGCTTCTCATAGTAGACCAGGCGCACGGAGCCCACCTGAAGTTCTTCGATTATGACGCTGCGCGCGCCAGAGAGGACGGCCTGTATGTGCCGCATCCGAAACACGCTGCCGAATCTCTCGGAGCTGACATAGTTGTAAACAGCACACACAAAACACTGCTCAGTTTTACGGGCAGCGGAATACTCAATGTATGCGGTGATTCCGTAGATATTGACGCCGTCAGCGAAGCTCTTCGCATGGTGCAGACAACGAGTCCTTCCTATCTTCTGATGGCAAGTCTTGATATAAATGAAAAGATCATGCGAAGAAAATGGCATGAGATCGTAACCGCCTGGAAGGAAGATCTCCGCGGATTTTACAAAGGCGCTTCCCGCATAGGCGGGCTGACACTGGTCAAAGGCAGCGGGATCAAAGGATCCGGCGCGCAGGACGAGGATGTCTTTGCGCTGTACAGATACAGAGAAGGGCCTGATCCAACCAAGATCAACCTCAGCATGTCAGAGCTTGGCCTTTCCGGCGAGCGTCTGGATAAGGAGCTGAGATACAGAGGCATCATCTCTGAAATGGTGCATGGCGAATACGTGCTCCTCATGACCGGCGCCGGCAACACCAGAAGCGACTACGAGCGCCTGCTCGATGCACTGGAAGATATCGCCTCCGGCTACGCCATCGGTACGCACATCGACCGCACTCCACGCTCTTTCGAAGACATAGTACTTGAATACGCAAACGTTCCTGTCGAAGGCGAGTACGTACCCCTTTATGAGGCAGTCGGCAGAGTGCTCTACGACCCTATAGTCACATATCCGCCGGGAACTCCTATCGCCTGCCCCGGCGAGATCCTCTCGATGGAAGTGATCAGTCATATTTCAGCAATACTTGAAGCCGGAGAAGCCGTCACGGGAGTAGACGACGAAGGACAAATAAAGGTCGGAACTGGCTATTAAGTAAATCGCCGCGGATAGAAAATCGCGCATAGAGTGCCGCGAACATAAAAGAGACCACTCTCATTTACATGCTTACTATCAGCAAGTGTGCAAATGAGAATGGTCTCTGATTTTGTTATAAGTGTGATGCGTAGATTACCCGAACGCGATTTGCCGCTATTTTATGATCTCGCGGCCGCCCATATATGGTCTGAGCACCTCAGGGATCACTACACTGCCGTCTTCCTGCTGGAAGTTCTCGAGTATGGCTGCTACTGTACGGCCTACCGCGAGTCCGGATCCGTTGAGAGTGTGAACGAATTCAGGCTTCGTGTCCTTGTCTCTCTTGAAGCGGATGTTGGCGCGTCTTGCCTGGAAGTCTTCGAAGTCCGAGCAGCTTGAGATCTCAACGTATCTTCCGTAGCTCGGCATCCAGACCTCAATGTCGTATGTCATGGCGGAACTGAATCCGAGATCGCCCGTCGAAAGTCTGACTACCCTGTAAGGGATGCCGAGCCTTTTCAGGACTTCCTCTGCATCATTGGTCAGCTTCTCGAGTTCTTCGTAAGAAGTCTCCGGAGTAGTGAACTTGACCATCTCCACCTTGTTGAACTGATGCTGGCGGATAAGGCCTCTTGTGTCCCTTCCGGCTGAACCGGCTTCCTTGCGGAAGCATGGTGTATATGCCGTGTAGCAGACCGGAAGTTCTTCCATCGGGATGATCTCCTTTGCCCTGAGGTTAGTGACCGGCACCTCTGCAGTCGGTATAAGGAAGAAATCCTTTGCCGGCAGGTAGAACATGTCGTCTTCGAACTTAGGGAGCTGACCGGTTCCTGTCATCGACTCACGGTTTACCATGAACGGCGGCAGTATTTCGGTATAGCCCTGCTCCTCGGTGTGGAGGTCGAGCATGAAATTGATGACCGCTCTCTCAAGCTTTGCGCCGAGTCCTTTATATACTGTAAACCTTGCGCCTGACAGCTTGCCGGCTCTTTCAAAGTCGAGGATATCGAGCGCCTCGCCGATGTCCCAGTGAGCCTTTGCTTCAAATTCAAATTCGCGCGGTTCGCCGACCTTGCGGAGCTCAACATTGGCGCTGTCATCAAGGCCTTCCTGTACTTCCTTGTTAGGAACGTTTGGAATACCCAGAAGCACGTTCCTGAGTTCAGCTTCCACGTCGCCTACTTCTGCGTCAAGTTCTTTGATGCGATTCGAAAGCTGCTTCATTTCCTTGAAAAGCTCCGATACATCCTTACCCTCTTTCTTGAGTTTAGGCACCTCGCGCGAAGTCACGTTCTGTTTGTTCTTGAGCGCCTCAACTTCAGCCAGAAGGCCCCTTCTCTTTACGTCAAGTTCTTTGATTCTGTCAAACCCGAAGTCGCCCTTGCCGCGTCTTTCAACTCCGGCCTTCACGCCTTCAAAGTCTTCTCTGATCCTTTTGATATCCAGCATTGTCTTTCCTCTTGTAAGTTATAAAATATTTCTTTTGTATTTCGCGTAGAGTTCGCGGAGCTCCTCGAGCTTCTCTTCGATCTCCAGCTCGAGCCTGCTGAGGCAGGCGTAATTTTTCTCATCAATGGCGATCCTCGCCTGCATCAGCAGGGAGGCTCTGTCTCTCACTTCGTGGCCGATCAGAGCCTTGAGCTCCGCGCATCTGTTCCAGTTCACCACGTCGTAATCGTTGGTTTCGTCCTCGTGCAGCTTTACGCAGCCCCTGAGAAAATCCATCGTGTTGCCGATATACCTGTCATGATACTCCATCGTCCACTTGTAGATCATCTGTTCACGGTACGATCTGAGTATCATGGCCATGGTGCCGTCATTTCCGGTGATAAGGCTTACCTCCTCCGGATCGAAGACTCCGTCGCCCCAGTTCAGGAAGCTCTCCCACACATTTGCAGGTGCCCTACCGAAAAGTTTCTCCCTTTCTTCCGGAGTGAACTCTGTATATATGTTGCGCTCCGCCCTGTACTCACGGTCTCTCTCGAGGTAGAAATCCTCTTCGCCGTAATTCTTGCTGATCGACTTCTCTAGCTCATGAGGCGTCTTGCCGGCAGCAAGCACCGCCTTGATACCGTCAAGCATCGTCAGATATCCTGCACCGATCACCAGATAGGTGTTCGTGTGCGGGTTCGGAGATCTCAGCTCGAATCTCGTTGACCGCGGGTTCTTCAGATCTCTTACGAGTCCGATCAGTACCGTTCTGTTACGTGATGGCGTCTTGTGATCAACACCCAGCGAAGTGACAATACATACCGGAGCCTCATAACCCGGCTTCAGCCTCTGGAACGAGTCATGCTCCGGCGCGATGATCGGATACAGTTTCTCGTAGTTGCGGAGTATTCCCATGAGGGCTCCGTAACCGATAGGGCTCATGAAATCCGATTCTCTTTGCTTTGGCTCAAACAGGTTGATCACCTTGCCGTCCTTAAGCCTTGCAGCCAGTCCGAAGTGCGTGTGCTCTCCGGATCCTGCAACTCCGTGGATAGGTTTTGCGAGGAATGTCACCTCAAGACCGTTCATGCGGAAAACGTCTCTGATGATATGCTTTATCTGAGCTTCATTGTCGGCCGCCTGCATCGGTGTCGAGTACTTCCAGTCGATCTCAAGCTGTTCCATTATGTGGTCAAAGTTTCCGGAGTTGCCCATCTTGGCTTTTACTCCGCCGACCTCTTTATGACCCATCTCGACTCCGAATCCGTAGTGATCGAGAAGTTCGAGAGTCTGCTCCATCGCTACTCCTACAGGTCCGTTAACTCTCTGCCAGTACTGCTCTTTCAGTTCCTGCGCTATCGAGAGCTGATCTCTGTCCGCTCTGTCGTCAGGCGTCTTGACCCAGAATTCCAGCTCGGTCGCGTTGGTCAGCAGGATCTCATCGATGTGGTCCATGCTTTCGACCCCGCCTATGTGCTCAAACACATACGGATGTGCCTCAAGCTCTTCCCTGAGTCCGCTGACGAATCTGTCGACCGACTCCTTCAGATAGATCCTGGAGCCGACCATGGTATCGCCGTTATGACGAAGGTATGACGGGATCCTCAGAGTGCCGGTCGGAAGTCCGGTCTCATAGTCCCTGTTGCCGAAGTTGTACTCTACGAACCAGTTTGCCTCAAGGTCCGGAACGATGTCGACTCTTGCGTTTGAAAGATCGGCAATCGTAGGAAGCGCTACCGACGAACCGTCTGTCTGCACTCCGCTTTCGAGCATCTTTTCCATATCTTCGATGAACAGCGCAACAGGTATCTTCTCGTCGGTGCTGTGGTTTCCCATGTCGACACCCGTGAATGAAACGAATTTCACTTCAGGATGTGCCATGAGACGACTCCGGACGGTCTCTTCGTCGTGCTCGCCCGGAGTCAGTGTAAACAACATTCTATTCAGATCAAAATCGATCATCTCTTTTACCCTTTCATGCGAGGATAGTTTTATGCTGCCTCATCCTCAGTCTCAGCGGCAGGCTCTTCCGCAGAGGCCGCAGCTGCTGCAGTATCTTCAGCAGGTGCCGCAGCCTGTGTATTTGTGCCGCTTTCATTTACAAGCTTGGTCAGATAATTCTCAAGCTGCTTGATGTACTTGCCGTACCCTTCCCAGTCGCCGTTCTTCTGGCACTCGATCGCCTTATCGTAAGCGTTCTGTGCCTTCTTGATGAGCGACTTGACATCTTCGTTGCCATCACCTTCGTCAAGACCGCTGATGTTCTTGCCGCTGTCTCCGGCATCTCCGCCGAACAAGTTCAGCAGCGCCTCACCAAGCGTAGGCTCGTAGGCGATCTTATCCTGATAAGCCACGATGACTCTCTTGACTTCAGGGATAGCCTGGTTGGTAGCCTCAAGGTATACCGGCTCAACGTACAGAAGCGATGTGCCGATAGGTATTACGAAGAGGTCTCCTCTCTTATATTTCGACCCTGACTGTTTCCACAGCGAGAATTCCTTTGAGATCTCGGTGTTCTGGTCGATCTGGGCCTCTATCTGCATCGGTCCGTAGATGGTCTTGTTCTTCGGCATCGTGTATACGATCAGCTGACCGTAATTGTCACCGTCGTTACGTCCCATCATGATCGCTGTCATGTTCTGCTTCGACTTCGGTGTGAACGGCACCATGTTGATGAACTCGGCACCTTCCTCTGTGTCAGGCAGGTTGAATACGTAGTAGCTCGGATCCATCTCGGTATCTTCCGTGCCGTAGATCTGGTGAGCGATGTCCCAGAGGTCCTCCTTCTGGTAGAAGACCTTGACCTCGTCCATGTGGTACTTCGAGTACACATATGCCTGGATCTTGAACATTGCGTTAGGATATCTCAGGTGTGTCTTCATCTCGTCTGAGATCTCGTTGTACGACTTGAACAGCTTCGGATAGATCTTCTGATATGTCTTTGCGATCGGATCCTCTTCATCAACGATATAGAAGCTTGTGGTTCCGTCATAAGCGTCAACGACGACCTTGATGGAATTCCTTATATAGTTTGTAGGATTGATCGCGTTCGGATCCGTGTTGTATGGCTCAGAGTATGGATACTTGCTGCTTGTTGTGTACGCGTCGAGTATCCAGTAGAGTTTTCCATCGACTATGGTCATGTACGGATCCTCTTCATATGCGAGGTAAGGCATGATCTTTTCGACCCTGTGCACCACATCCCTTACATACAGGATCTTCGACTTCGAAGTGATGTTCGACGAGACGAGGATGTTGACATTACCCTCTCTCAAGGCGAACAGCACCCTGTTGAAAAGGTTCAGTTTGATGCCGGTCTTGCCCTCATACTCAGTGTACTTGTTCTCACTTCCGTCAGGATAATCGAACTCAGCTTCCTTTGTATTTACTATGACATAGTCCTTCGAAAGCTCTCCGAAGTAGATCTCAGGTCTGTCGATCTTAAGTTCTGCCACGTTGGTCTCAGGCGGGATGTTGCCCTCGATAACATCAGGCTGTCCTGAAGCAGTAACAGTATCGACCATGGATACAGCAGCTCCGTAGCCGTGTGTATACTTGAGGTGCTTATTGATCCATGTGTTCGAGATCTTTTCCTCATCGATCTCTCTGGCTGACAGATAAGTTTGTGTTATGCTGCCGTCAATGTTGTATCTGTCGATATCCACATCGTTGAATCTGTAGTACTGACGGATACTTTGCGTCTGGTTGTAGAAATCCTCGACCGGACCGTAATCGTTGATACGGATGTTTCCGATCGTTTCGTCATTCTTCTTGATCGTATCAGCTGTGAGCGAGTCATCAGCAGCAAAATTAGCCACTCTGACATTGTCGATTCCATATGCGTGTCTTGTGTATTCGATATTGTTCTCGAGATACTTGGACTCCTTGTTGATTTCATCCGGGCTTACGATGAGCGACTGCACAAGGCTGGCTGCTCCTACTCCAAGCGCAAATACGACCACCATGATCACAGGCATCTTGAGAAGCTTTGTGATCTCGCCCTTCTTTATATGCATCGCAAGGGTCACAGCTCCGACAAGGCAGAGCAGCATGATTATCCTGTATACCCAAAGAGTAATGTTTACATCAACAAATCCGGCGCCATAGACCGCACCTGTATGAGTGTGCAGCAGGTCAAACTGCTTCAGGAAGAAGTCAACAGCGAGCATCAGATAGAAAATTACACCGAGGATGATGAGCTTGCCGCTGGCGATGTTCATCAGGTTCTCAACATTACTATTGTTGATGTCTGTCCTGTGGCCTCTCTTCTTCTTTCTGTTAGGATCGAACGCTGCCTCCACGGCCTTCTTGCCCGCTCTTCCCATCCTGCCGATAACGGAGTGATCGATAGGTGTGCGGTAGATGACCTTAGGTTCTGCGTCTTCTTCCTCTTCTTCGAATTCAGGTTCAGGAGGCATTTCTTCCTCTTCATACTCGAAGATGTCCGGAGTCCTGACCGAAAGCAGGAACATATAGTATACCACCGTGACTACAACCAGTCCGATGACCGAAACAAGGATGATCTCGTTCACCTTGTCGAGCCAGTCCAGTTTAAAGATGTAGAATCCGATGTCGAGGTTGAACAGCGGATCCTTCAGGTTGAAGTCAGTCGCGTACTTCGACTTGAGGAATGTCAGCCATGTGCCCGTGGATGTGTACATACCGATACCGAGACCGAATATGATAGAGAGTATCCACGATGTGGAGTTTATCCTCTTGAGGTTAGGGATCTCATGCGACTCGATCTTCTTGAAATATCCGTTTTTCAGGGTCCTCAGATAGAATCTCGCGAGAAGCGTGACCACAGCGAATACAGGAACTCCAAGTTCGAGCTGTGTGAGCAGTCTCTTCCAGAATACGCTCGTATATCCGAGATCACCGAACCACATCCAGTCGGTAATGAATCCGACAAACATGACGAGGACCGCCAGCACAAGAGCTATGATCATGATAGCTACAGAAAAGCCTCTGCGCCCCCTCCTGCGTCTTGCAGCGGCTTCGGGATCCTTCTTCCTTTGCTTTTTTTGCCTTTTAGGCCTTTTTCCATCAGTAAATTCTGCCAATGTTTATTCCTCCCTGCATGATGCACTGGTGAAAATAATTGCAGCGACAGCGTCTGCTGCCGCTGCAAGTGAAATTATGATTATACTTGCTGCCTAAAGCAGGAATTGTCCGTTGAACGGATCTACCACACTGACTTTTGCAGTTATGTTCTCGATCAGCTGATCGATCCATGCAGCGATGCTGCTGTCAGGTGCGATCTGAAGAACCAGAATAACGGCAAGCAGAACGATGAGGATGAGTGCAATGATCACAGCAAGAACAGTCAGGACCTTGCTTCCGGCCTCAACATCTTCATACTCGACTTCTACTTTTTTCTTCTTTGCCTTCTTTTCTTTCTTATCTTCCTTCTTTGCTGCCTTGTCGTCAGGAACCTCAACAGGGGTCTTTGCTGCAGCGATTGCAGCAGCCTCTGCCTTCAGCTTTGCGTCAAGTTCTTCCTTGGACATGTAGATGGTCTGGTCCTCGACCTGTCTGTAAGCTTTCTTGTTCTCTACCGGGATCGCTTCAGCAGCGGCAGCTCCGGCAGCAGCAACAGCGCCGACAGCTCCTGCAGCGGCAGCCGCCTTGGCAGCCTCTACGTCAGCCATCTTAGGAACAGCATCAACAGCAGCTTTCTCTTCTTCTGTCAGTCCGCCGCCGTGTTTGAGCTTTTCATATTCTTCATCGAGCAGTCTCTGGAACTCTTCATTCTTACGATAGAGTGTGTAGAACTTGTCGATCTTCTTTGTCTCTTCAGCTTCAGCTTCTTCAGTCAGAGTCTCTCCGAAAAGATCTCTTTCGAGCTCTTCAAGTGAAAGTGCGTCAGTTGCCTTGGCCTCCGGTTCTTCGGCCGGTGCAGCTTCTTCGACTGCTTCCTCGATGATCTCCTCGGCAGGTGCTGCCTCTTCAACTGCATCTTCGACGATCTCCTCAGCAGGCGCCGCCTCTTCAACTGCCTCCTCGACGATCTCCTCAGCAGGTGTTGCCTCTTCAACTACCTCTTCGACGATCTCCTCAGCAGGTTCAGCCTCTTCAACTGCCTCTTCGACGATCTCCTCGGCAGGTTCAGCCTCTTCAGCTACCTCTTCAACTGCCTCTTCGAAGTCATCCTCTGCTTCTTCCTTGAACTCTCTAGGTGCTCTCTCGAACGGCTCAAAGTCCTGCAGATAAAGGTCTTCAACCGAATCCTCTGCTTCCTCTGCAGCTTCCTCAACAGGTGCTTCCTCTTCGACCGCTTCCTCTACGGCTTCCTCGACAGGTGCTGCCTCTTCGACCGCTTCCTCTACGGCTTCCTCGACAGGTGCTGCCTCTTCGACCGCTTCCTCTACGATCTCTTCGACAGGTGCTTCCTCTTCGGCCGCTTCCTCAACGGCTTCTTCAACAGGTGCCGCCACTTCGACAGCTTCCTCTACGAACTCTTCGACAGGCGCTTCCTCTTCAACTACTTCCTGAATGTACTCGTCTACCGGTGCAGCCGCAGCGCTTGCAGGTGTCAGCCCTGCAAAGAGTTCGTCGATGTCCGGTGTTACTTCAGGCTCAAATTTGTACAGTTCTTCGATCGATTCCTCGTGATGAACATCTGAAGGCTCCTCAAAGAGCTCGTAACCATTTCTCTCTTCAGGCTCTTCGTCAGCCGGTTCTTCATCAACCGGTTCTTCAGCAACCGGCTCCTCTGCAGGAACTTCCGCTTCTTCGAGCTCATCGAGGCTCATGGCTGCGTTGAGATCGGCAACTGCATACAGATCGATTCCCGTAAGTTCTGCCAGTCTCTTTCTAAGCGCTTCGATTTCCTCCTGCTTATCGGCAGGTGGAGCGATGGTCATGCCAGCCATTTCCGGTGATGTCTCTTCCATTTCCCTGAAGAGTTCTTCCTCGTCGATGCCTTTTTCTTCCTCAGTTTCAGGCTCTTCTACAGATTCTGACTCATCGTCATCATCGTCATCATCGTCAAAGTCGTCTTCGTCGTCGTCCTCGTCTTCGTCGTCCTCGTCTTCGTCTTCAGGTTCTTCGAATAAAGGCTCCTCGGTTTCAGGCTCCTCTTCTTCAAAATCGTCGTCTTCGTCCTCGTCATCCTCATCATCGAGATCATCATATTCACTTACGTCGAAACGCATCGTGCGGCCCGAATGAGCAGTGGACTCGAAGTCAAGGTAGAGATCCTCCATGGATTCTTCAGGCTCCTCGTATTCGCTCTCTTCGTACTTAGGCTCCTCGAAAGCTTCTTCAGGCTCTTCAGCCTCGGCTTCCTCAGCCTCAGGCTCTTCATCAACCTCAGGCTCTTCATCTTCTTCAGCTTCCGGTTCTTCAACAGCAGGCTCCTCAGCAACAGCCTGGCTTGCAGGAGTGAGCTCCGCGAAGAGTTCATCGATATCAGGTGTTACTTCAGGTACGAACTCGAATTCCTCTGTTTCTTCGAACACGAACTCATCCTCAGTTTCCTCAGCTTCAGGTCCCTCGAATACAGGTTCCTCAACTTCTGGTTCAGCTTCGGCTTCAGGCTCCTCGAATGCAGGTTCCTCAGCTTCAGGTTCTTCTTTTCTGGATGCGAATGATGTTACCTTTTTCAGAAAATCAGGAAGTTCAAACTTAGGAGCTTCATATACAGGCTCCTCAACTACTGGTACCTCTTCTGGTACCTCAACTTCAGGTACCTTAGCTTCAGGTTCTGCATCAGGCTCAGCTTCAGGCTCGCTGATGATTCCTGCTTCTTTCTCAAAGTTCTTTACATATTCATCAAACTGGGCAATCGTTTCTCTCGAAACTTTCAGCTCAGGTTCCTCAGCAGCTTCAGCCATCCTCTGAGGCTCCTCAAACTGCGGCTCTTCTTCCTGAGGCTCCTCATACTGAGGTTCCTCAAATTGTGGCTCTTCAAACTGAGGTTCTTCAAACTGCGGCTCTTCGTCCATAGGTATCTCGAGCTGCGGTTCTTCGAACAAAGGCTCCTCAGCTTCAGGTTCCTCTTCAAAGACCGGCTCAGCCTTCTCTTCCTCAGGAATATCGAACGGAGTCGTTACCGGCTCGTCAACATCTTCGTAAAGTGGAGCGTAATGAAGCTGTGGCGGTTCATCAAATGCTGTAAGATCCGGATCAAAGTGGAGCACTTCCGTGTACTCGATCGCTTTGTCGGCTGCAGCCTTTTCCTTCTCCTCTTTCTCCGCCTTAAGAACGTCGATGAAACTCATCGTGCGGCTCTTACTGGTCGGCGGTGTCATCTCAGCATAGATTTCTTTTTCATCTATTCCGCCTGTTGTATCCCAAGGTGACTTGATGTCGCTGAGATCCTTCTTCTGCGGTTCATCGACCACAGTGCTCCAGTCGAAAGAAACTTTCTCTCTTACCGGTTTCTCCGGGGTCTCATCATACACAGGCGCTTCGATCACAGGCTCTGCGCTGACGACCCTGGCTCCGCATTCGCTGCAGAACTTAGCGCCATCCACGAGCTTGCTTCCACAATTTGTACAGAACATTGTTTTCCTCCGTATAGTCTATTGCCCTTTTTGGCAGTATTAGCTTTTTTGCACATCAAAAATGTGTCTGTTCATAATTATTCAGTGAAATACTACTATATATTTGTTAACATTTCAATGATTTGATTTTGATATGAACGGATTATAAGAAAAAATAAGATTTTTGCTATTGACTTGTTACGCCTTGGGTGGTAATATCATCAAGCGGCTTGCGAAAACACCTTGCAAGCGCAGATAATGAATATGGATGATTAGCTCAGCTGGCAGAGCACCTGACTCTTAATCAGGGTGTCCAGGGTTCGAACCCCTGATCATCCACCAAAAGCCTTGGAATCACTGGACTCCAAGGCTTTTTACTTTCCTCAACGCCTGCCGTAGGCAAGCAATTATCACTTATTTATCACTATTGACGATTTGGGTTCGATGATACGTAGCAGTTCGAATCGTATATGATACACCAGAACTGACCTATTCGAACTTTTACTTCTATCGCGGCGGATTCGCCGTGAGAGTACAGCTGAATAAGGTAAATTGAAAAAAGGCTGAAGCCGTTTTTTCGTTGAATTTAAAAAGTGGCACATACATGCCACTTTTTCAGCACGCCTCCCTTTTTTACTGCGTTTCGTCAGTTTCAATAGTCATCTCCGGATTAACTATAGAACTCAGATACTCACTAGCTTATATTTTTATTTCTTCATACTGATTCAGTTTTTTCAGATTATTGTCATCTTCAAACACCAACACGTCCGTAATATAATCAATGTATTCAGGAGTGCCTGTCTCTTATTAATAATTCGCCCAAATATGGTTCAAGAGATGCATTGCTGCAATGTTTTCATCATCACCCTCTATTGTTAATTTGATCAGATCGCCCTGTTTGATGCCCAGTCTGAGTACTGAGAAAAGTCCCTTGGCATTTGCATTCTGATCCCCCTTATATAAGGTGATTTCGGATCTATATTGCTGAGCTTCTTTGGTCAGAGAGCCTGCATATCTGGCATGTATGACCGGGGTCTTGATAGTATAAAACAGTGTACGCATGTTGTTTCCTCCTATGATTTGTACAACTCCTTTTCCGGATCGCCAGTATATTACTTCTGCAAATAACAAATTGGAAACAGTTAATCTTTGTATTACAACAAGCATTTACTTGTTATATAATGATGCAAATATACTATTCAGTACCAAGAAAACGGAGGTTTGCAGCATGACAAATAGCGAAATCGCATTTATGGCATTGGCAGAGGAACTGAATTTTACGCGTGCTGCAGAGCGTATTTTCATGTCGCAACAAGGTCTCAGCGATCATATCAAACGGCTTGAAGCGGAATACGACACGCAGCTTGTCACCAGAAGGCCGGAAGTTACTCTTACTGATTCAGGCGCCGTTGTATACAATATGCTTTTGACAAAAAAAGTAATGGAGCTTGATGTTCACCGCATGATCGCAGACATCAATCACGGGAATATAGGTGATGTCAGGATCGGTATCTCATCTTCAAGGACCGGAATATTCACAGGAAAAATCATAAGCAGGTTCTATGAGTTGCATCCTAAGATCCACCTTAACATAGTAAGCGGCATGACAGCATCTCTGATGCAGATGCTGTACGAGGGGAAACTGGATTTTGTGATCGGAGTAAATCCTCCGCAGATCAAGGGGCTTCATATTGAACAATTATTTGATGATAAGCTGTATATTGCAGTTCCTAAGCACATTGCCGTAGAGCGGACAGGTAACGCTGAGTGTGTGGATATCCGTTCTTATCAGGATCTTCCTTTTATAAGAGATCTGCAGGAAAGCAATTTAGGGTACGAGCTGGACCGTTTTCTGGCTAAACAGAACATTTCGCTCAATACGATCATAAACTCAAACGATTACAATGAAAAGGCTGAGCTATGTGTTGTTCTTGACGCAGCGATGTTCTGCACCAAGACCTTTACATGCTCGATGGCACGTAAAAGTCTGGGAGAAAAACTGCAGATATTGGAGATAGACGGACTCAATTATTCTGTTACTGTATGTCTGATCACATCCGGACAGCGGGCTTATCCGAAATGTGTAACAGATATGATTGAGATCTCAAGAGATTCGATCAGGCAGTTCTATGATGAGAATATCGTATCGAATCAAATGTAAAAGACTCCGGGCCAAGTCCCAGAGTCTTTTTGTGTTCTCAGATTGCTTTTATTTGATTTGGATCACTCTTCGTCTTTTTTATATTCCAGAATGTCTCCCGGCTGGCAGTCCAGCGCTTTGCAAATGCTGTCCAGAGTGGTAAATCGCACTCCGTTTACCTTACCGGTCTTTATTTTTGAAAGATTGACGTTGGAGATGCCGACTTTTTCTGCAAGCTCGTTCAGGGACATCTTGCGGTCGGCCATCATTCTGTCGAGTCTCTAAAATCTTTCTCTGCGAGATGTCTCCTTTATAGAAGTGCGTGTACAGGGGCGGTTTTGAGTACTGATTGATATGCTCGTACGACAATTATAAAGAGACCTATGGAGAATATGAGCTCGTTATATATCGGGATCAAACCAGTCCTCGCATTATAGTATACATGGAGAAAGATGGGACCTTCATCGCTATAAATGGACAGCTTTCTATGGATCAAATCCACCGAATCATAGACAGCTTCGTTATCGATAACAGTATATAAAAGGCATTTTATCTTAACAAATATCGGGGATATTGCTATCCCCGTTGTTGTTATATAAATGCTATTCCGGCAGCGGATCATCTTGCATCTCTATTATTTCGGATATCTTTAACGGGATCGTGCATCCTGATACCAACCCTTTCAATAGCAAGCTGCGTCAGTTTTTCAAGAGCCTTGCCCCAGGCTTCCGCCCAGGTCTCCCTATTTCTGTCGCTGAGAAGTCTGCACATTTCTGTAATAACTGCGATTGCTCTTATAAGAATGCTGTTATACTTCTCAGGATCACTCTTTCCTCCTGACTCCTGTAATGACTCTGCAGCCGGCTTGGAAATCAGTTCATGCTTAGCTGTCATGAGACTTTCTTTCGGTGCTCCTCTCTTGACTGCGATATCCACCTGATCATTCCACCTCTTACGAAGCACATTGGTATCTCGGATCTCTTTTGCCTTCGGATTGTTCTTGCCGATCTTTTTAGTCGCCAGGTATGGACTGTTCTTCGGAAACATCTGCAGTTGCTGGTCCTCTCTCAGCGGCTCATTGATCTTGTCTGTGAAGAACTTTTTCGCCTGCTCGGTGAAACTTTTCTGCTTGAAAATAGACTTCTTTTTGTCGAAAAGATGCTGCTCATAGATTTCGCCCTTCGGCACCATCGTGTATCCGGGCATCAGTTTTCCGTCAATAGTAGCCTCCTTTTTTGTCCTAAGATGTCTGCCATCAGGATCGAAAAACATGTTGCGCGATGCGATTTTTTTTATCGGTTCTTCCAGTTTTTCGCGCTCTGAATAGATCAGATGGATGTGATAATTCGTCCTATCATGGTTGTGATGGAGCGCCGCGACGCACTCAACACCGTATTCCTTTTTGAAGGATTCAACAAAAAATCTTAGCAGTTCATTCGGATCAATTCCCTCTTTGTAATAGACTTCCGGCAGAGCGATGATGAATTCTCTCGCCTCGATGCAGGTGCCTTCAGTGCCGGATCTGAAAAAGTCATCGCGGTTTTCTTTCGCAAGCGCTCTCCAGTATTCCCTCGGCTGGGTCTCGTATGTCGCATAAAGGTGCTCCTGTTTTGCCTCGCTGCTGATATAACTGATCCTTCCCATAACGTTATGCAGTTTTTCATGTCGTATATAGCTAACTCGTTTCATAAATATTCTCCTTTGTAGTTCATTTGTTTTTCAGATTCTGTTTTTTTCATCGCTATCAACATTCGATCCGGGGATGATAGCAGTCGCGGCCGTGGAGCTTGTGGGTAACCGGACTCGCCGCAGGGCTGTGTATAAGTACGTGGGCAGCATATCCCTTCCTAGAGCTGTCCATGTACTTATGCATGGTTCTGCTCCGGTTATCCACAAATCCATGGCCGTTATTGCGCCGTCACTTGCAGACGGCACCGCCCCTGCGAGGCGAAATACACAGAGTACGAACCGTCAGGTTTGTGCGATGGGTGTATTTCGCTCTCAATCGGCGAGGCCTTATATAAGGTGATTTATTTACTTACTTCCTGTACTGCCCGAAGAAGGAGTCACTGTTGCTCCTGTCCGCATGCTCCCTATATGCTCCTCTATGGCTCCTCTCTGCGTACTCCTGCATGACACCTGCTGTGTGCTCATGTGCGTCATGATGTGTGTTCTCCTGCCGATGCCTCCGACAAGACAGCAAGATGGCAACTTGGCAACTTGGCAATGCTGTAATAGTTCAGGAAAGATGGACGGCAGACAGAATCCTTTGCAAGGTTGCCGCCTTGCCATCTTGCCATCTTCCTCCTGGCGCTAGATCGCATAGCCCGTTAACCATCTGTCGGCCTCTTTGTGTGATTCGATCCCAAGATCCTTCATGGCATTGCGCAATGTCTTCTCAGCGATCTTCTGCTCCTTTGCCTTCTCCATCAGCACCGTGCTCGGTATATACTCACCGGGAGCAGGGAGCTCTGCCGCAAGGAACTCTTTTGCCTCTATGGTCTTCTGTCCTTTGATGCTTGTGCTCTGCAGGAGTTCCTCGGCCGTGATGTTATAGGTGCCTTCCCATTCGAAGCCTCTCTCCCTGCTCAGACGGAATGCTACCGGATCCGGCGGATAAGTCAGTGAACACTTTGTTGATGCAAGCACCCTAAGGTCTTTGTCCCTCGGTGACTCCGCGCACAGGATCACGCTGCGTGCCGCAGCGGTAAAATCCATTGACCCAAGTCCTTTGTACTCCGGCTTAGCTGTCTCCTTCTTATTCAGATGGCCGACCAGTACCATGCCGCATCTATTTTCATAAGCGATATCTCCAAGATGCTTCAGTCTTGGTCTGACCTCATTGGCTCTGTTCATATCCACTTTTTCTCCGAGATATGCCTGGAGTGGGTCAAGGACCACGAGCCCAGCCTTTGTTTCTCTGATCGCCCAGACCAGTCTCTCGTCTGTCATGCTCAGCATCTTATCTCGGTCATCGATGACCGAGACTCTGCTGCAATCCGCACCTGCAGCTTCGAGTCTTGGCTTGACAGTATCCGCGAGACCGTCCTCCGCCGTCTGGTAGATGACATTGATAGGCTCTCTGATCATCGAGCTCCCCGGCGGTTCAAGCATGCCTCTTCCTGTCGTGAATGCTGCGATCAGGTTGAGCATCGCCATGGTCTTTCCCTTTCCCGGGTCTCCCTGAAGGATCGTAAGCTTGCCTATCGGGATATACCCTTCCCAGAGCCATTCGACTTCCTCGGCTACGACGTCTTCCATGTTTATAAGTCTGTAATTATTGTCTTCCATTCTCTAACCTCCATAGTTATTTGCGTTGTTTGGGTGCCCCTTCAGAAAGTGCCTTTTCAGAGGCGTGTTTTCGAAAAAACTGCGAGCTATCCAGGCTTTTCTGTTCTTAGTTTTTCTCATCGATGCTTGCATCCCTTGCCGGACGTTTTCCCATCCTGTACGGCCATAGCGGGCACCATTCTATCGGGCACAGCCTTACTTCCTTCTTCTCACCGCAGCTGCAGTCGATGCACTTGGCTCGTATCGCTTTTATGGGTGTCAATTTCTTTTCATCCATGCCTATCTCACCTCCCTGTCCCATCTGCCTCTGTTGCTGCATTTGATCTCTGCCGCAGGGATCACACCGGTAGTAGTGTCCATGAAGTACTTCTCGACTACATCGACATCCACCAGATACTTGTTCCCTGCCTTAGCGCTTGGGATGATCCCCTGTTTGACCATCTCCCTCAGCAGATTCCTCGTGATTGCCGTCTCAGGGTCTCTCGCTCTGAGTTCCTCGTAGGCCTTGTTAATAGTGCGTAAAGTCATATGGTTACCTCCTTATCTCTTACGCAGTGAAAGCTGATAAGGCAGGCTATTTTGAAAACGAAAAAAGCCGGCCTACATGACCGGTTCTGATTCCACGACAAACCATCTGTGATTGTTCATAATGGATCAAAATTGATCATGTAAGCCGGCTACAATTTTTGTAAACGGAAAAAGTGATAAGTATTGCTGCTTCCCCTTATCCGGGTGTCCGGGCTCCTTCCCGGGAACATTATCAGGCAGGAGTGAGCTCTCTCCCTCATAGGCCCCTAGCCTCCCGAAGGATCTCTTCGGGCCGCCCCATTTTTAAACATGTCAAGACGGAAGTATCATTATCTCCGGGGACTGTCATCGCACATTGAAGGTGCCACCTTCCTTTTGGACCCATAGTGTTATCGCTCGCCCTTGCAACAAGGGGTCGTGGCGCACCGGTCCTGCATGCTCACGGTTTCCCGATATCCCAGAAAAAGTACCTGATAATGGTGGTATTTAATTGTCATCTGAAGATAGTCTTCTGTTGACACTTCCCGAAGAAAGTGCCGCAGAATAACATAACTGCATATTTGTGTCAGGCATTTCCAAGTGCCATAATATGCAGAGACAGGCGCTTGTTCGGATATAAAAGAAGAAAAACAAAGGAATATTTTCCGAACAAACGTTTGTATTTATTATACGAAGATGCTATAATCTTGTCAACAGCTCATCGTTGCTGCTGCCATTACTGTAATGAAAGGATGTTTTATGCCTAAAAAGCCAGTAAAAGAAACGATCCACGCCAAAGGGATCGATATAGGAATCTACACTACGGATTTCGAAAATGAATTTATTTCATTGACCGACATTGCTAGATATAGGAGTGATAATCCGACTGCAGTTCTGCAGAACTGGATGAGAAATCGTGATGTAATAGAGTATCTCGGGCTGTGGGAAACACTGCACAATCCGGATTTTAAACACCTCGAATTCGAGGTGTTTAGAAGTGAGGCTGGCTCAAACGCTTTTGCTCTCGGTCCGCAGAAGTGGATTCGTGAAACAAATGCAATTGGGATGGTTTCAAAGTCCGGACGGTACGGCGGTACTTATGCGCATGTAGATATCGCCATGTCTTTTGCAACATGGATCTCATCAGAATTCCAGCTACTTATTATGAAAGACTATCGAAGACTCAAAGTCGACGAGAGCAGTCGATTGTCTTTATCATGGAACCTAAATCGCGAGATCAGCAAGCTGAATTACCGTATACATACAGATGCAATCAAAGACAATCTCATCCCTGCGGATCTGACCGCAGAGCAGATAGCTTTTACATATGCAAGTGAAGCCGATGTGCTCAATATGGCTCTGTTTGGTAAAACCGCACGTATGTGGAGAAATGAGAACCCGGGCAGCAAAGGAAACATTCGCGATTACGCCACTATCAGCCAGCTGCTCGTACTGTCCAACATGGAAAGCTATAACGCGATCCTCATTGAGCAAGGGAAAAGTCAGTCTGAAAGGCTCGTTCTGCTTAGAAAAATGGCTGTAAATCAGATGCGAACATTGGCATCACTGGATATGTCAAGCCTACCACTGCTTGAAGATAGCAGTTATCTTGATCAGCTAAAAGAAAAGGCAGCAGAAGGCAAGTTGATGCTCGATAAATAATCACAGTTCATAACGATCCGGGTTTGTAACGATCCGGCCGTGATGATAAAATCATTCACAGAATTTGGTTTCGAGGAGGTGGTCATAAACACATCTACGCTACGTATCATCTGAATCTAACGAATTACATGTACCTGCGTTTTTTATTTACAGTTAGGAGATGATACTATGGCAAAGAAAACAAATTGTGTGATCAATGGAAAATCGTATTACAGAATCTACCGCAAAGTCGGCATGAAGTTGAACAAAGACGGCATATGGGTAGACGACAGAAGAGCATTCTATGGCAGCTGCAAAAGCGAAGCTGAGCAGAAATACAAGGACTATCTTGATCTTCGCGCAAAAGGCATATCTGAAGACAAAAGATGCCTTGGCGAGATGATCGATCAATGGAAGGAAGAGGTATTCAAGAAATCGTCTGATTTTGCGAATTCCACTAAGGTCAAATATCTGGCCGCCTACGAATCCATAATTCAGTCATCCAGGCTTATGGGGCTCCCGCCTTCGCAGACCACAGCAATGGATATGCAAATTCTGTTCAACTCATCAGATGCATGCTATACCACACTGAGAGCGGCATATAACTTTCTTAAGCACTTTTATCGTTACGCCGAGCTGAACGGCTGGTGTCGAAACATCACCGCAAGTATCGAGATTCCGAAAAAGCGTAAGAGAGCAGCCGCCGGGCAGGATATAGAAGTATGGGAGGATGAAGAGATCCAGGCTGTAGCTGACGAGTTCATCGGAACCACCATGCGCCTGCTCATCCTGCTCGCTGTTAATACCGGCCTCAGGTTCGGAGAGATACTGGCATTGTCATACGACGACATTCAGGGGAATATGCTTTATGTTACAAAGCAGTTATCTGAAATAGCGCCTATAGAAGATGATGCATTTCATTCGCTCCATATTACCGAGACCAAGACTACCGGCAGCAACAGGGTCGTCCCTCTTTCCAAGGCTCTTCTTGAAGAGATCGAGGAGCACAAGAGAATTCAACTCGCCGAAATGGAAGAGAATGGATATGAGACAAACTATCTTTTTACAACATCAAATGGCACTTTCTACTATCAGCGAAATATCCGCAGAGCTATAGAAAGAGCATGTGACAGGATAGGTGTCGATTACCATAAGTTTCATGCTTTCAGACATACTTTCGGTACAAACCTCAGCAGAGCAGGGATCCAGCTTGAAGAAACTTCAAAGCTTATGGGACATGCGGACGTTACAACAACGGCAAAATACTATGTCGATGTCAACGCACAGAGGAAGCTGGAAGCTGTCGAAAAGATAGCCGGCTATACACTCGGAAATAAGTGATTATAGGGTGCGGGTAACAATGGACCCGGAATGACCGGAAAAAGACTTATCACTCCGAAAATAGAGCTTATCACTTTTTTATCACAAAAGTTATAGGTCGGCGTTAGATGTAATACGAAGTGGTCGAAGATGTCAGAGATCATCACAAGCGGTGATCTCTGATATCTGAGGATTTTACAAAAAATAGTAAATTATCAGAAGATATAAAGTGGTTTCCAGACCGGCAGGGTGTCCAGGGTTCGAGCCCCTGATCATCCACCATAAAAACCGCAACCCGTTGTAATAACTGAGGTTGCGGTCTTGTTTTATTCAACCCTTTTCGAAATACTCTTTTTTTAGCACCCCTGAGTCTTCTATTCCCTTTTTAATGATCAGTAGGTCTAAAAAATGAAAAAGTTAAACTCTAATTACATAATACTTATTTCTTCAAATCTTCTACAGCTTTTTCTACATTCAGTCTGGTAAGGATTAGTGTAATCAAAAGGTTGAAAATCATCGGAAGCCATAGATACATTACATGGAGCATGTTAATGCATGATGCTGTTTGCTCAGCTGCTCCCCCAATGTAACCGCTAAAGCTTAGGAGCCATCCTGCAAGAGCCGTTCCGATACCACCGCCAAGTTTTGTACCAAGTGATGTGCAAGAGTACATAGTTCCATCTACACGTTTACCGTGAGTCAGATATGTATACTCTGAACAAGTAGCTATAAGAGCATTCATATCGCCCTGCAGCGGACTCATACCAAACGCTGCAATAGCTGTACACGCAAGCATAAGAGGAATGCTGCCCATATATCCTGCTATGACAACACCAAGTCTGCCCAATGTACCTGCAGTATAGCCATACAGATTTAACCTATACATTCCTTTGAACTTCATTACCAGTGTAGGGGTGAACAGGAGACCAACAATCATAGGGATATTGATAGCCCAGGAGAATACACCTAACAGATTTGCATTCTTCAGAACATAGGTCATGTAGTATATGCCCATATTCAGTGTTGCAGTATATATCTGCATAAGAATATATGCGCCACATATCATAAGGTAATATTTGTTTTTTATAAGCAACTTGAATGCATCAGCCAGACTGTATTTTTCGTTGGTATGGTCTTCTGCTGCCTTACCATGGACAGTCTCACCTTCTGCAAGTTCCTCAGGCGAAAGCTCTTTCACGGACATTACAGAAATGGTATTGGAAATAATACCGAAGATAGCATAGATTATCGCTACAGTCCTCCACGCTGCTGCTCCTCCTCCAAAATGTGCTACCAGTCCAACTGTGATAGTTTGTATCAACATACTGGTACCAAAAGCGAACATGAAGCGAATGGATCCCATCTGCACACGTTCATGGTTATTCTTTGTGATTAAAGCCGTGAGTGCTGAATATGCTATGTTATTGGCTGTGTAAAATCCTGCGTTCAACATTGTGTAAGCTATGAAGAACCATGCATACTGTGAAGTTGCGCTTATATTCGCAGGAATGCAGAATATAGCAACCAAACAAATTGCACAGCCGAAATATCCATAAAACATCCACGGCCTTGCCTTGCCCATTTTTGTTTGAGTCTTATCTATTAGAGAGCCAAAGAAAACATCGCTGACACCATCAAACAGTTTTGATACAGCAATCAATGTACCCACAACTCCTGCATTCATGCCGACTGTATCGGTCAGGAAAATCATCACAAATGCAGAAAGCAGCGCGTAGACTACATTGCCTGCTATATCACCTGATCCATAACCGATTTTGTTATACCATTTCAAATATGTTCTCTCTTCCATCACAACCTCCTATAGTCATATCTGTTTGTTCAGATTCTCCGGCACTATCATAAACGCGAAACAATAACTGTCTTCTTCGATTCTGTAGGCTTTTTGAAGCTCCGGCCCACAGCTTGCAGACCCCAAACCTGACATGCGATGATCTATGCAAAGCACTGTACTGCCACATTCTGTCAGCTCATGTTCATGCGCCTTATTTCCCAGTTCCTCTTGAGTAAAGCGTGAGGCATTGAACGACAGTGTATTTTCATCTGCAGGTATTACTTGCAGGCATATACCTTTTCCTCTGACAGAAACGTAATCGCAATCATAATGAGAGCCGTTTTCCTGTGGGCGGATATATGGTTCATGAAGCTCTCCAACTGTGGCTGTAAATGAATCATGCCTCGCAGCCTGATGTTTATCCTCATATGATTCCACAGGCCCCATACCGTAATACGAAACCACTTTCAGCCATTTCTTCAGAAACATACGTATGCCGATTCTCGGTAAAGTTCGGATCTGAGGATCTTTTATTGCATTGACCGTCAGGGTTAGTGCTCCTTTGCGGTTTACTCTCCATACGGTATCCATTCTTACGGCCGGCTGGACCGACATTGCTCCCGCAGACTGTCTTACATATATCTCTACGGAGTCCGCATTATATTTACAGCTAATCTCATATGCACGTGTCGTGATAAGATCAAGTCTCTGTTTTTTCCACTTATCAACCACGAACATATCGTTATCAACCGGAGCACGCCAAAGGTTGAATTCGACTGTCCTGTCAAGCAGCTCTTCTCCTTCAAAGTTCAATGACACCGGCATTCCAGTTCTTTTATCAAATGAATAGCGGAATTCAGCTCCTGTTATAACTATCAATGAATCCTCAACTTGATATGCCAGCGGAGATTCTATAACACCGGAAACATTGTTTATTACCGACAAAGTCTTAACATATCTCGGATCAGCTACCGGGATCCTGATTTCATCGAATCCCAATTCATGGTCTGCCGGTAGTGCACCCTGTGCTTTTTTAAGCACATATGAGATCCACAAAAAACACCTTCCTTTAGACGGGATAGTCAAAGGTAGATCCAAGCTTACACTTGTTCTCGGTTTTATAGAAGGTACTACCAGTGTTCCTTCTGCAATTCTGGTTCCATCCAAAACCAAGGCATAGGAAGCACTGATAGTATCTTCCGGATCCGTAAAATCCATATGATTTCTTACTGTAAGCTTTCCTGATTCCGGATCGTAACCGCTTCGCAAAGGACGATAGACATTCCTGTACTCAAGCAGATTGGTATGTGGACGTCTATCCGGATATACAAGGCCATCGAGACAGAAGTTTCCGTCATGCTGCAGCTCTCCACTGTCTCCGCCGTACAAATAGATATCTTTACCAGCTGGAGTCTTTCCTCCATATACGGCATGATCGCAAAATTCCCATACAAAGCCACCACAAAGAGCAGGAAATTCTTCAATTAGTTTATGGTAATCCTCGAAGTCTCCAGGGCCATTACCCATAGCATGACAGTATTCAGTTAACAAAAGAGGAGCCGGCGGGTCATTTTCAAGATATGCTCTGACATCTTCAAGTGATGGATACATTCTTCCGACAATATCGATATTACTGCAGTCATACTCTCTGTCGTCCGGCAGATAATATGCACTTTCATATGTTGTCAATCTGCCTGGCTCTTTTTCTTTTGTCCACTCCAGGGCTCTTTCAAAAGTGCAGCCATAACCACATTCGTTTCCCATGGACCACACCAATATGCAAGGGCGGTTCCTGTTCCGGATCACCATGCTTCTGATACGGTCCAGTGTAGGCTCGATAAAATCCGGATTATCGGCGATCCTCACATGGGCCGTCTGCATTCTCCGGGAGTAGTCATCTTCATAGAAATAAAGCTCTTCTGTTCCATGGCTTTCGTTATCAGCCTCATCAATCACATATAGGCCGATGCTGTCACACAGCTGATAGAAGAAAGGCACATTAGGATAATGGCTTGCGCGGACAGCATTGAAGTTGTTTTCCTTGATCATCATCAGATCCGAAAGAGTCCGTTTATAATCCATTACAGCCCCGGTCACCGGGTCTGATTCGTGCCTGTTTACTCCATTAAATGTGATTGGCGTTCCATTCAAGAGAACCTGATTATCCCTGATACATACATTTCTGAATCCAACCCGTTCATTTATGACTTCATTAGAAGTTTCCATTATCAGCGTATATAAGAATGGCTTCTCTGCGTTCCAAAGGATGGGATCTTTCACCGTAATATGTATTTTTTGATCATCAAACGCTGCTGCTCTGGCATCCAGGTGTTCATTGCCCTTCTCATCTGAATGGTACAAAGATGCTGTCACAGGTACAGGTTGATTTCCTGCAAAAGAAAGATCGATTCCCAAAACTGCGGTTTTATGATCCGAACTGATATCAGTCGTTATATGGTAATCACGGATTCCTGTCGCAGGTCTGCTAAGGAGATAAACATCACGAAATATGCCAGACATACGGAATTTATCCTGATCTTCCAGATAACTGCCATCACACCATTTAAGAACAAGCACAGCGAGCAGGTTATCTCCCTCGACAAGAAATGGTGAAACATCAAATTCTGATATACTATGAGCTATCTGGCTATATCCCACGTATCTTCCATTCAGCCAAACAAAAAAGCATGAATCTACCCCTTCAAAATTTAAAAAGGTACATCCTGCTTTTGGATTCTTATGCCATTGAAAGTGATGTCTGTATGCTCCACATGGATTATCCTGTGGCACATACGGAGGATCATACGGAAAAGGATATCGAATGTTAGTATATTGATTCTTATCATAGCCCCTCATCTGCCATGAAAATGGAACATACTCCTTATCCCACCAATCTCCGGCCTCATAAGAAGGGAGATAAAATTCATCTTTCAAATCATAAATGCTTTCGTAAAACGAAAAATTCCATTCACATCCGCTTAACATCTGAAGCCGCTGTGATGATTCCCTTAAACTTATAAGCTGGTCATTTCTCCCTGAATCCGGAATATAGTAACATCTGTAAGGTTCCATGTTTTCATGCAGAACGGCCATATTTTCATAATGTTTTGGTACAATCATAAGATTCCTCCTATGTCAGAGAAACACGTTTAAAGTCATAAGATTTCAGCCCTAAAAACATTATAAAAATCGCTCATTTTAAAACATATGCACAAAACAGTATAAAACCTGCACAGCCTTGAAATTGCGCGGTTCAGGCATTGCCAGAGCTCTGGATTGTTAGGTAAAATGATTTAAAACAGACATGAGAGGTTACAGAGATGTATGTTAATTCAGGCTATCTAAATAACTCCAGAAAGCCTTTCAAGGAAAAGGTTAAACCGTTAAGAATTCTTAGCGCCGGGACTTATCAGCTTCATAGCTGGCCTAAGCTCCCGACATGGCGTCCAAGAGGTCGTGTTGACTGGCAATTGATATATATTGCTGCGGGGAAGGGTTATTTTATTATTGATAATAAGGAAGTCATTGTTCCGGCAGGTAACATGGTTCTGTTTCAGCCTAAAGAAGAGCAGCACTATTACTATTTAGGCGAAGATCGGACACAGGTTTGGTTTGTACATTTCACAGGACGTGATATTAGAAAGCTTCTCCAATATTATGGAATTCCTTTGGATAGCAATCTTATCTGTACGGGGCTGTCCAGAGAGTATGAAGATTATTTTCGCAAAATGAGAGATGAACTTGTTTCCTGCAGATGGGGCTATGAGGAAATGCTTTCCTATCTATTCCGCGAACTTCTCATGACAATGCATCGTCGTATGGAAGAAAAACTTCCTCGTTTTTCAGGCTTTACCAGCCAGGAGATTGATCTGGCCAAAGAATACTTTACAGAGCATTACAATGAGGAAATCAACATAGAGGAATATGCACTATCCAGGCATGTCAGTACCAGTTGGTTTAATAAGAGTTTTAAAAATGCAGTTGGTACAACGCCTATGAAGTATATACTTTCAATCAGGATAAGAAACGCACAGACACTCCTGGAAACTACAGAGTATAACATATCCAACATTGCTTCTATGGTCGGGTATGAAAATGCATTCTACTTTAGCCGGCTTTTCAAAAAACAAAAAGGACTCTCTCCTGCAGCATATAGAAAGGTCTTTCGCGAGAAATACAAAGAACACCTGTAATAATAGACCCAGAATTCATACAAGCCCCTGAACAGCTGCCATTCAGGGGATTGTCTTTGATTTCGTCATGCGCAGCATTTCCGGCAATGCCAGACGCGCCACGCAGGATATCGATATCGATCTGATCCGATATTCCATTTCAGATGAATCGATCAGAGCCTCCATTTCAAAGCTGAATTGTATTGAGGGAATGGATATAAGAATCGGTGGCCCTATAATCGAGCTCAATCACCAGGATTATAAGGGAAAGCGGGTGACCATCATCATCACTGACGAGCATGCTAACTCGCTATCACTCAAGATGGATATAGGTGTACACAAAGATCTTGACATTGAGCAGGTATTCGGCAGCAAGTCATTCATACAAAGCGTAAGCAGATCCAGAAGAAACTGGCTTGACGTGCCTGCCGAAGAAGCTCTTGCATCAGATTTGGAATTTTTCCGCAGTTTATCTGAATGAGGAGTGTTACACTTACTGTTACACTCCGAAAAAGGGACACCCTTCGGACGGCATCAACTCCTTTCTTTTCAACGCTTAGAGCTATTGGGGTAATTCGACAATGTCGTTTTCGAGCCCCTGATCATCCACCAACGAAAGCCCTTGAAATATCACTGTTTCAAGGGTTTTTACTTTGAGTATTTTGAGTACGAATTTCCCGCCCTATCCTTGAAACTTCAACACTTTCAAGGATTTTCATTTTTGGGTAACTTTTATCCGACTTTCGTTCTACAAACCCCGCCAGGGGATCGGACCCTGATCACCTATGTCAAACTTCAGTGATTTCAACGCTTTGGTGTTTTCAGTTTTGAGTACTTTGAGTACTTTTTGTAAAAAACACTATAAAAGCGGGCTCTCCGAACAGTTAGTTAGATGATGTCGTCTTCCTCCTTTCTTTTCGGAAAACAACGATTCGGATCACCCGCTTAAGAAACACCCAAGCCAAGGTGCTCTGCCAGCTATAATTATGCTGTTCTTTACTTATCTCATTTCTACAAACTTGAATTTGTATCAATGATTTGCTTTCGAGAATGGACAGCGTTTACCGATGCACTGATTGTTCTGTGCAGAAAAGCGGCAAACAACTTCCGGTTTTTCCATCTCAATGCCAAAGTGAGCCTTCACAAAATCGATAGCTGCCAGGATGGACAGGAATGAATCCCTCTTGCAGCAGCGCGGACCTCCAACTTCGCCGATCTGTCCAAGCGAATCAGCCGTCATCTTGTGTGACAGCGCAAATGGTTCATTAGCCAAAGGTGTGGACTTTGAAATAATGGATATAAACATGCCGGAACTAATTCCTGCCCCGCAGGCTCCCCAGAATCCACACGCACCACCCGGAACGCTTTTTCCACGATTCATCATTTCTATCAATGCGCTGTGCAGGTCAATGTCTCCACCTGCGTTTTTATATGCTGTAAGCAGGGCAGCTCCGACCATAACATGATGTTCCGGCCCATGCATATGGCAGAACGACATCGCCATCATCTTTTCGATAATAGCTATCGGATTCTTTGAATTTTCCTTCATACATAATCCGATAATGGAATCAAGTCCCTGTGTATGGCAATCGTTGCATACATAGTGCCCATTCACGCATCTTGTCTTGCTGTTTTCTTTTTTATGGCAAATCTCGCATTCCATGAGAACATCTGTCTCAAGGTATTCCAGCGGAGCTTTACAGATTAAGCATTCTTCTTTCATCAGCTATCTCTCACATATTTATCTTGTTCTTCTTCAACGATTCCAGAATATCCCTTTATGCAAACTGGAAGTTGTCAATCTAGCCAATAGTTTTTCTCATATATGCAAATGACAGATCTCTGTCCCCCTGCTCTTCCTTGTATATTCGGTAACCGAGCTTCTCATACAGGTTTATATTGATATAGCTTTTAGTGCAGGTGTACAGTTCGAATGTTTTTGCTTGCGTAAGTTCTTCGACTGCAGTCATCAGACCGATCGCAACACCGCGGTTCCTGTATTCCTGTGCAACCATGACGCGGCCGATCTCGATATGATCGCTTTCTTCTCTGAACCTCACGGCCCCGATGATCCTGCCCTCATCATTGCGCTTTACAAGCACCGTCCAGTTCCTGAAATCCGCCCGGTTTTCTTCGAGGGACTCCATCAGAGCGGGCACATTCCTGCTGCCTATCATTTCAGCTTCACTCTCGAATGCTCTCAGCTGCAGATCAAACAATTCCCTTATATCTTTTTCTTTTGCTATTTCATAACCACTACTCATTATTTCTTCCATAAATCCCGATTTTGTTACAGCGTTCTGACGAATCGCGGCCCTTCTTCACCGCAAGTCCCAGATAGGATGAATCCGCATTTTTCAAGGACACGCTGAGATGCCTGATTGTTGGATTCTGTTTCAGCTTCAACACAAGTTACGCCCGGCTGCTGCAGTGCCCACATCACTGCCGCATCGACCGCCTCTGTTGCATATCCTTGTCCTTTATGTGTTTCTTTGATGCCATATCCGATCTCGACCGAGCCGTCGTCGTTAACGCCCTTAAAGGACAAGTCTCCAACATGAGAACCGTCTTTACACTCAATTATCCAAATGGCATACCATATCCACTGTTCCGGGTGATCAAGACAACCCTGCAGCATCTCTTGATATGCTTTTCGCAGGATATCGTCCGTCTGACTATCAATGATTCTGAGCATCTCCTCTTCAGATGCTGTTTTTATTGTTAAGCGAGTTGTTTCAATAGTCATTTGTTTCATCTGTATTTCTGCATCATAATTATTGTGCTATTTTACTTTGACGATTAGGAAACCCTTTATGACCAGGAAAGCAAAACAGACGATACCCGCATACGGTTGCCTTGTCGCTATAAACACTATAACTGCAAATATTGACAAGACGATTCCCGTAACGAGCCTGTGCCTATCCCAAACCGGTTTATTGAGGCTGGATATGATCACACCGCAGATTCCGTTCAGAATCGAGATACTGATGATCACAATATATACGATCTCCACCCATAGGCTGATTCTTGTCAGTCCAAACAAAGATACCGTTTCGGAAGAGCCTGTCCCATTTCCGAAGGCAGGGATAAACAACAGTATGGCCAGAAGAATGTCCAATGCATTACATATGAGCGAGATGTATTTGCTGACAAACTCCTTCTTATCATTTTCTGCCACGATGATCATCTCGTCCGAACAGATCAAATCATCGATCGTCACCGAGAAAAAGCGGGAGATCTCTTTAAGTGAGTCAATGCTCGGATACCCTCTGCCGGACTCCCACTTGGAAATGGCTGTTCTTGAAACAAACAATGCCTCGGCAAGCTCCTCCTGTGTGAGAGATCTGCTCTTTCGCAATTCTTGTAGTTTTTCACTGAATTCCATTTAATGCCTCTGACGTCACATGTTTTTTCTGTACCCAGTATATTCTGCCATGGATCGATAGACCATAAACAGACCCGAACTCAGGAAAACGGAGCCAATAATATCCGTTGCCCAATGGACGCCGGAAATCAGCCTGCCCATCACCATAAATGAGGAAAAGGCGAAAACAAACAAAACTATCGCTTTCCGTGTCATTGGATTCGCAATTCTCCGGTCAGACTGATATTTCAGTGTCGGCATCACGCTCAGCACCAGGAGCGTAGTTGATGACGGATAAGATGCTTCCAGATTTCCGTTTATCAGGATCGGCCTGTAATTAATCGGAATCATCTCAAAGATTAGGTAGCAAGCTATGACCAGCACATAATAGACACCCAATAACAGGATGTCCGTATCAACCCTTAGGATGCTACGTCTCTTTATCAGCTGCACCAAACCCAACACACCGAAACACATACATATGATGATCGGAACGAGACCAAGCCAGTCAGTGATCTTATAGACCAGCATATGTACACCGGTCAATCGGTGAAACCGCACATTGATCGTAGCGAAGCCGACCGATGTTCCATTTGAGCCTGCATTCTGTACGTCGATATTCCGAATCAATATAGTCCATAAGACAAATGCCGCCAGCAGAATGATCCCCGCCAGCAACTCTTTTCTTCTTGTTTCTTTCATTTTCAATCCGTCCTTTCTGTTACTCCCCAGTCGTATAGACTGTAATGGATGGTTATGAGAAATGAAAGAATCGCTCCGTCACATCGGTGATACGAATCGTGTCATTGCTTTTCAATAGCAAACAGCTCGACAAGCTGCCGATTTGTCGCTATGTATTGCGGCATCTACAGAAGTAATAATAACATACCGAATGCCGCTGTTAGTGTTGCTGAATTCTAATTTGAAGATTTGTCAGCGTATAATGCTATATATCAGAAAGTTGATAAGGCTATCTAATGTTTGAGAATAGTTTGAGGAAATCTTGAGGAAACTTTGAGGGAATGTACCTCCATCGAATGTGTTTTTTCAACGTTTCAGGAAAAGGGTGTCCAGGGTATAGCACCCCGTACATTCGCACACTTGACACGCTCCCAATCTATGACGATTGCCTAGTATCGCGCATTATTATTAAACAGGAAAGCAACATCATCAATAATTCCTGTTCATTCAAATCATCAATTTTTAAACCTAATAAATCTTCCAAAACATGAAGCCTATAAAGCAATGTGTTCCTATGTGCAAATAGCCTTCGTGCAGTATCAGCCATATTTCTACCACAGATTAGATATGTATATAGGCACTCAATTAATTCAAGTCGATTGTTTCTATCACTTCGGTATATCTCGATAAGTTTTGGATAACATAGGTCAACAACGTCTATTGAACTATCTATCGATGCGAACAGCACATCCTCATAATGATCCGGCCAATAAAGCAACTGTGTTTCATTTTGCAGTTTTAGGTTCAAAAGCATACGATTCTGTTCATAACATAAATGGAGATCAATAAATTGGTCAAAGTAGCTGCTGATTGCACATCTCAAATAATAGGAATCACAAAGATCATCCAATTTCTTCCTCTCTTCTGGCTGGAGGATATCGTAATCTTGCTTCCTTATAACCATTACTATAGTCTCTTCGTAAACTGATGATATCGATCGTGGGAAGCTTTCTTGTATCCTGGTTATGCATAGATCCCATTTGTTGACATAATCTAATTTCTCACTCACCTGAAACGAAAGCATAAAAAATCCGTCATTCATTCCCCAGCCTTTTGTTGCCAAGTGCAAGGAAACCGTTCTGGATCTTACTTCTGCCCCAGAAAGCATTCGTGTAAAGTAATACAAATCATCCGCGCTTCTCTTATTCATCCTGATTGCAAACAGCTTCTCAAGCATGTCATGGATCACATTTGCTATGAATATCTGCGCATGAGTAAATGGGCCATTCAAATCTACCATTCCTATCGTCGCAACTATCGCACCGTTAACTTTGATCGGTGCCATAAGATGTTCATGATCCAGATCTCTTTTTGGACTGATAATAAAGCAAGTATCGTTTTCCCTGAACATCCTGTTAATCTCTTCATGTTCGTCTATTGAATAATAGTTTAATGCCGGATATTTCGGAGACAATACCTCCTTCCAGATCGTGGATTCATAGTCTTTAAGATTATTGGCTGAATAACCCATCAGAGACTGTGATGTATCAAAAATCGCTACGGGATTGGACAATACTCTGGATGCTGTAGCGATCATTGCATCAAGCGGCTCATCTTTTGTAAGCGCAAGGCACATGTCCTCATACCATTGGTTATATTCATCAAAAATATCCAATGTCTTTGAGAAAAGCACCTGCAGATCATCTATTTCATCCACTATAATTACATTGTGATCGTTAAATGCGTCTTTGTTTTCATCGAAAATGTCTACTCCCGCAATAAGGTTTTTGTAGTTCTTTTTATCGCGATTATAAATAGAAATGGAGTCTACTGTAACAATATACAAACATGTATCATTTTTAGCTGATTCTCTTGGAACAGCATTGTTTTTCAAAATTCTCACACATTCAATAACTGCAGCATTTTCATTTCTTACAATTAGTTCTCTGACGGATTCTCCCAATGCTTCGGCTATAACGCTAATGTGAATATGCATGATCGTTACCTTTCTGATTGTATTTCGTCAAAAAGTGCGAAAACTATCTACTTATTTCTCATTTTATGTCCGTTCTTTTGCTATCGCAAGGTAAATATACTTTATATGAGAAGATACCGTTCATTCTGTTTTGATCAGGGAGGTAAAATATGAACAGACCAGAATTAGAAGGAGCAGTTTTACTTTATAACGTTGCAGGGAGCCAGATTCCATTTGCATACACCGGAACAAAAGACGAGATAGACGGATATCGCACGAGCGCATGGATTGGTACACCTCTTGCTTGGTCACCTACATTTGATGTATATGGTCCTGATGCAGCGAAATTCCTGAACTCGATTTGCACTAATGATTTCAGTAAATTATCAATGAAAGGTCTGCGCCACGCAGTTATCTGCAATGAAAAAGGCCAGATCCTTACCGATGGAGTTGTTATCCGCATTGGCGAAGACAGATATCGCACTTATTGGCTTGACCCACCTCTTGAATATCTTCTCAGCAAAACTGAATATGATGTAAAGGGTGAAAATATCACAGGTCAGGAATACTTCATCCAGATCCAGGGTGAGAAGTCGCTTCAGATCCTTGAAGATGCTTTCCAGAAAGATCTTCATGATATCAAATTCCCTACACATCGCAAAGAAATGATGGGCGATTATGAAGTAGAAGTTATCAGAATGGGTATGTCAGGAAACCTTGCTTATGAGATCCATGGTCCGATAGCTGACTTTGAATATGTGTATACTCGCGTATGGGCAAGCGGTCAGAAGTTCGGAGCGAAAAAGCTCGGAATGGGCACATACAGTCTCTTTAACCATACTGAAGGTGGTTTCCCTAATATTCTTCTTCATTACCCTATGCCTATCTTTGAGTCTGGGGACGAAATGGCTGATTATTACAGACAGAGACCTCAGGCTTGCTGGCAACAGATAGCAAGGAAGCTTGGCGGAAGTGTCGGTGATGATCTTGAGTCAAGATTCGTGACACCATTTGATGTTGGCTGGGATTTCCTGGTGAAATTCAACCACGAATTCACAGGGAGAGCTGCGCTTGAAGCTATGACTGAAGATGAAAAGAAAACAGCTGTCACGCTTGAATGGAATGCCGAAGATGTTGCCAAAGTATTTGCTACAACTATCGATCCTACTCAGGAACCATGTGAACAGATCAACACAGACTGCGAGCTTGACTATATATTTACCGGAGCAACCGGGATGTATACGTTCAGAGCTGACAAAGTGTTTGCTGATGGCAAATGGATTGGCATAAGTGCTGGAAGAATCATCTCCTATCACTATAACAGCATGATCTCTTTGGGATTTATCGACAGAAAGTACGCTGTTGAAGGAACTGAGCTTACACTTCTCTGGGGAACTCCGGGTACACGACAGATGGAGATTCGCGTAAAGGTTGCCCGCTATCCGTACAATCAGGATTACATCAGCAATTCAAAACGTGACGTTTCGGATATTCCGACATTTGAAAAAGCATGAAAAAGAAATGGTTAATTCTGGCAGTATTGCTTATGGCGTATTTTGCTCCTAACTATCTGCAATACCAGCTATCACCAATTTCAACAGACATAATACAGGGCTATTCTATTAGCCCTGTTATGTTCTCCAGAGTTTTTTCCGCTCCAATGATTCCAGCGGTTTTTCTGTCACTCCTATCAGGTGTACTTGCAGACAAATATGGTCCAAAACCTGTTATTGGGATAAGTCTTGTCATTTCTTGTGCTGGGAGTATTCTTCGTTTTTACAGTACAACATACAGCATGCTTTTTTTGAGCATGTTGATGATAGGAGTAGCTGGTGCTGTTGTTAACGCCAATGGAGTAAAGGTGATAAGCTGCGCATTTAGCAGAGACAAGGTAGGTGTGCTCACAGGGGTCTTCCTTTCCAGCTCAACGATTGCAATGTCGTTGGCAACAGGTACGACATCTATACTTGGCTCAATCAGAGCGGTTTACCTGCTAGGTGTTATTATTACAATTGCAGCTACACTATTGTGGTTTTTCCTTGCAGAAAACAGCGACCTCACATCTCCAGCAACTCCTAACGGAACTGCATATTCGTACTTACGGAATGTAGCAAAGAAAAGAAGTGTAATCATATCCAGTATAACTTTATTCTTCGTTATGTCATGTATGATAGGGATTGCATCATTCCTTCCTCTCGCGCTTTCCAGCAGAGGAATTAGTGAAGTTGCTGCTGGTGCCTATACTGCTGCTTTCACCATCGGGAATCTTATTGGTTCATTGTCTTCTCCTATAGTCGATCAGAAATGGAAAAGTACTAAAATCCAAACAATAGCACTAGTCATTATTATCGGATCCGGAACAATATTCGCTTGGAGATTCGTCCCTGGATTTCCTCTACTATTAGCCTTGATAACTACAGGTGCTGGAATAGGCGGCATAATGCCATTAATGATATCTTTTCCTGTAAAAAGCGGCGAAATTAGCCCTGGTGAAGCGGGGATTTCCGGAGGCATAATATCCACCTTGCAGTTATTAGGTGCAATTTTAATGCCTTCATACATAATTGCGCCTATTACTGGAGATAACTATTCACTTTTCTTTTTAGTAACCGGCAGCTTAATGGTATTGCCATTGATAATAATATGGCTATTTCACAAATAGACAATTCGTGGAAATTGCCATGATGAAAAATGCATAACTATGATCGTATCTTTGAATTCCACATTTCCTGATAGATATACTCACTTATATAGATGCTAGCGACTCATAATAAAAAGGCAAAAGCCGCTTCGTAACTAAAAACTGTAAACGTGCTTCCCACCGAGTATGTATAAGTATTGACATGACTGCACGGTTTTTTGAGGAAAGTTTGAGGAATGGATGGGATGATGTCGCTGAACCTCCTCTCTTTACTGGGTTTCAGGCTCCGAACCAGAGTTCGAGCCCCTGATCATCCACCACAGATCTCCGAGAAATCGGAGGTTTTTCTTTTGTCGGAAGACATCATAAAAGCGGGCAATTACGATCACCCGCTCCAGAAGTACCGCAAGCGCAAATATATCAAACCGTTATATAGCCTCTCCACCCACGCACAGAGTAGTATGAATCCGCGCCATTGTGAAATGTAAACACAACACCGTAGCGACGCTCACAGAACAAAGCGCCTCCTTTACTGCGGACATCATACGGAGTTGCTATCCAGCTTGACGTTTTCTGATCAAACGGCCCAAGTTCCTGCAACCGCCTGTACAGCTCCTCAGTTAGCATGGATACACCCATCTTCTGAGACTGATGCATGGCACTGCCCGAAGGCGGGTTCTTTTTTCGCTTTTCCAAAGCTTCATCATCATAGCAAAGGCTTCTGCGGCCAGCGGGAGTTTCGCTTGAGCAATCGCAGAAAATGATTTTTCCGCTGGATTCATCTATACCAATAGCGTCCGGCTCGCCGCCGCTTTCCTCCATGCGCTTCAGCACCTCAAGCACTTCCTTGTTTTCGTTCAGACGATCTTCGACAAAGTCCCATTCCAGGTCAGGGTGTCTTGTCATATTCTGACAAAATCTGTTCTTAAGTATTTCAGTTATCATTATGCTCAAGCCCTCCTGAACGCAAGACGGAATACTTTCGTCATAAGTGGAATGTATGTTGCAGCAAATACACAGGCTGCCGTCTTAATAGCCTTCTTCTTATGTTTTTCTGGAATTTGTGTCCCTGCTGCCAGTCCCATTGAGAACAGGCAAAACTTTACAAGCGCAAAATCCTTCCAAGTGCTTTCTCTTGCGTAACGATTGCCAAAATCAAATAGTTTATCCATAATTGGCTCCTCCTCGGTTAATTCTGCAAATCCAACCACCTGCTGTTAATCGGAAAACGTGAATTTGACGAGTTATCCCTGCTTACATGGATTCGGCTGATTTGTATACTCAAAATAGAAGTGGCCCCACTCTCTCAATTCAGTAATAAGAGGGATCAATGTTTTTCCGAGTTCAGTCAGTGAATACTCTGTTTTCGGCGGCACGACGGGATATACTTCACGATGGATCAGCTGATCGTTTTCAAGCTCGCGCAGCTGAAGCGTCAGTGTACGTGCGGTTGCCTGAGGGATAAGGCGCTGAAGTTCACTGAAGCGCTTCTCACCTTTTATCAGGTGCCAGAGAATGATCGGTTTGTATTTGCCTCCTATAAAGCACATTGCAGCTTCGATCGAGCAGTTGAACTTTCTGTCAGCTTTCATATCGCCCCTCCGAACAGTATCAAAATTGATAGTACCTATCTATTTTTTGCGTACTTGTATAATATGATGATACGCCATATGCTGTAACAAACTCAATGCTTATTTAAAACGGAGAGATGTGGATGAGGGAATTTCATTTTGCATTAAAGAATACGCTTCCTATTTTTTTTACATACCTGTTTATCGGCATTGCCTTTGGCATTTTGATGAGCGATGCAGGTTACAGCGTGCCACTCATTACTGCTTCCAGCTTTTTCATTTTTGCCGGATCTATGCAGCTCGTCATGGTTCCGATGATGACTTCCGGAGCATCCCTTCTCTCGCTTGCGCTAATGGCTTTTTTCATCAATGCCCGTCATATTTTTTATGGCATCGGTTTTATTGAGAAATTCAGCAGAATGGGCTGGCGCTATCCCTATATGATTCTGACTCTTACCGATGAAACATATTCTGTACTCTGTTCTGTCCAGTATGAGGAAGACCTTGACGAAGATACGGCAGCTTTTCTGATAGCCCTACTTGACCACATGTATTGGGTATTCGGCTCCTTTATAGGTGCCTGTGCAGGGCAGTTCCTGCAATTTGATATGCGCGGGATCGAATTCTCAGCAACAGCTTTCTTTTTGGTTGTTGTCGTTAACCAGTGGCAGCAGTATCGTTCCAAGTTACCATTTTTGACTGCGGCTGTTTGTGCACTGGGATTCTACCTTTTACTTGGCAAAGAGTATTTTCTGATCCCGACCATGATCACTTGTCTGGCGGCGCTGATACTTCTCCGTAAACCTATTGAGGCAAAGGAGGGCAACAGGAATGAATAGTATGATTTATACCACAGCGGTAATCGCCGTCATCTCTGTTGTCACATGGGCACTTCGAGCGTTCCCTTTTTTGTTGTTCGGCAGCAGACCGTTACCTAAAACGATACATTATCTTGGGAAAGTCCTTCCTCCCGCAATTATGACGATACTTGTAATCTACTGCCTGAGGGATACGAACATCGGACAGTTTCCCTATGGGATTCCGGAACTTGCAGCCTGTACATTGTTTGTGATCCTACAAATCTTAAGGAAGAATATGTACTTGTCTATCATTGCCGGAACTGCTTGTTATATGATTTTGATTCGTGTTATGTAAATCGCGATTCTTAATATATAAGCGAGGGTTTTTAACAGCCTTCGCTTTTCTTTATGATGAAGGTGATTGGCTAACGGAATCTGCGAATTGGGACCCCACGCCCGT
>CACYLW010000016.1 GCA_902775345.1 uncultured Eubacteriales bacterium | reverse complement strand
GAAAGGACCTTGGCATTAACGCCATACTTTTCTGCTATATAGCTGATGCTGTTACGGTTTTCAGGCTTGAGAGCTTCCTGCACAACTTGCAGGCGGAAGCTGTAGGTATAATCTTTAGCAGACATGATGTACCTCCATTTTGTATAGTGTAACACATTTCTATTTACACTCTACTTTTTGGGGTACACTGCAGCCGGTACACGTTTTTAGTGCCTGGGGAAAAAAGAAGTGCTTTTTTTGTAGGAATAAGTGCTTTCTTCGTTTGTTATTTTTTTCTGTCTGATTGTAAAATTTATACACAGACATGAGGAGGAAAAAAGCAGCGATGTTTATGAGTGCCGAACTGAGGCAAAGACTTAATTATGAAATAATGGTCCTCGAGCAGGATAAGAAGGAATATGCCTTGCGCTTAGAGTCTCTTCAGGATTATGCTGGCATGCTGCTGCGGAGAACCAAACGGAAAAACAACCATTATTATTACTACGAAAAGCGTCCAGGAGCAAAGTCTTTTAAATATCTGGGTCGGCCGAGCCACCATAAAGTACAGAAAATCCGCAAGGCACGTTTTCTGGCCGAAGCTGTCCGGCGGATCGACCGGGATATTGATCTTATGGAGTCACTTTTGAATGGTTTTCTTCCTTATGATCCCAGTTCTGTAAATGAGAGTCTGCCTGCGGTCTATCGCAGCGAGATGTTTCCTGTGTCGGAACTATACGAGCGTGAGAGTGCGAAGTGGAAAGCGAACCGGCTTGAATTTCAGAAGAGATTTCCGGAAAACTATCCGCAGAGGAAGAGACATACTACGTCTGATGAGGTCAAGGTCAAAACGATAAGTGAGCTAGTCTTATATGAGAGGCTTAAATCTGCCGGACTGGCTCTGATATATGAGCTGCCTCTTCCTCTGTCGGATTACGGACCTCCGCTGTACCCGGATGCTACCGTTCTGTCGCCGATCGACATGAGAACCGAGATAATAGTTGAGTTTGTGGGCCGCCTGGACCAGTATGACTACAGGATGGATTTTGCGAAAAAGCTGGGAAGGTATATCGAAAGCGGATATATTCCCGGCGTCAACCTTTTCTTCGTGTATGGCGATAAGGATGGCAATGTGGACTCAACGCAGATCACCAGGGTGATCGCGGAGATCAAGGGTCTCAGCTGCGTTCAGCCGGCGTGATTTGGCGGCGTGATTTGGCGGTGCGATTTGGCGGCGTGGCCGTGTTGAGGAAAGGAAAAGGATAGCCCGCGTGGGCTATCCTTCTTTAAACCTTTTATTGCGACAGAAGTTTTTTTACTGTCTTTTATATCGCAGAAGTTTTTTCTTGCTGTCTTTCTATGTCGCGGAAGTTTTTCCTTCCTTTTTTAGTATTGCGGCTGCTGTCAGAGTTTGTCGTCGTCTTTTCTGATCAGGCAGTAGATCCCTAATACGAGCCATATGACTGCCGCTGCGAGATAGCCCCACCTGTGTCCGCCGAAGAATGTTACCAGGCAGGCAACAAACGCTATGAAGTAGAGTCCTGCCAGAACTTTGTTGTTCTCAAACATAGTGTTCCTCCTATTTCAGCCCGGAGGCCATCATGTAGACGTTGAAAATATCTTCTGTGTCGAGGACTTTGAAGTTGCCGATCTTGCGGGCATTCTGGAATGTAACTCCGAGAGCCGCCTTGCGGCATGCCTCTTCATCGAAGTTCAGTCCGAGTCCGGCGATGTCAGTCGGCATGTCGATCGAGCGGAAGAACGCCTCGAATTTTTCAATGGTCTTTACCGGATCGCTTTCGCCGAACACGCCCTCGCCAAGCTTGACGAATCTGTCCGGATCTACGCTGAGCGTGTATCTCGCCCACGAACCCCAGATGGCCGCGAGGCCGGCACCGTGCGCAACATCGTATTCAGCGGAGAGTTCGTGCTCTATCTGGTGGCATGCCCAGTCACCCTTGTTGGAGTTGCCGGCTGCCATGAGACCGTTATGAGAGAGCGAGCCGCACCACATGAGGTTAGCTCTTGCGTCGTAGTCTTCCGGATTTTCGAGAGCGACCGGAGCCCACTTCATGACTTCTTTAAGAAGCGTGAACGAGAGCTGGTCGGTGAAGTCGAGCGCGTATCCCTGATGGAAATATCTCTCGAGTGTGTGCATCATGATATCGGTAGCGCCGCACGCGGTCTGGTATTTCGAGACCGTCGAAGTCAGCATAGGGTCGAGCATCGCGAACTTCACTCTGCCGTAGTCCGTATTGACGCCTCTCTTGAATACAGGATCGGTCTCGTCGTTCGTGATGACAGATGAGTCACTCATCTCGGAACCGGTTGCCGAAAGAGTCAGCACACAGCCGACCGGCGCAGTACCTTCTACCTTGCGCTTGCCGCAGTAGAAGTCCCATACATCTCCGCCGCCGTAGACGCCGTAGCCGATAGCCTTCGCGCTGTCGAGAACAGAGCCGCCTCCGACTGCAAGAATGAAGTCACATCCTTCGCTCTTGTAGAGCTCGATGCCCTTTCTTACGAGCGAGACTCTCGGATTCGGAACGACGCCGCCGAGTTCCACATACTCGATGCCTGCCTCTGCGAGCCTTTCCTCGACATCATCGAGCAGGCCGGTCCTTCTGACCGATCCGCTTCCGAAGTGCACGAGCACCTTGATGGCGCCGTAGCTTTTAAGCACCTCGCCGACCTGGTCCTCGGCGCCGATGCCGAAATATACATGAGTAGGTGTGAAGTATTCCATGATAGCCATATCGATTCTCCTTTGTAAAAATCCGGACTGTAGTGTCTTCCGCTAACTGCTATTTGTTCATATTTAGGCTTATCTGTTTTCTTCAAACAGAATTGCTTCGTAAGGTTTCAGGTGCATGATCTCTACGATCTGTTCATCCGTGCGGCCGCGGTTCGTCATGCGGATCGTGAGCTCGTCAAGCTCAAAGTCGCCCGGCATTATGAAGTCGGCGCGCGTGCCGGAGAAGTTTCCGACGATGAGGAAGCGCTTGTCGCCGAAGCACCTGCTGTATGAGATCACCTGCCTGTCGTCAGGATAGTACTCGATCGTGTTGCCGTAGATCAGGGTCTTTTCGGATTTCCTCAGCGCGAGCAGCTTCTGGTAGAAGCGGTAGATCGACCTATCCGAGGCAAGGTCTGTCTCGACGTTGATCTTCCTGTAGTCAGGGTTCATGCACTGCCACGTCTTCGCGCCGGCATTGAATCCCGCATTGTATGACGTATCCCACTGCATCGGGGTGCGGGCGTTGTCTCTGACGGCGCCCTTCATCATCCTGAATGCGATGCGGTCCGGGATGTGCAGGTTCTTTGCCATGTCGAAAATGAAATGCGTCACCGGATCTTTCATCTGCTCAGGCTTCCTGAAATCCGTGTTGGTCATGCCTATCTCTTCGCCCTGATAGATGAACGGAGTTCCCCATCCCAGGAATGTGACCATCGCCAGGAACGTGGCTGCTTCGTATCTGTACTTCTTCGTGTTTATGCCGAACCTGCTGACGCTCCTCGCCTGGTCGTGGTTCTCGAGCACGAGAGTATTCCAGCCGCTCCCGTGGTACCTCAGCTGCGGATCTATCAGCCCGCGCTTGAACTGCCTGAGGTTGAACGGCTTCGGTATCATCTTGAGGCCGAACGCGTTGTCTGAAGTAAGGTGCTCGAAATCGAAGATGGTGTCGAGCTCGCCGGATTCTTCATTTATATATCTGTGCGCGTGCTCTTCGTCCGGAACGTAGGACTCGCCGACGGTGTATGTGTCATAGAGCGAGAGCGCGTTGTCATTCAGTTCTTTCAGGAACTCGTGCATGCGCGGTCCGTCGACATAATACTGAACGCCCTTCTGGAAGTGCAGCGGATTCTTGTCGTCCCTGAGCGGATACACCTTCGAGATCATGTTGAACACGTCGAAGCGGAATCCGTCGACACCCTTTTCGAGCCAGAAGCGCAGGATGTCTGCCATCTCCTCACGCACCTTCGGATTCTCCCAGTTGAGGTCCGGCTGCTCAGGAGCAAAGAGGTGCAGATAGTATTCGTCGGTGTCCCCGATCCGTTCCCATGCCGGGCCGGTGAACGAAGATGTCCAGTTGGTCGGCGGGATCAGCTCACCTTCCTTGTCGCGCCTGCCCTCTCTGATGATGTAGTAGTCGCGGTAAGGCGAGTCCTTGTCGGCAAGCGCGGCCCTGAACCACGCGTGCTGGTCGCTCGTATGATTGAACACCGCGTCCATCAGCACTTTGAGGCCGCGCTTATGGCACTCGGCGACGAGCCTTTCGAAGTCCTCCATCGTGCCGAACGCCGGATGGATCTTCCTGTAATCGGCGATGTCGTAGCCGTAGTCTTTCCACGGCGAGTCGTAGAGCGGCGAGAACCAGATGGCGGTAGCGCCGAGATCCTTTATGTAGTCGAGCTTCGAGATGATGCCCGGGATATCGCCCATTCCGTCGTTGTTCGAATCCATGTAGCTGAGCGGGTATATCTGATATACGACCGCTTCCTTGTACCAGTTGGTCTTTACAGCCATTTCAGCCCCTTCCTTATAGTTTACCGGCGGCTATGCCGATGTCACGGAGAGCAGCATTGGCAGCAGCTGTTTTTTGCGGCTCATCACACCCGGCATGTCGTATATCTGTTCATCGATCTTCGCGTATGGAAGGTCGCGGTTTGCCTTGTTATTAGAAGCAAGCAGCACACTGTCCTCTCTTAGCACGTCGGTGACCATGAGCAGTGTCCAGTCGAGCCCCTGTGAATCTGCGATCTTCTGCAGCGCATCGATGTATGTCTGAGCGTATTCACCGACATCTGACAGCGTAGTGACTTCGCACTGGCCGATTCCCATCTTTGTACCGCCGTTCTCATACTTCTTGAAGTCGGAGAGGATCATCTCATCCGGATCCTGCGTCGCCAGATTGTCCGAAATGCTGAAGAGTTTTTCGCCGAATTCCTGTACGCTTGGGATCTTTGCGAGCCTCGCGAGCATCTCGACCGCCTGCATGTCCTGCATGGTCGTAGTCGGGCTGCGGAGGATCAGCGTGTCAGCGATTATGCCGGTCAGCATCGTTCTCGCCGCATACTGGTCAGGCATGATGCCGTGCCTCATGTACAGCTGATAGATTATTGTGTTGACACTTCCGAGAGGCTCGGCAGCGATGAATATTGGCATCGTTGTTGAAAGGGAATCGAGTCTGTGGTGATCGATGATCTCCACGACGTCTGCGGTCTCTATGCCCTCGATGCTCTGCGCCGGCTCGTTGTGGTCCACCATGATCACTTTGTTGACCGGCCTTTCGAGGAAGCAGCGCCTTGTGACGAATCCTTTGAACTCGCCGTTTTCCATCACGGCAAGACCTCTGATGTGGGAGTTCATGAAGATCTTTCTGCCCTCAACGAACAGGTCGTCAATGTCGATCGTCACAGTCTCTGTCTCCATCATAGATTCGATGGACTCGGCAAGCCTGATCCTTCTGAGAGTTTCGGCGGTACCGAGAGGCGTCATGAATACCGATCCCTCATATCCGCTGAAGTCCACATCAGGCGCTTTTTCTGCCGCTGCGATTATGATGGCCGGGACCTGCTTTTCAACAGCCAGCTTTATGTGTTCTCTGCGCGGTCCGATCACCACGATGCAGTTTCCTATTTCGTCGAGCATATCGCCGAACGCCTCGTATGTGCCGGCGCCGACCAGCAGGGATCCTTCGATGTTTTCATTCCTTCCCCTTTTCAGCAGCTCTGCCGGTATGACGCGCAGGATGTTGTCTACAGTAAAGTTGTACACCGGGACCTCTTCCTTGTTGTCAGAGAGGAACCATCCCGTGATGTCGTCAACGCTGAGCAGCCCCTTGAAATCCGGACCATCGTAGATAGGAACAACGGACGGGTTTTCCGCGTTGTACGCGTTCACGAGGGCAAATATCGGCGCTCCCGCCTGAATGTGTGTCTGCGCCTCAAGCATCACGTCCCTGACCTTCGGGAATACGTCCTTCTTGTACGGCGGGACCTCAAGCTCCATCGCTTCCATCTGCTCCCTTACCTGATCGGATACCGGGCTGCAGTGGATGGCAATGTACTCATTCTCGCTGTCAGTGAGGTTCTTGAGGTTGGCGTACGCGGATGCCGCGCAGAGGCTGTCGATGTCAGGATTCCTGTGTCCTGTGATATATACTTTTCCCATATTATCTCCTTATGTTTTTTAGTGGTCTTTTCTCTTTGTCCCTTTTTATTTCAGTTTGGTTTTGCGGCGGCCTGCCCGCGCCGTACCTTTTATTTCAGTTTGGCTTCTGTGCGGGCCATGAACTTTTCCGTATTTATGATAAAACGCTCATGCAGACCCTCGCCTATCAGGCCGGCATCGTCACTTGCGCTCACTTTGAAAACGAGCCTGCGGCCGTCGACTTCAAGAAGCTCGCTCTCGCATGTGATCGTCGCGCCGACCGGGCTTGCCGACAGATGCGATACATCGAGCTTTGTTCCAACCGTGCTCCTGCCTTCTTCCATGCATGGCTCAACACTCGCCCACGCCGTGTTCTCCATAAGAGCTATCATCGCCGGAGTCGCGTAGACCTGCAGTCCTCCGCTTCCCCACGCGTTCGCGCAGAGATCTTCAGTGACCGTCATCGTACCTGTATTTTTTATTCCTTCTTTTAATTCCATTTCCTGCACCTTTTTCCTGTTTCGTTTTTCCGCGGCTTTACATTTCACACTCCGCGGTTCTGTCATTCGCACTCCGCGGTTCTGTCATTCGCACTCCACGGTTCTGTCATTCGCACTCCGCGGCTTCTTCGGCAGCTACTCTCTTTCCGACTCTGTAGAACACCGCGAATACGCTCCAGACGTATATGACCGTAAGCAGTATATGGGCCCGCGGCTCTCTCATGAACCCCATCATCAGCATCGCGAAGCATATTGTCATGATCCAGAGTTTCTGTATGAACGCTCCGTTGATGTGGCATCTCACTTTTGCGTATCTGCCCAGCGCGAACAGGAACGCGAAATAGCCCACCATCGATACCACAAGGAAAAGCATCTTCGGCCTGATCGCCACCTCTTCCTCGCGCATGAATTCGAGTGAAGCGGTGATGTTGTTGAGCCCGAATATTATGAAGATGTGGATCAGCATATAGAGCAGACCGTTATCTTCTTTATCTCTGTCGAGCAGTTTGTCGTAGATGACTTCGTACGACAGGAAGAGCCCGACGACTATGAGGAAGCCCATCAGCGAAAAGTATATGACACTCCAGTCGAAGCTTCCGTCTCCCACGAAATACGATGAAATGACAACTATCATCTCGCCGAATGTGAACACCACGTAGAGCATGGCGCGCTCGGTCAGGTGGCTGAAGTCTATCATGCCGCTCACGCCGGTCCTCTTTCCCAGCGAGGTCATCACGATGCCCAGGATCACCGCGGTCAATGCGATCGGCGGCGCGAGCGCCGGCTTGACTGCCGCCGCGGCCAACACAATGGCGGCTTCTGTAAACAGCGTCATTGCCATCCGCTTTATTATGTCACGGTTCCAGACGTCAGCCCTGTGGTTGCGCAGTTCTATCAAATACTGCATCCCGATGTTGACGAGGATGAGCGCCCAGGCAATGTGGTACTGCGCCTGATAAGCGTGCCAGTCGTGCCGCGTGCTCTCGCCCAGAAAATACATGAGATACATTGTGATCAGCAGGAACACGTGATCGCGCACGCCGTTGCGTCCAAACATATTGATGTAGAACGTAGTGAAGTTCCAGATCTGTATGATCGCCAGTGTGCATAGTATGTACGCGAAAAAAGCGTCGAACGAAACGAAGCCGCCCTCGATGTGACCGAGGAGAGCGTTATTGCGCCCCGCCATGTATACGAATACCAGATCGTAAATGAGCTCGAGATATTCTACTTTCCGTTCTTCTTTATTCAGCACCGGTACAGTTTGTCTGTCTTCAATCCGTTTTCTTGCCGCCGGCCGCCTCTTCATGCGCCGGCCGCCCCTTACACTAGTCTAAATGTTTCTGCGCCCAGGCGGCCACCTTGTCTGCTGCGTCCGGCACGGATGATCCCTGGATCGCGAATGCCTTTTCGACCTTTGCTCCGGTGCAGAATTTCCTCAGATCCGACCTGCTGTTTGCCTCTCCGCTTCCCTCGTGGGTCATTACCGGGAATACGTGCTTGCCTTTGAAATGAAGTTTCTCGAGCTGGGCAAATACCGCGCACGGATAAGTGCCCCACCAACACGGTCCGGCGATCACTATATTATCGTATTCTTTTATGTCGCGAAGGTACGCTTTGAGTTTAGGGCGCGCATTGTCACGCTGCTCCTGCTTCGCGACTTCTGTGCATTCCATGTAGTCAGCCGGGTATTCTTTTACAGTCTCGATCTCGAACAGATCGGCTCCGACCGCATCACGGATATATTCAGCAACGAGCTCGGTATTGCCCTTCTCTAGCTCGACTATCTTACCATCCACATAGTTCTGTCCCTTGCGGGAAAAATAAATCACAAGATTTTTACTCATCTGCAACTCCACTTACCTGCAGCCGCCGTGTGCGATCGCCCTTCAGCAGCTTCATACTTTGATTTCATACTTTGATTTCATTTTTTGATTGCGGTAATCATCGCGTTCCATATACAGCAATCACCGCATTCTTCTTCAAGATAATAATAACACATAACCACGCCTGCAACGACTCTCGTTTTCAGTCATACAGCCATATAAAGCCGGATTTTCGCTCGGCCAGTTAATGCCGGCGCTGGAATTGATCGCCTTTTTTCCAAAACGCGAATTATGTTTCAACTTTCTAATCCCTGGCGTGCGTATTCTGTGAAACCAAGTTTAACTTGCTCTGCTCACCAAACATCGCAAATTTCAGAAAAAGGCACCGTAAATGCCAACTAATAAAAATGCATATGTTATTGGTAGTCCTTTTTTCTTGATTTCGTATAAATGGGATTACTAATGTAGCCCTCAGCAAGCGTTTTTCCAGTTTTAAGGACTATCGGTAACAAGAAAAATCTAGCCAGGCTCGTTTGCAGGATGGCGAAATGATGACCGGAAGGCCGCTTTGGCGATGATTCTGTTAATGCGGGTGGCGAGAAAATGGTACCGACGGGAGCTGACGTGAATAAAAATTGGAACTTATGCATGCTTATAAAAAAGGTGTTTGTTGAAGTTGGTTGACAAACAGGGCAGTTAGTCCTTAGCCCTCGATTTTAGGCCCAAATGGGTTAAAAAGGTAGTCCTCCAAGACCATTTTCGGCAAATTAGGGACTACACAAGGTACACATGATGCAGCAGAAATGATGCAACACACATGATACAAGTGAAAATGAATTGAAGTTTGAGGGCTGGTGATTCCGCGCTTGAACAGAAAATCGCGCAGGGACAGCCCGGGGCGTTCGTCTGCTGCTGTTTTGGGCTATTCGCGTGTCGTTGACCCGAGTCTTTGGTTTGTATTGTTTTTGTACATTAATGTTAACCGTTTTTCCTCGTCTTCTTCTCACGGGTAATGTACTATTCTGAGTAGACAGGCAATAAGTCCCGGCGCATCACTATGGTACGCAAAAGGCACGCGCCGTTGTGTAAGGCCGGCGCAATACGCTTTGCATGAGCCGGCGCAAAATGCTTTGCATAGGCTGACGCAATATGCTTTGCATGGGCCGGAGGAATGTGCTTATGCATGGGCCGGAGGAATGTGCTTATGCATGAGGATCGCACAAGAAAGGAGTCTTTTATGAGTTCGTTACAGCTTACGGATACGCTGTGGTGGAACGGCGCGCTCGACCCGGATACCCATATCTCGGATGTCATCGTGCAGATGGAGTTCGGAACCACATACAATTCATACACTCTGAAGGGCAGTGAAAAGACAGCTCTTATCGAGACATCAAAATACAAATTCTGGGAAGCCTTCAAGGGCGAGCTCGATGACGCTGTCGATATCACTAAAGTCGACTACATCATCATGGATCATACCGAGCCTGACCACTCGGGAACACTCGAGAAGCTGCTCGCGATCAACCCGAAGATCACGGTGGTCTGCACAGGTACGGCAGCGAGTTTTCTGAAGGAGATCATGAACACGGACTTCCGCGTCATGACCGTAAAGGAAGGCGACACTCTCTCGCTCGGCGACAAGACCCTGCACTTCATGCCGGTGCCGAATCTTCACTGGCCTGACACCATGTTCACCTACTGCGAAGAGGACAAGACCCTCTACACATGCGACGTGTTCGGCGCACACTACTGCCCACCTTCAGGCGACGTGAGACGCAGCATGCTGACCGGCCAGGACGAAGCCAACTACAAGCGCACGATGCAGGATTATTTCAACATCATCATCGGGCCGTATAAGAATCCGTTCATGAACATGGCCCTCGAGCGCATAAAGGATCTCGACATTCAGATGATCTGCCCGGGCCACGGTCCTGTGCTCGATGCCGGCATCGACTGGGTGATGGAGAAATATCACGAGTGGTGCGCGAGGCCTGATAAGAAAGACACCAAGCTGGTAGTCATCCCGTATGTAAGCGCTTACGGATATACCGGCCTTCTCGCCGACAAGATCGAGGAAGGTCTCAAGGCGAGCGGCCCGATCGAGGTGCACAAATACGACATGGTATTCGAGGAGGACGTCGCGGGAGTCATCGCTGATCTCAATGCGGCGGACGGCATACTCTTCGGAACACCGACCATCGTCGCGGATGCTCTCAAGCCGATCTGGGATCTGACGACAAGCATCTTCCCGCCGCTGATGAAAGGCAAGCTCGCGAGCGCGTTCGGATGCTACGGCTGGAGCGGCGAGGGCGTGCCAAACATAATCGAGAGGCTGAAGCAACTCAAGATGAAAGTTCTCGACGGCTACCGCATCAGGTTCAAGCCGAGCGAGACCGAGCAGCTCGATGCGTTCGACTTCGGCTACAACTTCGGCTGCGTGCTGCAGAACAAGGAAGTTAAGAAACCTGACGCGCCGGCCGGAGCAAAGAAAATGGTCAAGTGCGTGGTCTGCGGAGCCGAGTTTGAGGAAGGCACGGATACATGTCCGGTCTGCGGCGTCGGAAGCGACAAGTTCGTGCCGGTCGAGTCCAAGGCGACCAGCTTCAGGAAGGATACGGACGAGAGGTTCGTCATTCTGGGAGGCGGTCCGGCAGCGAAGAGCGCAGCCGAGGCCATCAGAGACCGCAACAGTTCGGCGGTCATCACCATAGTGACCCAGGAATCCGAGCTGCCATACAACAGACCGATGCTCACAAAGGCACTTCTTTCGGATTTCTCGGATAACCAGGCCGCGATCGAAGGACCTGAGTGGTACGAAAAACGGAATATCTTCTTCATGCCTGATACGACAGTCACGAAGATCGACACTGCTGAAAAGAAGGTCGAGCTCACCCTCTTCGACGGCAGCAGCGGCGCGCTCATCTACGACAAGCTGATCTACGCGCTCGGCGCATATTGCTTCGTGCCTCCTATCAAGGGCGCTGACCTCGGACACGTGGCGAGCGTCAGAAACATCGCAGACACCATACGCATCAAGAAAGTGCTTGCAGAGCGCGATGCAAAGGAGATCGTCTGCATCGGTGGCGGAGTCATGGGACTCGAGGGCGCGTGGGAGCTGAAACTCGGCGGCTACGATGTGACCGTTCTCGAGACTGCTCCGGGATTGCTTCCTCGCCAGCTCGATGACCCTGCTTCGGCCATGCTCGAAAAGATCTGCTGCGCTGCAGGTGTGAAGATCGTTACCGGAGCGAAGATCGTTGAGATCACTGAAGACGCAGTGGTGCTTGACGATGGAACCGAATTCCCTGCTCAGCTCGTCATTATGTCGACAGGCATGAGACCTTACACCAAGGTCGCCGAAGACAGCGGCATCGAAGTCGACAAGTGGGTCAAGGCAAACGACCGTATGGAAACGAATGTAAAGGATGTGTATGCAGCCGGCGACTGCTGCGTCATCAACGGACAGCCGCAGGCGTTCTGGGCCCAGGCAATCGAAACGGGACGCATCGCGGGAGCCAATGCCGCAGGCGAAGCTCTTGAGTACAAGGCACTCGGCAGCTCACTCGTCATCAACGCGATGAACACGAGCATATTCGCGCTCGGCACCAACGGCAAGGATCCTGATAAGAAGTTCCGCACCGTAGAGTTCAGAGACGATCAGAGAGGCAACTACGAGAAGTACTACTTCCACAACAACCGCCTCGAGGGCGTCATCCTGATCGGCGACACTGACCGCATGATAGAGCTCAGCGAAAAAGTCGACAAGCACGCAACATATAAAGAGATGTTCGGCCGTAAATAAAGGATTATTTGGCCGAAAAAAAGAAAGCCAAAAACTCCGGCGATACATTCGCCGGAGTTTTTGTTTTCATAAAAACACGAAACTGCTGTCTTTTCTGATATTATGTATTTTTCCTGTGATGGTTATTGCATTCTGAGCGGAAGCTCCATGCGGTTGGATTCGAGCAGTTCCTTATTGCTGAGGATCTCTTTCGCCGATCCGTCTGCCGCGATGCGGCCGCCCGAGATGAGTATCACCCTGTCGCAGGTGTCGAGTATCATGTCGAGATCGTGCGACGCGATGAGCTTGGTCTGCTCCAGTTCGCGTATCGTGTTGATCACGAGGCGGCGGTTGTATGGATCGAGGGCGGACGTCGGCTCATCCATGAGGATGGCGGCGGGCTCCATCGCCAGGATCGTGGCGATCGCTCCCATGCGCTTTTCGCCGCCGGAGATCTTGTGGTTGTAGCGGTGCTTCAGATATTCGAGGCCAAGGCGCGCGAGCACCTCATCGACACGCTTGTCGACCACCTCACGGCTGAGGCCGTAGTTGAGCGGTCCAAAGATCATGTCCTCGTAGACCGTCGGCATGAACATCTGGTTGTCGGAGTTCTGCAGCACAAAGCCGAGCTTCGCGCGGATCTCTCCGAGAGTCTCTTTTTTCACCTCGGTGCCGTCTATGAGCACCTTGCCCTCGCCATAAAGCAGGCCCAGCAGGAGTTTCATGATGGTGGACTTGCCGGCTCCGTTGGCTCCGATCAGTCCGACAGACTCCCCTTTTTCGATCCTGAACGACATGTCGTGCAGCACATCCTTGCCTTTTTCATATGCAAAATTCACATTCTGAAATTCTATCATTTATAATTCTCCGAAATCGTTTCCCGGCACACCGCCGGCTTGTTTGAATTTTCCGCTGCGCTTCCGGCACCTCAGTGCACAAACAGCCCGCCGACGAGCTGAGCGATATTACCGTATCTCAGAAGCAGGAAGAACAGTATGCATCCCGCCATGAAGAGCGCGTCGCGCATCCTGAAGCGGTCGATGTCCGCGTAATGGAAGTGCTCATGATAGCCGCGGAGCATCATGCTCGAGAAGAGCTCCTGCGCGCGGTCCATGCTGCGGAGCAGAAGCTGTCCCAGGAATGACCCCCATGCGGAAATGTGTATGCCCTTCTGTCCCGGCGCGCGCAGATGATACGCATCTGTCATCACTGCGAGTTCTTCTGTCATTACGCCCACGTAGCGGTAGGTCAGCTGAAGCAGCGAGACCATCATGGCCGGCACGTGCAGTTTGCGCAGCGCGGCGCACAGGCTGTCGATCTTCGTCGTTGCCATCAGCAGGAACGACGCCATCAGGCAGAACACACCTTTCAGCATCAGAGTGATCATCGAGACCACGCCTCCCGACACTCCAATGCCTCCTATGTTCACAAGGATCTCCCTGTCGAAGAACGGGTTGAACAGGCCCACTGCCATGACAAGCGGAAGCACGATGCGCAGTTTATAGAAGCATGTGCGGACGTTGATGCCGCTGACCGTAAACATCAAAACAGGCCACAGCACCATCGGAACGATGCCGCTGAGGTCGTACTTGTCGAATGACAGCGTGACAAGGATGTATGCGATTGTGGTGAGCAGCTTTGCAGCCGGATGGAGAATGTGGACCGGAGACCGGCGGGCAGCCAGTTCGTCCATCTCCGAAAGTTCGGCCAGAGCTTTCTGCATTTTGTTCATGTCCGCTATTGTGTGGCAGGCGCCCGCCCTTTTGAATATTTACTCTGAGGCTGAATGGCCTGCCGTATGCCTTTTCAATAATAAGGGGCATCATACGATGCCCCTTAAAGAATACCATATTCCGAGAGAGAAAGAGAGTATGGTTTATTCCGTTTTCAGCTTTCTTCTGCGGAAGAATCCGCCGATCACGCAGATCAGAACAGCAACTCCCGCGACGATCGCGGATCCGACTATGCCGGATACCGTTGTTCCGGCGGCCGAGTCGCTTCCCGGGAAGGCATAATCCGGTAAGAATGAAGTCTTCTCCTGTATGGACTCAGCCTTTTCGGCCGCCGAACTTTCGACTCCGAAGTTCTCCTCATCGAGTCCCATATTTGTGGAGTAGCCTCCGTCCGCGTTTCCGAAGAGAGCCCACTCAAGACCATCCGGGTTGGAGCTTGCCATGAGGCTCAGTCCGCCGCCGACTGCGACTGCGACTATTGCCAGTATTGCAACGACTGTCTTCAGCGAGCGCTTAGAGCCTTCACCTTCGCTGAGCTCAACTCCCGAAAGGAGCTCCGGACGGGAGTCATGCACGAATACGAGCACGGCTGCTGTGATCAGTCCCTCAACAAGACCGATAGCCAGGTGGATAGGCTGCATCAGCGCGCAGAACGCGCCGAACGGCAGCTCGGTTATGCCTGACAGACTGGTCTCGAGCACTACGGAGAACGCTCCCAGCTGCAAGGTTATCACGCAGCCTATTATCGAAGCGGCAATGATGCGGGCGCGTTCTGCGCTCTTTCCCTCGCCGAACCATTTTCCGTTCATTACAGGGCGCCAGATCAGGAAGTAGCCGACGAAGCACCCATAGAAAGCCATGTTCCAGCAATTGGCTCCCAGGGCCATTAGCCCCCCGTCGGCGAAGAAGAGGCATTGGATCGCCAGTATCACTATCATGGACAGGAAACCGGCGTACGGCCCAAGCAAGGCCGAAAGCATCATTCCTCCGCACATGTGTCCCGAGGAACCGGTTCCCGGGATAGTGTAATTTATCATCTGTCCCGCGAAGACCAGCGCGGATGTTACCGCCATGACCGGAAGCTTCGAAGGTTCATCATCTTTTTTCAGTTGGTGGATCGAAACGCCGGCTGCGGATGCGGTTGCGGCGTACATGGTCGCAGCCACAGCAGGAGCCAGCAAAGCATCTGCCATATGCATGGATAGCACCTCCCAATTCTTAGTACACTCAAATTATAGAGGCAGTTTCCGGGGCTCACAAGCCCCCGCAGGGGATGCAAATTGCAGGTTTTTTATTTATTTTTTGCTCTCATCTTCTTCGTACTTATCAGCCAGTAGTTTGATCACCACCATCGATGCCACGGACAGTCCTACGTATGCGATCCCCGCAATGGCGGTCCGGCTCATATTGAGATCGCCCAGGCCTCTGCCGATCATCGCGTACAGGATCACGTCAGTCAGTATCCCGAGGACGCTGCCTGCAACGTATTGCGGAAGCCTGACCCTTGCAGCGCCGAGATACATGCTTCCTATATCGTAATTCATCATCTTGAGAAGTCTGAGCAGAAGCACGAATACGAACGGTCTCTCATTCTTCAGCCTGACAAGGCCGTGGAGTCTGCTGTACTTCTCTTCTATATCTTTTAGCTGTTCTCCGGCCAGTTTGTTTCCTATGAAATACCCTTCCAGCATCATGACTAAAGCGCCTGCTATGTTCATCGCTATGGCTGCAGGCAGGCTGAACAGCGTTCCGTTCGCAAGGAACAGCACCCCCGAGTAAAAGAACACCGACAGCGTCTTGAGCGCGAACATCAGAAGCATCACGACAGCCGCCAGAAGCGGTTCCGATGGTGTATACGACAGTATGGCGCTGAGTGAGATCCTGTCGTGCAGGCAGAGCGCGACTATCATGACCATCACCCAGAGCGACATGACAAGAGTCCGTGAGACAGCGGAAATATTGGCAGGGTAGTCGTCACCCCAGACCACCTTCAGGTACATGCGCGTGTACATCAGCAGCGCCAGCAGAACAGTAGCCGAGCACGCTATGATCATCAGGTTTGCCGCGAACCTCGGTATATCCTGCCACAGGATCAGAATAGCAGTCACGGAGATCATCGATGCCTTGCATATCTTCCCGAACCATCTCGAGCTATACACCCTGTCATATCTTGAGAACAGGATGTATCCGTATATGATCTGACACAGCTCCCTGAACAGCATTGCAATCAGAAGCAGCCACATCCATCTGTACTCAGGTACCAGACATATTATGAGGACCGCGATCATCACCTTGCTCACTGCCGAGTCGAAGAACTTACCGAAATCCGTAACGCAGCCGGTCCTTCTTGCGATAGTTCCGTCGACCAGGTCCGTTATCACCGCAACCATGATCACGGCGAAGCTGCCCACATACATCTCACCGAGATACAGGCGGACGATCACAGGTATCAGAAGAAACCTGAGCAGGGTTATCGCGTTAGGAAGGTTGATGATATTCTTTCTGCTCATGACCTCCCGCAGCTTGTCGCCGACCTCAGGACTTGCCTCGTTGAAGGACAGTCCCCAGGCGGCAAAACTTGCCGGAAGAGCTACCACAGCATCAACGATCGAATGCTGCTTTACAAAGAGCGTGGATACGCATATGAAGAAAACGGCCACCGCCATTCCCGTCTTGACACCGATAGACATCCGCTCGTTGGCATACATTGCCGCAAACATCAGCCCCATGGAGCCTATAACGTGCATGGACGGACAGACGTTTGTCGGCGTATCGAGAAGATAGATCATCGATACGATCCAGGTGAAGAAATTGTCGTGTTCGAAGCTGTCAGGTCTCAGCGAGTGGCAGCTCGGGTATATGAGAAATGCCGCAAAGGAAATGATCGATCCGACGATGAAGAACTGCATCAGTTTGCGGAAAACCGGCCGGTCGTTCCTGAACAGATAGACGATCATTATGACCGAGATCACATGCCACGAAAGATATGGGATCACAAAAAATTCGCTGAAAGGTATCAGGTCGTCCATGAACATATGGATGGTATGATACTCAGCGCCGATGTTGACCCTCTCTACTATTACATACGCGAGCAGGTATAGCGGGAGAAACCACAGATATTGATAATCGTTGACTTTTTTACCGCCATTCATATCAGAAATTATACCACAAAGGGCATGGTCTGTTACTGACACAAACCATGCCCTTTTGCGCATTTTTCAGCTGTTTTTCGCTTCTGCCTCAGCGTTGCTGCCCGTCGTATCTGTTCATCCACCTGATGAGTTCTTTGCAGTAATCGTCATGTCTGTCGACGTAGCATGTATGCCTTGCCCGTTCCCACAGTATCCATTCCGAATCCTTTATTCCGTCGTGCATCGTTTTGGCGATAAGCGGCGAGCAGAGGTCCGAGATCCCGCTCATGATGAGCGACGGCACCTGTATCTCGCCAAGTCTGTCGACATATTCAAAGCCTCTGAGAGTGCCTGAAGGAACGAACTCATTGGGACCCCAGCCCTCAACATATGCCTCATCGCCTCTTCTCTTAGGCCTCCTGCAGCATTCAGGGACATCATCGCCCAGCCAGAAATCGCAGTATCTCGCCATGTATTCATCGACCGCTCTGTCATAAGCCTCGCCGCTGAAGTCTCCCGTTTCAAGCGCAGCGTTTATGGCATCCTGCATATTCTGCGGCATCATTGCGATCCTGCGCAGGCCCTCTCTCTCCCACATGCTGCTCGACGGATGTCCGCTCGAGATGATGAAGCTCTTCACGCCTTTGGTATGCTCCTTATAATCTATGCCGAAGCAGATGATCATCATGCCGCCCCACGACTGTCCGATAATATGACATTCATCGAGACCGAGGTGCTCCCTGAGCGCGATCAGTTCGCTCATCCAGGTCTCCTTCGTCCACAGTTCAGGATGCCCGTCAAGGTATGAATTGCCGCAGCCGATCTGATCGTACATTACGATCATTCTCTCATCATCATCAGCTACGTTGTCCAGCACTTCAAAGTAATTGTGCGTGGACCCCGGACCGCCATGCAGGCAAAGAAGCGGCGCCTTACCGTTGTCCTTGCGCTCACCGACTATCCTGTAATAAGTTTCATGTCCCATGAAAGGCATATAGCCTTCAGTTATTCCTGCCATTTGTTTCACCTGTCTTATCTGTTTTCTCCGCATTTGCCGCAGTCGCTGCAGCCGTTGCAGATCAGTTTCATCGCGCATTCCCTGCAGTTGCTGCAATAATGCTTCACATACAGCATGTCTTCGGGGACCGGCAGGCCCCAGCTGTCGACAAGTTCGAATTCCATCGGCCTGCCCTGATAATTCATGCCGGACTTCAGCGCCTGACTCGTCTGCAGACGCTTGCCCTTAAGGGTATATTGCTTCCCGTCTTTTATGAAGACTGTTCCTGTCTCCATGAAACAGAAAGTTATGTCTCTTGACTCGCATTCCTCTCTGAGCGACTTCACCCAGTCAAAGTTGCACGGCCTCCTGCCGCCGTAGTTTTCTCCTCCGCACACGACCTGCTCGATCTGCCCGCTGTCGAGGTATTCTCCGAGCCTGACCGGGCCAAGGATAGGAGCGACATAGACGCCTTTGTGCTTGAACGGCAGATCCAGCAGGACCGGCAGTCTTTCGTCTGCCCTCTTCTGGTTCTCTGCGGTCACGTTAAGAAAGATGTTGTCCCAGCCGTCGCCCCAGTCAGCAGGCAGGCAGTCCGCTATCCTCTGCGGCCTTTTGGTCACGAGGATGAAGATGACATCGCTTCTCATCCGCATGATGTCCCATGCTTCGCCGCGCCACTGATCCGCCTCAGCCAGGAAGAAGTCCGATGTCATGCAGACGCTGATCTTTTCTCCGCTCTGTATCTTGTAGCTGCCGTTCCTGTTTTTTGACAGGGGATATCTGGCATTCGAGGTAAGGTAAATCTCGGATCCCACCTTATCTCTCATGTCGTCGAGATAGTACATATAGCAGTTCTCGCAGCCTTCGCTGCACTTGACACATCCGTGCCACGGATTCCAGATATCGTGCATGTGAATCTCGTTTCTTACAATTCTTTACTCATTTCCCGCTTGAAATCCCTTCTATTATACATCTCTTATACATCTCTGCCAGCCGATAAGGTGAGAATAATGCTCAGAATAACAGCCCAGAGAATTATGTGAAAAAATACAAATTTTCAATTTGATTTTGTGGATTCTAACAATCGATTGTTGTATCATCAATAGCATCGATGCTAAACGCCTGCTGCCGGATCGTATTGTATCAGCAGACCGGCCGGCGGATCGCATACGGTATATGTTATCAGGGGTATAGAGACTGAAAGAGATAATTTATGAACTTCATTTTTATTGCACCGAATTTCCCGGAGAATTACCGGCACTTCTGTGACAGGCTGCACCGCAACGGTGTCACTGTTCTCGGCATTGGCGACGCGCCATATGATTCGCTCAGTGAAACAGTTAAAAACTCACTGACTGAATATTATAAAGTTGACTCTCTCGAAGACTACGGACAGGTCTACCGCGCAGTGGCGTTTTTTGCGTTCAGATACGGCCGCATAGACTGGATCGAATCCAACAACGAATACTGGCTCGGACTCGACGCGAGGCTGCGTCAGGACTTCAACGTCACCACGGGAGTCCGGCCTGATGAGCTTTCACTCTGGAAAAGCAAGGCTGCCATGAAGCCGGTATACAAGTCTGCCGGCATCCCTTCCGCGCGCCAGCACCATGTGTCGACCATTGAAGCCGCCCGCACTTTTCTGGGTGAGATAGGCGGCTATCCTGTTTTCGCTAAACCAAACGTTGGAGTCGGCGCAAGCGACACCTATAAGATCGAAAGCGACAGTGATCTTGAAGCTTTCTTTGAGGAGACATCCGGATTTGACTATGTCATGGAGGAATTCGTCACGGGAGACATCTACTCCTATGATGCGGTCTGCGATGAAAACGGTGATCCTCTGTTCGAGTCGTCATTCATGTGCATCAATGTTGCCGAAGCAGTGAACAACGGAACAGAGACCGTTTACTACGTGCTGCCGGAAGTACCGGAGCAGCTCAGGGGCTACGGGCGCAAGGCTCTGAAAGCTTTCAAGGTGAAGAGCAGATTCATACATTTCGAGTTCTTCAGGCTGACCGAAGCAAGAAAAGGTCTTGGCGAAGTCGGTGATTTCGTAGGACTCGAGGTCAACATGAGACCGGCCGGAGGTTTCACTCCGGATATGATCAACTTCTCACATTCAACGAATGCCTATCAGATATGGGCTGACATGGTCAGCACCGGTACGAGCACGGGCAGAAAGAACGGGCCTGACCGCTGGTGCGTATTTGCAAGCCGCAAGGACAAATTTACGCATGTCCGTACCCACGAGGAGATCCTGCAGCGCTATGACGGAAAGATAGTCATGTGCGAGCGGATGCCGGATATCTTTTCGGACGCCATGGGCAATCAGATGTATATCGCCCTGCTGGATTCTGAAGACGAAGTCCGCGAATATGTTCAGTTCATACTTGACGAACAGGCGCGGATCGTCATACCGAGTTTGTATTTGTGATAACTACTGCTTTTTCTGCATCGACCCGTTGATTTCGGCATTTCATGAAAAACGCGGCTTACAGTTGTCTGTAAGCCGCGTTCTTTTGTAATCATGTGATTTATCTCTAAGCTCGCATATGCCCTGTTTCTCTAGTACAGCTTGGCTCCTGCCGGGATCCTGTCGTCTACGAGCAGGAGGTTGAGCATCTCCTCACCGTCATACTCGTTGACCGCGCTGATCAGCATGCCGTTTGAGTACTCGCCCATCATCTTTCTCGGAGGAAGGTTCACGATCGCAATCGCAGTCTTTCCAACGAGTTCAGAAGGATCGTAGTACTTCTTGATGCCACTGAGGATGACTCTGTCCTCTCCGGATCCGTCGTTCAGGACGAACTTCAGCAGCTTGTCTGACTTCTTCACTTCCTCGCAGGATTTGATCTTCACTGCTCTGAAGTCGCTCTTGCTGAATGTCTCGAAGTCCACTTCCTCCTCGAAGAGCGGCTCTACCCTGACCTTGCTGAAATCGATCTCAACGCGCTCCTTCTTTGCTCCGCCCTTGCCTTCCGGCTTCATTGTCGGGAGTGTATTTTCACCCCACCCGTACAACAATTCCGATTCCAACCTACATATCGACCCCAAATGTTGACTAGCGCAGGCCACTTTCAATTGCACGTTATCGATGATTTTTTGATCATTTCGGAGCATATGGGGTAGTCCTCGGGGTGATATGGGGTACAGCCTTGTTTAGGCTGTTCGAGCTAAAGACCATCTGCCGTATGTATTTTATTCTTCCTCGATAACTTCTGAAGCTGAGTTAATCCTAACACTTTCGATGCCATTAAGACAGCTTTTTTTAGCCTTATATCCCTCACTGGTAGCAATGATTTGCCCATTCTTTGCCTTCAGTCTGAAGCGATGTTCTCAAACCCTTCTTCATGATACTCTGTCCAAAAGTCCTCATCGTAGCATTCAATATTTTCGTCCGTGATTTCATATTTGAAGGTTACTATACCATTCTCCGCATGTTCTTACTCTTAAATTATCTCCTTTGAAAGGATCAGCATTTCTTCCGCTTCGATCAGCTTCTGCTGAGCCTTGACGAGCTGGCGGTATGCTGACTCGACTTCTTTAGCGCTGTCACTGTCAGACAGCAGATCTACTCTAAGCTGGGCTTCAGCTACATCTTCTTCCGCGTTCTTGAGCATGCGGTTCAGTTTTTCTTCAGGCGGTACGATGTAGAAGTCCTTTTCTTCATATCCTCTGTAATTACCTTCACCGAACAGCATGATCGTATACTTTCCAGGCTCTTTGAATACAGGCTCAGGATCCGCGGCCTCATTATATAATTTCACTAAAGTATAGTCTTTTCCTTCCTTCAGGGTTTTCCCGCGGTACGTGACTACAGGCTTGACCTCTTCTCCGGTATAGCTTGCCGGCGTTACTCTTGCAAGTTCTATGTGGACAAGATTTTCATCCGGTTTGTCGAGCGTCTCGGTAATGTCTATCCCGCCGCCGTAAATGTCGCTGACCTCCGCATAAGTGTTCAGCAATACGCCGTCGCCGTCAGCATCAGCGATATCTTTTATCTCATCGATGTCCCTGTAAACGAGGGATATATTCCTGGCATTTTTCGCAGAGAGCTTGAACATGGAGTCACTGATCGGGATGTAATACCTGAGCAGGCCGAAAAAGCTGACGTACATCACCGGCATCACTTCGATCTCCCCTACAAGGTCTTTCACCTTGACCGGACGCCAGCCGGTGTTCTCGTTAAGGAAATGTACCTGAGTAAGCTCGTTGTCTTCGAAATACAGCAACACCAGCTGGTTGTTATGTCCTATTCCTATGGTCGCAGGTACATAGCCGGCTCCCTCTTTCTCATCATCCTCTTCATAAGACGCGACATGCAGCACACCGTCAGCGTCTTCGACCGCGTACCATTTGTCTTTCACTTCTTCAAGCGTCCAGGTGTTCTCTGTCCTGTTGTACCATTCGGCCAGAGCATGGTTATAATCCAACTCGCTGTCATAACCCATGCGGCTCGGCATATCTGTAAGGACCTCCTGGCCTTTGATCCTTCCTAATGAAAGCCTTCCGAAATATTCGACGACATTCTGCTCTTCTTCATCCAGATTCTCTTTGATGTATTTGTCAAAAGCAGGCATCTCCGCATTCAGCTCCCAGCTTACATCGCTGATCACCCGCTTCTTTGTATCACTTATCGTTACCTCATATCCTCTTCCGTCTTTGGTCAGGATGCGTTTCGCGCTGACGGAACCGTTGCCCAGGCCCTCTTCGGCCTGTTGTCTTACTACGTCGGAAAGCCAGGCTTCGGCTTCCTCAATTCCGCCTTCTCTCTCATTCAGCAAAGTCGAGATACGCATATTCCAGGCGGCGTACTGTGCCATTTCCGGATCATCCATCCATTCCTGCCAGTCTGCTTTTACCGCAGCGTAATCGATCTCACTCCTCTGCTTTTCTCCTGAGCGGAGCATATAACCCACTTCGGTTCCGGTCTCCGCGATCAGCGCGTAATCGATGAGCGTGTGCCTGTAGCTGTCAAGGAATTCGCGTCTGGCGTCGCCTTCAGGCAGCTTCTCGATGACCTTGCCCATCTCATTGTAGTATTCAATGTATGCCATAGGCGCGGACGGGTCCGGGAAGTACAGATACATCCCGCTCGTGCCGAGTGTGTCGTAATCCAGATCTCCGTCTGCCTTTCTGAACAGCTGCATATCCGTCGTAATGCCCTCGGTGCCGCGCGCGTAAATGAATCCGTTTCTATTATCCGGATCATCCGGGTCATCCTGCTCATAGAGCTGCAGCAGTCTGTTTATCTCCGTGCCCGCCTCTTTGTACAGGCTGTTATCGTCATCTTCTGTCACTTCCATGTATTCAAGGCTGAGCAGAGAGGCTATGTTGCCGAGGTCATAGTAGTCGGAATCGCCGTACTCTATGGAATTCGCCATTGACATGAACTCATCATAGAACAGGAATTCACCACTGGCGCCAGCTGTGGAAGCCTGCTCCTTGAGTGCCTTGTCCAGCTTTTTCAGGGCATCGACGAATCCGTTCTTCGGATCTGTTAGCTTGTTCATGTCTATGATAGCCAGTGTACCGTCCTGGCCCTGTCCTTCGCCCTTGTCATAGAAATCATAGAAGTCGTCCACGATCTTTTTGCCGAGCGCGAACGTATCCACTTCATGATTTTCCGCTGCGCCCAGCATGTCGAGCCATCCCGTGTAGTACTGTCCGTATCCCGGCTCTGTTTCCGGAGACGCGATATAATAGTCGGTGTAATCCGCAAGCACCAAATCAAGCTCGACGCTGCTCATGAGGCATGCGTCAAAGTCGACCAGGTCGAACTTGCCTCCGCCTTTTGTGACGTCGTTTTCCGACAGAGCATCCATGATCTGCGGGAACGTCATCAGCGAACGGCTGTCCCAGAACGAGCTGACCGATTGATGTTCATCCATGCCAAATCCGTATGTAGGGCCGCCGCCGTGATCCCAGAGGATGAGATCGTATTTCTCCGCAGGTGCGTACTGTACGCAGAAGTTGATGAATGACTTCAGAGTATCAGGATCCGACATCAGTTCTTCAGATGATTTTACCGCAGCCGATTCGCCGCCCGTACCAAGTCCGTCTCCGTCAATAAGCACCATCTTACCCGGATCCACAGCAGCATCAAGCCCCTTGGCTTCCCACACCTGGTTGTATACGTTGCTGACCTGACTGTACTTATCGAGTACCTCGTCGGTAGTTTCCATTATTTGCGGATCGTACCCTGCCACGGCATCGTCCGGCACATTATTGCCTTCCGGGAATACAAGATAGTCTTTATCAAGTTGCCACTGGTTCGATCCGCCTGTCATGACGATGAACCTTATCCCCTCATCCTTGCTGAAATTCGCTTTCAGTATCTGTTCAATATTGTATGTTGCCATCGCTGCGCTGGTTTCCAAATCAGCTCCGCAGTCGTAAAGCATTATCGTTCTTTTGGTTTTTGCCGTACTGCCGCCGGTATACTGATTCTGCAACCCTAATACTGCGCTTACTATGCACGCCACTACGACCAGAGCAATAAATATGCCCACATATTTCCGTTTCATTGTCTCATCCTTTCGCATTATGACTTTACTCAATAGCATCGTTCATCAAGCTATAGTATCAGCTCTGTTCCAGAGCTTGTTTCAGACCAAATGCCTCCGCTATCTGATCAAGTATAGCTTTTGTCAGGTTATAGGCATCAGCGCATTCGCTTGCACGCGGACCGCCTATGCAAAGTTCAGAGTCATCCGGAAGGTCATTGATCCATCGTATTATTCCTGGTACATCCTCCAGTCCCACAGCTGTATACATCAGCTTGCCAAGATCCTTACCTTCTTTCAGGCCAACATCTGTTCTGGGAGAGGACTCCGTGCTTCCCGGAATGATCGTTAGGATCGCATCGCAGTCTCGCATGTTCCATTTTGTACGCTGTGCAGTGTCTTCGGAAGGCGTTTCTGTCAGTTCAGGATAATCCACGATTAGTCCCGGCGGATCCGGATAATCCTCTGCCCATCCGTTCTTAGGACACCACCCGCATAGAGGAATCTCTCTTTCTCTGGCAAAATCCATAGCTGCCCTGTCTACACCGCTCTGACCGCCTGTCCGTATCCTGCTTATCTTTTTTCTGAACATCTTCATTTTTATACCTGCCTGCCCCCAGAGCATAATCACATTTGGATGCAATCAAATCATCGTATTGGCGGTCCATATCATATAGGATCACTTTTGCGTTTTTCGCCATGATCATTATCATTTTTCAAATCAGTCTTGCGTTGTTCTTAAACTTAGGGTGGTATTTGATCCGCACCGGCTGTCCCTCTTCCATATTGGCTCGTGGATTTGACAGAACGCCTTCTATTTCCTCGCCGTCTTCGGTTCGGTATCTGACATATACATCGATGTCAATATCCTCCTGAGTTCCATTATCTGTGATGCGGGATACGACGGCATCAGTCTCTATTCCATTCTCGTTTATTCCTTTCTTGATCCTGTGGCTCACCAGCATGATTCCGGCAATCACCACAAGGAAAATTATCCACATAATTATTCCCTTATCCATTCTGCTTTACCTCTCTATGCAATTTATCACTGTCTGCTGCGACATTATTATGATATTACATACTCACTTAAGTGAGACTTGAAGAAATCCCTGCCAATGCCTTGCCGAAATCATCTTCTATAGGCATGACCATTTCACCTGCACTGCCAAATGTATCAATAAACCACCTGTTGCATTGCTTTAAATCATTGATAGTACAATCTTCTTTGATCAGTCTGGATTCTATCTCGGATTCATGCCCTATAATATCATCGAAATGATCCTCGATATATTCCTCTGTCATTGCAAGACATATGAATCTGATATTCTTCAGATAATTCTCATCAAAATCCTGTCGCCAATCAGCCGGAACATAACACCCTTCAATAATGAGATCCTGGTCGTTCTCTATAGCTGTCCTGATAATCTCCCTGACTATCGGCCACAGATACTCTGTAAGCTCATCATCGTCTTTAGGCGTAAGCCCGGTATTCCCACTGCGAATAAGACCCATCTTCAGATGATCGATTGACAGATATGGATATTTGAATTTCTCCAGCAGCCTCTGTGCCAGAAGTGTTTTACCTGTATGGGATGCACCGGTAATCAGAATTATCATAATCTTGTCTCCTGTTCCTTCCTGACTGCTTCCTGGCCACTGCAAGTCCGATATTTACAGAGCATGCCCGCCGGATACTTTTATTACCTGTCCGGTAAGCATCCTTGCCTGCTCACTGGCCAGGAACAGAACGGTTTCGGCAATATCCTCCGGCTGGATCAATTCCCCCATTGGTATCAACGGTATGACTGCTTTTTCCAGCTCATCATCTATCCACCCGGTCTGCGTCGGTCCGGGTGCAACACAGTTCACTGTGATCCCATACTGGGCTACCTCGAGAGCAATACTGCGGGTCAGGGCTTCTAAAGTCGCCTTGCTTGCTCCATAAGTGATCTGTCCCGCGAAAACCTGCGATGCGTCTGTGGAGAAATTGATGATCCGTCCATATTCACCGCGGTGTCTGATGAATTCTCTTATCATCAGAATGCTTCCCCGGACATTGACCGCAAATGTATCATCGATCACAGCCTGTGTGATTTTCGCGATCGTATCGATGCCCTCCATATCACCATCTGCAGCATTATTGACCAGGATGTCAAGTCTTCCGTACCTCTCCATTACCGCCCGATAGATTTCCTTTACAGCATCCTCATCTGAGATGTCGCTTTCCAGTATCAGATAATCGGCGTTCATGCCTCTGAGCCTGGCTTCGACATCATCTGTGCTTCCTGCATTTGCTGCGAAATATCTGTCTGCTCCGTTTTTGTCTGTTTTGCTATTATCAAAAGGCCGGATTATTTTCTTATATACCAGAACCACCTTCGCGCCTTCACGGGCAAAAGCGAATGCTGTTGCTGCTCCGATCCCCTGCGGATTATTCGCTCCCGTGATCAAAGCCACTCTGTTCTCTAATCCAAAATTAACCATCTGTGTTTACCTCAGTTAATAATAATTTGTCTGATTCCCATCATTTTTATAATAGCATATTCGCGCATATTAAATGCCCTGGAGTTATTATTCCAAGGCATACGTCTACATACCAGTAATCAGCCATTCTGATCACCTAACTTCCGCTTCCCGTAATCTATAGCCGGGAATTTAGGATCATTGAATAGTTTCTGGACTGTTGTCTCGCTCCATCCGCTCATTAATCTGATATCTTCGATGGAATACAGTATGACTTCGGATGATACATATATTTTCCCTAGGCTCGACATTTCATCCCAGCTACTCTCAAGCTCGCGCTGCCTCCTAAGTGAATTGAACTTTTGAGTATTACCAGCCATTGCAGCCTCCTCTGTGCTCGGATAGTTTTCTTGAGTCTATTACACTAATGGGATGAGCTCAACTATACCGATGCCTCTAGAAAATGTGCAAATCCGGGCAAAGAAAAAGGCATTATCTGCTTGTTTTCGCAAATAATGCCGGGATTTTCACTTAAGTGGGGTAGTCATAAGTCTTCATAAGTTGTTATATCAACTTCAGGCTGACTCGGAACCCTTTCTTATCGGAGGAGTTTACCTCCGTAGATCAAGGTTCTCTTCCTTACGGCAACGCCGATATTATCTGAAGAGAACCTTATAAGTCTTCATATCTTGTTATCACAATGGGGTACAAATGGGGTAGTAACCGCCGAAATGGGGTAGTAAATCGGCTTCCGATCGTGTCTTCTCAGATCGTTTTCTGATGTTTCGGATGGCCTCTTCTTAGCCCTTCTCCCATCGCTTTATTAGTACAGTTTAGCTCCTGCCGGGATCCTGTCGTCTACGAGCAGGAGGTTGAGCATCTCTTCTCCTTCATACTCGTTGACCGCGCTGATCAGCATGCCGTTTGAGTACTCTCCCATCATCTTTCTCGGCGGAAGGTTCACGATCGCAATCGCAGTCTTTCCAACGAGTTCAGCCGGATCGTAGTACTTCTTGATGCCGCTCAGGATGATCCTGTCTTCGCCTGTTCCGTCGTTCAGTGTAAACTTCAGGAGCTTGTCTGACTTCGGAACTTCCTCGCAGTTTTTGATCTTAACAGCTCTGAAATCTGACTTGCTGAAGGTGTCAAAATCGACGAATTCTTCGAATAACGGCTCGATCTGGACTTTACTGAAATCGATCTTGACGGTCTCCTTCTTCTGAGCTCCGCCCTTGCCTTCCGGCTTCATTGTCGGGAAGAGCTGGACGTCTCTGATCGTTGCGCTGTCGGTGAGCAGCATCACGAGTCTGTCGACTCCGATGCCGATACCGCCTGTCGGCGGCATGCCGACTTCCAGAGCGTTGACGAAGTCGGTATCCATAGGATGGGCCTCGTCGTCGATCCCCAGGTCGAGCTGTCTCTGCTGCTCAGCGAATCTCTCATACTGGTCGATAGGGTCGTTCAGCTCGCTGAACGCGTTCGACATCTCCCAGCCATTGATGTACGACTCGAATCTTCTTGTGATGCGAGGATCCTTAGGATCCTTCTTTGCCAGCGGCGAGACCTCGAGCGGATGTCCGCAGACGAAGCACGGTCCGTCAAGGAATCCAGGGATGTCTTCGCAGTAGTCTTCGAACATCTCGGCGATGATCTTTCCTCTCGACCATTCCGACTCGTCCTCGAATGTCATGCCGTATTTCTTTGCAGCCTCGATAGCCTCTTCATCGCTGTCGATCCTGTCGAACGGGATGCCTGTAGTCTTGATGACTGCCTCGGTCATGTCGATCTTTCTCCATGGAGGAGTCACGTCGAATTCCTTGTCGCCGTACTTGACGATAGGCGTTCCGTTGACTGCCATGGCGCACTTGTATGTCACCTGCTCCATGAGGTCCATCATGGTCTCGAGGTTCACGTACGCCTTGTATGCTTCCATCGATGTGAACTCAGGGCTGTGGTTCTTGTCCATTCCCTCGTTCCTGAAGACCTTGCCGATCTCGTAAACTCCGTCGAGTCCTCCGACGATGAGCCTCTTGAGATGAAGCTCAAGCGAGATGCGGAGTGTCATGTCGATGTCGAGCGTGTTGTGGTGGGTCATGAACGGTCTTGCTGCCGCGCCGCCCGCGATGTTGCCGAGTACAGGAGTCTCGACCTCGATGAGGTCATAGTCCTCTTCGAGGACCTTGCGCATCGTGCTGATGATCTTCGCGCGCTTCATGAACGTTTCTCTTACATCCTCGTTCATGATGAGATCTACGTATCTCTGGCGGTATCTCAGGTCGGTATCCTTGAGGCCGTGCCACTTGTTTGGCAGCACCTGCAGCGACTTGCACAGAAGAGTTACTTCCTGCGCCCTTATGCTGACCTCGCCGGTCTTTGTCTTGAAGACTTCGCCCTTGATGCCGAGGATGTCGCCTGTGTCATATGTCTTGAAGATGTTGTACTCGTCCTGACCGATATTGTCTCTTGCGACGAAGATCTGGATGCGGCCCTGCTTGTCCTGCATGTCGACGAACGCGACCTTGCCCATGCGGCGGAACGCCATGATACGTCCGGCCACTCTGACTTCCTGATCTTCCATGGCCTCGAAGTTGTCCCTGATGTCTTTCGACCATGCGGTCACATCAAAGGTCTCCTCGCGGTAAGGGTCCCTGCCCATTGCGCGGAGCTCTTCGAGCTTCTTTCTCTTTATCTGCCTCTGTTCGCCGATCTCCTTTTCGGTGAGCTCGCGCTCCACGGCTTCAACAGCAGCCTTGATATCATTCTTGATGTCTGCCATTACCTCTTGACCTCCACGACCTTATATCTGGCTACACCGTCCGGTACAAGGAACTCCACCTTGTCGCCGGCCTTCAGGCCCAGAAGATGCTGACCTACCAGGGACACGTTCGAGAGCTTGCCGTTCAGCGGATCAGCCTCTGTGGTACCTACGATCTTGTATGTGCTCTTCTCTCCTGAGTTGAGATCTTCGATGGTGACTGTACGGCCAGTCTGGACCGAGTCGTCGCTCTCATCTGTCTCTTCTACGATGACGGCTGTACGGAGGATCTCCTCGATGGTGCTGATCCTTTCTTCTGTTTCAGCCTGCGCATCCTTCGCAGCATCGTACTCGGCGTTCTCACTGATATCTCCGAGTGAGATGGCTTCCTTGAGTCTTTCAGCGTTTTCTTTGCGGACTACGGTAATAAGATGTTCCAGTTCCGCATTCAGGCTGTCATAACCTTCTCTGGTCATCTCGTTGGACTTTAAAGCTGCCATTTTGTCTTCCTTCCCTTTCTTTATATTCCCAGGCCTTACTGCCTGTTGATTTCCTCAATAGTTATATTTTCACTTGCCGTAAGTCTCATCAGAGCGGAATACTTCACTTTGAGTTTCACGACATCCCCGACGCGGAGCTGCTCTTTGCAGTCCTCGATGTCGAGTATGGTGTGGTCGCCCGAGGCCATTGTGACCTCTGCTCCCTCGAGCACCGGCACGATATCGTCTATGTCGCCGTAATCAGCTCTGCCGATCGCCAGGATGGCACGTCTGCGGCGTCCCCTGTCGACGTATTTTACGATCTTGCCGGATGCGTCTACGCCGAGTTCTCCGATAGGATGTGTCGGCTTGGTGTTGGTCTCGATAACCTCCGCCTCGATCATGAAGCACTCGTCGCTCAGGACTTCCACTTCCTCTCTGCCGTAGCATGTACGGAGATCCTCGAGCGGTCCGATGAATGTGACCGCGCCTATCCTCAGCATGTTGACCTTAGGATTCATGACTCCGTCGAACAGCGGCATCAGGCTCGATGTTGCTCCGCCCGATACGATCTCGAGTTGTCTGCCGATCGCCTCTTCGACGGCTTCTGCCCAGTCGGCCAGCATGTCCATCTTCTCTTTGGTCGGCTTTACCGAGCCTACGCAGCCGAGGTTGGTACCGATGCCCGCGAGGTGGATGAAGCTGAGCTCGTTCTCAACGAATTTAGCTACATCGACAAGTTCTTCCTTTTCGAAGAAGCCCTCTCTGAGGTCCCCGAGGTCTGCCATCAGGATGACATTGTGCACCTTGCCGTTTTCGGCGGCTGCTTCCTGAAGAGCCTTGAGTGTATCGACGCTGCTCTGCAGGCTGTAGTCGCAGATTTTCACCATCTCGCTGAGTTCGGACAGCATCGGGACTCTTATCATGAGGAGCGGGATCTTTACTCCTGCTTCCCTTGCTCTTGCGAGCTGCTCGAGCCTTGACGAAGCGATCCACTTCGCTCCGCAGCTCTCGTAATCGAGCGCCGCTGAAGCCAGACCTGTCGTCACCTTGATGACGCCCGCAACGTCTATGCCTGCATCGCGGCACCAGCCGATCACGGTATTCATGTTGTGTCTGAGGTTCCTGTGATCAACTATAAGCGCTGGTCTTTTTTTCATTTGTCTTCCCCTTAATCTGCGAGCTTGTTGTCTTCGACGAACCTTCTGATCTTCATGCCGGTCGTCTTGTTGAACTCGCTCTTCTTGATGACGATGTGCTTGACCCTCTTCCAGTCCGGCCAGTGGGCGTTGAGCTTGTCGATCTCGCTGCTTACGAGCGCCATTACCGCGCTTTCATCGCCGGCTCTGTCTCCGAGAGCTTCCTTGACGTTCTCCTTGTCAGGACGCAGGGTAACGTAGATTCCCCTCTTCATCCTGTCCTCGTTGTCTTCGTCCGCCCAGACCATGCACTCCTCGATGTACGGGCTGCGCGCGATGAGCTCCTCGAGCTCCTCCGGGAAGACGTTCTTGCCGTTCGCTGCGATGATGACGTTCTTCTTGCGGCCTGTGATGTAGACATAATTGTCCTCGTCGAGATGGCCGATGTCGCCGGTATGGAACCAGCCGTTCTCCATGCTTGCCGCAGTGGCTTCAGGGTTCTTGTAGTATCCCATCATTACCATAGGTCCGCGGAAGCAGATCTCGCCGTTGCCGTCCTCATCCTTGTCGATGATCTTGCACTCTGTGAACTGGAACAGTTTGCCGGCTGAGTCGTTTCTCATGTATTTCCACTGGTCAGGGTTGAGCGCTACCATCGGCGAGGTCTCTGTGAGGCCGTAACCCTGGAGGCACGGGATGCCCATGCTGCGGAAGAACGCGAGGACCTTAGGGTCTACTCTCGCTCCGCCTGCGATGAACATGTCGATGTTGCCGCCGAACTGAGCCATGATCTTGTTCGCGATAGGCTTCGCGATGTTGAGACCGAACTTGCTCGTGAAGTTGTTTGCGGCAAACAGCGTGTTGACCAGCTTGTCCTGACCCTGCTTCTTGAGGGTCTTCTGGATCGTGTTGTAGAACTTCTCGTAGATGAGAGGCACCGCGAGCAGGAATGTCGGGTGCACCATCTGCATGTCCTTTGTTATGTATTTGAGGCCTCTGCAGAATGCCATCGAAGCGCCCATGAACATGCCTTCGATCATCGTGCAGGTGCACTCGTATGTATGATGTATAGGAAGCACGCTGAAGAAGATGTCGCTAGGGCACACTTCGAGGTAGGTCTGCGCGATGAGCACGTCGGTGCAGAGGTTCCTGTGCGAGAGCATGACTCCCTTGCTCACTCCGGTGGTGCCGGATGTGAAGATTATCGACACGAGGTCTGAAGCCCTTACTCTGGCGTCGAGGTAGCTTCTGTCGCCGTCCGCGACCTTTGCCTTGCCCTCTTCTCTCAGGAGGTTCCATGACCAGAGTCCGTTTTCCGGATCTTCGTGAGCATCCTTGTTGACGCCGATGACCATTTTAAGGCTTGTTCTGCCTTCAGCCCTGATCTCCTTGAAAAGATTGTAGAACTTGTCCTGGCAGCAGATCACCGCGTCGATCTCGCCCATGTCGCAGAGCGTGGTGAGTTCTTCTTTCGAGAGTTCCTTGTCGAGCGGGACTACCACTCCGACTCCGCCGGTGACTGCAAAGTAGGATTCCGCCCACTCGTAGCAGTTAGCGCCTATGATTCCGATGTGAGAGCCCTTCAGCCCGAGGCCCAGGAGTGCCGTACCGAGTCCTCTGACGTCGTCCCTTACTCCGCCGTATGTATATTCGGTGAAGTGGTCATCGCCCGGCATGATCTGGTGATAGAGCACCTTGTCGCCGAATGCTTCGACGCCGGATTCCAGCATCATCTTAAGATCCGTGATCGGTCTGCCGATGCGGTACATCACCTCAGGCACTTTGCTTTCGGTGATGGCATCAACGTATGCCTGCATGTCGGCCAGCTCGGCCGCCTTCAATTCTCTGTATTCCCCTTCTGTCAGACTGTCGAGGTCTGCGTCCCTGTACTTTGCGATAACTTCCTTGTAATTATCCAATTCAGTGATTTCCTCTCTCTGCTTCCTGCGGGTTTTGCCCCGCGGCATTTTGGTTTTGTGTATAAAAAAAATGGTAAAAGCCACCTGTCAAACCATGGTGGCCGCCGAATATTTTACCATTTATCAAGCATATGTGTCAATGTGAGAGGCAGCGTCATTCCTGCTGAAAACGCCTGATTTCAGCCATATTCTGCCGTATTTCACACGCGGGATTTACGGCAGCTGCACTCTTACCAGTTTATTATGACTGAATTGCGCATTATCGTTGATCCGTGGAGGATGGTACGGCCTGTCGCCGGATCGCTCTCAACTCTGAGTCTGCCTGCCGGCTCGTCGAATGTGACGTCAACAGGCGATCCGGCCTTTGCGGCAAGATACATGCCTGCGGCCGCGCTCCCGCTCGCGCAGGAGTTTTCCCAGAACATCGTGTCGGCTCCCGGCACGTATACGAGAGGTATCAGCGTGCGGAGCGCGGCCCCGTCTCCCAGGAACATCAATCCCAGACAGTCGGCGCCAAGCAGGCCGCACCAGTGCCTGAGCACTGATTCGGCGAGTGCGCTGTCGTCCTTTATCCCAAAGAATTCCGAGTCAGGCTCAATGATTATGTGGCTGATGCCTTCCATTTCCACTATTGGGAGCGCGAATATCGCGCTGATCGCATCGCCGGCTCCCGCAAGGGTGCCGGCACCGTGACCGCCGGCCGGTCCCGACGGCTGCAGGTCGACCTTGCCGATCCTGAGGGCCGGCGGCATGCTGACGGCCGCGCCAAAGCTGTACGCGGCATGCTGCTCAAGGCTGACGGTCAGTGGCGCGGTGGCCCCCGACACCCTGACTTTCACCTCCGCAGGCACCGCGCCGCTCCGCATGCCGCTCCTTATGGCAAAAAGCGCGGCCGCACACATTGTGGCGTTGCCGCAGAATTCTCCTCCTGCCATGCGAAGACTGACCGGCGCGCCGCTTTCCGCGAGCGCCGCGTCATCAGCGTAAGTAATAAAGCCTACCTGCTCAACATCAGGTTCCAGCTCCATTAACCGCGAAGCGACAGCCGGCTGTTCCGCGATTTCGACCGCGGTCTCAACCAGAGCCGTAATATTCCCGGTCGGGTCAAAAGTGCAATACTGAATCTTATCCATTATCTCTCAAATACACGCAGGAACTGCTTTGTCCTCTCCTCCTGCGGATTATCGAACACATCCCGCGGGTCTCCCTGCTCTACTATGACTCCGCCGTCCATGAAAAGGACGCGGTTGCTGACTGCCTTTGCGAATGGCATCTCGTGTGTTACGACCACCATCGTCATCTTCTCCTCAGCGAGCTGGCGTATGACCTTCAGTACCTCTCCGGTCAGCTCCGGGTCAAGCGCCGATGTAGGCTCATCAAAGAAAAGTATCTCCGGCTTCATCGCCATCGCACGCGCTATGGCGACTCTCTGCTGCTGTCCGCCTGACAGCTGATACGGATAGGCATTCGCCTTGTCCTCGATGCCCATCTTTCTGAGGAGGGCCATCGCGTTCTCTTCAGCCTCCGCTTTACTGACGCCCTGAACATGTATAGGTGCATCAGTTATGTTTTTAAGAATGCTGTAGTGCGGGAAGAGGTTGAACTGCTGGAACACAAGTCCGCAGTACTTGCGGAACTTCTTCATTTCGTGCGGGCTCGCATATACCGCGCTGCCGTTCGCGTCGGTGTGCGCAGCCTTTTCTCCCATGTATATGATCTCACCGCCGTCGATCGTCTCAAGGAAAGTAGCGCATCTGAGCAGCGTCGATTTGCCTGATCCGGATGGTCCGATTATGCTCACCACCTCGCCATGGTCGACTCCAAAGCTGATGTCCTTGAGCACCTCGAGTCCGTCGAATCTCTTTTCGATGTTTTTCATTTCAAGTATCATTACGCTGCCCTCCTACTTGTAGTAATCCATCGATTTCTCGATGCGCGCCATCGCGATCTCCACCAGATAATTGGCCACGAAATAGAAGACGCCCGCTATCAGGAACGGCATGAACGATGACTGTGATGCGGATATCTGCTTGGCGAGCGAGAACACCTCTGCGTAAGCAAGTGTGAACGCGAGTGATGTGTCCTTTACCAGCGTTATGACTTCGTTCGTCACAGACGGCATGATGATTTTTATGACCTGTGGCAGGATTATCTTCATGAAGGTCTGCGTCTTTGTGTAGCCAAGCACCTCCGCAGCCTCATACTGGCCGACCGGGATCGACTCGATTCCTCCACGGTAGATCTCCGCGAAGTAAGCGGCGTAGTTCAGCACGAAGCCGAGTATGATAGCAGGGAACCTCCAGTTGGCGATATTCCAGCCGAACAGGTAAAACGGTCCGAAATACCATACCAGAAGCTGCAGCATCAGAGGCGTGCCGCGCATTATCGAGATGTAGCCCTTTATGAATCCGCTCACCACAGCGAGCCTGGATCTTCTGAGCAGTGCTACCACCATTCCCAGAGGCAGTGACCCTATGAGCGTGAGCGAGAAGATCAGGAAGGTCTTCCACATGCCCGAGGCCATCGTTGAAAGCATTGTTGAAAATGTCATTATTTATCCTCAGTTTCCGTTTTCTTCAGACAAGAGCAGTGCTGCAGGAGCAGTCCCGCAGCACCGGCCGTTTTCTGTTTATATATCTTCAGCTTAACCAGATGTTATGCCGTCCGGTCAACACCAGTTGTTATCACTAGTTGTTGATCATCGACAGGTTCTCATAGATCTCAGGATACTTCTGGCCGATCTCGTCCATTGTACCGTTTTCTGCGAGAGTCTTGAGCGCTTCATTCACCTTGTCGCGAAGGTCTGTGTCATCTGTTCTGAATCCGATAGCATATATCTCCTGGCAGATATCTTCGTCCAGATATGCCAGGCCTTCTACCTTCGTCATCTGATAGTCGCCTGTTGTAACGTCGATAGCGATAGCATCGATCGCGCCTGCCTTGAGGTCGTTTACTGCGACTGTGTATGTATCATACTTCTCGAAGGAAGCGAATGTCTTCATCAGATCCTCTGCTCCGCCCTCAGCGTTCGGTGTCTCGAGCATCTCCTGTGCAGATGTGCTTCCCTGCACGCCTACTTTCTTTCCCGCAAGATCAGCTGTCGACTTGATGTCAGATCCCTCAAGCACCATGATCTTGATAGTATTTACCGAGTATGGATCGCTCCATGAGAACTTCGGCTCTCTGTCAGGGCTCTTTGTGAATCCCGACCAGATGCAGTCGATGCTTCCCGACTCAAGTTCTGCTTCTTTTGCATCCCAGTTGATAGGAACGCCTTCATATGTCCAGCCGTTCAGTTCGCATACAGCCTGAGCCAGCTCTACGTCGAATCCTGTTGTCTCACCGTCATCGCCGATATATGAATACGGAGGGAAATCCTTGTCATAACCGTGCTTGAATGTGAAGGCCTCTTCTTCTCCGCCGCCGCCACCGCCGCAGGCTGTCAGAGCCATCGTTGTAAAGATCATCGCAAATGCAAGCACAAGTACCGTTAATCTCTTTTTCATAATCTTTAGTCCTTTCCGATTATAGTTTTTCTTTCTTCTTTCCCAGTTTGCTTTTCACACGCTGTCATGCGCATCATTGCGGCTTTCCGGGCGCTTCTCATGCACTGTTTCCATACCTTGCGTGCACCTCATATTTGCCTTTCTTCCGCTTTGTATTTGCCTTTTGACCGCTTTAGCGTGCTAAAGCGCTAAATTGACAAAGCAATAATAGCATTTTCGCTCCCCCGGGGTCAAGCAAAATCATGTCTTCTTACAAATACATACCCACCCGCACACTGTTCCCTCGCAGCTGTCCTGTCTGCTGCTGCAAAATGTAGTCCTTAATATGCAAAAAAGGCGCTTGAGGTATTAACTTTTTAACCCCTGATGCCCCAAAATCGAGTTATGAGGACCAACTGCCCTGTTTGTCATTCATCCTCAGCAAGTCCTTTTTCATAAGCATTCATCAGCTTCTATTTTTATTCATCTCAAATCTCATCAAAACCGTCTTACCGGACCATTTCTTATAAGAAACGACCTCAGCAGGATCCTTTATCATCTATTACGAGACCATTTCCTGCGATCTCAGCCGAATTTACTGCGTCCCTGTTAATACTCAATTCCTGAAAAACGCACTTCAGGGACTAATTTTTTGGTCCTTGTCCTGCGAAATCCAGAAAAAAGGACCAACACAGTCATATGCATTTTTATAAACAGCCGATTTCAGGATCTTTTAAAGGGATTTTCCGAATGCGAGAGATAGGCATGGATAGGCATGGATAGGCATGGATAGGCATGGATAGGCATGGATGTGCATGGATGTGCATGGATAGGCATGGACAGCCCCACAGAAACAACAAAAGAAAAGCTGCCGGAGTGAGAAATTCTTCTCTTTCGGCAGCATGCTTTCTATCGGTTTATTTGCAATTTTTACATGGAAGTCGGACCAACACTTCTTCTTGGAAGGCCCGGGGCTATTCCATAGAAGACATGGTGTTATGGCGTTATGGCGTTATGGCGTTATGGTGTTATTCTGCGGCCGGTTCCGGCAGCTTGGAAATGTCGATCCACGCGAGTGAGCGCGAGACCTCGAACAATTCGTCCGGCGTGAATTCTGCGGCAGAGTTGGAGGAGCCGCATGCCGGAAATACTGTTTCGAACCTCTTCATCGATTCGTCGCAATATATCCTGACGTCGTCGCGTGTTACTCCGAACGCGCAAACGCCGCCGATCTCGTGGTTCGTGTACTCAGGAACCTCTTCCGGCGAGAGCATCTTTGCTTTTTCGCCGAAGCATTCCTTGTATTTCTTGTTATCGACTCTGGCGTCGCCGGCCACCTGTACGAGGATGCCCGTGCCGTCCTTGAGTTTGAAACTGAGAGTTTTGCAGATGCGAGCCGGTTCGACACCGACTGCCTTTGCAGCCAGTTCGACCGTTGCGCTCGAGACATCAAATTCCATGATGCGGTCGGCTAATCCCATTTTTTCCAGATACGCTCTTGCGATTTCGATTGACATATTGTCTCCTGTCCAGGCTCAGCGCCCAATTGCCCTTACTTAATAGAAACGCGGTGCTGCTTCCGCAGCAGCACCGCGGCTGTTTCGTTTTGCGTCGCTTTTTTTGCATGATCGCGCGTTTTGCGGCTGTCTTGCCTTTACGCGGCTGCTTTGCCTTTCTTTCCGCGATTCACTGCTGTCAGCACGAGGCCGATCACAAGGCCTACCAGAGCCGGTACCACCCAGCCGAGACCTATGTCGAAGAACGGGAAGACCGAGCGTCCCAGTTCTGTCATCGCCGGAACGTGCAGCGCTGTCTGGATACCTTCAGGCAGGGTCTTGCAGAAGTCGAAAACTGCCGGGATGAACGCGCCGAGCGAGACCCAGCCGTAGACATACTTGCTCTTGCCGAAGGCCTTCTCGCAAAGCGCCATGATAATCAGTACAGTCACGAGCGGATAGAGAAGCATCAGCACAGGTACTGCATAATTGATGATCGCTGTGAGTCCGACGTTTGAAACGATGAACGAGAACAGCGTGAAGAACATTGCCCAGCCTCTGTAGTTGAGCTTGCCCGGTACGAGCTTTACGAACATCTCTCCGCAGCTTGTGACGAGTCCGATCGCTGTCTTGAGGCATGCGAACGTGATGGTCAGCGCGAGCACAACGCTTCCGATACCTCCAAGGTAGTGGCCTGCTATCTGTGTGAGCGCGATGCCGCCGTTGTCGGAAACATCGAAGAGTCCCCTTGACTGCGCTCCCATTATGATAGTGAGCATGTAAATGATGAACATCAGTATGCCCGTGAACACGCCCGCCTTCAGCGTCTCTCTTGCAACATCGCCGTCCTTGTCGACTCCAAGATCTCTTACGACATTGATGATGACGATGCCGAATGCGAGTCCCGCGATGGCATCCATGGTGCCGTATCCCTCGATAAGTCCGTTGAAGAGCGCTCCGTTCTGATACGATTCTACCGGAGCGACCTCAGACATCGGTGCTCCCGGATGGATGAGCGCCACGAAAACGAGAATGCCGAGGAACAGCAGGAAAAGCGGATTGATAACGCGTCCGATCCAGGTGGTGATCTTGCCCGGCCTGAGCGAGAAATACATTACGAACGCGAAGAATATGAATGTGAATATGAGCTGACAGAGCCTGAAGTGGGATTCGCCCACTATAGGAGCAATGCCGGTGGTAAAGGATACGGACGCGCATCTTGGTATAGCGAAGAACGGTCCGATCGTGAGGTAAAGCACAGCCGTGAACAGCCTGCCATACCAGCCCGATACCTTGCTCGAAAGCTCCATCAGGTTGTCGCTGTGTGTGTTGCCGATAGCCGCTACTGCGAGGATCGGGATAGTCACCGCCGTAATGCAGAAGCCGATGATCGCCGGCCAGGAATTGCTTCCGGCCATCTGACCCAGGTGCACAGGGAAAATCAGGTTGCCTGCGCCGAAGAACATTCCGAACAGCGTGCTTGCTACGACGATGGTCTCTTTCATCGTCAGTTTTCTTTTCATAACTATGTTAGCTCCCTTCTGAACAAGTTACATGCAGCCGCATCACGCGGCCGCGGTACTAAAGCTCCCTGCGCCCCTCAACAGCCTTGAGAAGCGTGACTTCATCCGCGTACTCGAGATCGCCGCCGACCGGAATGCCGTGCGCGATCCTCGTTACTTTTATGCCTGCCGGTTTCAGCAGTCTCGCGATATACATCGCAGTCGCCTCACCCTCGATATTCGGGTTCGTGGCTATGATGACTTCTTCAACATCATTGTTGCTCTGAAGCCTTTCTATCAGGCTCTTCAGATTGATGTCGGCAGGGCCGATCCCCTCTGCCGGAGATATCGCTCCGTGCAGAACGTGGTATGTGCCTTTATATTCGCGGATGCGTTCCATCGCCATCACGTCCTGAGGTGTCTCAACGACGCAGATGACAGACTTGTCTCTTGACCCGTCGGAGCAGATGCCGCATATATCCTTGTCGGTCAGGTTTCCGCAGACGCTGCAGTAATGCAGCGAACGCTTTGCCTCTATGATCGACTCTGCCAGCACCTCCGCCTCGCGGTCAGTGAGACTGAGCACGTGAAAAGCGAGCCTCTGCGCGGTCTTGCCGCCGATGCCCGGAAGCTTTCCCAGCTCATTGATCAGCTTGTTGAGTGAACGCGGGTACTGCTTCATCAGAAGCCGAAGCCTCCGAGTCCGCCGCCCATTCCTCCGAGGCTGCCGGTGATGCTGTTCATCTCGGACTCCTCGAGTTCTTCTATCTGCCTGATGGCCTCATTGACGGCAGCCATGACGAGGTCCTGAAGCATTTCAACATCATCAGGATCCACGACGTCCTTGTCGATGGTGAGATTCGTGATCTGCTTCTTACCGTTGATCGTTACTTCGACCGCACCGCCGCCGGCTGTAGTCGTGAGCTCCTTTTTCTCGAGCTCGGCCTGCTTCTGTTCCATCTCAGCCTGCATAGCCTGAAGCTGCTTCAGCTGCTTCTGCATGTCCTTTGCACCGCCGCCGTTTCTGTTTTTAGGCTTCTTGCCGGCCTTCATACCTTTACCCATTTTATCCTCCTGTATGTGTCAGTCCTCTATAACCGGTTCTATACCGAAAAGATCCACTATGTCCCCGATGACTTCGTTCTTATTTATATCGTCGTTGATTATCTTCGCTGTCTCCTCCTCGGAGATGGCTGCGCTGCCCTCTGACGCGCCTGATTTGGAGATGACTCCGGCTCTCATGGTGACGTATACGTCATTGCCGTAGAGGCTCTTCGCTGCCTGAGCTATGTCAGCCGCCTTGTCTTCGGCGAGTCTCAGCTTGCCCGGGCTCACGATAACGAGCAGCCTGCCCGCATCGAATTCCGTGCCTATCGAATAGCGTCCCACGAGGCTCATGAACGTTCTGTCATTCGCCGACACCACTCTGGCTATCCGGTCCCACATCTCCTCAGGACTTCCCGGCTGCTCCCTCCTTACGGATGCGATCATTCCGGCGAGCGCTTCTGCTGCAGGTTCATCGTCTGCCGGAGCTGCCGCGCGCGCAGGCGCTTCAGCCGGTCTTGCCGGAGCTGCTTCTCTCTTAGGCGCTGGTCTCAGCGGTCTTCTGGCCGGAGCTTCAGCTGCGTCATCCGGAGAAGCGAGCCTTACGGCCGCCGTCTCGAGAAGTATCCTCGGTCTCTCGGAGTACCTGCCGAGATTTATATATTCGGAGATAAGCCGGATCGACTTTTCGATGAAAGCCGCGTCTGTAAGCTCGGCCTGAGCTCTCAGTCTCGAGATATTCTCTCCCGACGCGCCTACGATGCGCTCCGCCTTTCCTACATATTTAACTATCATGAGGTCGCGCATGTGCTTGAGCCAGTCCTTCATGATCTGTCTCGGGTCCTTGCCGCGCCTGATAATCTCATCAATGTATACGAGCGCCTTGCCGGCGTCGCCTGCGATCACTGCGCCTGTCAGCGCGAGGAAAAAGTCAGAACCAGCAGCTCCCGTATATTCAAGCACGGCTGCCCTGCTGAGCTCCCTGTCACCTGCCGCAGTACACTGCTCGAGTATGCTGAGCGCGTCCCTGACCGAACCGTCGGCTCTCGAAGCGATGGTCGAAAGTGCGTCGTCAGTAGCCATGATGCCTCTTCTGGCGCATATCCTCTTCATTCCCTCAATGAGTTCGTCCTCGGTGACGCGCCTGAAGTTGAGCTGCATGCAGCGCGATCTTATGGTGGATCTCACCTTTTGAGGATCTGTTGTCGCGAGAATGAAGATGGCGTGCTCAGGCGGCTCCTCGAGCGTCTTGAGGAAGGCGTTCTCTGCAGCGGTGCTGAGCATGTGTACCTCATCGATGATGTATACCTTGTACCTTCCGACTGCCGGAGGATACTTCACCATCTCTATGATCGCCCTGAGGTCGTCCACGCCGTTGTTGGAGGCCGCGTCGAGTTCTATGACGTCGACGAATCTGCCCTCGCGGATCGCCTCACAGTTTGCGCACTTTCCGCATGGAAGATTCACTCCCGGATCACCCGGTTCGCCTTCCAGGCAGTTGACGGCCTTTGCGAGTATTCGCGCAGTGCTGGTCTTGCCCGTGCCGTGAGTTCCGGCAAATAAATAAGCCTGGCTCACCGTGCCTGTCCTGATCTGGTTCTGCAGGATGCGTACGATGTGCTTCTGGCCTATTACTTCTTCAAATACTTCCGGCCTCTCGGCTCTGTATAAAGCGGGCTGCATCGCGTTCCTTTCTATTAAAAGAAGCGGGCGGCTTGCAGTACGCAGAGGCTGGTCTGCGGCACACAAGACAGATCGCTTAATGCTGCTACCTCTCGGTCCTGACATGGTTCACGGAGCCCCGTTGCGCAGGGCCCCCGCGCACAGCAAGCCGCCCGCCCGATTTCGCTCTACATTCTAACATAAAAGTATTGTTCTAACAATGGGAAAGCCCGGAGCGACATATTAAAAAGAATGTGAATATAGATTTTTCTGTAAACTACTTTATATATTTTCCTGCTTCCGGATGCTCTGAAATCAATTCAACAGCTGACTCGTATTTATCGAAGTCATACCGTTTAACTATCAGATAACGTGTGATATTCCGGCAAAAATTGCTGCCCAAAAGGAAGATGAATATGAAGCAGGCGTCATATGAATCCCAGAACTCCGGATACTTGATAATGATAGCAACTCCGCCTGCAAAGAAAGCCACCCACAGCAATACCTGCCATATCGGAGTTTTCCATCTCTTTCTCCACACTTTATCGGAATCCCTGAAAATAAACGCCAGCCCCAGTTCCAGAATAAGCATGACCAAAAGAAACCATAACAGCGGAAACAGCGCTTTTGCTGTATCGAAATGGTGTATCGCAATTATTGTCAGAAACGTAACTATTTCAACTATGCCTATAATGATCGAGGTTCTGAGCTGTTTTTTATACATTCTGTCTTTACCTGATATGCCTGTTATTATATGACCGCCTAGAGCATTATCTCACTCTTTGCCTTGCTTGAGGCTATCATCTCGTTCAGCTTTCTGGCCGGCTTGTAGAGAGCCATTCCGAACGCGACTGAGAACACCGCGAACAGCATCAGCACTCCTATGCATCTCCAGTATGTGCCGTCATACATGCCGCCTATGCACTCACGCATGGCGTCCATCGCGTAGCGGAAAGGCATGAACGGGAAAAGAGTCCTGAATATGCCCGGAAGCACTTCGACCGGATATGTTCCTCCCGACCCGGCTACCTGAAGCACGAGCACTATGACTCCCGCTCCGAGACCTATGTTGTCGAGCGCAAACACCAGAGCGTAGTTGATCAGCATGAAGACTATGCCGTTGATGCAGGTAAGCAGCACGAATCTGAGAGGCGCCAGGCACTGTATGCGCACGTAGAGCAGATCGCCCGCGGAGACTACGAGAGCCTGCGCGATCCCAATGAGCAGATAAAGCCCGAACCTTCCGAAATACCATTCGTGCAGTTTCAGATCATGCAGGTCGTCCCTCTTCTTCACTTTTACCTTTATGAGAACGGCCGTCAGCAGCGCTCCGACCCACTGGGCCAGCACTGTGTAGAACGGTGCCATCGCCGAGCCGTAGTTCTCTATAGGCCAGAAGACCTCGGTGTCCATTCCGACCGGATTCGCGAGATACTCCGCAACAGCCGTCTCGTCGTTTGCCATCAGCCTGTTCAGTTCAGTCAGGAGGTCGTTGCCCGAAGCATCCATGAGCAGTCCGCTGAGGGAGTATGCCCCGTCCTGCAGCGAATCCAGACCGGCTGTCGTTCTGCCTATGCTCGACTTCAGATCCGAGAGCGCGCCTCCGTATGAGCGAAGGTTGCTGCTGAGCGCTGAGAGGTCCTGATCCGTGCCTGACATGATACTGCGGAAGCCCGCCAGCGATGTCCTGGTATTCGCCAGAGCAGTCTCAATGTTTTCATCTATGTCTTTCCTGATCTGTTTCAGGATCTTGTCCACCTGTTTTGCGGCCTTGTCATTGTCTTCCGAGATCTTTTTCAGAATAGGTTCCCGCTCGGAATATTTCATGTTCCTGTCAAGCGACTGCAATCCGGAGGAAATGTCTCCGAGAGTAGCAGAGAGATCTTCGAAATTCTTGCTCAGCGCGGTAAAACCTTCCTCTTTCAGGAAGCGCGCCTGTTCGTCGGCATCTGCCTTCATCTTATCGAACCTCTCGACCCAGGTGTCCCTGTTCCTGTCGATAAAGAGCCTGTAAGCCAGGTTGTTGGCGCTGATCAGTTCAACGATGACGGTATCGAAGGTCTCAAGGGAACCCGCGTTATCTTTCAGCCGCTTGACCGCATCATCGAGCTTTTTGGTATCCGCCTTCTCTATTTTATCGAGTTCCTTCTGCGCGTCCTCAAGCAGTTTGTCGTTTGCCTCGAACACATCATGCGTGCTGCCGATGAAGTTGTCCGAAACATCAAGGAGATTGTCCGCGGCGCCTGTAAGGCCTGCTGCCGAATCCGCCAGCGCGATGCAGCTGTTAATGTCACCGCCCAGATCATCTATCCTGGATGCAAGGTCGGCCAGCATCTGCTGAGGATCGATGCCGTTCGCCTCAGCCACGGATGCCGCGTCGGTAACGTATCCCGCGAGAGTCTCGACGAAGGCAGCGTTCACTTCCTCCTGCACGGCAGTCTTCGCCTTTCCGGTTATCTTAGGTGCGACAGCATTCTTTTTCTCGTTTTCATAGTACTTCAGTTTCGGATTGCTGAGATTCCCGTCAAGAAAGCTGAGTACGTCAGCGCTGAAGTTCTCAGGCACGACAAGAGCGGCATAGTATTCGCCTGTGTAGACGCCTTCCTTTGCCTCCTCTTCATCTTCAGTGAAGACCCAGCCTATGTCGCCGTTCGCCGCAAGAGCCTCTACGATCTTGTCGCCGACATTTACCGAGATGCCCGCGGCACTCTTGCCCTTGTCCATGTTTGCGACCGCTACCGATATACGGCCTGTCGCATCAGATTCGTACGGAGCCCAGTTCGAGAGAATGTTGAACCACGCGTAGCAGCAAGGAACAAGACAAAGCCCCATCACGGTTATGATGGCCACTACGCTGCCTGTTATTTTTTTGAGATCGTGCCTGATTATGTTGAGGATGTTCTTCATTTTTCATCCTCTCTTTCCGGAGTTTTCGCGCGCCTGAGTTCCTTGTAGTGCGCCTGTATCTCCTCGTGTTTCTCCTGTATGCGGCTCTGCACCCTTTCGCGCACCTGTGAGGAATCAGGCAGAAGCTCGCCGAAGTCCGCCTCCCTTTCGCTCACTTCCTCGAGAGTCTTCTGTATGGAATCGTCTATGTATTCCACGCTGATAAGATATATGGACGCGGCGAACATGCCGACGACCCAGAGTATCATGAAGACAACTCTGTCGCTGTCCGTGATGTAACGGATGAGTATCATGAGGACGGTAAACACGACAAGGAATATAAGGCCTGCCCTTATCCTCTTCTTGTTGTTCTCATGCAGTGCAATGCCGCGCTCGAGCAGCCTGTTGTAAAGCTCTTCATAACGGATGTCCTGTTTATTGCGGTCCATCACAGCACCTCCGTTTCTTCGATCTTCTCAGACACGAAGCGGTTCATGCCAAGGAAAGGCTTTCTTACAAGAAGCCCTATGACAAGCCCCACCACCGCGAATATGAGAAGGTAAGCCAGGTATTTTGCGAAATCATACCTGTACATGCCGCAGAGGGCTTCTCTCATCGCGTTTATTGCGTGCGGGAACGGGAAGAACTTGTAGATCTTCGCGAATACCGGCGGGAGTATCTCTATAGGATACGAACCGCTCGAACCCGCTATCTGGAGCACCATTACCACAACTACTATGGCCTTGCCGACATCTCCGAATGAGATCGTCAGCGCGTATATGAGCAGCATGAACACGAAGCTCGTGACAGCTGCCGACAGCCACATCAGCCACGGATGCACCGGCTGGCAGTCAAGCAGGAAGATATCGCCTGCCACTATTACTGCCGCCTGCAGCTGCCCTATGAGGAAGAACAGCAGGAAGCGTCCGAAAAATGCCTGGGTCTCGGTAGCTCCCGGGAATTTCTTTCGGTCTATGTGTGTCTTCAGTATAGATACGAGTATGACTCCGCCTACCCATATCGCAAGCACAGAATAGAACGGCGCCATCGCGGCTCCGTATGAAGCTACGGAATAGACCTCTTCGACCTCGACCTCAACGAGGGACGAGAAGAATTTCGCGTATGCCTCCGGATCGCCGCCAAGCAGCTCTATGAGAAGATCGAGCCTGTCTCCCTCGGCGACCGCCTCCACTCTGTCTATGATGTCGTCTATCTTATCCGCCGAAGCGCTGAATAGCGCCTGCATCTGCAGCAGCGACCTGTCGAGCTCGCTCACGGTGCTGTCTGCGCTGTCGAGCACAGGCGATATGCTGCTCAGCATGGACGACATGCTGCTCATCAGCGGCGTCATGAGATCAAGCGTCCTGTCGATGCTGCTTATGAGCGAATCCACCGCCTCAGTCAGCGATTCCTTGCTGAGCTTCTTCAGTTCCTTCATGATCTCCGGCAGGGCAGCAGGCTCCGACATTGCTTTGGTCAGCGTGTCTATGTCGTTTATCATCGCCGCCAGCACAGCCTTGATCGCCATTACAGGAGCAGGTCCGTCGGTTTCAGGGAACATCGCCAGAAGGCCTTCCAGATCGGATTTGAGATCATTCGCCTTCTCTATGGCTTCCTGCGTGAGTTTTTCTTTTTCCTCTTCGCTTAACCCGCCGCGGGTGAGCTTGTTGATGATCTCCTCGAGTTCAGACCGCTCTTTTTCTATGCGGGCCTCCCTGGTCTCCAGGACCTTCTGCAGGACTGTAAGAGTGTTCCTTGCAGTCGTGAGATCGCTTTCCGCGTTTGATGCCGATTCGCCCGCGGATCTGCCGGCGTCCGCGATCTTTTTCTTCGCGTCTGTTATACCGGCATGTATGTTGGCGCTCCTGCCGGTGAATGCGCTTATCGCGGAGTCGTATGCTCTCAGCGTGTCCCTGAGATCCGCCAGACGCGCGAGAACTTCGTCAACGGCATCGCCCTCTTCAAGGTCATCGGCGATCTCATTGGTTTCATCGAAAATAAAACCGAACACGGTCTCAAGATACGTTGTCTTTATGGACTGCTGCAGGTTCTTCGCGGCAGTCTCGGTTATCTTCGGCGCGATCGCGTTCTTCTTCTGGTTTTCGTAATAAGTGAGCGGCGCCTCCTTATCGAGCAGAGCCTGCTCGAAATGATACATGTTATAAGTGAAGTTCTTTTCGAATACAACGGCAGCATAGTACCTGCCCGATTCGACTCCTTCGATGGCCTCATCAGCCGTCTCAGGGAACTGCCACCCTATCTTGTCGTTTGACTTGAGGTCTTCCGCAACCTCTTCTGCCATGTTGATGTGCTTTCCGTCTTCAAGATCGAGTCCCGGGTCACGCGAAGCGACAGCGATCTGTATCTCTCCGGTGTTTGCATACGGATTGCCGTTGGCATATATGTTCACCCACGCGTAAAGCGCCGGAAGCACGGAAATCGCCACTATAATAGCCAGCGCGAAAAAGCGCCGGCCTACAGATACAATATCATTTTTAAATATGGACAGGATCGTCATCAAATCAGCTATACCTCTTCGTCAGTCTTTTAAAGGTGATGCTTGTGCTTTGATGCTTTTATACGGCTCATGGCCCTTGAAAGCTCCGCGCTCGCGAGAGCCACATCCCTGTTTGTGTTGGCACGCTTAAGATCCTCTCTTGCCTTTTCTTCAGCCCGTCTCGCTCTGGCCTCATCGATTTCTGCCGGATGCTCCGCCGTATCAACGAGTATCATGACCTCATTGTTCTCAACCTTGAGCAGTCCGTCAGATACGACTGAGACCTGCTTTCCGTCAAGTCCGGCTGCCTTTGCGTCCTCGCCGGCCGGAACGTATTCTACGATGCCCGGCACGACTGCCATGATCAGGTTTGAATGGTGCGCCAAAATACCGATGCTGCCTTCCGTCGTCATGAGTGACACGGATTCGGCTTCACCGTCATACACCATATGATCGCTGGCCATGAAATGCAGTTTGAAGGTCGCCATTATCTGATCTCTTTTCTATATTATTTGCGTTTACAGTGTTTTTGCTTTTGCTATGACGTCGTCTATCGTGCCGACGTTGAAGAATGCCTGCTCAGGATATGCGTCCATCTCGCCGCTTACGATCGCGCCGAAGCCCTTGATCGTGTCTGAAAGCTGTACGTATACACCCGGGAGACCCGTGAACTTCTCGGCAACGTGTGTCGGCTGCGAGAGGAATCTCTGGATCTTACGCGCTCTGTAGACTGTCAGCTTGTCCTCATCTGAGAGCTCGTCCATACCGAGGATCGCGATGATATCCTGGAGTTCTGCGTATTTCTGCAGTATCTCCTGCACCTTTCTTGCTACATCGTAATGCGCATCGCCAACGATGTCTGCCTCAAGGATACGGGATGTTGAGTTGAGCGGATCGACGGCTGGATAAAGTCCCATCTCGGCGATCTTTCTCGAAAGTACCGTAGTGGCATCGAGGTGAGCGAATGTCGTCGCAGGAGCCGGGTCCGTGAGGTCGTCAGCCGGTACGTATACCGCCTGTACCGATGTGATGGATCCTGCCTTTGTGGAGGTGATGCGCTCCTGCAGCTGACCCATCTCTGATGCGAGTGTCGGCTGGTATCCTACGGCAGATGGCATACGGCCGAGCAGTGTGGATACTTCGGAGCCCGCCTGTACGAATCTGAAAATATTGTCGATGAACAGCAGCACGTCCTTGTTCTGCTTGTCACGGAAGTACTCCGCCATGGTGAGTCCGCTGAGACCTACTCTCATACGCACTCCCGGAGCCTCGTTCATCTGTCCGAAGACCATCGCGGTCTTGTCCATGACGCCGGCTTCTCTCATCTCTTTCCAGAGGTCATTTCCCTCTCTGGAACGCTCGCCTACTCCGGTGAATATGGAGTATCCGCCGTGCTCCATGGCTACGTTGTGGATCAGCTCCTGGATAAGAACTGTCTTGCCTACGCCGGCTCCGCCGAAGAGGCCGATCTTTCCGCCCTTCGAGTAAGGCTCGAGCAGGTCGATTACCTTGATTCCTGTCTCGAGGATCTCTACGGACGGGCTTATTTCGTCAAATCCCGGTGCCTTCCTGTGGATCGACATCCTTTCGACGTCATCAGGGATCGGATCGCCATCGTCTATAGGCTCGCCAAGCACGTTGAACATGCGGCCAAGGACCACATCGCCTACAGGCACTCTTATTGAATCTCCTGTCGCCGTGACTTCCATGCCGCTGCTCATGCCTTCAGAGCCCGAGAGCATGATGCACTTTACGGTATTGTTGCCTATGTGCTGCGCTACTTCCATGACGAGAGTCCTGCCATTCAGCTCCACCGTCAGGGCGTCGTTGATCCTAGGCATCTGACCTTCATCGAATTCTACGTTTATTACAGATCCCGAGACCTGCACTATACGTCCGGTCATATTTCCTCCTAATGTATTTCCAGGGATTTACTTACTTTTGCTTCTGAGGCTGCGCGCGCCGGATGATATTTCCGTTATCTCCTGTGTGATCGCGTTCTGTCTCAGGTGGTTGTATTCAAGTGTAAGCTGGTCGAGCAGCTCGCTCGCGTTGTCGTTGGCCGAATCCATGGCCATCATCCTCGCGCTCTGCTCGGACGAATAGCTGTTGACCAGCGCCGAATAGACGTATCCTACAAGATACGACTGCATTATCCTCTCGAGCACTGTCTTCACATCCGGCTCATATTCGAACACGGTAGAGGCGTTTACGTCAGTCTCCTCGCCCTCAGGCACGAAGTCGTCCCTGTCAAAAGGTATGAGCCTGTCGTGCATGGCGTTTCCGGCGCTCATGCCTCCGGAGAATTCCGTGTAGCATACGTAGAGCCTGTCGAACAGCCTGTCGTCAAAGTCGTCGAGGAGCTCGCGGGTTATGTCTCTGGCCATCGCAAGAGAAGGCTGGTTCATCGAATGTGCAAACTCTTCAATGACCTGTGTTCCGTGGGTCCTGAAAAATCTCCAGCCGAAATCTCCGACTACATAGAGCCTGTACTCGTCGCTTTTGTCCATCAGCGCAAGTGCTTCCTTCAGGACGTTCTGGTTGTATGCCCCGGCAAGTCCCTTGTCTCCCGTTATGACCAGGATGCCGTTGCGGCCTCCCGCCACGTTCTCGTCGACTGAAGCATCATAGTACCTGCTCTTGATATCGCCTTCGATGGCGAACATCCTGCGGATCTCCTTCCTCAGAAGATCGAAGTACGGCTTTGTCTCCTCGGCCTCCCTGCGGGCGCGCCTCATCTTGGTCGAAGATATCAGGTACATCGCGTTTGTGATCTTCTGAGTGTCGCTGACGCTCTTTATTCTGTTTTTTATCTCTTTGGTTGATGGCATTATTAAGCCGCTTTATATTTCTCTCTGTATTTCGCGGAGATATCGAGTATCTCCTTCTTCAGGTCGTCATCGAGTTTTCCGGTCTGGTCGATGCGGTCGCAGACATCCATGTGATCCGATTCGAACGTCTCAATGAGTCCGTCGATGAACTTCGGCACTTCCGGAGCAGGAATTCCCTGCATCGTATGAGCGAGAGCCATGACGAGGGTTATGACCTGCTCGTGCTGCGACTTCGGCTTGTACTGCTTCTGTCTCAGCATGCGCATGAGGCCCTGGCCGTACTCGAGCTGCGATCTGGTCTGATCGTCAAGGTCTGAAGCGAACTGTGTGAACACTTCCATCTCACGGTACTGCGCGAGATCGATCCTCAGCGTACCGGCCGCTTTCTTCATGGCCTTGGTCTGGGCGTCGCCTCCTACACGGGATACCGAAAGACCTACGTTTACGGCAGGTCTCTGACCCGAGAAGAAGAGGTCGGACTCCAGGAATATCTGGCCGTCTGTGATCGATATTATATTAGTAGGGATGTATGCGGATACATCTCCTGCCTGAGTCTCGACTATCGGCAGTGCAGTTATTGAGCCGCCGCCTATCTCGTCAGAAAGCCTCGCGGCTCTCTCGAGCAGTCTCGAATGCAGGTAGAATACGTCGCCCGGATACGCCTCGCGGCCCGGCGATCTGTCGAGCAGCAGTGAAAGCGCACGGTACGCAACGGCATGCTTCGAAAGATCATCGTAAACGATGAGCACATCCTTGCCCTGGCGCATGAAATACTCGCCCATTGCGCATCCCGCGTATGGAGCGATGTACTGCAGCGGTGCCGGGTCACTTGCCGAAGCCGTTACTATGATCGTGTAGTCAAGCGCGTCGTGCTTCTTCAGAGTCTGCTGTATCTGGACTACCGACGAAGTCTTCTGGCCGATGGCAACGTAAATGCAGATGCAGTCCTTGCCCTTCTGATTGATGATGGCGTCGACCGCTATAGCTGTCTTGCCTGTCTGTCTGTCGCCTATGATGAGCTCTCTCTGGCCTCTGCCGATAGGGAACATCGAGTCGATCGAAAAGATGCCCGTCTCGAGCGGAGTGTCTACAGGCTGCCTGTCGATGATAGGCGGTGCCTGGGCTTCTACAGGCATGTAGCCTGATGCCGTGATCTCTCCGAGTCCGTCAACAGGTGAACCCAGCGAGTCGACTACTCTTCCGAGGAAGCCCTCGCCTACAGGTGTTCCTGCTGTCTTTCCCGTCCTCTTTACCGAGGAACCCTGAGTGACGCTCTCGTCGCTGCTGAAAAGCACGCATCCGATCGTGTCCCTGCGGATGTCCTGAACCATGCCTCTTACTCCGTCCGCGAACAGAAGGATCTCTCCGAATGTCGCATGCGGAAGGCCGGCAACTGTCGCGATTCCGTCTCCGACTGTGATGACTTCTCCGACCTGCTCGGCCATCGCCTCCGGCGTCCATGCCTGAATGCTCTCCTTGAGCAGAGGGATGATGTTTCCGTTGTTGGTAGGCACCTTAACAAGGGTGTCTCTCAGCTGGCGGAACCTTCCGCCGACCGACCAGTCATATATGTCGGAACCGACTTCGAGTCTGAAGCCGCCCGGGAACGCGTCGGACTTCTCCCATCTGAGAGGAACTTCAGCGCCGTATTTATTCTTTAAAAACTGTCCGAACCTCGCCTTTTGCTCTTTGCTCGGCTCCGCGGCCGAGTATATAACTGCGGTGAGGATCATTTCTTCATTACTCATTTATCTGCCTCCTCCGCAGCATCAAGGAACTGATCGAAAGCATCTGAAGCAGTCTGCTCGAGAGTGAGTTTTTCCATCGCGTCGGTGACCATTCCGGTGATCTCCTTCTGCGCTGATTCGATGATCTCGTTCTTCTCTCTTTCGGCCTCTCCGCGGGCATTCGAAATGATCTTCTCGGCTTCGCCGCGCGCCGCCGCAAGTCTCCGTTCTCTTTCAGCTTCGATTTCCTTGCTCAGCTTGCTCTTTTCTGCTCTGATCTCTTCATCAAAGTCTTTTTCTTTCTTCTCATATGAAGCCTTGCTGTTCTCAGCATCAGCCAGAGCCTGCTCCGCCCTGCTGTCCATATCAGCATAATGAGCCTCTCTGCCTTCCATGAAATTCTTCACCGGCTTGTAGAGAAGTATGTAAAGAGCTCCGAATAGTATGGTGAAATTGAACAGGTGCAGCAAGATCTGCTGCCAGTCTATGTTAAGTGGTACTCCTGTCATCTGATTACTCCCTGTCTTTCAAATGTACCGGTCTGCTGACGCATCCGTTAAAGAACGAATATGATCAGGATGACCGTGAGCAGCGCGTAGATGACTACTGTTTCAATGAAAACCAGTCCGAGCATGAAACTGGTACGGATCTTGCCGTCCGCTTCAGGCTGCCTCGAAATGCCCTCGGAAGTCTTTGCGCCGATAATACCCATGCCGATCCCGCCTCCGCATGCAGCGAGTCCGATTGCGATTCCTGCAGCTATGGCTTTGAGTCCTGTAGTGGTAGCGGCAGCAGCAACTGCTGCATCTCCGGCAGCTGCAGCATCGCCGCTTTCAGCGAATACTCCGACCGTCAGGATCATCATGATTGAGGCAGCAACCATTCCGAGAACGATCGCCAGTCTTTTCAGTTTCTTTGCGTTGAGGTTAAGCATGATTATCTCTCCTTATAAAAAAGTGTTATTAATATCTGTTTTAGGATTCAGGTTAAACTGATTGTTCTTTAGCTACTGTTACACGTTTTTTGCCGCGCACTTTCTTCTCTTTAGGCGGCTTCACGACTTTCTCTGAAACTTCGCCATAGAAGAGTGATGTCAGCATGGTAAGTACATATGCCTGGATCAGGGCGTGGAGCAATGTGAACAGCACTCCGACTATAACAGGCACCACGTAGCTCATAGCTGTGTAATAGTATACGAGCTCAGTCACCAGTGCTCCCGAGATCAGGGCTCCGAAAAGTCGGAAGCTGAGTGAAAGCGGGAGTGAGAAGTCCTTGAGCGTTTTACCTATGCCCTTGACTCCGTTTCCGACAATACCGCCTGACATAATCACGAGATATGACAGACAGCCCATCATGATGGCTCCGTTTACATCCGCCATAGGAGCCGGCAGGGATATAGGATGACCTCCCGTGGTCATCACCTGGACTCCCAGCAGCTCAAACAGAGTACCTGTAAAAATATATGAGCCGGCCGCGAATATGTACGCTCCAAGAAAACCGTTGATGTGCGAGTTGCCCTTTGCCATTCCGTCAAAGATTCCGACTACGGTCTCAAGCACCAGCTGGAACTTGCCCGGCACAAGCTTGAAACGCGGTATCACGAAGATCCTGCAAATCAGCGCAAAGATGATCATGATGCCCGACACGATAAAGCCTGAGATCAGCGCCGGATTTACATCCTTGAGTCCGAAGAGGCTGACCTTGTTGACATCGTGCATTACAGCGTCACGCATTACAGTCTGAATGGACTCCTCTTCACCGCCACCGCCGCCGGCAAGGATTGATCCTATCATGAATACCAGCGCGATGAGTGAAAATACCAGTATTGCTTTTTTACGCTCTTGTTTTGTCATAAGCGTATACTCCTTCAAACTATACCGTCTCATTATACTGCCTCATTACAGTCCGGACGGCAACATTCTTAACTGTTAAATTTTACCACTTTGAGAACTTGTTTCAACCCCTAATTGGGAAGTAATGCGTTGCATCATACCCGGCAGCTCAAATTGTATATAATGTACAGTTTTGTCCATGTACAGTTTAAGGTTGTTTGCATATTATGCAGAATGGACCCGCAACAAAAAACAGGCTCAGGGCCTGTGATCCGGGTCTGATCGTCATCCAGACCGGTTATAATGCGTCAGCTTGCGGAGCCGCCGGATGTGATTCCGGCAGCTTCTGCGGCAGCAGCACATATTTTCTCCATTGCTGCGAGCTGCTTTTCTATGCTTTCGGCTCCGTATCCCACCGATATATCTGCGTTTCCCGACGAATCGAATCTGATCATGGATAAGGAAACCGGGATAGGTTCGATAAAGAAGAGAGCACCTACGCCCGCAAGTATTATTCCTTCGGGGTGTCTGTGCACATAACTCTTCAGACGGCCGGGCTGCGAAAAACTCCTTACGTGCCTGAGCTGTCCCGCGGCATCAGGATAAGTATTTTTTACATCGGGATCCTCAACAAGTAACGCCCCGCAAAGAACATGTCCGTTTATTCTGATATTTTTCATTTTCTTATAATGGCATTTATATAAACAAAACTGAAAAAGGCATGTCCCTCCTGACAGCCCCTTTGAGATAATAGCAAAGCATTGAGTTCTGTTCAATGTATCACATTTATATTTTCAAGTTTTTACATTGTAAACCAAAGGTGCGGCTTTGAATTATCATTTGTACAAGAAACGATAATACATGCCGGGGAAAGCACTATGAGAAAAAGGGGCGACGACAATACATATTACATCGGTTCCAATATCCGTACCGCAAGGATGCGGGCTGATTTGACGCAGGAGAAAATGTCCGAAATGATCGGCGTGACACCCCAGTACTTATCGGATCTGGAAAGAGGTCTTGTCGGAACCTCCGTATCCACATTGATAAGGATCTGTACTGAACTGAACGTAAGTGCTGACTTCATTTTATTTGGAAGAGGCGATGAAAAAGACGGCGCCAATTCCACCCTTATAGAAAAGATCCAGCGCCTGCCGAAGTACAAGGCGGACATGGTAGAAAGTACCGTCGACATACTTCTGGAAGCCATGGACATGGAACCCGGCAAACGGGCCGGTAATGACCGATAAGCAACACGGTTCGCAAGCGAACCGTTCTTTTTATGCGCGCTTTTATGCACGCAGGCCTGTACGGCGGTGGGAAACCCGCAGAAAGTGCTGAAGCACACCGCGGCAGCATTCCGACAGCGAAACGAACTCCGGAAACTGGAGCTCCGCGCACCTGCCGCGGAGCGGAATTTCCGGAGGCGCCCGGAGGAACGATGAAGCGGCATGTGCTTCGTGCTTTCGAGGACTCCCGCCGCCGTACAAGCCTGCGCGTCTCCGGCGCGATAAAAAAGGCGGTGCTTTCGCACCGCCTTGCTGCAGTTTTTATTTTCCTGAACTATACGAGCTCGAGGAATACTACTTCTGCGTTATCTCCCTGTCTAGGTCCCAGCTTGAGGATACGTGTGTATCCGCCGTTTCTGTTCTCATAACCCGGAGCGATCTCATCGAAGAGTTTAGTTACTACATCTTCATCAAACAGATACTCAAGGCACTGTCTTCTTGCGTGAAGGTCGCCCTTCTTTGCAATCGTGATCAGCTTCTCAGCCTGACGGCCTGCTTCCTTAGCTCTCATATCTGTTGTTGTGATTCTGCCTTCTCTGAAAAGATCGGTCACCAGGTTTCTCAGCATGGATTTTCTATGTGCAGAATTTCTGCCCAGCTTTTTATAACCTTTCATTGATGGCTCCCCCCAGCTCAGCGAGTTTGTTTTTAACTTCTACCAGCGACTTCATTCCGAGGTTTCTGACCTTCATCATGTCTTCCTCAGTCTTCTGTGTGAGCTCCTCTACTGTGTTGATGGATGCTCTCTTGAGGCAGTTGAATGAACGAACGGACAGTTCCAGTTCTTCGATCGCCATGACGAGCGCCTTTTCCTTGCGGTCTTCGTCCTTCTCGATCATGAACTTCATGTCGCTGACTTCAGCACCAAGTCCGATGAACAGATCGAGGTGCTCCTGGATGATCTTAGCTCCGATCGAAACGCCTTCTTCAGGTGCGATCGAACCATCGGTCCATATCTCCAGAACGAGTCTGTCATAGTCTGTTTTCTGACCGACTCTGGTGTTTTCAACCGTGAAGTTGACCTTGATTACCGGTGTGAAAATCGAGTCAACAGGGATAACCGCGATCGGTGTATCCGGAGTCTTGTTTTCTTCCGCGGGAACATAGCCCTTGCCTGTTGCGATGTTCATCTCCATTACCAGTGTGGCATTATCTGCCAGTGTGGCAATGTGGAGGTCTGGATTGTAGATCTCTGTGTCTGAATCTACGAGGATATCTCTGGCCGTGACTTCGCACGGACCTACAGCATTTATGATCGCTCTTCTGTCATCATCTCCGTCAACCCTGACTGCAAGTCTCTTCAGGTTGAGGATGATCTCAGTAACGTCTTCCTTTACGCCAGGAATCGTCGAGAACTCGTGAAGAATTCCGTCGATCTTTACGCTTGTGATAGCTGCGCCCGGAAGAGAGCTCAGGAGAACTCTTCTCATGCAGTTGCCGAGAGTTGTTCCATATCCTCTCTCAAGAGGTTCGATCACGAATTTGCCATAACGACCGTTTTCATCAACTTCTTTGGTAATAGTTGGTTTTATAATCTCGATCATAATCTTCCCCCTGGATATTCAATTATAACGACTGCTTTATCCGCCGGATCATCCGGCTTCAAGCTACTATCTTGAATAGAACTCTACGATGTAGTGCTCTTCGATAGGAAGGTCGATGTCCGCTCTCTCAGGAGTTCTGACGATCTTACCCTCGAACTTATCAAGATCAAGGTCGATCCAGGCAGGTGTAGTGATGATCATTTCCTTAAGCTCATTGAACTTAGGGGATGACTGCGACTTAGCCTTTACGGATACAACATCACCGGCCTTGAGCTCCATTGAAGGGATGTCTGCCTTCTTGCCGTTTACCAGGAAGTGACCGTGATTGACAAGCTGACGTGCTTCTCTTCTTGTTGCTGCGAATCCCATTCTGAATACAACGTTGTCCAGTCTGCTCTCGAGCATGATGAGGAGATTCTCACCTGCTCCGCCTTTTCTCTTCGAAGCCTTGTCGAAAAGGTTGCGGAACTGAGTCTCGCTGAGTCCGTAAGTGAATCTTACTTTCTGCTTCTCTGTCAGCTGGATACCGTATTCGCTCTTCTTGCGGCGTCTGACTGCGCCATGTCTTTTAGATTTTTTATTAACACCCAGGTACTGTGGCTCGATACCGAGAGCTCTCGCTTTCTTCAGTACAGGTCCTCTATCTCTTGACATATATTATGCTCCTCCTTCCCGATTAGACTCTTCTCTTCTTAGGCGGTCTGCAACCATTGTGAGGGATCGGTGTGATGTCCTTGATCATGGTTACCTTGAGTCCTGCAGTCTCGAGTGCTCTTACTGCGGAATCTCTGCCCGAGCCAGGTCCCTTTACGTAGACTTCTACTGTCTTGAGACCGTGTTCCATAGCCGCCTTAGCTGCTACTGTAGCTGCCTCTGCTGCTGCGAACGGAGTGCTCTTACGGGAGCCTCTGAATCCGTTTGAACCAGCGCTGGACCAGCTGAGTGCGTTTCCGTCCATGTCGGTCAGTGTGATCAGCGTATTGTTGAAGGTGGACTGGATATGAGCCTGGCCACGTTCAACGTTCTTACGTTCTCTCTTCTTTTTACGTACTGTCTTCTTAACAGCTGCCATAACTTATACCTCCTTCCCCTTATCTCTTCTTTCCGGCGAGACGCTTCGGACCCTTGCGTGTCCTTGCGTTTGTCTTCGTCTTCTGACCCCTTACAGGGAGTCCTCTTCTGTGTCTGATACCTCTGTAAGATCCGATTTCCATGAGTCTCTTGATGTTGAGCGAAACCTCTCTTCTGAGGTCACCTTCTACCATGTAGTCAGCATCGATAACTCTTCTGATCTTACCGGCATCTTCTTCTGTCAGATCTCTGACTCTGATGTCAGGATCAACTCCCGCTTTCGCGAGAATCTCTCTGGATGTCGCGAGACCGATTCCATAGATATATGTCAGACCATATTCGATCCTCTTATCTCTTGGCAGGTCTACTCCGGCAATTCTTGCCATGTTTTTCCTCCTTTCCCATCTTCCGTCACCTTTTCCGGGGGTGATATAGACGGGTGTTCCAAGTTTTTTAAGCGTTTTTATCCGGGAACCCGGTTCTCCCGGCGCTTTTTAACATAAATACGCTGGCGATAAGGGATTCAACACTTCGTAATCCCCTTGTCGCTTACGTGCGAATACCCAAGGCACAATACGCCCTTGGGTTTCACGCGAACACTTTATAATAACATTTTTACAATGTTTTTTATTGTTCTTTTTTGTATACGTAGTGTATATCAGCGAAGAAATTTTTCGCTGGCGATTAGCCCTGGCGCTGTTTGTGCTTAGGGTTCTCACAGATAACCATTACGCGACCGTGTCTCTTGATGACTTTGCACTTGTCGCACATAGGCTTAACAGATGCACGTACCTTCATTTTATTTTTCCCTCCATGTTATTCTTCCGCGAGTCAGATCATAAGGCGATAATTCGACCTTAACTCTGTCGCCCGGCAATATACGGATGTAGTTCATTCTGATCTTGCCGGAGATATGAGCGAGTATCTCGAAATCATTATCCAGCCTGACCTTGAACATCGCATTCGGCTGCGCGTCGATGACGGTACCCATTGCCTCTATAGTGTTGCTCTTTGCCATTGCATTCCTCCTATTGCAGAGTTAAGATCTCAGGTTCTCCATCGGTGACCAGTATGGTGTTTTCATAGTGGGCGGACTTTTTGCCGTCTGCCATGACCACTGTCCAGTCATTTCCCAGTACCCTTACTTCGTATGTGCCGAGCGCTATCATCGGCTCGATGGCGAGAGTCATTCCTCTCTCTATCCTTGCGCCCTTGCCCGGCTTTCCGTAGTTAGGAATGTATGGGTCTTCGTGAAGCTTTGTTCCGGTGCCGTGACCGGTGTAGTCCCTTATTACGCCCATTCCGAAGCTTTCGGCATATTTCTGGACTGCATGTCCGATATCTCCGATCCTGTATCCTTCCATGGCATACTTGATACCTTCGAAGAAGCTCTGTCTCGTGACATCGATGAGTTTCTGATCTTCAGCGCTTATCGCTCCTACAGGATATGTACGTGCCGCGTCGCTGTTGTAGCCTTTGTATGTGGCACCCACATCCACGCTTACGATATCGCCTTCCTTCAGTATCCTCGATTTGTTAGGAATACCGTGGATCACTTCGTCGTTGACAGACACGCAGGCTGCAGCGGGGAATCCGCCATAGCCCTTGAATGTCGGTGTCATGCCGTGTCCGGTGATCCTTTTCTCAACGAAGTCATTTACATCCATCGTTGAGAGGCCCGGTTTTACGAATCCTGCAAGGTCGTGCAGCAGTTCTGCAGTGACCTTGCAAGGTTCTCTCATTAGTTCTATCTCGCGTTTAGACTTGATGATTATCATGTCCCGGTTACTCTCCGATCTCCGCAACTATTTCTGCGAATACTTCTGCAGGATCCTTCTCTGCATTGAAGTTTCTGAGAGTTCCTGCGTTCTTGTAGTAATCGATCAGCGGAGCTGTGGACTCTTCGTAGACCTCGATCCTCTTCTCGGCAGTCTCTCTTGTGTCATCCTTGCGCTGTTCGAGCTCGCCGCCGCACTTATCGCATACTCCCTCGACCTTAGGCGGGAAGTTCTTGATGTGGTAGCTGGCGCCGCATGCCTTGCACAGTCTTCTGCCGGTCAGTCTCTCCATAAGGGTTTCATAACCGACTTCGAAGTTGATGACAGCGTCGAGTCTCTGACCGTTCTTCTCGAGCATCTTGTCGAAGGCCTCAGCCTGAGCGATCGTTCTCGGGAATCCGTCGAGCAGATATCCGTTCGCGCAGTCGTCCTGCTGCAGTCTGTCGGCCACGAGGTCGACAACCAGCTCGTCAGGTACGAGCCTTCCGGAGTTTGTATACTCCTGAGCTTTCTTTCCGAGCTCGGTTCCCTCCTTGATGTTCTTGCGGAAGATGTCTCCCGTTGAAATCTGAGGAATACCGTACTTCTCAACCAATCTCACTGCCTGAGTGCCTTTGCCCGCACCCGGAGGTCCCAGTAATACTGCTCTCATTTCTTCCTCCTATTATTACTTTAAGAATCCCTGATAATTTCTCATCAGCATCTGATTCTCGAGCTGCTGTACTATGTCGAGCGCAACTCCGACCATGATCAGCAATGATGTTCCACCGAAGCTGAAGTTGAACGGTGTGAACACGCTTACGATTGTCGGGATTGTTGCGACCGCCGCGAGGAAGAGTCCTCCGGCGAAGCACAGTCTGCTCATGATCTTCGACAGATACTCTACGGTTGCCACTCCCGGCCTGATGCCAGGAATGAACCCGCCGTTCTGCCTCATGTTATCCGCAACGTCTGTCGGGTTAAACATGATCGCCGTGTAGAAATATGTGAAGAACATGGTAAGTACGATGTTCAGTGAAGCATATACCCACACGCCCGGGTTACCCGAAGGCGACAGATACTTCGTTACGAAATCCGTGAACGCGGAGTTCGGGAAGAAGTAAGTGATCGTCAGCGGGAACTGAAGCAGCGAGATCGAGAAGATGATAGGGATAACGCCTGCCTGATTCACTTTCATAGGAATGTGAGTCGACTGGCCTCCGTACATCTTGCGTCCGACGACGCGCTTCGCGTACTGTACCGGAATCTTTCTTACACCCTCCTGCATCTCGATGATGACCATGGTGATCAGCACCGCGACTATGATGAGGACGATTACGGAAACTACCGATACGCCTCCGTCCTTTACCTGAGTAATAACGCCTCTGGCAGCGGACGGGAGTCTGGCAACGATACCTCCGAAGATAAGCATTGAGATACCGTTACCGATTCCGTATTCATTGATCTGCTCACCGAGCCACATCAAGAACGATGTACCGGCAGTCAGAACGATGATTATTGTGATCATGTTGAACGCGCTCGTGTCGATGATCGCTCTTCTGAAAAGACCGACCGTAAGACCTATCGCCTGGATAAGTCCGAGCACTACAGTCATGTACCTTGTGATCGTGGCCATCTTCTTACGGCCTTCCGTTCCTTCCTTGGCGAGACGCTCAAAGTACGGGAACGCGATCGTCAGTAACTGTACGATGATCGAAGCGGTAATGTATGGGGTGATACTCAGAGCAAATATTGTGAAGTTGCTGAATGCACCACCCGAGAACAGGTCGAAGAGATCGAGAAGTCCGGTCTCTCCCGAAAACATCTGCGCAAGATACTCTCTGTCGATACCAGGAACCGGAATATTGGATCCGATTCTGAATACCAGCAGCATCAGAAGCGTGAAGATTATCTTGGATCTAATCTCCGGAATTTTCCATGCCTTAGAGAATGTCTTCACAAGTTCCATTAGATGACCTCTGCCTTTCCGCCTGCCTTTTCGATCTTTTCGACAGCGCTCTTGCTGAACTTCTCAGCCTTGACTGTGAGCTTCTTGCTCAGCTCGCCATTACCGAGGACCTTGAGTCCGTCCAGCTGCTTTCCGACAAGACCTGCTGCAAGCAGCATGCCCAGATCTACCTCTGTACCGTCTTCGAATCTGTTGAGATCCTTAACGTTGACTTCGGCATATTCCTTAGCCCATTTGTTGTTGAAGCCTCTCTTAGGGAGTCTTCTGTAGAGTGGCATCTGGCCACCCTCGAAGCCGAGTCTGACTCCGCCGCCGCTTCTGGAGTTCTGACCGTTCATACCTCTGCCGGCAGTTGTTCCCTGACCGGTACCCTGGCCGCGGCCGATTCTCTTAGGAGCCTTTGTGGAGCCTTCCGGCTTTTTAAGTTCATGAATTCTCATGGCCTTTGCCCTCCTTACAGTTCTTCTACTTTGAGCAGATGGGAGACCTTGTTGATAGCTCCTCTTGTTGCCGGGGAATCCTCGAGCTCTACCGAGTGATTGAGCTTCCTCAGTCCGAGTGCCTCAACTGTCTTCTTCTGCCTAGGCTGACAAGCGATAGGGCTCTTGACCAGTGTGATTCTCAGTTTTGCCATTTCCCTTGCCTCCTATCCGATGATTTCTTCCGGTGTCTTACCACGGCGCTTAGCAACTTCCTCAACGGTTGTCAGGTTCTTGAGACCTTCCATTGTTGCTCTTGCCATGTTTCCGGTGTTGCTTGTTCCGAGCGACTTAGCTCTTACGTCCTTGATTCCTGCTGCTTCAAGTACTGTACGTACGGATGAACCAGCGATAACGCCTGTACCCTTTGCGGAAGGCATGATGAGGACCTTGCCCGCTCCGAACTCACCAACAGTCTCATGAGGAACTGTAGTTCCTACTGTCGGTACATATATCATTTTCTTCTTAGCATCTTCTGTAGCTTTTCTTACAGCTTCAGGGATCTCGATAGCTTTGCCGAGACCCATGCCTACGTGGCCTTCGCCGTCGCCGACAACTACTGTGACGGAGAATCTCATGTTTCTTCCGCCCTTAACTGTCTTGGCAACACGTCTGATGTCCACGATCTCTTCCGTAAGCTCCAGCTTGGATGCGTCTACCTTAGTCTGCATTTACGTATCCTCCCTTAGAAATCCAATCCGGCTTCACGTGCAGCATCAGCGAGTTCCTTGACTCTGCCGTGGAAGAGATATCCGCCTCTGTCGAAGCATACTTCCTTGATGCCCTTTTCTGTAGCCTTTTCTGCGATAGCTTTGCCGACCTTAGCAGCAGCTTCCTTGTTGCCGCCGTAGCCGATCTCTTTTCTGAGATCCTTGTCGAGCGATGAAGCGCTGACAAGAGTCTTTCCGCTGACATCATCGATGATCTGAACCGAGATGTTTGCGTTCGATCTGAACACGCACATTCTTGGCTTCTCAGGAGTTCCGAAAACGTGCTTGCGGACTCTTGCATGTCTCTTAAGTCTTCTGTCATTTCTGCTCTTATCTGCCATTTTCTTTCCTCCTTTCCTATGCTGCTCCGCTCTTGCCTTCCTTCTTGTGGACGACCTCGCCTGCGTAAAGGATTCCCTTGCCCTTGTAAGGTTCAGGCTCTCTCCAGGCTCTGATGTTTGCTGCGTAGTTTCCTACGAGCGCCTTGTCGATTCCCTTGATAACGATGGTGTTAGCATCCGGAGTTTCTGTAGTGATGCCTTCAGGATCCTCGAGCTCGATCGGGTGCGAATATCCGAGCTTCAGGACAAGCTTCTTGCCCTGCTTTGCTGCGGAGTATCCAACGCCTACGATCTGCAGCTTCTTCTCGAATCCGTTTGTAACTCCCGTAATCATGTTGTCGATGAGAGTTCTTGCCAGACCGTGCTGCGATCTGTTTTCTCTGCTGTCGTCAGCTCTCTCAACCTTGAGAGTTCCGTCTTCAACGCTGACCTTCATGCCGCTTCCGATTCTTTCGGAGAGCTCGCCCTTAGGTCCCTTGACCTTAACGACATTTCCATCTTCTACCGTTACTTCTACGCCGGCAGGGATGGTGATTGGCTTAATACCGATTCTTGACATTGTGTCTACCTCCTACCAAACGTAACAAATAACTTCGCCGCCTACTCCGAGCTTGCGGGCTTCTTTATCAGTGATGATGCCCTTTGAAGTGGACAGAATTGCGATTCCGAGTCCTCCGAGGACCTTTGGAACTCTGTCAGCCTTTGCATAGACTCTGAGTCCTGGCTTTGAGATTTTCTTGATTCCGATGATCGTCTTTTCGCGGCTTGGGCCGTACTTGAGATCGATCTTGATTGTACCCTGAGCATTGTCAGAAACAACTTCATAGCCACTGATGAATCCTTCCTTGAGGAGGATCTCCGCGATCGACTTCTTCATCTTCGAAGCCGGGTGACCTGCAGTGTTTGCATTCCTGATTCTGGTCAGCATATCTGCGATTGGGTCTGTCATTGACATAACAGTTAATTCTCCTTTCTTAACGTGGTTCCCTATATGCTCTCTGTATTACGTCTAAAAACAAACAGTCTCGAGTACGGCTCTCGCCTCGTTGCGGCTATACGCAGCGGTACTAAGCTCTGTCTGCGCCTTCGGCTTGCCAATCGCTAAGTGCCGGCTGCCGCAAAGCCTCTCGCCAATTTGTTTTTAGACTTTCTACATTATTTATATAGGGCCTGCGAAAATAATAGCTTGTGATTTACCAGCTTGCCTTCTTAACGCCTGGGATCTCACCCTTGTATGCAAGCTCTCTGAAGCAGATACGGCAAATGCCATACTTCTTGAGTACGGAGTGCGGTCTTCCGCAAACCTTACATCTTGTATAAGCCCTTGTTGAATATTTAGGCTTTCTTGTCTGCTTAACTTTCAGTGAAGTCTTTGCCATTTTCTCCTCCTATACTAATTAACGCTCTTCTCAAACGGCATTCCCAGGAGCTCGAGCAGAGCCTGAGCTTCCTCGTCAGTCTTCGCTGTTGTTGTGAAGACGATGTTCATGCCCTTGATAGTTTCAACGTTATCGTACACGATCTCAGGGAAGATCAGCTGCTCCTTGAGACCCATGGAGTAATTTCCTCTGCCGTCAAACGAGTTTCTGGAGAGACCCTTGAAGTCCCTTACTCTCGGAAGAGAGATGTTGAACAGCTTGTCGGCAAATGTGTACATTCTGTCGCCTCTCAGTGTGACCTTTGCTCCGACCGGCATTCCTTCTCTGACCTTGAAGTTAGCGATGGACTTTCTTGCCTTAGTTACTACAGGTCTCTGACCCGAGATAAGAGCGATTTCCTTAACTGCGCTCTCGAGAACCTTGGCGTTGTCCTTTGCCTCGCTGAGTCCCATGTTGATGGTGATCTTAGTCAGCTTTGGAACTTCCATAGGGTTGGAGTAACCGAATCTGTCCTGCATGGCTTTGAAAACTTCGTTTTTATACTTGTTCTTAAGTCTGATTTCCACGATTGCTCCTCCTTTCCTATTCGATCGTCTTTCCAGTCTTCTTCGAGACTCTTACTTTCTTTCCGTCTACAACCTTGTGTCCGATTCTTGTGGCTGTCTTAGCGTCCTTGTCATAGAACATGACGTTGGATGCGTCGATAGGGCCTTCCATGTGCTTGATCTCGGATCCGGATGTTCTGGTTGCCTTAGCGTGCTTTGTCTGCATGTTTACGCCTTCGACTACCACTTTGTTTTTCTTAGGGATCGTTCTGAGGACCTGGCCAGTCTTGCCCTTGTCCTTACCAGCGATCACTACTACCATATCGTCTTTCTTGATCTGCATCACTCGCACCTCCTACAGTACTTCCGGTGCCAATGACACGATCTTCATGAAACCGCAGTCTCTCAGTTCTCTTGCGACAGGTCCGAAGATACGTGTACCTACCGGTGTCTTGTCGTTCTTGTCCTTGATGATAACTGCCGCGTTCTGGTCGAACTTAACGTATGAACCGTCAGTTCTTCTTGTGCCGCGCTTGGTCCTTACAACTACTGCCTTGACTACATCGCCCTTCTTTACGGCTCCGCCCGGAGTAGCATCCTTAACAGTGCATACGATGATGTCACCGATGTTTGCATACTTACGGCCTGTGCCTCCGAGAACTCTGATGCAGAGCAGCTCTTTAGCTCCGGAATTGTCGGCAACTCTTAGTCTACTTTCTGTCTGTATCATAATCCGCTGCCTCCTTACTTAGCTTTCTCAACGATCTTGACAAGTCTCCATCTCTTGTCCTTGGACAGAGGTCTTGTCTCCATGATCAGAACTTTATCGCCGATACCGCAGATATTCTCTTCGTCATGAGCCTTGAACTTAACTGTTCTCTTGACTCCCTTTCCGTAGAGAGGGTGTCTGACGATCTCTTCTGTAGCAACTACGATAGTCTTGTCCATCTTGTCGCTTGTTACGATTCCGACTCTCGTCTTTCTTCTATTTCTTTCCATTTGTCAGAACTCCTCCTTTCTACGCGTTTCTGCCCTGCTCGACCTCTCTCATGATGGTCTTCACTCTGGCGATATCTCTTCTAACTTCTCTCATTCTTACAGGGTTTTCCAGCTGTCCTGTAACGTGCTGGAATCTCAGGTTGAAGAGCTCCTGCTTCATTCTTTCGAGTTCAGCAGTTCTTTCCTGATCTGTCATCTTTCTGATTTTGTTCAGGTCCATTACTGCGCTCCTCCTTCCTGACCTTTAACGACGAACTTGCACTTGATCGGCAGTTTGTGAGCAGCCAGTCTCATAGCTTCTCTTGCCTGTGCTTCAGTTACTCCGTCGATTTCAAACATAACTCTGCCCGGCTTTACTACAGCTACCCAGTACTCAGGAGCTCCCTTTCCGGATCCCATACGTACTCCGATAGGCTTCTTACTTACCGGCTTATGCGGGAAGATCTTGATGTAAACCTTACCGCCTCTTTTGATGGATCTTGTCATTGCTACACGGGCAGCCTCGATCTGCTTGGAATCGATCCAGCCGCGTCCGTCAGCCATGAGTCCATATGAACCGTATGCTACCGCATTGCCCTTAGTTGCAATGCCCTTCATTCTGCCACGGTGCTGTTTTCTACGCTTAACACGTTTTGGCATTAACATGGCGAGTTTCTCCTTTCCTTAATACTATGCTTCTGTCTCCTGTGCTGCTTCTGCCTGTGGCTCAGCTGCCGGAGCAGGAGCCGCCTTAGGGGCCTTGCGAACTCTTGTAGTTGCCGGCTTTACCTCAGGCTTTGCTTCGCGGCCGTCAAATCTTCTTCCGTCTCTTCTGCCTTCGCGACCAGCAGATCTTCTGTCCTTACGGTCATTGCGTCTGCCCTTCTTGTCTCTTCTCTCTTCAGCTTTAGGTACGGAATCCTTGAGGCCCTTGTCGAGAATCTCGCCGTGGTTGATCCAGACCTTAACGCCGATCTTGCCGTAAGTCGTGTCAGCCTCAGCGAATCCATAATCGATATCCGCTCTCAGTGTGTGCAGAGGCACGTTTCCTTCGCTGTACTTTTCGCTTCTTGCGATCTCAGCTCCGCCGAGTCTTCCGGAGCAGACGATCTTGATGCCCTTGGCACCGGCCTTCATTGTACGGCCGATAGGCTGCTTCATAGCTCTTCTGAACGAAGTTCTTCTCTCGAGAGACTGAGCTACGCTCTCAGCTGTGAGCTGTGCGTCGAGTTCTGTTCTTCT
>CACYLW010000015.1 GCA_902775345.1 uncultured Eubacteriales bacterium | reverse complement strand
GCAGCTCGAGCCGATGACCAATATGCGCATGGCAAAGGATGCACTAACGGAAACTACTGAAGCGGTTTCCGTTATTGTTCATAAGGGAAGCATTCCGGTCGGAGAGATCGGAGACATCAGCAGCATCGTTTCGATGGCGAGAAGGGGAAGATGCCTCAGCATGAGAGAGCTGCTGCAGGTGCGCATGAGCATAGCTTCGTCAAGGACCGTAAAGACTTTCCTCAGGGAAGACATGCCTGAAGGCCTGAAAGTCATATCCGAGATAGCAAGCCTTCTCGACCCGCAGGTAAAGCTGGAGCATGATATCTACGACGCCATTATCAGCGAAGATGAGATGTCTGACAACGCGTCTCCTGTGCTGAAGTCGATCAGGCGTGACATGCGCAACAAGAACGACCTGATCAAGTCGCGTCTGCAGAAGATGGTCAGCTCGTCCTCGGCAAAAGCACACCTTCAGGACGCCATTGTGACCATGCGCAACGGAAGGTATGTCATCCCGGTCAAGAGAGAGTATATAAGTCTGTTCCCGGGCATGGTGCATGACCAGTCGTCAACGGGAGCCACTCTTTTCGTGGAACCGCAGGCGGTGGTCACACTCAATAACGAGCTCAGGCAGCTGGAGCTTGACGAGCAGGCCGAGATCACAAGGATACTCGAGCTCTTCAGCAGCAGAGTCGGTGAGCACCATCAGAGCCTTCTGAACGATCAGAGACTCATGGCCGAACTTGACTTCATCAATGCCAAGGGCAGGCTTTCGGTTATGATGGACGGTGCAGAACCGCATCTGAACGGGGAAAATATAATTGATATAAAGACAGGGCGCCATCCGCTTATTCCGGCAGATAAGGTGGTCCCTACCAACATAGAGCTGGGACGCGACTGGACGACCCTGCTTATAACAGGACCTAACACGGGCGGCAAGACTGTAACTCTCAAGACAATCGGACTGCTGTGCCTTATGGCACAAAGCGGTCTGCATGTTCCTGCGGACGAAAGGACAAGCCTGCCTGTTCTTAAGGAGATATTCGCTGACATAGGCGACGAACAGAGCATCGAGCAGAGCCTGAGCACCTTCTCATCGCACATGAAGAACATCATTGAGATCTTCAGAAACGCCGGAGAGGGAAGCCTGGTGCTTCTGGATGAGCTGGGAGCCGGCACGGATCCTCTTGAAGGCGCCGCGCTCGGTATCGCGGAGCTAGAGAGGCTGAAAGAAGCCGGGGCTCTCGTTGCAGCCACTACGCACTATACGGAGCTCAAAAAATACGCTCTTTCAACTCCGGGTGTAGAGAATGCTTCCATGGAATTCAACGTGGAGACACTTTCGCCGACTTATAAGCTGAGAGTCGGACTTCCGGGCAAATCCAACGCTTTCGAGATCTCCGAGAAGCTCGGACTCGATAAATCGATAATCGAGCGGGCGGCGGAGCTCATGGGCGAGGAGCAGCTTGAGTTCGAAGAGGCAGTGAGCCGGGTCGAAGCCGACCAGGCGGCAGCTGAAGCGAGACTGGCTGAGGCCGGCAGGGAAAGGGAAGCTGCTCAGGAGGCAATGAGCGAAGCCGAAAAGGAACTTGCCAAAGCGAGGGCCGAGGCGGCTAAGATCGTTGAAGATGCCCGCAAGAAGGCCGGCGTGATGCTGAGAGACGCTCAGGGGACGATCGATGAGATCGCCAGCGAATTAAGAGACATCCAGCACAAAAAGAAGAACGCCGGGTTCAACGAAGGCCATATAGCCGGAGGAGCAGCCGAAAGCCGCAGAAAGCTCAGGCAGGCAGAATCCGCGCTGAAGCCTGCGGAGGCACCTAAGGTCGAGACCATACAGACGGGCAAGATGCCGGATCCTGAGGATCTCAAGGTCGGCATGAGAGTCAAGTACACGAAACTCGATCAGACGGGTGATGTTGAGAGCCTGCCGGATTCAAGGGGCAACTTCCGTATCAGGCTGGGATCGATACACATGACCGTCAATGTGAAGGATGTCGTTATCGCCGAGTCTGAGCCGCAGGGCAACAAGGAAAAGAAAAAGGCAAAGTACGGCAACATGTCGTTTGGCAAGACAAAAAACGTGAGCACTGAGATCAACCTTATAGGCATGAATCTCGATGATGCAACGGACAGGATGAACAAATACATCGACGATGCATTCCTGGCCGGTCTCAAGACCGTCAATATAATACACGGCAGAGGCTCCGGAATACTCAGGAAGGGACTGAGAGCCGAACTCAGACGCAATAAGCACGTTGAGTCGTATAAATCCGCGCCGTATGATCAGGGCGGAGAAGGTAATACCATAGTCACACTGGTAGACCGCACATAGATTATGAAAAACAATAAGAGAAGAGAGTAAAAGCAAAAATGTTTATTGTAAGCAGATGCCTCCTTGGATTTGACTGCAAATACAATGGCGGCAATAATAAAAATGATGATGTCATAGAGTTCTGCAGGACTCATGATTATGTTACAATATGCCCTGAGACAGCCGCAGGATTGTCTGTACCGCGCGAACCGGCTGAGATCGTTCCGGTAGACGATGAGTACTTCAAAGTTCTTGATAAGTCCGGAAACGACCTCACAAGAGCGTTCGACGAAGGCGCTCAGCTTTCGCTGAATTCCGTGCTCGTTGAGCAGGGATCAAGAAAGCACGGCACATGTAAGATAGAAGGAGCGATCCTCAAGGCAAACAGCCCTTCATGCGGATCAGGCGCTATCTATGACGGAACATTCAGCGGAAAACTGACAGGCGGAAACGGGATGTTCACAGACAAGCTCATAGACGCCTGCCTTGAAGAGCGGGCAAATGCGGCAATAGAAGCTGAAAACAGAGTGTTCGCAGATGATTTCAGGATCTGCGACGAAAATCATTTCATGAAAGTGTTTGGAAAATAAAAATGACAGATTTCAAGGAACTTATAGCAGATTCGATTTACAGCGAAGAACTCGGGCTGACTAAGGATGAGATCATGAACATGATCGAGATCCCTGCCGACGAGAAGATGGGAGACTACGCGTTTCCATGCTTCAGGCTTGCGAAGGCACTTCGCAAGGCACCGCAGCTGATCGCTGCGGACATCGCCGCCAAGGCAGGCGATGCTGAAGCATTTGCAAAGGTCGAGAACGTAAATGCCTATGTCAACTTCTTCATCGACAGAGCGTATTTCGCAGGCGAGGTCGTTGCCGAAGTAAGCAAGCTTGGTCCGGCATACGGCAGATCGAACGTAGGAGAGGGTCGCAAGGTCATAGTGGAGTACTCTTCCCCGAATATAGCGAAGCCTTTCCACATCGGGCATATCAGGAGCACGGTCATAGGAAACGCGCTCTACAAGCTTTATGATGCTGTAGGCTTCGATGTGGTACGTATCAACCACCTCGGCGATTACGGCACGCAGTTCGGCAAGATGATCGTTGCTTACCGCAAGTGGGGCAGTGAAGAGGAACTCGCAAAGGAGCCTATAAAGGCTCTCCTCGGCTATTACACAAGATTCCACGAAGAGGCAAAGGAACATCCTGAGCTCGAAGACGAAGCCAGGGAGACATTCGTAAGGCTTGAAGCAGGTGAGCCTGCCGAGCTCGAACTCTGGGAGAAGTTCAGAACACTGAGCCTTGAAGAGTTCAACCGCGTTTACGACATGCTTGGGATCACATTCGACTCCTATGCAGGCGAGAGTTTCTACTCCGACAAGATGCCGAGATTCATTCAGGAACTAAAGGACAAGGGCCTTCTGGTCGAATCCCAGGGCGCTCAGATCGTAGATCTCGAGCCATACGGACTCGGCGCGGCCATGATCACTAAATCCGACGGCTCAAGCCTCTATGTAACGAGAGACATCGCGGCAGCCGTATACCGCAAGGAGCATTACGACTTTTACAAGTGCATCTATGTAGTTGCTTCGCAGCAGAACCTCCACTTCAAGCAGTGGAAGAAAGTCCTTCAGCTCATGGGATACGAGTGGGAGAAAGACTGCATCCACGTTCCGTTCGGGCTGGTAAGCCTCTCCGACGGAGACGACATCAAGATGATGTCGACGCGTGAGGGAAGGGTCGTCTTCCTCGAAGACGTTCTCAACACCGCGGTTGCGAAGACTGCAGAGATCATGCGCGACAAGGATGCGCAGGGTGTAGACATAGAGCAGGTCTCGAAGGAAGTCGGCATCGGAGCCGTTATCTTCCAGGAACTCTCAAACAACAAGATCAAGGATTACGTGTTCTCATGGGATAAGGTCCTCAACTTTGACGGAGAGACAGGTCCTTACGTGCAGTACACGCACGCAAGAGCATCGAGCGTTCTCCGCAAGGCTGAGGCAGCCGGCGTCAATGTCGGTGAACTCGGCAGCTTCGATCCCGGATATCTCAGAAGTGACAGCGCATACACTCTTGCCAAGCTCATTTACAGGGTACCGGAGGTCGTGATAGAGGCTTCCGAAAAATATGAGCCGTCCATCGTGACACGCCATCTGGTAGATATAGCGCAGTCATTCAACAAGTTCTATCATGACGAGCACATCCTGGTCGACGATGAAACCGAAAGAAACGCGAAACTGGCTCTCGTAAAGGCGTCAAAGACAGTAATTGCAAACTGTCTGAGCCTGCTTGGCATAGCAGCACCTGAAAGGATGTAATCCTGATTACCTGTGACATGATTTATGAGCGGGGTGTACTGATATGAAATTATTGTTAACAACAATCAAAAGTGACTGCAAGAAGACTGATCTTTGTCTCAAATCGATTTACAGTGTCATAACCGACGCTCCGGTGGACGTACAGCTGAAGACATTCGGGAGAAACGAGCTTTATACTGACATCTTTGAGAACATCGCGACGGGTCAGTACAACATAGTTTACTTTCATGCGAACAGCGGCAATATAAGGCAGCTGCTTCGTGTTGCTGACATGGTCAAAAAGGCCATCCCGAGCATTGCCATTATATTCGGCGGAATGGAAGTGTCCTTTGAGACACGCTCATTCATGAAGCAGAATGAAGCAGTCGACTATGTAATAAGAGGCGAGGGCGAGAGCGTGCTCTTCAACTTCCTCAAGTCAGTGCTCGACTATGAGTTTGACTTTGAGAACATAGCCGGACTGGCATACAGAGAGAGCGATCAGGTGGTAGTCAATCCGTACGACGCTCCTGTCGACATGGAATCACTGCCTTTCCCTTACGAAAGATTCGAGGCAGGAAAGGGTACAGTGTATTACGAGTCTATCAGGGGCACATCCGACAGAACCGTTTATTCGCAATACCTGCCTAACGCCAGGGTGAGGTCGCTCAGCCTCAGCAGAGTATGCACGGAGCTGAGATACTTCCTTGCAAACGAAGTCGAACGCGTCGTCTTCCTCGACAGATGGTTCAACTACAACAGCGAGAGAGCATACAGGATTTTCGAATACATCATCAACAACGACAACGGGATCACATCGTTCGAATTCAATATCGACGGTGAAGAGCTTGATGAAGAAATGCTCAGGCTCCTCTCCGAGGCCAGAGAAGGTCAGATCATATTCAACATCGATCTGGTGAGCACCAATGCTGAAGTGCTTGATGCCTGCGGCAGGGGCGAGAATATCTACCGCCTCATGTACAACATCACTAAGCTGCTCCAGAGCGGGAATGTGAGAACGGAGATCCATATAAAGGCAGGTCTGCCGCTTGAGACAGAGGCGATGTTTGCCCGTTCATTCAACAAGGCATACGGCATGGCAGAAGGCATGCCTCTTCACATAGACAGCCTCTTCATGAGCAAGGGCACGGCGCTCAGAGCTAACGCGCACAAATACGGCTATGTTTATGCTGATGAAGCTCCTTATGAAGTCATCGCGACAGGAAACATGACGTCTGATGAGCTTCTGCGCTTGAGAGCGTTCTCGCGCACCGTTGAAAGTTTCATCGGAGACGGCGGATTCAGGAAGTCTATCCCGCGTATCCTGAATGATACGGGCCTCAAGCCTTACGATCTCTTCAGCAGACTTACGGGATATATCACAAGAAACGATCTTGCCGGAAAGACCCGCAAAAAAGAGCATCTTGCCAGGATCCTTTATGCTTACACGGCCGGTCTTTATGATGATCTTGCAGACCCTGTGAAGCACGAAATCCTGAAAGACGTCATTTACGCGGATCTCGAAACGATGACCGGTGAAGACGCGATGAAAAAATTCGACAGAAAAGGCTGGGACCTCGATTGAGTGAAGTAAAAAACGAAGACAGAATAAGCAAATACCTCTCTCCGCGAATTCAGAACATGATGTTCGCGGAGCTTTCGCCTGACTACCTTTCAAGGACAGGTGCGCTTGAGATGCTCTCGGGCGTTGCAGTGCCTGTCGGTATCGAAGGAAGCGATGACAGAGGGGAGACCGACCTCAGAAACATCGTGCTCAACATGGGCAGGGTTATAGGCGGCGACCCGTACTTCGTATTCGCAGAGAAGTACGTTGAGTTCATAAAGCATGCTACGGGCGATAATGCCGCACCTCTGCTGGTTTCTGAAGGCGCACATGCGGCTGACATGGGAGACTTCGAAGACGCGTGCATGCTCCTGAGAGGAGCGCTGCGCATAGAACCAAAGTCGAAGGAGGCCCTCTATCTTTATGCAAGAGTATGCAAGGAGATCTACGAGGAAGAGGCGCAGGACGGCATGGGCGACGAGGAGAAGACAGGCCTGTTCAAGGCGGAATCCTCGGAGACATTTGAGCTTCTGACGATGATCCATCCGGACTTTGCGATGGGTTATTATTTCCTCGGATATGCATATCTGAACATGGGGCTGTATCTCAAGGCAAAGCTCACCTGGCAGGACTTCCTCAAGTATTCGGCCGGAAGCGAGCTGGAGACACATGAGATGGACGATCAGCTGCTTGCCTCGCTCAGAGAAGAGATATCGGAGCGTGTCGAGGAACTTGAGGAGCCGGTAGAGATCGAGCTCGGCTGCAACAAGATAATGGGCGGAGATTTCGTCGGAGGCAGGGACACGCTTGCACGCTTCAAGGAGGGCAGATACTCCGAGTGGTGGCCGCTCTGGTACTACCTCGGCATTGCTGAATCCTCGCTCGCAAATCCTGACGCCGCGATCGAAGCCTTCAGAAAAGTGCTCAGGCTTTCGCCGAGCAATATCGACGCGATGGAAGAACTTGTAAACCTCTATGAGGCTACAGGTGACGCGGTCAATGCCGCGAAGTACAGAAACAAGATCGGCATCATCAACAGAAATCTGGAAGAAGAAAAGGCGGACATGCTGAACTGATGAAATGCTTTGACGCTCACAGCGACATCTGGGCAGATGTGACCAGCAAAAGGATGAGGGGAGAAACAAACGTCTTCCACAACCACCATTTTGAGAACATCAGAAAGGGCGGGGTGGAAGGCTCTGTTTTAGTTATCTGGGTAGATACTTACGGCACAAAAGACGTTGATAAAAGGACCCGTGACTTCTTCCGCTGCGTGAAAGATGAGATCGCTGAGGCCGGTGACTTCCGCATCGTAAAGACTTACGATGAGATGCAGAGAGCAAGAGAAGAAGGGATATTCTATGTTTTCATAGGTGTAGAGGGCATGGCATATGCTTCTGCCGACCCGACTCTCTCAAGACTCGATGAGTATTATGACTTCGGAGCGAGGCACGGCATGTTGACGTGGAATGAGGAGAACGGCTTCGGCCACAGTGCGGCATCAGGCAGCACTGAAGGACTGAGCAGCCTTGGAAAGCAGGCAGTGCTTCATATGATCGGGAAGAGGATGATAGTAGACACTTCGCATCTCAACGAGGCCGGTTTCTGGGATATCGCGCGCATCATGGACGGAAGACCGTTCATTGCTTCACATTCCAACTGCAGGGCGCTGAGCGACCACCCGCGCAATCTGACTGACGATCAGCTCAGAGCCATCAGGGACGCAAACGGCTGCGTCGGGCTCAATACATGGTGGGAATTCGTAGACCGTGATTCCGCAAAGGCAGACATACACAGGCTTGCCGATCACTGCGAGCACATGATAGACATAATGGGTATCGACCATGTGGGATGCGGCTTCGATTTCTGTGATTACATCGAAAATGAGGATGACACATCCGGTTCGGATTTTTCAGAAGGGGCTGCAAGGGGAATTGAAGACCCGTCAAAGATCCCTGCGTTCTTTGACATTCTGAGAAAGAGGGGGATGCGCGAGGATGAATTAGCAAAGATCGCTTACGGGAATTTCCACAGGATAATAAAAGAAGTGACCGGAAGTACAGAAAAAGTATAATTTAGGTGTTGACACAGCACCTTGTGTAAACTATAATAATCAAGTCGCATAAAGCGGCAGACGTTCCGAGGTAGCTCAATGGCAGAGCAACCGGCTGTTAACCGGTAGGTTGTGGGTTCGAGCCCCACCCTCGGAGCCATTTTATACACATTAAGCCGGAGTGGTGGAATTGGTAGACACCTGGGACTTAAAATCCTATGAGAAGTGATTCTCGTACCGGTTCGAGTCCGGTCTCCGGTACCACCTTCCAAAACTTAATACGATGACGCGGGGTAGAGCAGTTGGTAGCTCGTCGGGCTCATAACCCGGAGGTCGAGGGTTCAAGTCCCTCCCCCGCAACCACTTTGAAGGCTCTCGGAGATGATCCGGGAGCTTTTGTTTTTACTGAATTTCATTGGAATTTCAATATGTGATATCATATGGGTGTCGTAGTTCAACTCAATAAATCGGCAAGTTGCAGGGATTATTGACATATACCGGAAAGACTGGGAAACGATTAAATGAAAAAAGCTATGCATATTACAGCAACTATAATAATTATGCTGATTGCATCCAGATTCCTGGTGAGAATTGTAGACGCGACAGTACAGATAGATGAGGATATAGGAGCACTGGTTGTATTGCTTGCTGTAATAAATATATGTATCGTGGGAATAAGTTATTTAGTGTATCAAAAGTATCAGAATAAAAAGAAATAAATATAAGTATCTGAAAGCGGGAGGAGCAACAATGTGTGACATAGAAATGACACCGAGCAAGCCTTCACAAGAGGCTGACACATTTGAGGAGTTGATATTAACGCCTTCTTTGTCTGGTGCGCAGCCTATGAGCGCCGACCTGGTTTTAGAAGCTGAAAATATCTTTAAGGCTGAAGAAATTACCTTTGAAGGTCAGGAAGAAGCTGAGAGCAGGATCGCAGAAGCCATGTCAGCTTATGACAAAGCTATGGATCAGGCTGCAGGTAATATCTGAGTACTCTCGTAAAAAACAATGAGAACGAAGAAGTCATTGAGGAGGCGATCAAAGTGAATGAATTTAACGAATATGTACGCGAGTGTTTTTCTGCAGCCGGTGATATTGTAATAAAACCTATGATGGGAGGATATCTTGTGTACCTTAATGGTAAACTGATAGGTGATATTGGAGACGGGGAACTGTTTTTAAAAAGAACGCCGACATCGGACAGGCTTCTTGCAGATTCGGAGCTGCGTTATCCTTATGAGGAATCAAAGACGCTTATGCACGTATTCGACAGGTTTGAGGATACGGATCTGATTGCCGAATTACTTGAGGGAATGTATGCGGAACTTCCCGAAAAGAAACCAAAGAAACCTAAGAAAGCTAAATGAGAATAATATAATCAGTTTTTACATATGGATAAACCTTTGCTTGATGATACGATCTGGTGCCTCAGAATATTTATTACTTTCATCATACCGTGTGTATTGATGCTTTTGCCAATCCGTTTTTTTACGAAGATTCCTTCTTACGTATTCCGCAAGCTTTTACATATCGTCGCTTTTTCCTGTGTGATGATTATGGTAATTAAAGCAAGGAACTGGCAGGCTGATCATCAAACCCGGATATAAAGTAGGAGTGTGATTAAAATGGGCAGATTGAAAGATATACGGGCATACGTGAATGCCGAATTGAATAAAATGGAAGACGAAGATAAACGAAACAGCGCGATCGCGCACCTTTATGGTGTATCACTTGCTGCGACTATGATAGCAAAAAAACGCGGACTCGACTGGGAGGTAGCGTCAATGGCAGCCATGCTTCATGATCTTTATGCGTATAAGAGCGGGTCGTATGATGACCATGCGCATAAGGGTGCCGAACTGGCAAGAGAAATACTGGGCAAGCTGAACCTGACAGATGAGGAAGAGACAGAGACTATATGCTCTGCCATCTATCATCATGACGACAAGCTGGTTACGGATGCACCGATGGATGAGGTCCTGAAGGACGCAGATGTCATACATCACTGCATGAACGATCTCTCAAAAGCGATAAAAGAGAAGGAGCAGGAACGTTTTGATAAGCTGTGCAGGGAATTTGGCATGTGAATATGCAGATCCCCGCTTGCACTGGAGGATAAGCAATGAAAATATACGATATTTCCCAGGAAGTTTTCAGCTGTGAGGTATTTACCGGTGACCCTGCTCCGGAAAAACAGATGCTCTGTTCCATGGAAAAGGGCGATGAGTACAATCTCACAGCATTCAGCATGTGCGCTCACAACGGCACACATATAGATGCGCCGTTTCACTTTATCAAGGACGGAAAAACTGTGGATGAACTATGCCTGGACGCGTTAGTGGGCATGGCTTATGTGACCGGGCATCAGGGGATCGTCTCAGGAGATGATGCCGCGGAAATGCTTGGAAAAGCGAAAGAAAAGGACCCTGAAGCGGCAAAGAGGATCCTCATCAAGGGGTCCGCCGAAGTCTCTTCTGAAGCAGCAAAAGTATTTGCCGATGCAGAGGTATTACTTCTTGGTAATGAATCCCAGACGGTCGGACCTGAAGACGCGCCGATGGAAGTGCATGTCATACTGCTGGGTGCAGGTGTTATATTGCTTGAAGGAGTCCGCCTGGAAGATGTTTCAGAAGGTGTTTATCTTTTAAATGCTGCACCGCTGAATCTGTCCGGCGCGGACGGTTCACCATGCAGAGCGGTCCTGATAACTGCCGAAGAATAATGCGATGAGAAAGAAAGACCATAGAATACAAGACTTAATAAGTACCATAATTGCTTACGCAGTCATTTCGGCTCCGATTGTTATTCTTGTTGTTGTGATGGCTTTTTCCTGCTTCGAAAAAGTCAAAAATACAGTAACGTTTCATTCACCGTTTGAGAAAAAGGTGTATTACACTGTTGATGATGAATTCTATCATGTTTCCAAAGACTGCCCTGCGTTGAAGGACAGCGACCGTGTCTACAGTGCATACAAGGGAGAGCTTAAGGAAAAAACTCCGTGTGAGCAGTGCTCAGAAAAGAACTAGCAGAAAATGATCATAAAAGGGGAGAGGGCTAAGGACATGGAAGAACAGATACTTCAAACAGGCAAGGGAAAAGTTTTCTACTGGCGATCTGATAACTGGGATGTCAGCAAGGAGACGCTTTTCTTCTTGCACGGACTCACTGCAGATCACAGTATGTTTGACTGGCAGATCCCGGCATTCGGAAAAGAGTACAATCTACTGACATGGGACACTCCCGCACATGGAAAGTCCAGACCTTTTGCTGGATTTGATTTTGCGGATACTTCTGAATACATCAAGAGCATCCTCGATAGGAATGCTGTGGATCAGGTCGTTCTTATAGGGCAGTCACTTGGAGGTTTCCTTGCACAGTCATTCATAAAGCGTTATCCGGACAGGGTAAAGGGATTTGTTTCCATAGACAGCACGCCATATGGACATGGTTACTACTCAGGATTTGATATCTGGATACTGAATCAAGTCGAATGGATGGCTCATCTGTATCCGCTCCGGTGGATGAAAAAAGCTATGGCAAAACAGGTGTCTGCAACTTCTAGGGCTTATGACAACATGATGCAGATGCTTTCTCCATATGGCAAAAGTGAACTGTGTCACTTGATGGGACTTGGTTATGCCGGCTTTCTTGACGATAATTGTGAACTGAAAATACCATGCCCGGTTTTATTGATTTTAGGAGAGAAAGACAAAACGGGTAAAGTTGCACAGTACAATAGGGCATGGACAAGGCAGACCGGTTTTCCGCTCAGGATCATCAACGATGCTGCGCATAATGTGAATGTGGACAAACCCGATGAAGTCAATGCTTTGATCCGCGATTTCCTGGCGCAGCATGTCTGAAGAGGATGAAGGAAGAGGTAATTATTTTATGAAGATCGCGTGGTTCTGTATTCCGGCGCACGGACATACTAATCCGACACTCGGACTCGTTAAGAAGCTTACTGAAGCAGGTCATCAGATCTGGTATTTTTCTTTTGAGGAATTCAGGGAAAAGATAGAACGTGCCGGCGCAGTATTTGTAGGCTGCGATAAATACGATTTTGAAATGGAAGATAAGGAAAATGCGGACCGTGTCGGAAAGGATAAGGTCTTTGCGACCGAGCTGCTGGTTTCCTCGACACTTGCGCTTGATGAAATGACTACCCGTATGATCGGCGAGATCAGACCGGATGTAGTCGTAGCCGATTCCGTGGCATACTGGGGCAAGCTTGCGGCTATGAAGCATGGCCTGCCGTATGTTTCATCGACTACTACCTTTGCGTTTAACCGTTATTCGGCAAAGTACATGCAGGAGAGCGTATGGGACATCGCCAGGATGCTGATAGCGATGCCGCGTATCAACAAACAGCTGAACCGCCTGCGTGAAAAGGGCTATCCGGTAAAGAGCCTGCTCGACATAGTGCAGAACGATAATGATACCAATACGATAGTGTATACATCCAGATACTTTCAGCCATGCGCCGAAACGTTTTCTGACAGGTATCATTTCATCGGTCCGTCCATACGGCCGGTCACCGATCCTGTAGAAAAGACTTCTGACAAGACAGTATATATTTCGATGGGAACCATAAACCAGAACAGGCAGTTTTACCGCAACTGCATAGACGTGCTTTCGCAGACAGGCTGGCAGGTGATCATCTCCATGGGAACAAATACCGACTCCTTCGATGATCTTCCTGAGAATATACAGGTGCATGAATCGGTAGACCAGATGGCAGTACTGTCGATAGCTGATGCATTTGTCACTCACTGCGGCATGAATTCGGCATCTGAAGGCCTGTACTATGGCGTACCGCTCGTACTCTTTCCTCAGACTCCGGAGCAGGATGCCGTGGCAAAACGGACTGAAGAACTCGGTGCGGGATTCAGATTGAAATCGATATCCGGGATGGATATACTAGATGCGTTGACAACAGTCATAAACGAGCCGCAATATAAGGCGGCCGCAGAACAAATATCCGGGAGCTTCAAAAACTGCGGAGGGGCAGATGAAGCAAAAGACTTCCTGGAACAGATCGTGACTCAATCATGAATACGGACGGAGATCTAAGGAAAGCAACAGAACAATATGAAGCATTTGATGAATAGAACGTTTACTTTATTGATAGCCATACTTCTGGTGATACAGGCCGGAACTCTTGCATGGGCAGGGGATGATGTCACCTCTGACGATCCGCAGCCCGTGGAGACTATGCAGGAACAGGAATCAGAAGACCCGGAGGATCCCAATGCAGGAGACCGGATGACTGAGCCTGCTGAATCTGATGAGTCTGATGAGAATGTTCAGGACAACGGAGAAGATGCGGACGACAGTGATGACATTACAGACAAGGAGCCGGGAGAGACTGAAGAAGAAAATGGATCCGTAAGAACAAGTGATCCCGGTGAAATAGAAGACCCTCAGAACAGTACCCCGGAGGAGGATGCCGGTGAATACTGGATCGATACTGTAGATGTTGAAACCGCAGACGAGAACGGTAAAACAGATATGACAGATGTGATCCAGAGCGCTTTGGACGAAAAGGGATACTGCCGTCTGCGCCCGGGAATATACTATGTGCGCGGAAACATCGATATGCCGTATGGTTCTACACTGGAAGGGTGCGGAAAGAAGACGGTAATAAGACTACTGTCTGATTCATCATGCAACTATATAGTAAAGCCTGTCGGGAAAAGCACTATAAGGAATCTTACATTAAGCGGCGGATACAATGCGCCGGATCTGTCTTCGTCTGAAACAGGCAGCAGATGCGGACTGTATTACATTGCAAATGCTGACGGAAAAGAAGAAAGCCGGCCTGCGGTATCTTCATGTACCATCGACAATCTGTGGATCGAAAATTTTGACGGATCGGGGATATACTGCCATAATACCGGCGGCCGTTTAACTTCGTCGTTAACTGTTAATAACTGTATTATCGAACAGTGCAAAGCAGGTATAAATATAGACTACTATTCGGAATACCATAAAATTTCCGGAACAAAAATATACAGATGTTACTACGCATGCATCAACAATGGCGGAAACAACACGTTCACATCCTGTACTTTCCAGGGCAAGGTGGGATTCCTTATAGACAATAGTGACGGTAAACGCAGAAACAATGGTCATGGGTCTGCAGTCGGATGCACATTCAATCATATAGAGGACTGCAATGATCCACAGGCCTCAGGCAGCGGAAACGCTGTTGCAATAAAAAACAGTTCCCATGGGTATATCTTCACCGGATGCCAGATCTGGTATGGACAGATCATGGTCGATGATTCTGCAGGTGTTGCATTTTCGGATTGCCTGATAGGAGGAAAGACTCCGAAAATAAGTGTCTCCGGGAAAAACGAAGTCCGGTTCAACGATTGCACGTTCTATTCACAGCCTGAACTCAAAGTGAACTGTGCTGCAAGGATGATCAACTGCTTCTGTGTATATACGGGGAAGAATGTCGTTAACCCTGTTAAGCACAACTATCAGTTCTCCGGTATTACAAAAGCAACTTTTAGTGAAGCAGGCGCGATAGAGAAAAAATGCACCGGATGCGGCTGCAGTGTTAAAACTGTGATACCAAAACTGACCGCTAAACTTGATTCTGAAGCATTCACATATAACGGACAAGCAAGAACACCGGTTGTAACGGTAAAAAGCGGAACAAAGACTCTGACGGAGAACACTGATTATACCGTTACATATTCTTCGGGAAGGAAGAACGTCGGGACATATAAGGTCACTGTAAAGATGAAGGGCAGCAAGTACAGCGGCTCCAGAACGCTTTCGTTCAGGATCAACCCGAAAGGAACAACACTTCTTGCCCCTGCAGCTGCCTCAAAAGCTGTAAAGGTGAAATGGAATAAGCAGTTAACGAAGATGGAAACGTCAGGAATCACCGGATATCAGATACAGCTGGCAACTGACAAAGCGTTCACTAAAAATAAGACGCTGGTTACCGTAGAGGGACGCAACATTGTATCAAAGAAGGTAACAGGACTGCTTGGCGGCAGGAAGTACTATATTCGTATCCGTACATATAAAACTTTGAAAGGTAAGAATTATTACTCAGCCTGGAGTGCGAAAAAGTTCATAGCTACAAAATAAACAGGCATATACTGTCACAGTATTCAATACACAAGGAGAGTGCTTTTTGAGAAAGAACTACACACCTGAGATTGTCGGCTGACCGGGAGGTTTGCGGACGATCACAACAAACCTCCCGCTGAAAAGCAATTGAAGTCAACAATTTTCAGGAGGTAAAACAATGAATATAAATGGCGTTACGATACGTTCAGAAAAAGAAGGCGAATACAGAGAGGTCGAGAACCTTATTAGGGAATCGTTCTGGAACGTTTACCGGCCGGGATGCAGCGAGCATTATGTGATACACGTGCTGCGGGATGATCCGGCATTCGTGAAGGAACTTGATTTCGTGATGGAAAAAGACGGCAGGCTGATCGGGCAGAACATGTTCATGAAGACAGTGATCAATGCCGATGACGGAAGGAATATCGGGGTTCTTACAATGGGACCGATCTGCATCACGCCGGAGCTGAAGCGCAGGGGATACGGAAGGCTCCTGCTCGATCATTCACTCAAAAAGGCTGCAAAACTGGGCTACGGTGCCGTTCTGTTCGAGGGCAACATCGATTTCTATGGCGGAAGCGGTTTTGATTATGCACGGAACTTCGGCATCAGATATCATGATCTGCCGGAAGACGCCGATGACTCTTTCTTTCTGTGCAAAGAGCTTGCAGAAGGATATCTCAGTGGGGTCACGGGAGTTTATCAGACGCCGAAAGGCTATTATGTTGATGACAGGGATGTCGAAGAATTTGACAAATCATTCCCGGTCAGGGAGAAACTGATCCTTCCGGGACAGATATTCTAAGAGTTCAAATCAGCTGAGATGAGAGGGAGCTTTAACTGCTCCCTTTTATTTGTACGGACAGGATGCTTTTATACATGAAAAATCAAAAAAGCTAAGCAAAATTACATGCTGTTGTTATAAAATATAAAAAATATCACGGTTTACAATTGCTGTAAAATACAGGATGGCATTGACGCAGCCAGTGGCGGGTTTGAGCACAAAGGGGCTATATGAAACTCAGGAAAAGACTGAAGGTTGTTGCGGCATTACTTGCGGCACTGTTAATTATTCAGGCAGGTATGTTTACTGCGTTTGCTGACGATCAGGAGCAGAACACGATTTACACTATAGATATCGGAGAAATCTGCACAGTAATATGGGAAGACGGAGCGGTTCCTCATATAACAGTTACGGATTCTGATCATTATTCGATATTAAGCGAAATGTGGTTTGGTCCTGATGGGAGTGTCATAAGTGGTAAGTATATTCAGGTGCAGGGCGGAGAATACAGTTACAAACTTGAGCTGAATGCAAAAGACGGATTCGTTTTTGACAACAGCCTTAATGGATTTGATTATCAGGGAGTCAATGGAGACTACAGCCTGCATTATGATTTTGGTGGTGAAGACAAGGACGACAATCACACACTTATAGTGACCGGGGTGTTTTCCAACATTATTTCTGCGGTGAATTTAGCTAATATAAACAGCGACGATATTGCCAGACTGATCGCTCTTGTCATAACCGGAGATTATGACGAGGCGCTGGACTTCCTTCTGGTTGACTCAGTACCTTTTTCAGAGAAAGCCGTCATTGATGATTGCACCTCATCTGTCAGTAATGATACATACAGTTATAAGCTCGTTTTAAAAACAAAAGAGGGATTTACATTCGAAAATGCCCTTGATTTCATTTTTGAAGGAGAAGCATACGGCTATAAACTGGAGTATAAATATGACCTGATCGATGGTCAGACTCTGGTCATAACCGGAACCGGAAAAAAGACTGAACCTTCAGGAGGTACAGGCGGATCACCTCTCGCCCCGGGAACAAGTGCGATCGATGCTGATAAAGCCATAGTAAACATGAAGAGTGACAGCTCTCCGAAAGGTACAGCCTTCTCCAAACTCAGGTTCAGATCATCTGCTCAGACAACCAGCTATATCAAGCTCACCTGGGCAAAGCTGGATAAGGCACAGTCATATGTCATTTACGGCAACAAGTGCGGCAAGGACAACAAGCCAAAGAGACTGGCCGTAACAACGGGAAATGTAAAGAATATTTATAAAATCGGCGGTACCAATCTTAAAAAAGGAACATACTACAAATTTATAATAGTTGCTCTTGACAGGAACCAGAAAGTCGTGTCGGCGAGCAAGGTCATACATGTTGCCGCAAAAGGCGGAAAATACTGCAACTACAAGAGTGTGTCAGTAAGCAGCTCTGTTTTGAATAAGGCGCAGAATCTGAAAAAGGGAAAGACCCTGAGTCTGAATGCCAAGGCCGTAAAACAGTCCTCGGCACTTATTGCGACAAGGCATGTCGGATTAAGATATGCAACAAACAATAAGAATATAGCAACAGTTTCAAGCAAGGGTGTAATAACGGCAAAGAAGAAAGGAACGTGCCATGTATACGCCTATGCCCAGGACGGTGTTTATAAAAGTATAAAAGTAGTTGTAAAATAAAAATGTGAAGCATGCTGCAAATAATAAGAGGAGCTTCCGGATCGTTCCGGGAGCTCTGTTGCTGTTGTCGGATGATAACAGACGGATTATAATATTACCGTGTTTACAGCCGTGTTACGGCATAAATCAGAGATCAAAGAAAATAAACACTCATTGGGAGGAGAATAATGAACCGTAAACTGGTTTTTCTGGATGTCGATGGTACGTTTACAGCTCCGGGAGGCTACGAACCTCCTGAAAGCGCTGTCAGAGCAGTAAAAAGAGCCCGCGAGCTGGGACATAAGGTCTTTCTGTGCTCCGGACGCAATTACGGCGCGCTATCGCCGTTAAACAAATACGGTTTTGACGGAGGCATTGCCAGCTGCGGTGGTTACGTTTATGCAGGCGAAGACGTGCTTTATGACTGCCCGCTGACAGAGGAGCAGAAGGAAAAACTGATCACACTGTTTCATAACGAAGGAGTATTCCTTTCGATCGAGGGAAAAGACTACGCATACAGTGACGAGCGCGCCAAGGATTATCTTACGCAGACTGAGATCAGGAACAGTTATCTGCTCGGCATGATCGAAGCCGTCTGGATAGGACTCGGACCAAGACCGATGGCAGAATATGACGGGTGTCCGCTGTATAAAGTCGTGTATACATGCGCCGGTGAGGATCAGATAAAACCGGCAAGAGATGCACTCGGTGACGAGCTTCAGTTCATCGTACACGATTTCTCGGAGCCGGGATGCCTGTTCGGCGAGATCATCAACCGCAAGTTCGACAAAGGCAGCGCTGTTCGCCTGGTAGCTGATGCTCTGGGCTTCGATATGGCCGATACTATCGGATTCGGCGACAGCAGGATAGACATCGAAATGATAGAGGCTGTGGGCACAAGCGTATGCATGGGAAACGGAAGCGAGTTCCTCAAGGAACGCAGTGATCTCATCTGTCCGGCTGCGGATGAAGACGGGATCGAGTGGGCATTCCGCAAGCTGGGCCTGATCTAGACAGACCGGCGCAATCAATAAAAACAAAAGGATCTGCAAATAATGAAAATATGTGTTTTTTCTGACTCCCACGGCTATGCCGCAAATATGATATCAGCCATAGAACTCGAGAAGCCCGATATCGTGCTTTTCCTCGGTGACGGGGAACGTGACCTGGCAAGACTGGAGGAAAAGTTCCCTGATCTTCAGATCTACGCGGTCAGGGGCAACTGCGACTTCGGCACGAAGCTGAAAAACCTGCTCATCGTCAAAGTCGATGGCGTCACCATATTCATGACGCATGGTCACCTGTCGTACGTGAAATATGATTACAGGCTCGAGACCCTTACGTCTCAGGCACTCGAAGCAGGCGCAGACATTGCGCTGTTCGGACACACCCATGAGCAGCATCTCTCAGAGAACAACGGCGTCACACTGCTGAATCCGGGTTCGGCAGGACGCGGCTATTATCCGGGGTATGCAGTGCTTAAGATAGAAAACGGCAGATTCCATGCCGATCTTAAAGCGATCTGAACGATGAAGAAGCTTTTTTCAGAAATACCGTTCATAGAAGGAGAACGCGTCGTCCTCAGAGCAATAACTCAGGACGACGCTGATTCATTGCGCGAACTGACTGAAAACGAGACTGTATACAGATATCTGCCGACATTTCTTTTCGAGAAGAAATATGACAGCATGGAGTACGTGATCGATCATCTTTACGATGAATGCTTCAGGGAGTCGATCATACTGGGCATCTACATGAAAGAAGCTTTTTGCGGGATCGCTGAGATGTACGGATTCCGCGATGAGATCCATAAGATAAGCGTCGGGTACAGGCTGCTCGAACGTTACTGGGGGCAGGGCATCGCTTCAGAAGCACTGAAGATGATGATAAACTACCTCTATGATGAGACGGATATTGAGATCATAACCGCGAGTACGATGATAGAGAACCGTGCTTCGGCTAAAGTTCTTGAAAAAAACGGATTCGATCTGGTTGTTCATGCTGTTCCCGAGGACTGGGGATATGAGGAGCCGGTCACTGCCGATAAATGGATCCGCTGAAGATGTGCAAATTCACCAATCGAACGCATACTGAAGAGCGGTTTGGAGTATAATAATAATCTGTAAGGGAATGATAAATCGGGCGCAAAAATGGTATCATTAGACTTCGAAAGACAGGCGGCCGGAACCGGCAGCCTTGTCTCTGAGCGGAGGGTATTGAAATGACGATCGAGGTAAAGGAAAAAGGAACAAGGCAGTTTTACAAAGAGGTTGTAAATATCATGACCCAGTACAGACAGCTGCTGTACAGGCCTGAAGACAAACTGAAGGATAACTTCACAAGATACATCGTTCTGACAGCTGCTATGGTACTTCTCTTTGCCATGAATGTTTACGGAGGGATCACCGGTTCCTTCAATGCCACGAAGATACTGGTAGCAGTTTTTTCTGCAGTTGCGGCGGCTGCCACGTTGATGGTCCTCTTCAGGATGATGAAGACGGTCAACGGCTTTCTTGCGGATGACCGTCCGTCGGTAGTGACACTCGACGAGAACGGTGTCGGGATAGAGAAGACAGGCTCGCAGGCAGTAAGGCTGGCATGGGACAACGTTGCGTTCGTAAGAACATTCGCCGAATCCACTACCTTCTTCTCAAAGGACCTGTCCGGGATCGTCCTCTCCGTGATGAACACTTACAGGAAAGAGATCCAGGACTACATCAAGGACAACGGAATTGATGTTAAAGTAATAAGGTAATATACAGATAAGCAAACAAATCAGCAAAAAGTGACATGCACCGGCATGTTTTGATCATATACGGATAATGAGGTTATTGAATAATGGACAACAAGAAGACTTTTAACGACAAGGATTTTGAATACACGATTGTTATGGATGCCAGCTATCTTGGCCCTGATGTCAACGAATCAAGGAAGCCTGAAGACAGCGCAGACATTGCGGAAGATCCGAACGCTGAGTATGAGCTGCTTTACTACGATTATGAGAGGATGATCCTCAGGGATCCTACCGTGCTCGACAAGGACGACGCGTATCCGCATTCGTATCAGTGGCGCGTGGGCGACAGATATGACCCTCTCAAGATCGAGGCCTTAGAGGAAGCTCTCAACAACAGAGTCAGGATCTCCGATACTCAGGCATATAAAAAATACATAGAGGAAATGAAGAACCGTAAGTTCAAGCCTGAATCCTGGGATTAAGTACAGCGGCCAGGGCAGCGGCAGACTGACACTTCTTTTTAATGCAAAAGTACAGGCCCTCCGGCCATCTGAACCGGAGGTGCTTTTTACGCTTTACTTAAAAAAACAACAACTATCACTGAAAGGAGTCATCAAAAAAGAATGGCAAATCTTGAAAAACTTAAAAGGGACTATGCAGACCTGGTTATAAAATCAGGAGTAAATATACAGAAAGGACAGAGATTACAGATAACAAGTGAGATCGAATGTGCGGATTTCGCGAAGCTTTGTGCCGAAGCGGCATATGAAGCAGGATGCAGGGAAGTACTGTTCCGCTGGCACGATGACGAGCTCACCCGCATGAAATACCTGAAGGCGGCTGACGAGGTGTTCGACAGCGTCGATCAGTGGGAAGTAGACCGTGCAAACGGCCTTGCTGACGAGGGCTGCGCATTTCTTACGATTTTTGCGGAAGACCCTGAGAGCCTGAACGGAGTCGATCCGGACCGCATTAAAAGAGCTCAGATAAGCAGCGGCAAGGCGCTCGAGCATTACAGGGAAAAGCTGATGAGCAGCGCATGCCCGTGGAGCATCTGCTCGGTGCCATCGAAAGCCTGGTCACGCCTGGTATTCCCTGAACTCAGCGAAGAGGACGCTGTTGCAAGGATGTGGGAAGAGATCCTCTCATGCTGCAGAGTAGACGGCGGAGATGCTATCCGGAACTGGCAGGATCACATCGACGAACTCAAGAAGCACGTAGACATACTGAACGGATACAACTTCAAAACGCTGAGATATAAGAACGCAGCCGGCACAGACGTTACAGTAGACCTTCCTGAAGGCCACTACTGGGAAGGCGGTTCTGAAAAGGCCGGTACAGGTGTGATCTTCTCACCGAATCTCCCGACAGAGGAAGTATTCACGCTCCCTGACAGGAACAGCATGAACGGTACGATCGTATCCACAAAGCCGCTCAGCCACAACGGCACGGTCATCGAAGGGATCGTCTTCAAAGTTGAGAACGGAAAGATCGTAGAGGCTCACGCGGACAAGGGTGAAGACGTCCTCAGGGATGCCATCACCGTTGATGAAGGAGCTTCGTATTTCGGAGAGGTAGCGCTCGTACCTTACGATTCGCCTATCTCCAACAGCGGCGTGCTTTTCTTCAACACACTGTTTGACGAAAACGCTTCCTGCCACTTTGCGTTCGGCGAGGCATATCCGCTGGTCAAGGGCGCAGAGAACATGACCAAGGACGAGCTCAAGGCTCTTGGGGCAAACACCTCGATGACACATGTCGACTTCATGGTCGGCTCGGAAGACCTTGAGATCACCGGCATCACACATGACGGCGAAGAAATACCTGTATTCGTAAACGGCAACTTCGCATTCTGAAACAACAAAATACAGAGCCTCTGACCACAGCGGTCAGAGGCTTTTCTGTATTCTCGGACCTGTACATATGATACAATTGTTAACAGAAAATCAAGGATACATAACAGATACGTAAGAAAAACATAAGAAGGGGGGAAAGAGCCATGACTTACTTGCTTTACAATCCGTTGGCCAATAACTCAAAAGGGGAACAGGATGCCAGGCAGTGGGCCGAAGGCAGCAATGTTGAGTGTGAATTCAAAAGTCTTCTTGATATCAGCGACATGAAGGCGTTCTTTGATGGCCTCAACGAAGGCGACGAGGTCATTCTGACGGGCGGAGACGGTACGATGAACCGCTTCGCGAATGATGTATACGGATACGAATTCGGGATACCGGTCTATTACGTGAAATGCGGCAGCGGCAATGACTTCTACCGTGATAACGAGAAGTACGCTGAAAACGGCAGGATCGATCTTAGGCCGTTTCTGAAGAACCTTCCGCTGGTCACTGTTAAGGGCGTTCAGAGAAGATTCGTGAACGGCATCGGCTACGGTATCGATGGCGAGACCTGCAGGATAGGCGACATACAGAGAGCCACATCCGACAAGCCGGTAAGCTATTCGAAGATCGCCATAAGGCTGCTCCTCGGAAGCTACAAACTCAAGAAAGCGACCGTGGAAGTAGATGGTAAGGTAAGCAAATTCGAGAACGTCTGGATGGCTTCAACAATGAAGGGACGCTTCTACGGCGGGGGCATGATGGTAGCTCCTGCTCAGGACCGCTTCAATGAGGAAGGCACGGTTTCAGTCGTTACGCTGTACAAGAAGAACAGACTCGTGACACTGATGAGGTTCCCGTCACTCAACAAGGGCGAACACGTTCTTAAAAAAGACTGGGTCACGGTACAGACAGGAAAGAAAGTCACGGTATCGTTCGATCAGCCATGCGCTCTGCAGATCGACGGCGATGTGATAGAGGATGTGCTGACCTACACGGTCGAAACAGGGGTATAACGGGAGCGAGCCATGGACAAGTATGACGTAATAGTGATCGGAGCCGGAAACGGCGGCCTCGGTGCTGCCTGCCGGATCCTGAACGCAGGAAAGACCTGCCTCGTGTGCGAGAAGCACAATATACCGGGCGGATTTGCCACGAGCTTCGTGCGCGGAAGGTTCGAGTTTGAAGCATCGCTGCACGAATTCAACGGCATAGGCACGCCTGAAGAACCGGGAAGCACGCGTATCCTGTTTGAGCAGCTGGGCGTTGCTGACAAGATCGAATGGATACAGCTGAAAGACGCGTATCATCTGATTTCTGAGGCTGAGGGCTACGACTATGTTATGCCTTTCGGCTGGGAAGCTTTTGCAAAGGCCAACAATCAGCTCCATCCTGACGGGGAGAAGTACATAAACGAGTTCTTCGCCCTGTGTCAGCAGATAAGAGAGGCCATGGCCTATATCGGAGAAACCAAAGGCAGGCCTGATCCGGCGGTGATGATGGAGAAGTATCCGGATTACCTCGCCTGCGGATCGTACTCGGTCAACGAGGCTTTCGAGGCGCTGGGCTATCCAAAGGAGATCGTCGATAACCTCAACACATACTGGTGTTATCTTGGCGCGGACGGAAACAACCTGAGCTTCCTGCACTACGCCAACATGATATACAGCTACTTCTCAAAGGGAGCGGCAATACCGAAGTACCGCTCGCATGAGCTCTCGCTGGCGTTCGAGGAGCGCATCCACGAACTCGGCGGAGATATCTGGTTCAACAGCGAGGTCGTGAAGATACTCACGGATGAAGAGGGCCATGTGTGCGGAATAAGGCTGAAAGACGGCAGGGAGATCGCAGCCAGACACGTTATCGCCAACTGCTCCCCGCATGTCGTTTACGGCAAGCTCCTTGACAGCGAAGCAGTGCCGGAAAGGGCTCTCAAGCTCACAAACTTCAGAAAACTGGCAGGCAGGGGATTCACCGTGTTCCTTGGGATCAGCAAGTCTGCCGAAGAGCTGGGCCTGAAAGACCACAACTACTTCGTTTACGACACGACCGACAACGTGAAGCAGTACGAGTCGATGAAGAAGATAGGCAATACCGCCGCGCAGGCGACAGTATGCCTCAACAACGCTGACCCGGACTGCTCGCCGGAAGGAACCTGCATAATATACATGACCACGCTGTTCACTGATGACGCGTGGAGTTCTGTTGACAAAGAAGACTATTTCAAACTGAAGAACAAGGTGGCCGCTGACATGATCGAGAGATTCGAGAAGGCTACCGGAACCAACATACATGACTATATAGAAGAGATAGCTATTGCCACTCCTGAGACATACGCAAGATACTGCGGACACCCGCAGGGCACGGTTTACGGTTACGAATCCCAGTACTATGACGGCCTGATGAGCAGGATCCAGATGGTAGAAGAGGACAGATTCGTGCCGGGACTCAGGATAGGCGGCGGCTACGGAGAGAGACTGCTTGGATTCCCGAGCAGTTACAAATCCGGAGTGAATGAAGCCGGCCGCACTCTGAGAGACATGGAAAAGGAGGGCAGGTAATATGGCTTTCAAGAAAAGTAATATTCCGGGCGAAGACATCAGGCTCGCCACGGAAATGACAGCGAAGCGCCGTAAGCTTATAGATGAAACACCTGCGGCTCCTCTGGTGTATGAATATGGAGTGAACCGCCTTGCAAAAGACCTGCATCCGGGTTTCGTAAAGGCTGTGATCGCAGAGAAGACGCCTTGCAGCGCTGACTGCTGGCGGATCAGGCTTGAGCCGGCGGCCGGCGAAGCTTTTCCGTATTTCAGGGCAGGACAGTTCGTGACCCTGAGCTGCAGGGCAGGTGAATCATTCCTGAGCCGGCCGTACTCGGTGATATCATCTCCAAGGGAAGCCCTTGAGGGAAAACTCGAGATAATGGTGCAGAGGAAGGGCATATTCTCAACCTTTCTTATCGACGAGGCCGCTGCCGGCACGGAGCTGATCGCAGGAGAGCCGTCGGGAGATTTCTATTTTGACAGCATAAGGGACAGAAAACACATTGTTGCCATTGCAGGCGGCAGCGGCGTAACTCCGTTCCTTTCCATGATGAAAGCGATACGCGAGGGCAGCGAGGATTTCAGACTGACGCTGATCTACGGCGCAAGGACCAGGGATCACATCCCGTTTGATCCTGAAAAATTCAGGGGCGAAGGCGTAGAAGTCATAGTTGTGCTTTCCGAAGAGGAAGCCGAAGGCTACCGTCATGGCTTCATAACAGCCGGTCTGCTGAAGGAATACATTGACTGCGATACCAGCGTCTTCATGTGCGGACCTGATGCAATGTACAGATTCGTAAGAGGTGAACTGGAGAGTCTGGGCTTCGATGAAACGAAGATCCGGCAGGAGAGAAATTCCGTAGGAGACAGGGAAGTCAGTGAGATCAAGGCGTTCAGGCTCATCGTGCATATCCGTGACGCGGTATATGAGCTGGAGGCGACGAATAATGAGACTCTGATCACCGCTCTGGAGCGCGCGGGCATACCGGCGGTCGTAAGATGCCGCAACGGAGTATGCGGATTCTGTCACAGCAGAGTTGTTAACGGAGAATATTTTATCGCCAAAGAGAACGATTTCCGCCGCTCTGCCGACAAAAAGTTCAATTACATCCATCCGTGTTCCACATATCCGGAGTCAGACATGGAGATCGACATACCTATAATGAATCCGTAGTAGTTTTAGTGGATTAGGCAGGAAAAGAAAAATGATCATATTCATAGCTATTTATCTGATCGCTCTGTGCTGCTATTTCAAGACCAGAACGTCAGGCAACATCAAGCACAGGGCCATCAACAAGTATTTCATGGCAACCATGTATCTGACGCTTGCGTTCGTTACATTCTTCAGAAACTATGAGTTCGCAAGCTATCAGACATTGCTCATGGCCGCCCTCATACTGGCATGGCTGGGAGACATATTCCTCGTGTTTGATTTCGGCCGGGGAGGCGATTTCTTCCTTGCAGGCAACATCTGCTTTACGCTGTATGAGCAGATTATACTGGTAGACAAAGGTGGATACCGGTTCAAGGATTTCGCATGGACATTCGCAGTAGTTGCTGTCATGCTGGCAATAGTAATATTTGCCACGGGACGGTGGCCTGAGAAGATCAGGATGGGCAAGATGCGCGGCCCGATGATATTCTATCTTTCATCGATATTCATGCACGGCATTACAGGACTTGCACTGATGATAATGCTGCCGGGAACAAGCTATGTGATGCTGGGCCTCGGATCATTCCTGTTCATGATCTCTGACATCGACCTGAATGTATACAGATACATCATGAACAACAACAAATGGCTCGTCAGGCTCAACAGTCTCACATACTTCGGCGGACTGCTTCTGATAGTGCTGAGCACCGTTTATGTTTAAAACTTCAGCCGTGTACAGTCACGCAGGCTGCTGCATGCACATCAGGGAGGCTCAATATGTACAGAGAAAAAACAGTCATAGGACAGGGAACTGAATATCCGCTCAACGGAATGCTTACGTTACCTGACGGAGCGGCAGGACCGGTTCCTGCTGTCGTCATGGTGCATGGTTCGGGTGCAAGCAACATGGATGAAAAGGTGCTCAGACTGACACCTTTCAGGGATCTGGCTGACGGACTGGCAGCGTATGGCATCGCGTCGCTGAGATACGACAAGCGCACGTTCGTGCACGGACGCAAAATGATGAAAGCCAACGCATCCGGAATGAGCGTGAAAGAGGAAACGATCGATGACGTTTTGCTGGCGCTCGCCATGCTCAGAAACGACAGGCGCATTGACAGCAGTAATATTTTCATCCTCGGACACAGCATGGGAGCAATGCTCGCGCCGAGGATCGATGCTGAAGGCGGGAACGTAAAAGGTCTGATACTGATGGCCGGAACACCGCACCGCCTCGAAGAGATCGTGCTCAGGCAGCTTGAGCAGAGCCGGAAAGGGAATAATCCGGTGCTTGGTCTGGTGACCGGTCTCGAGGGAAAATATTTTGCAAAGAAATTCAAAGGCCTGTATGACCTGAGTGACGAAGAGGCGAAAAAGAAGAAATTCGCAGGAAACATTTCGCTCTACTACTTCAAGGAGATGGGGCAGAAGACAGCAGCGGATTATCTGCTCGAAAGCAGCAAGGCTGTCCTGATAATGCAGGGCGGCAGGGATTTCCAGGTGCTTGCCGATGATGATTTCAAGGCATTCAGGGAGATCCTCGCAGGCCGTGACAACATCACATACAAGCTTTATCCGGATCTCAACCACTGCTTCGTTACCGCGATCTACGATGACATTCTCAAGGCATCGAAAGAGTACGGCGTTGAACGTCACATCGGCGAAGAAGTGATATCCGACATCGCGGAGTTCATACACGACCATTAATAATTGCGAGTACTGATTCCAGCCTGACAGGCGGATCGAAACACAGAAAAAAACGGGAGAGAACAACATATGAAAAAGCTGGCAGTCAAATCACCCGTTTTATTTGAAATATTACTAATAATCGCGGCATTCGCGCTGGCTCTGGTATTTGGGATACCTTGCCAGACGGCAGGTATCGGGAACGAGCTCAGCATGGCGATAGGAAGGATCCTTGCGGGAATAGTTCTGCTGATCGTCTTCAGGAACTGTCTTAAAGGTAAAAAACAATTCTCGGGATTCATAGTCATGCTGCCGGCGCTCATCTTTGCGCTCTGGAACGTATTCGACCACTTCATGACGAACGGAGAATTCCATCCGTTCACTGCGGAGATCCTGCTCCTCGGACTCGCGCCGGCGGTCTTCGAAGAAGTCGTGTTCCGCGGCATATTTATCAACAACCTCAAAGAGAGCAGCAAGAGCGACATGGAAGCGCTGCTTATACCTGCACTGTTCTTCGGGATCATCCACCTGACGAATATCGCCGGCGGTGGAAGCATCGTACAGATTCTGGTGCAGACCGGCTACGCAGTAGTGGTCGGACTTGTATTCGGAGCCATCTTCATCACAACAGGCGACCTCTTCTCATGCATACTCGCGCACGCCGCCATAGACATAACAAACCATATGTTCGGAGCCTCAAGCACAACACCTGTACCGGTCGTCATCGCCTTTGTCGTGATGCTTGTTCTTGAGGCGGCATACGCGGTCATACTCGTGTCCAGAGGAAAAACAGCCGGCGCTGACTGATCGCAGACAGGACATCCTCAGACTGCAAGCCCTGCAGCCGAAGACAAAAGGAATCTTCACTTGAACAACGATAATGGCATAAAACTATATAATATTCTGCTGCCGCTGTGGCTGCTCATCTTTCTGCCGTCGTATCTGTGGCTTGTGCTGATACCGCTCAACTATATCATCGACAGGGTGGTGCTCAGGTGGAGCCTGGGAGACATGCCGGATAAAGGCCTTTTCTGCAGAAAGCACACATGGAAGATCTGCATTGCCGGATTTCTGAGCGACCTTGCGGGAGCACTGATCCTGCTCGGAGCATCGCTGGTGCTCGGAGAGAGCAGCGAAAAAGCACAGGATATCGGAAGTGCGATTATGTTTGATCCGTTTTCAAACCTGCCCGGCCTGCTCATCGTATTTGCAGGCATTGCGGTTTCCGCAGCCTGCATCTGTTTCCTGGATAAATGGATACTCCGCAGGGCGGGCCTGGATCCGCAGCAGGTAAAGCGTTCTGCGATCAGGCTTGCGCTCATAACCGCGCCGTATCTGTTTCTTTTTCCGACACGCCTGCTATACGAAGGAGGAACACTGGGTCTATAGATAAAGGGGGACCGTACATGCTGTATATTCTGGTAGTTTTGTGCGCGGTACTGGCGCGCTTCTTCCTCAGAGCCGAGAGCAAGGAGGAGTACGTAAAGGCAGTGATCCTGAAAGGTCTTGCATCGCTGTGTTTCGTGGTCATCGGACTTATGTGCAGCCCGGGCAGCCACGTCTCGAATCTGATAGTAGCAGGACTGATCATCGGTAGCACCGCCGACGTGATGCTGAATCTCAGGATGGTATTCAAGGAAAAAGGCCAGCTCATATTCCTGATAGGCATCGTGGTGTTCCTGACCGGACACATCATGTATCTGGCGGCCGTGCTGCCGCTGTGCTCGTACAAGCTTGTCTGCATCATCAGCGGAATCGTTCTGACAGCGCTTCTCATGGTGTGGATCTTCAGCCGCATCACGGCAAAGCCGGCATTCAAGATATTCGGCGTGGTGTATATCGGCGCCATAATGCTGCTCAACTGCGTGGCGATAGGCAACGTGGCAGCATCAGGTTCCGCGTTCAACATCGTGTTTGCAATAGGCGCTGCGCTCTTTCTGGTGAGCGACATCGTGCTTATATTGAATACGTTCGGAAGTGAGTTCAGACAGAGCCTCCGCAACACAAACATTTCACTGTACTATGCGGGACAGCTGCTGATCGCATTCAGCCTGACCCTGCTGGCATAAGCTGATCCAACACATACAATCAATACTTACAACGGAAGGATAATAAGGACAATATCGTGATAAAAATCTGCATCTTTGACCTGGATGGAACTCTGGCTGCGACTCAGGAGTCTATAGCCAGACCTGTGAACATGACTCTGGCGCTTTACGGCCTGCCTGCGCAGCCTGTGGAGGCCTTTAATTACTTTGCCGGGGACGGCATCAAAAATGCGCTTAAAAGGGCGCTGATCGCCGCAGGCGACACTGATGCTTCGCATCTGGAAGAAGGCCTCCCCAAGTGCCGTGCCTGGATGCAGGAGGACCCGGCATATCATGTGGTGCCTTACGATCACATGGTGTGGGCGCTTGAGGAGCTTAAGCGTCACGGCGTGAAGATCGCGGTTTTCAGCAACAAACCGCACGAAAGCGCCATAGGCGTGGTAGAGACCATTTTCGGCAAAGGCCTGTTCGATCATATACAGGGGCAGACTGATCTTATTCCTATAAAGCCTGATCCTGCGGGAGTATTCGAGATACTCGATAAGTTCGGAGCAGGTAAGGACGAGTGCCTGTATTTCGGTGACACCAATACCGACATGCTGACCGCCCGCAACGCCGGGGTGACTGCAGTAGGCGTCACATGGGGATTCAGGCCGAGATCGGAACTTGAGGAATACGGCGCAGACATTCTTATAGACAGCGCAAAAGAGATCCCGGGGCTTGCGGGGATCAACACCGGTCTGTTGTTTTGAGACAGCACTGGGGAGAAAAGTGAAAAATTATCCAATGCAGAAACCCATACATATGTAAACCATAGAAATACAATGGTTTACAATTTGCGGTATGCCAAATATAATAAGACAAAGGGTATATCGGCAGTGGGTGGATACAATGAAAATCAAAGACATTCAGTTTGAAGTGCGCAGCTTCAGGTTCGAAGAACCGATGAAAGTCGCTTTTGCTACGATCGTAGACATGGAGACATGCATAGTCAGAATGACTACGGATGAAGGCATAACCGGCTTTGGAGAAGCGGCGCCTTTTTCTTATGTCACGGGAGATAATCTGGAGACAGTGATATCGGTAGGAAACGATCTTAAGAAAGCTCTCATCGGCATGGATCCGCGCGCGATAGGCGCTATTCACCGTGTGATGGACAGCATGTACGCAGGCAACGGCGCGATCAAAGCCGGCATAGACATCGCCTGTTATGATATCGCTGCAAAGGCCGCAGGAGTCCCGCTTTACAAGTTTCTGGGAGGAAACGATCCGCATATCCATTCAGATGTGACGATAGGCATAAACGATCCGGACACCATGGCTGCTGATGCAAAATCATGGGTAGGCAAAGGCTTTGAGATCATCAAGGTGAAGCTGGGTGAAGACATCGCAACAGACGCGGAGAGGATAAGAGCAATCCGTGAGGCGGTCGGGGACAGCATAAAGATAAGGATCGATGCAAATCAGGGCTGGTCTGTAAAGGACACGATCATCGTAAGCCGCAGGCTTGCTGAACTCGGCGTGGATCTTATAGAGCAGCCGGTAAAGGACTTCGATTTCGAGGGTCTGGCGGAAATAACAAGGAGGGCGGATATCCTGATCGCGGCGGACGAGAGCTGCCATTCGATCTATGATGCCGCAAGGCTGACATCAATGCGGGCTGTTGATGTTGTGAACATCAAGCTGATGAAATGCGGAGGCATATATAACGCAATCAAGATCGCTGCTATATGTGAAGGTGCGGGGATACCGTGCATGATCGGATGCATGGGCGAGAGCACACTGGGCAACCTTGCCGGGATGCACCTTGCGGCTGCAACTGAAAACATAAAAGATGTTGATCTGGATTCGGTTTATATATTAAAGCAGGAAGACGTATACGGTGGGTTCGATCACCGTGGAGGTCATGTGACACTTTGGGATGTTCCGGGAATAGGGTGTATTGTGAAAGGGGATTGATCATGCAGATGGAAAAAACGATCGCAAAACTTATGGAAGACTATCATGTAGCCGGAATGAGCGTCGCTCTGATCAAAAATGGTCAGATCGTAAGCGTGGAAGGCTACGGAAAGAGAAACGTTGAGGAAGACCTGCCGATGACAGGAGATACTGTGCTCCCGATCGGTTCGATCACCAAGACTTTCACATCGCTGGCTTTGGCGATGCTTGCTGATGAAGGCAAGTTGGACTGGGATGCACCTGTTATCAAATACATCCCATGGCTTAAACTCAACAATGAGGAACTGACGGAGAATGTCACAGCCAGAGATCTCATGTGCCATCGCACCGGAACTCCGAAATACGACTTGCAGGCGATATACGCCGCAACGGATGACAAGAGAAAAATGGTCAGATCCCTTGAGTATCTGCAGACATTCGCACCTTTCCGCACGCAGTTCATGTACTCAAACCAGATGGTATCGCTGGCGGGATACCTCGTTGACGTGCTTTCCGGAAAGACATATGAAGATTTTGTCAGAGAAAGGATCTTTGCGCCGCTCGGAATGGCGTCAAGTGATTTCGAGGTCGAGTCGCTCAGCAAGTACGAGAAAACATCAAAGGGCTATGTGTTTGCCGGGGATGGATTTATGGAACCTCCATACATGCACCTCGGCGCTTTCGGACCATCCGGAGCCATAGTTTCGACAGCAGAAGACATGGCAAAATTTGCACTGTTCCAGCTGGGAGATGGCACATGGGAAGGCAAGCGTCTTGTCAGCGAGGCCATGATGAACGAGATGCACAGTCCTCAGATGAATGGAACCCCGTACTTCTGGGACTTTCCGGAAACAGAGAGCGCAGAGTACGGACTCGGCTGGTTCACTGATATTTACAGAGGAAAGAAGTTGATCAACCATGGAGGCAACACCAATGGATTCTCCGCACAGATGACCTTGATTCCGGATGAAAAATTCGCTGTAGTGGCGCTCTCCAATGCGACTTCGAGTTTCTCTGTCAATGCGCTCGGCCATTATGCTTCGGACGAGGCGCTGGGAGTGGAGGATATTCCTGACTGGTCAGCAAGGTTCAACGAAGTATTCGCGAACCTGATGAGCGGCATGATGGCAGGAATGCAGGCAAAGGAAGAGGCGAAAGTGCCGGATACGACACCAGCCAGACCGTTCGGGGAATATGCTGGCAAGTATGAGCATCCCGGATTCGGTACGATGGAATTTGCCATGACAGAACAGGGCCTCGCAGGTACGTGGAATGGACTGCCGGCAATGCTTATACATTACAATTATGATACCTTTGATCTGATGCTGCCTGTTCTCGGAACTGCGGTACCGGCAGAGGCTGTTTATGAGGACGGGGAGATCGCCGGCCTGGCCGTTGTGATGGAGGGTACGCCGGGCATTAAACCTGAAATGTTCAAACGTGTATAGCCAGGAACATATAGTTTTTAAATAATATAAATTGCAAATACAAAATGCATGGAAACGTAAAAAAGCGTCCGGTGAGGGCGCTTTTTACTGTCCGCTTTTCCGGACACATACTGCGATACACTATAGATGTCAAAACCTTAGAATGAAAAATTAAAACCGAGTTCTGAAACAAAAAAACATCAAAAAAGATCTTGTTTACTGTTGCAACGGCGTTTGGTACCTTCAGTCTACGGTC
>CACYLW010000014.1 GCA_902775345.1 uncultured Eubacteriales bacterium | reverse complement strand
CGTCATCAAGTCGAACGAGAACGGTACAGTTGATATCGATGACCTCAAGGCTCACCTCGGTCCTAAGACTGCAGGTCTGATGCTGACCAACCCTAACACAGTCGGTCTCTTCGACCCTAACATCATGGAGATCACAAGACTCGTCCATGAGGCCGGCGGACTCTGCTACTATGACGGAGCTAACCTCAACGCTGTAATCGGTATCGTACGTCCGGCAGACATCGGATTCGACGTAATCCATATGAACCTGCACAAGACATTCTCTACACCTCACGGCGGCGGCGGTCCTGGCAGCGGTCCATGCGCATACAAGGAATTCCTGGCGCCATTCGCACCTGGTCTGGTATGCAAGGACGGCGAGAACTATGAGAGAGCTGAGAAGTCCATCGGTAACCTGACAGGCTTCTACGGCAACTTCCTCGTAATGGTAAAGGCTTACACATACCTGCTTACCATCGGAAAGGAAGTATACACTCTGGCTCAGAACGCTGTACTGAACGCAAACTACATGCAGGAGAAGCTGAAGGATATCTATCCGATCGCATTCGATACCACCTGCATGCACGAGTTCGTAATCGGCCTCCCCTCTGATCGTCCACGAGGCCCTCATGATCGAGCCTACAGAGACAGAGACGAAGGAGACGCTCGACGAGGCTATCACAGCATTCCGCGAGATCTACGACCGCATCTTCAATGCTCCTGAGAGCGTACAGATGGCACCGCAGACCACGCCGGTACTGAGACTCGACGACACAAAGGCAGCAAGAGAACCGCATCTGCGTTACACATTCGACTAGTCGAATCAAAAGGAATAAAAGAGATCTGCGCAAGCAGATCTCTTTTTCTTTTATCATTATATCTTATTCAGCGTTCTTAACGGGAAGTTCCGATCACCCTCCTGAGCACACGGGCCGACGCATTTCCGTCCTCATACGGATTGAAGCGTTTGTTGAACTCGATGTACTTTTCATCAGGCTTCCATCCGCCGGTTTCCTTTATGGCTGCTATCAGGGTATCTTCATCCCTGATGACCGGTCCCGGAAGTTCATCCAGCGACAGATAAAATCCCCTCAGTTCATTTGCGTACTGCTCAAGGTCATACATGTAGAACAGCACAGGCTTCATCAGGTTCGAATAGTCGAAGAAGACACTGGAGTAGTCCGTGATCAGGAGGTCTGCGGCGATATAAAGGTCGTTTATGTCGCTGTAGGAGGACACATCGCGCACGAAGTCTCCGTAACGGTTGAAGTCAAAGCTGTTGGCAACCAGATAATGCGCCCTGAACAGTATCACGTACTCATCTCCCAGCGCGCTTCTGAGCTTGTCAAAATCGACCTCCGTCTTATACGTATATCCCTCTCCGCTGACGTGCTGATTGTCGCGCCATGTAGGAGCATACAGGATGACCTTCTTGTCATCGACGCCCAGGCTCTTCCTTATTCCGGTACGCTCCTCTCCTGAAACATTGATGAGCCTGTCGTTTCTCGGATATCCCTCTTCTATGATCTTGTCCGTCTGCCCTGTGGCGACAAGATTCCATGCAGTCGCGAATTTCTCTGTCGCGAAAGGTGAAGGCGAGAGTATGTACGCGAACTTCTCCGCATCCGTCCTGTACTTTTCTCTGATCTCCTCGATCGAATTCATCGCGTTGTCGCTTGCCTGTATGTCGTAACCAAGCCTCTTGAGCGGCGTGCCGTGCCAGCACTGTGTATACACCTGCCCCTTGCGCGGATACTGATAGTCGAGCATGCGGTAATTCGATATCCAGTACTTCGCCCTGCGCAGCGCCTTGTTGTCTGCGCGTGACCTGAACTCAACGACTTCTGTTCTGTCATTATTGAGCAGGAACGAATACTTTCCGGCGTCTCTGAAGCTCCATACGAAGCGGTAATCCGAGTACTCCGGCGCCTTCAGCATGTATTCATACATTGCCTTAGGCGAATCACTGTATCCGCGTCCCGAAAAGGTCTGGAAGTATACAAGCCTGTCATCGATCTTCACGAAAGGATCGTCAAGCACCATTTTTGCGCGATAAAGCGCGTCGCGCTCGCTGCGGAGCACGACACGGATCGCTTTGCTGTCCTTGGCAATATCAAATATTTTCTTTTTTATAACTGAGCCTATACCCATTATTTTCCTCTGGATCATTTAGTTATAAGTCTGCCCTCTGCTACGGCCTTGAGGTGATCTCCATAAGGGCTCTTGCCGTATTTCCTGGCAGATTCGAGAAGCGCCTCTTTATCGATCCAGTCGTTTCTGAACGCGATCTCCTCAGGCGCTGAGATCTTGACGCCCTGCCTCTTCTCGAGCATCCTTACGAAGTCGGCTGCGTCCACCAGGGAATCCATTGTTCCGGTATCGAGCCATGCGAATCCACGGCCGAGAAGCTGCACATCAAGTTTTCCTTCATGCAGGTACATTTCATTCAGAGTGGTTATCTCAAGCTCCCCTCTGGCGGAAGGCTTTACCTGCTTCGCCATTGCGCTTACGCCTGCCGGATAGAAATACAGGCCCGTTGCGGCGTAATTGCTCTTAGGATGCTTCGGCTTTTCCTCTATGGAAATGACTCTTCCTTCATCGTCAAACTCGACTATGCCGAATCTCTCCGGGTCGTTTACATAGTATCCGAATACGGTAGCCCTGCCGGCCTCAGCGTTATCCACAGCTTTCCTCAGTATCCTTCCGAAACCGTTGCCGTAGAATATGTTATCGCCGAGGATCATGACACCGGCCTCATCGCCGAGGAACTCCTCACCGATTATGAAAGCCTGCGCGAGGCCGTCCGGTGACGGCTGCACCTTATATGTAAGATCGATACCGAACTGGGATCCGTCTCCGAGCAGGTTCTCGAATCTCGGTGTGTCCTCCGGTGTAGAGATGATCAGTATGTCCTTGATGCCCGCCAGCATGAGCGTTGACAGCGGATAATAGATCATCGGCTTGTCATAGACCGGAAGCAGCTGCTTACTCGTTACCATTGTGAGCGGATAAAGCCTTGTTCCGGCTCCGCCTGCAAGTATGATTCCTTTCATGGATCGTCTCCTTTAATCTTCCTTTTTTACACGTTCGGTCATCAGTTTCACTACGTTACCGATAAATCCCTTCCGCCTCTCTGCGGTCGCCGCTGCCAGTTCTTCTTCTGTCGGGTTGAGAACGCCGTTTATTGCGTTTACGCACTTGCTTACGGACTCTTCCGATGGCCTGTAGATCTGGAATTTCATCGACTGTGTCAAGGAAGCAACATAGTCTTCGTCATATTCGCCTTCTATCTTCTGCGACTTTATTTCCCATGTGCTGAGGTCGCTCAGCTGCATCTTTACGAGATCTCTGATCTCGGAATAGCTCATGTCAGTGTGCAGGTTGTTTTCACAGGCTGCCATGACTTCGCCGTAGTTTGTAAGCAGCGCCGGGCTCGCAGTCACCCTCTTGATGATCGCTTCCACGACTCTCTGCTGGTTCTCTACCCTTACGGAATCCTGCCCTTCGAAAGCCTTGCGTTCTCTCGCGAAGTACAGCGCCTCCCTGCCGCTCAGACGGTTCCATCCCTTTACGTAATGGTAACCTGCCAGACTGCTGTCAAATTCTACCGGTGAATATACCTTTATTCCTCCGATCGCGTTGATAATATCTCTTGCACCGGAGAAGTTCATCTTTACGTAATAGTTAAGGTCGATACCGAGCCAGTCCTCTACGGTATTCAGTGTCTCGTCGACTCCGTATATACCTGTATGAGTGAGTTTATCCATCTGCTGTGCAGTATGGAGCTTCACATAGGAGTCTCTTGGTATGGATGTGAGAAGAACCTTTTTTGTCTGCGGATTGACGGTGATGATCATGTTCACGTCGCTTCGCTCAAGGTCCTCACCCTTCTCTGCTTCCCACTGGTCGATGCCTGTCAGATATATGTTGAACGGGTTTTCAGCAGGATCGATGTTTGACCTGACTCCTCCGGCGTTGGAGAACTCGCTGTCGCTGCTTATGCTGGTCATCATCGCGTAGGTGCTTCCCAGATAATATGTCGCTGAGCCGAATACGATGATGAATAAAGCCGCAACAATTATTCCCACGATCCTTTTCCATTTTTTGTGTCTTGCCATTATGACGCCCGCAAGAATGAAAAGCGCCGCCATCGTGATAAGGATGATCATCGTCAGATCAGGCGGGAAGGTGTTGACCATGACCATTGCGCCCATGAGCCCTGCCGCGACAAGCCCCATGACAAGAAGGAGTATCACGTATGCAGGTTTTCTTGGAAAGATCATGGGCCTTCTTTTGCCCGGATCGTGCTTGCTTTTATTCTGTTCTTCTTTATTCTTTGCCATCTGTTCCTTTCAAAGCAGCGAGTTCCTCTGCTTCTTCCTTTGTTATTATAGTCGTTACGCTGTCAGGCTCTTCATTGCCCTCGCTTTCCATGCGAAGTTTTCTTCTGCGCTCGCGTTCATAGTTGAGGTATTCGATAAAGTTCTCTTTCTCTATATCATTTGCGTCCTGCATGATTATCTTTCTGAGGTTCTTGTTCGGCTGTTTCGGAACAATGATGATCCCAAGATAAAGCAGCGCTATCATGAAGAGGAAGAATGCGTCCTTGTAGAGCTCGCGGCTTATGAGCACGGCCACGACACCCATGATTCCGACTATTCCGTACATTATAAGCACTGACCGCCTCTGTCCGAAGCCGGCAGCCATCAGGTGATGGTGCAGGTGGCCTTTGTCCGCTTTCATTATCGATTCGTGTCTCAGGGTCCTTCTGAGCATCGCGAGTCCGGTGTCGAGAATAGGAACAGCAAGTGTAAGCATCGGTACGAGCGCTCCTATCACCGTCGCCCTCTTCAGAGGGGATATGACTGACAGGACCGCGATCATGTAACCGAGATACAGTGAGCCTCCGTCTCCCATGAATGTTTTCGCCGGCGAGAAGTTGTACGGGAGAAATCCCAGACAGCCGCCCGCTACGGCTACAAGAGCTATGCATACAGGCATGGAGCCAAGCTTGTGCCCGTGGATATATGCGATATATGCGAGAGCAAGCGCCATTATTGCAACTGAACCGGCCGCAAGGCCGTCCAGCCCGTCCATAAGGTTCACCGCGTTGGTTATTCCAACTATCCAGAGGACCGTTATGATGTAGGCAACTCCGGCGCCGAGAATGACGTTCGCGTTCGCATCTGTTACTTTTGCACCGAAATAGTTGCTGATGAACGTGATCCGTATGCCTGCGCTGTACATGACGGACGCGATAAAGAGCTGCCCCACGAATTTTGTGACAGGCTTTATGTCCATTATGTCATCGGCAACACCGAGTCCGTACATCAGTATGCCGCCCATGATAGCTATCTTGATCTTTTCGTTCATTCCTGCCGGAATGAGGAGAGCCGCCATGGAGCCCAGGAAGATAGCCATTCCTCCGAATCTCGGTATAGGTTTCTTATGGACGCGTCTTGCATCTTTAGGACTGTCTATTACGCCCAGTCTGTGAGCAATGCGTATGCTAAGCGGAGCAGTCACGTACGAGACCGCGACGCTTATCAGCAATGCCTCTATTATTTTTTTAATTACATAACTGTCTGCAAACATGATTTACGTCAGAAGGTTCCCAGATCATACACATAATCGTCTCTGCGGAGCTGATATCTGCCCTTGCTGTATACACTGCGTGAATAATAGGCAGACATGTAGAAGTGTCCCTTTCCTCCGCCTACATTCTTATGATAGATATTCTCAGCTTCTAAGTTCGAGTTTATTTTTATTACTGCATCAGCCTGTCCGTTGTTCTTGTTGCTGCAGTACCACGCATACTTTACGTATGCCTTGTTCCGATTCTTGGCATTGATAACCGGAAGCATTTTTTCACTGTTCCAGTCCACCGCAAGAATGATGTTGTTAGGCTGCTTGGACGGGTTATCCTGATACTTGCTCAGCAGAAGGTATACATACTTAGCGTCCGCGTCCATGGCCTGATAAGTACCCGGGTATTTATCAGTGAATCTGGTTACTACGAAGCCTTCAGCCTGAAGGGTATCCGGGTTGAAAATTATCAGATTGTGGTACGACCTTTCGAGGGCGATATAGCAGTCGTATTTTTTGACATATGCTATCGCCGCCAGACCTTTGCCCTGATGGAACGAGTTCAGTGAATATATCCCCGCATCCTTGTAATGACTGTACCTTACGTTCTGCTGCCTTGTTATCTTAAGGGTATTTGCGTCGATTACAGTGATCTCCTGTTTTCTGTCTTCCCTGGCGATCACTACCAGCTTCTTGCGCTTTGAATCATAGGCCATGCCGTTTCCGTGCCAGGTATTCAGTACCTTGGAGCGGCCGACAACCACCTGGTCTCTCATCCTGACTTTGAGAACGCGCCCGTGCTGCGTCGCGGATGATACCATCAGATAATAGGCATAAGTTCCGTCCGTACAGCCGCCCTGTACCACGGAGTAGCCGTTATATCCCTCGCCTATCATGGTCCTCAGGTTTATCCCGAGGTTTCTCGGACTCACGGACCTGTTCTTCAGTACTCTGTAAGCCGGTTCACTGAATCTTACCGGACCGGCCGCGTACGATTCGCTGCATGCGAAAACTATCACTGAGCAGGTCATCAGCAGTATCAGCGCTATTGCAGTTATTCTTGATCTGATAGAGACATTTCTCATCGGTCTGTCAGCTTCCTGCCTTCCTGCATGGGATCACGGCTCATGCTCTCTTCCCGAGCATGCCGTCTTCAATAAGCTTTTCTATTATTCTCTCTGAATTCCTTCCGTCGTGGAACTCAACAATTTTCCTGTACTTTTCTATATCTTCCGCTTTCTGCGCCTGTCCGTAGCTCTCTCGCACGGCGCTCTTCAGCTCCGCCCTGCTTCTGCATACCCTTCCGAAGGCTTTTTCTTCGGTAAGCATCAGGTGGGAACCTTCTCCATAGTGTTCCATGCACTCATCAAGATCTTCCCAGTCGAACACTACGTTGGCTCCTCTGTAGAAAGCATCATATGCTATGGATGAGTAGTCGGTTATAAGCAGGTCGCAGTCCCTGAAGACTCTGTCATAACTGTCAGCCATCAGGAAGTGGTCTCCCAGTCCCTTTTCTCCCCTGAACTGTTCAGCGATCAGAGGATGCGGAAGTATGATGACTTTTTCCTTCAGCTCGTCAGGCACGGACTCATACATGCGCTCAAGCATCCTGTAATATCCGGTCTGTTCAACATCCTCATTAGCGAGGTTCGTCTCCCAGCGGCGCCAGGTCGGCATGATGATGATCCTGTCCGCTCCTTCATTGCGGTATGAAGTGTCGAATTTTGCCAGTCCCGTGATATACAGATCGCTTCTGTCCATTCCCGCCAGATCGATGAAGTGCCTTGCCTCCTCCTCTGACGAGACTACTGTCCTGTGCAGCTTGTACCCCTTCTTTTTCCTGAACCCGGTCCTGAGTTTTGAATCCAGGGATACCATGTACATGACTCCGTGCTGCAGGAATACATATGACAGCCCCTTGCCGTTGATCTTGTCGTGGACGGCCTTGCTTGCTATGCGGAGCTGCAGGGCGTGGTCGATCGTTTCGGACGAGATGAACTTTTTGCAGGCGAAGTAGTATTCCAGATGTTTGTCGCTGTCCTTTTTGATGAGATTTTTTCTGTACTTTTCAGGAAGGTCCTGCACTGCAGGGATGTCCGTATCGACAATGAAGTATACGTTGTCATATCCGGCGTCGATCAGTCTTTCGTAAAGCACGGACCCGCTTTCCTCATATCTTGAGCAGTTTTTCTCATACATGAGGATGATGTCTTCGTTCTTCAGCGCCGCCGACTTTTTCAGAGCTTCGTCAAGACGCCTCTGTCCTTCTTCAGTATCGTACTGATTGGCCTCGCGGACAGTCAGGTTCATTGTGTTATATATGGTCTGTCTGAAGTAGACCGCCTTGTCTCCGCTGATGATGATCCTGCTGTTCCTGTTATGTCCCTTCTTCAAATCATAAATACTGTAAAGGAACCTTCCCGGCTCACTGTCCCTGTATACAGGCATCAGCTTGTTCTGGATGTCGAATTCCTTTGCTTCGGAAAGATCAACTGAAAGCTTGTAGGTGTTCAGCTGATATCCTCCCGGAAGGGTCTTTCCGTATCTGGATCCGAACTTGATATGGGCGGCATTCTGTTTGAAAGGAATATCTATGCGGATGTCGTCCGTATCAACTTTTCCCTTTCCTCCCATTAATTTGACAACACAACACCCGGCTGCCGTGATGCAGCCGTTTTCTTCGCACACTTTCATGCTTATTATCCCAATAAGTGGTGTGACGGTCTTTGCCAATATATCCTCCGGGACATATTACTCGCGTAGTATGTCTATCTGTTTCTGTAAAATTCCTTTATCTTGTCAGAGATGAACTCTGTCTGATCGAGGCTGAGACCGTAGAACATAGGAAGTCTCAGCAGCCTCTCGAATGTGTTGGTCGTGTATCTGTCTTCGCCGTGGAACCTTCCGAACCTGCTTCCGGCTGGCGCGCTGTGGAGCGGAACGTAGTGGAACACCGCAAGTATTCCGTTCTCCTTGAGGAAGGATGCCAGGTCGCTTCTCTCTTCGATGTCCTTTGTCTTGATATAGAACATGTGAGCATTATGCTTGCACTCTTCCGGTATCACAGGGAGTTCGATGCGGCCTTCCTCAGCAAGCGGACTAAGCATCTCGTAATAAGCGTTCCAGCTTGCGAGTCTGCTGTTGTTGATGGTATCCGCTTCCTCAAGCTGCGCGTACAGATATGCCGCGTTCATCTCGCTCGGCAGATATGATGAACCCATATCCACCCATGTATATTTGTCTACGACACCTCTGAGGAACTTGCTTCTGTCGGTGCCCTTTTCTCTGATTATCTCGGCTCTGTCAACCTTTCCTTCGTCTTTGATCAGCAGTGCTCCTCCCTCTCCCATGCTGTAGTTCTTTGTCTCATGGAAGCTGTAGCATCCGTAATCTCCGATGCTTCCCAGAGCTCTGCCCTTGTATGTCGACATGACACCCTGGGCCGCGTCTTCCACTACGAGGATGTCATGGCGTTTCGCGATATCCATGATGGTATCCATCTCGCAGCCTACTCCGGCATAATGTACAGGAACTATGACCTTTGTCCTGTCCGTGATCGCGTCTTCGATGAGCTTTTCATCGATATTCTGCGTATCTGGTCTGATGTCTGTGAACACGAGTGTTGCGCCTCTGAGCACGAATGCGTTGGCTGTGGATACGAATGTGAACGAAGGCAGTATGACCTCGTCTCCCGGACCTACTTCAGTCAGGATCGCCGCCATGTCGAGCGCGGTCGAGCACGCTGTAGTCAGCAGCGCTTTGCTGACACCTGTCTTGTCTTCTATCCACTTATTGCATTTTTTGGTAAAAGCTCCGTCGCCGCAGATCTTGTGTGCAGCGATCGCTTCAGCTATATACTCCTGCTCTTTGCCTACATACGGAGGCACGTTGAAACTGATCATTTTTTCTCTCCTGTTTTACATCTGTTTTTTAGCGGTTGCCGTACATCTTCTCGTAGTACTGCTGGTATTCTCCGCTTATTATATTCTTCCACCAAGGCTCGTTGTCGAGGTACCACTGTATGGTCTTGCGGATGCCGTCTTCGAACTTTGTCTCAGGCAGCCAGCCGAGCTCATTGTGGATCTTGGTAGGATCTATTGCATATCTCTGGTCGTGACCTTTGCGGTCCGTAACATATGTTATGAGGCTTTCAGGCTTTCCGAGCTGTTCAAGGATGATCTTTACGACCTCGATGTTGGCCTTCTCGTTATGACCGCCGATGTTGTAGACTTCGCCGACCCTGCCGTTCTCAAGTATGAGGTCGATAGCTCTGCAGTGATCTTCTACATAGAGCCAGTCCCTTACGTTGAGTCCTTCGCCGTAAACAGGAAGCGGCTTGTCAGCCTGCGCATTCGCTATCATTAGCGGGATCAGCTTTTCAGGGAACTGATAAGGTCCGTAGTTGTTGCTGCATCTGCTTATGGTGACAGGCAGACCGTAAGTCCTGTGATATGCCATCGCCAGAAGGTCTGCAGAAGCCTTGGAAGCCGAGTACGGGCTTGAGGCTGTCAGAGGCATCGTCTCGACGAAGAACAGATCAGGCCTGTCGAGAGGCAGGTCTCCGTATACCTCGTCGGTCCCCACCTGATGGAATCTCTTCACTCCATATTTTATGGAAGCATCCATCAGCACCTGTGTGCCGAGTATATTCGTTCTGAGGAAAAGTCCCGGATCTTCGATCGACCTGTCAACATGGGACTCTGCGGCGAAATTCACCACTACGTCGAAAAGTTCTTCGCTGAACAGCTTGTCTATAGCGGCAGCATCCGTTATGTCTGCCTTTACGAATCTGAAGTGAGGCTCATCCATTACAGGGGCGAGCGTCTCAAGATTGCCCGCGTATGTCAGAGCGTCAAGTCCTACGATGTCGTAATCAGGATGCGCCTTCAGCATGTGAAACACGAAATTGCTGCCTATGAATCCGGCTGCGCCGGTGATCAGGATCTTCACTTTTTTTACCTCGCAAATATTACTGTTTTACAAAAAATACCTGTTATATTATACTTGTTAATAGCGTATATTTCAATGGATATGGCTCTTATGCCTGTCTCATTAAACAATGGAGCACCAAGAATGAAAAACACTAAAAGAATTATTTCGTTACTGCTGACTTTCATGATGGTAATTATGATGGCTGCCGCCTGTTCAAAATCGGATGATGCGCCGATCAATCCGCCTGAGGAAGAGCCTCAGGAAACAGAGGTGTCCGGCATCGAAAACGAAGTTGATCCGAATGCCGAGATCTTCTACCAGCCGGAGGGTAACGGTATTGTTTTTGAAGAAGAATACGAAGATGCCAAGATCGATTTAGTCAAGGCAGAGCCTTCCAAATTCTACGGAAGCTGGAAAGCGACTTCAGATCGCGCCGCATACCTGTACGGCAGCTTTGAAATAACAGTTAAAGAGGACGGCACCTGGGAAGCCACAGTCTCGGATGAAAAACTGAGCGGCACCTGGGAAGACAAAGGCGATCATCTGCATATGGATAACGATGTTTTCAGTTTTGACCTGTCTTATGAAAAGTCCGGAAAGCTTCTTCTGGTCGAAACCGGAAGCGAAGACGTATTCTACACAGTCCTTACCGAGAAATAACGGAGTACAGATTTGAAAGTCAACGATCTGTTTGCCAGCATAATAAAGATAATATGCACCATTGCGGCTGCCGCGATGGTGCTTGTTTCGGTTATTGTTTATCACACATCAGCGGCAGGACTCCTCATCTTTCTCCTGTACGTGCTGTTCTATGTACTGCTTCCGGGCTTCCTGATACTGTCAGCCGCAAAGGTCAGACTGCAGCACATGTCAGTGACCGCGCTGCTCTCATTCTTCACGGGATGGGCTCTGGTCATAGCAGAATACTTCGTGACAGACCTTATAGGCACAAAGATACTGATGTATCTGCTCGGACCTGTCTTATCGCTGCTTTGCCTGTTCTTTATCATCAGGGGACGCATAAGCCTGCACCGTCCGCGTCTTTCACGGATCCCGCTCGCTTTTTACATTGCTTTTGTCATCATCATGCTGTATGTGTTCCTCAACACACAGTTCCTGTATCTGTCACCCGGACACTGCGACAACATTTACGCAAGCATAGACAAGGTATACCAGATGGGACTGACAACATCTCTGTCCCATGGCTATCCGCTTGTCGATCCGTGGGTCTACGGCAGGAATGTGAGCTATCATATCTTCTCGCAGATCCTGCTGTCAGTTCCGATCTCGCTGTTCGCACTGACACCTGATTTCATGGTGATGTCGTGCAGTCCGTATCTTACGGTCTCGCTGATGAGCCTGTCGCTCTATTCGATGTTCAGGCAGTTCTGCAAGAATAAGGAAAGAGCCGGCCTTTATACATTGTCGGTCATCCTTTCCAACATGTTCATAGCCAGGACGGCCACATCATCGTACCTGTTCAGGATAATCTTTACCAACGACAACCACGGAGGCTTCGGTGTCGCAGCCATCGTTGCGTGCGTGCTTTTCCTCGATCACTACTGCAGAAGCAGAGAGGAGCGCGGCAGGACGAGCATAAGCGATCTGCTGCTGCTCACTGCCTTTACCATGCTTCTGACAGGAATAAAAGCTCCTGTAGGCATGGTATTTGCCGGAGCCGTCATCGGCACTCTGCTGGTCGGGATCATATTCAGAAGGGTCAGCATCGCGGCTGCAGCCCCTCCGGCGCTCCTGTCCGGACTGGGATTCTTCGCGATATACCGCTTCCTTCTGAGTTCAGAACAGGCTGCCGGAACAGGCGACTCGGTGATCAGTTTCGGCCACATGACAGGCATATGCTTCTGGAAGGACAACCTGATAGAGCTGCTTAAGGGAATGGGGATCCCGTCATCCGCAAGGCTTCTCGTCATACTCATGGTATTTACCGCGTTCTTCCTGTCCGCTTATACACTGCCTTTTGCTGTCGGATATATACGGGAGCTGGTACTGGTAATAGCCGGCAGAAAGAAATATGACTTCGCGCGCGTCACAGTATACGCGGCGGCGCTCATCGGATTCGTTCTTATGATGTTCCTCAACTACTCAGGCCACAGTCAGATCTACTTCGGCACCGTCCTCGCGGCGTTTGCCCCGCTGATAGCCTTCTGGTTCCTTGAGGACCGTGAAAACATGACGAGCGCTTTCATGAAGGCGCTGCGCATCATATGTGCAGTATGGTTCTTTGCAGTCATCATCGCGACCTCGGCTACTATGGCGCTGGATATCAGGGGAATGATACCTAACGCGGTAAGTCACGCGGATCCGTCTGCCAATTACGGGCTTTACGCAAGCCTCACTGATGACGAGTACGAAGCAACACAGTGGTTAAAGGAGAACACTCCTGAGGATGCCCTTATAGCCACACAGATGTACGCCTCTATCGATAGATCCGATTATGATGTGACGCAGCGCTGGCACAATTGCCACTTCCTGTACGCCTCTTACTCCGACCGAAAGTTCTACCTTGAAGGTTCAGGATTCTCGCTCGAGGACAGCCAGGCTGAGATGCGCCTCGAGATGAAACTGAACACCGACATGCTCTACGAACCTGACAATCCGGAGCGCGGAGAGCTTGCGAGGGAGCTCGGCATCGACTATGTCATGGTCACCAAAAAAATATATCCGACGCCTGATCTGACGTCGGATGATTACACATTGGTATTCTCCAATGATGATGTAGATATCTACCAGGTCGCTTCATAGAAGCGACCTTCTTTTTTTATGCTTTTTTCGTCTTTACTTCCCTGCTTCTCCTCTTTATGAAGTAGAACGTGATACCTGCGAAAATGAGCGCCTGTACCGCCATGAGGATGGTATAAAGGATCGTGGCTCCTCTTATCCCGTATAAACGCACCACTTTATTGGCCATCAGCCACGCCGCGACCGCCATGACTATGTATCCGGAGATCAGGTGCTTCTGGAACCTCATTACCGTTACGACTACCGCGAAGAAGTTCACAAGGGCCAGCATGCCGCCGCCTATCATGAGGATGGCGAGATCGATCTTGTATCCCGAGAGATCCGCGTTGAACAGTATCCCGAGTATCGGCGGGCCTATCGTGAGCGCGACCGCTATTGCCAGCAACGTTATTCCTATGATAACGAATATCTGCCTGACGACTATCTTTGTGAACACCTTTATCTTGTTCTCGTCCCATCTGTGCGCAAGCTTTACCAGTATAGGATTGAAGATGAAGTTCGCGAACATGCCTATCGCGAACACCGGCATGAAGATGAAGTTATAGCATGCCTGATCCACATCGCTCATGCAGGCGTCGATCGCGTACTTAGGAGCATTTCCTACATAAAGGAGCAGGAAATACCCTGCGAACAGGGCAAAGCACTCCACGAAGATCCTCATTATCTTATCCCACCTGAACTTCAGCTCGATAGTACCGAAATCCTTGTATACCAGGATGTTCGACGTCAGGAGGGCTACAACGGAAAGCACGAGCCACACCGTCATGGATATCGCCATGTCGTGCGTGATGATAAGTGCGATGATGCAGCCTATGACTCCGAGCATGATCCTGTAGAAATTGGTCTTTGCCGACACATCCAGCCTGCCGACCTGCTGGAATCTTCCGAAGTATACCTCCGAATATGCCTCCACGACTTTTGTGAGGCAGATCACCAGGACGATGTATGCCTTGTACGGCGAATAACCGAGTCTGAAGAATCCGTTTGCGACATACAGAAGACTGACTGCCAGCATGATCGTACACGCGACTATCCTGTGCGAGTGATAGTCGGTGAAGGTCATCTCTTCATTTATGTCGCTCACCTGATATTTTCTGACGCCATATTCTCCTATGTAATACATAAGGCTGGCGACAGCATAGGCAATCGAAAAGATTCCCGCGTCTTCAAGACCTGTAACGTGGGTTATGACTATGAGAACGATCGCCGACTGCATAGCGTAGATGCTTGCAGACAACGTGTTCCATATATAGCTGTCCCTCATTACATTATTGGAGTTTTCGAATAGTGCTTTCAGTTTGTTCATCGGTACTTCTCGATTTGTGCCGTACAAGGAAAGAAGCGCCCGTTTTAAATTGAGACGCTTCTCACTTTTCCTTGTCTTATGTTTTGAATATTAGAATACGTATACGGCTGTATACATCGGAGTATTGTAGAAGATCCACTTAGCGTGCTCATTTGTATTTCTTACGCACGCGCCGGACTTCGGATATCCGAGAGCACCCCATACCCTCGCATTGCCGTGGATCGAGAACCAGTAAGTTACGTTCCAGTAAGGAGCTCCGTTGCTTACCATTCTGTCAACGATCTTTGTCATTCCTGTTGATGTAGGTGATGACGGCTTGCCTGATGCGATCAGCCACGGACCCTGAACGAGTGTCCAGTGACCCTTGTAGCCCTTGAAGACATACTCTTTCTGAGTATATGTGTTGACCCAGATAAGGTAGGATGTCGAGCTCGACAGTCCCATTCTGTTTACATAGCTTGTTGCCTCAGCTGCACTGTAGGTCTTGCTTGCGTTGAGCTGCTTGACGCTTGCAGAGGAGATGCTTGCTCTTAATACCTGATACTGTCTTCCGTTGTAGTAGAAGATGTATTTTCCGTTTGTGTATCCGGTTGCAGTAACTGTTGTTCCCTTAGCGAAGTAAGCGGAAACGCTGCCGCCTGTATGGCTTGTAAGAGTTCTGCTTGTACCGAATGTGATGCTCAGAAGCATTGTTCTGATAACGTCACTTGTAACACTTGCAGCCTTCCTTGAAGCAAGGAATCCCTTCTTTGTAGCCTTGATGCTGTATGTGTACGATGTTGCGTACGGATGTAACAGCGAGTAGTTGGTTCCGAAGTTATCAAGGTATGTGGTCGTTGTTCCCTTTGCAACCTTGATTGTACCGGTTCTGCCGCCGCCCTTCCATGTAATGGTGTAGCCTGTAGCGCGTGGTACTCTCTTCCACTTCAGGATTACCGCATCAGCACTTGATGTCGCAGTGAATCCTGTAACATTGAGAAGTGAAGTGTTTACGGCTCTTGTATTTGATACAACGCCTGAATCCACATTGACCACATAGAACTTATAAGCTTTTGCGGAGAGCAGCTTGCTCACTTTGATGGTCAGAGTCTGCTTTGTACCGTCATTGTTGATTACCTTCTTGATAGTCTTGTCAGTGCCGCAGACGCTTATGAGTTTATATGTTCCTGCATGACCGGCAGGGATAGTTACTACAAGTGTGGTTGTTGTAGCTGTAGTCGTACCTGTCTTTCTTGCAACTGCGATCTTAGGCACTTTACCGCTGCACTCAGTTTCAAGGGATACAGGGTTGCCCTCAGCATCAACAGCTGCGACATGGAACGTATAATTCTTACCTGCGGTTGAAATTGTCTTTTTGAAGCTGAGGTTCTGAGTCTCCCACTTCTTCTCAAAGTTGTCTCCGGACCAGCAGATGATATACTTTTCCGCACCCTCTACAGCATCCCAGGTCAGCTGCAGATAGTTCTTGGTGCCCTTATTACCGGTTGGCTTCACTTCGAGGTTAGGTATATCAGCAAGCTCTCCTTCTTCCGGTTCAGCAGCCAGCAGAAGGCTCTTTTCGCCGTTGCCTGCAGCAAGGAGCTCCGGCTCTTCAGCTACTTCCTCTTCCTCGGCTTCAGCAGCTTCAGTAGTGAACTGAACCTTTCCGGACGGAGTCTTTTCTTCAACAGCATCACTCGAAACGACTTCCAGCTCATACTCGGTTTCTGCCTCAAGGCCTTCAACAACAAACGAATATCCTTCTTCAGGCGAATACTCGTAGCCTTCTTCGTTATCCTCGGAGACTGCGCTGAGTTCTCCGGTCAGATCTTCTTCACCGTTATTAATGGTGAACATTACATCTTCAGACGGCTCATATCCGTTTACCGGAGTCCATGTCAGCTTTACGCTTGTGTCACTGATGTCCTGAGCCTCTACCTTGAGCAGGTCGTCCTGTCCTACGGTATCTCCGGCTTCAGCAAATACTCCTATTGGCGCATAGACCAGAAGCATTGCCAGAGACAGCAGTATTGCCGTTAATTTTCTCTTCATAGCGATTCCTTCCTTACTTTATATTTATATATTTCATAGCCATTTTAAAGCAGTTTATTATATCAATAAACTGCTTGTCCCGTCAATTAAACATATTTGAATTTCAATACATCAGATGAGGGTTTCACCTCCTGACGACTCTGTAAATACCGTGTTCACCCACCTCATCGACTTTTTCGAAAGCTATGGTCTCTCCTTCTTCACAGTACCACTTGTTATAGTATTCCTTCATTATGCTGATCTTTCTGTTTCCGAAGAAATAAACTCCTTCAGCATCTATGAGACCGGTGACAGGATTCGTGACTCCGTACTTTCCGAGAAGGCTCAGCTTGTATGGCGACAGGGTTTCCCATCCTCCTGTTCCCGACACGTTCACCGGCGCCAGAGGAAGGCTGAGCGGCGTGGTATATGAATCAGGCTGCCTCATTGTGGTTGTCGGTCCGATATAGAAGTTTTCCTCATGATCTGCAAAGTACGCTGTCACCTCATGGGATTCTATGACCGTGGTGTTGTGATAGTGCATGGAATCAAGCCGTTCTATCGCGTTAGGCGTCATCCAGATGATAAGAGCCGCACAGGCAGCCAGCGCAAGGATTCCTGCAGCCTTTGAAATTGCGGCTTTGTACTTTTCGCTCGCCATCGCCGCGTACATCAGCCAGAATGCCGCGCTTTCGTCAGCTACATAAAGCGCCCTGTACTGAGGTCTCTGCATGTAAAAGATCGCACAGTATACCGCTATGCTCAAAGCTCCGAAAGCAAGGATGTAAAGCCATGCTTTCGGCCTGTTTGTGAACAGTATGTACAGGACAATGGCTGCGACAATTAGAATGTGCATGCCGTTATAATCGAGGTCCATCACAGAGGTCTTCGCTCTTCTGAGCGTGCTCATTACCGCGCCTTTCAGGGATTTCGTCTTCTGTACATAAGGCTTGTTGATCTCGTTTATCGTTCTGAGGTTCTCCAGTGAAGCCGCCCCGTCATAGTCAAATATCCACCGGTCTATCATTTCGAGGTCGTTATAACTCAGGCCGGCCTCACTGTAACGGTCCTCATTCTGATCAAAAAAGTCCAGGAAAGGATAGTCTGTGACCAGTATCCTTTCGGTCTGGTATTCGCGGAAGTATTTGAGTTCGGGCGTGCTTTCGTTTTTTGCGTCTGAGAGTTTATCAAATCCGTATGGAGCAAAAAGGAAGACAAGCACGACAAAGACAAGCGCGATCTCAGGCAGCGCCTTTCTGCCTTTGAAGAATTCTTTCCCGTTGATCAGCCACCATATGAGCATGAAGCAGGCAGCGTACGCCAGCGCCGGGAACATCCCCTTTTGCCTGTAAGCCACTCCGAGCCAGAACATGGCGAAGCCGAATATAAAGCCGAACACATTCCGCTCATTGCAGTAATTGTCCACTACCCACAGCAGTCCCGCAGTCATCAGCAGAGCCGCGGTCTTTGTGAACTGTACGGCGCTGTAGTGATCAAACGAGAAGAACGCAACGATAAAGGCCGCCGCTGTCAGTTCGAAAAAGTTGCTCTTTCTGTCGAGGAACACTTTCAGTATCACGGTAAATGCCATGAATGATGTCACTATCTGAGACAGCACAAAAGCGTTCGTTTCAGGCAGCATTCCCTGGAAGAATATAAGCGCTTTGCACAGATAATAATTGACGAATCCCACAAACGGATATCCGGCCAGTATCTCCTGCGCGATCGCAAAGTCGTCATTGCTTTCATAAACGAGGTCTGTCGCGTACAGCACTGCCGCAAGTATGACAGCATTGACTGCCAGGGATATCAGCCAGTTCCACGGATTATTGTACCTGTATTCTTTTTTACTTTTGTCTAAATGCTTTTCCATTATTTGTATAATACCATATCCGGGCGCTAATATTGCATAATCTGTTTCACTTGCCATGCCCCGGTAAACATAATAAAATTGGAATGGTAAAAATATCGGACTGAAGAAGAGGATCTGCAATGAAATATTCGATAGTGATCCCGTGCTACAAGTCGTCGCATACGATAGAGACTGTAGTAAAGGAAACAATAAAGGAATTCGGCAATCTCGGCATCGATGATTTTGAGTTCGTCCTGGTAGACGACTTCTCGCCGGACGGCGGAGAGACCGTCCGCGCACTCAAGTCCCTGGCCGGCGAACTGGACTGTGTCACTGCCATTGCCCTTGCTCATAACGTAGGTCAGCACAACGCCCTCATCTGCGGGCTCAATTACGCAGAGGGCGATGTCATTGTATTCATGGATGATGACATGCAGACACATCCTTCCCAGCTGAAGAAGATGCTCAGCGGCCTGGATGATGACCACGATGTAGTTTACGGATACTACGGAGACAAGAAACATTCCCCTTTCAGGAATTTCGGCTCCTGGTTCACGCACGAGAGCGTCCGTATCCTCATCGGCAAGCCTAAAGACATGAAGACGTCAAGCTTCGTGGCGATGAAAAAGTACGTCCGCGACAGCATCATCACATATCCTGCACATTACACACAGATGCAGGGACTGATCCTCCGTACAGTCTCTCCGGAACGCATAGCCAGCGTACCTATCGAGCACTTTGACCGGGCATACGGGCAGTCCGGCTATACACTTAAGAAGCTCCTCAGTCTGTGGTCAAACATCGCCGGCTTCTCGGTAGTCCCTCTGAGGATGGCCCAGAAGTTCGGGATCTTCACGACCTTATGCGGAGTTCTCGGCCTTGTCTGGCTGCTGGTGCGCAAGATAATCAGCAAGACCAAGATCCTCGGCTGGACATCAACAATGATGACCATCATCATCTTCTCCGGAATTATTCTTTTGACTCTGGGTATCGTAGGTGAATATGTCGGGCGGATGTTCCTGACGATGGGCAATTACCCTCAGTTCGTTGTGAGAGAAATATACGGAGAAAAAGAGAAAAAGGAATAAGGCTCCCGGGCAGAAGCAATAAAAAAGACTGCACCCTGTTCAGTACAGAGTCCAGTCTTTTTCAGTTGCCTGATTCTCCGCGCGCTTCCAGTCCGTATTCCCTCTCGAGCGAGAGCGCGAGCGGTGTATCGTTTGTAAAATACGTGTCGACGCCCATGTCTATCGCGCTCTTTATTTCTTCCTCGGAATCGAGGGTCCAGGCGCTGAACATTTTGCCGTTCTCATGGGCCGTCTGACAGTTTCCCTCAGTCATCAGTCCGGCGGAAGCCTTCACGGATAATATGTCTATGTATGGCGCGTCCACGTAGTATTCGAAGTCGTACTGGCTCTTGCATACGAAAAGCTTAGGCATGTCAGGATACCGGGTCTCGAGCTTCTCGAGCACTTCAGGATACACCGACTGCACGGTGATCACACCGGCAAGGCCGTACTCATCCACCATTTCCCCAAAGGCTTCGGTGCACGCATCGCTGTATGGTTTTATCTCTATCACATAGTTAATGCTGTCTCCGTATCTGTCGAACACATCACTCAGACGCAGGACTTTGTTTCCGGAGTATGTCTCGAGCCCGTCTACAGTTTCCGAGTCGAGGTACTCATACATGCTGTTCACTCCGGTCATCGACGCGGCGCTGAGATCATGCGATACGTAGAGCACACCGTCTGACGAGATGACGATGTCCGGCTCTATATAGCGCGAGCCGGCTTCAATGGCAGCATCGTAAGCCCTGAACGAGTGCTCATCGGGACCTGCGCTTCCGCGGTGCGAGTAAACATGAGAAGCAACAGCCGCGTCTTCCGCCTCTTTTTTTGCGGCAGCTTCCTCCTCGGCCCGCTTCTTTTCAAGCTCTTTTTCTCTTTGTTCAGCCTCGACCGCGCGGGCTTCCATTACCGCCTTGTGCCGCTGTACTATCCACACCGAAGAAACGGCTGCGAGCATGAGCATCACTATTATCGAAATAACCAGTTTCTTTTTCTTCATGCGGTCTGATCTCTCAGCGCGGTCACAGCTTCTCTCATATCCAGAGGTTCATATCCAAGCGCGTTTCTCAGCCTGCTAATATCCATGTGGAAAGGCCGGCCCTTCTCAGGATACGAGTCATCATAGTCTATAGGAGTATGGTTTCCGAAGACCGCGTTCACTGTCTGCGCCACCTCGAGGTTGCTGTAGGCATCCTGCATCCCGACGTTTACGACTATGTTCTCCGAAGCATCAAACCTCTCATTTCCGCCAGCAAGGATCGCAAGCACTTCCACGAGGTCCTTTACGTAAATGTACTGCTTTTTCAGCACACTCCTTCCCATGACCCTGATGGTGCCGTTCTCGCGCGCGGTATCCAGGAAGACGTTCATCATTCCTCTGCGCTTCTCGCCCTCGCCGACGACCTGCGCTATGCGCGCGATGCCATAGGTAAAGCCGCTCTCTTCAGCGGTTTTTCTTATGAGTTTTTCGCAGCTGACCTTCGAGTCCCCGTAGCTTGAGCGCCCGCCGAGAGGAGCGTCTTCAGTCCACGGCATGAGCTCATCGTCGTTGTAGACAGACATCGTCGACGCGAAGACTACGCGCCTCACCCCGTCATGCATCATCGCCTCGAGGATGTTCGCTGTCATCTCTTCATTGACGGCGAATTTCTGCGGGTCGTTCTCCGTACCCCTTACGCCTGCGAGATGGATCACGCAGTCTGCTCCTTCAAGCGCTTTTTTCAGGCTCTCCCCGCTGTAATCAGTACTGCGCCACTCGCACCAGTCTGTGTCAGTGAAGCGCGAGGCGTCTCTGGTAAGAGCTATCGCTTCTGTATTCTCTCTGTTTTTTAAAACGGCGAGCAGCTCCGTTCCGATGAAGCCGCTCGCGCCTGTTACTGCTATCTTCATGTTATTCCACATTGCAGACGAAGCATCTCTGCTTGCCCGTTTTCTCCGGCGGAAGTTCGTCGAGCCACTCGATCGTGATCTTGAACTCGTCGCCATACAGCTTTTCTACTTCCGTGATGAACCTTTCCTCGATCTGTTCCTTAGTCATCGACTTGTTGAACGGATCCGCCACGAGCTGGATCTTCATGTCGTGGTAAGTTTCCTCGATGAATCTGAACTGCGAGAGGCCCACCGTGTGGTTGGCTATTCTCATCAGCTGCAGCGCGGATGAGTCCGCTCCGCCCTCATGCTTGACGAGGTCGTTCATGCGCCCCTCGATATCCGTGAAGTATCTGATCCCGTCTTTCACATATGATTTGCCGAGGTCCAGCGTCTCGTAGTTGATGAGCGGATATGTGTGCTTGTAGAGCGATGTGACTACTATTCTGCCGTCATCCGCCAGCTCATTTTTGTCGTTATAAACGTTCGCTACAGCGATATCGTTCGCCACATAGCGGAAGTCCTTCTCAGGGAACTGATAGATGAAGCTTCCCATCTCGGATACGCCGTATGCGTCGATGAGTCCCGGTCCGAGAGCCTTTGCGAGCATCTTGCGCGTGACCTCGTCGACCATCTCGCTGATAGGAGCGTAGAACGAAGGCTTGTGGATCTTCATGTTATGTGATTCAGCATAAGCCACCATCCTTACCATGACGTTGCGTCTCAGGCAGATGAGATCAGGCTTATATTCGTTTATATCGTTGATCAGATCGGCGATGCCGTCGCCTACGATATGATCCTCACCTACCACCTTGCGGCGCATGAGCCCGAACTTCTGGATTATGGAGTCCCTGTCCTTTTTACGAGGCCCCTTGTGGCTCGTGGAGAATGAGTACATCTTTCCTCTGAGCGGCTTATAGCCCGCAGCTGCGAGAGCTCTTGCCCAGTTCGCGTCGCTGCATGCCTGCTCCTTCTGGGTATAGAGCATCTTGAGCGGTGTTCCCGAAGAGCCGCTGGTGCTCAGGATGTTGACGTCATCATGGATCTCAGGATGATCGTCCCACTCCGTCTGCATCCAGAGCCTGAGCTCAGGCTTTGTAAGCGTCGGAAATTTCACGAGATCCTCTGCCGAATGATAGTCGTCAGGCGTAGTCCCGGATGCCTCGAATTTCTCCCTGTAGACAGGTATCCTGTAGGCCCTCTTCATCAGCTTGTGGATCTTGCGGTTCTGGTCTGCCTTGATCTTCTTCGGATCTCCTTCAAAGGTCCTCTTAAGCGTCAGAAGATACCATACCGTATACACATTTTTGAGTTTTTTCTGTATGCCCATATAAGCCTCCCTTTACGCCCGGTGCATGGCATATTGATCATTACGTTAAACTGTGCGGCCGGTTCTGCCGATGACATATCCGCACTTTTCAATATATCCGTTGATCTTCAGCACTCTGTCGCCGTCATTGTAATAATAGCAGGCGAACTCGGCGCCGGAAGTATCAAAATCAGCCCTTCTGAATTTTGTATTCGGCTCCTTGCTCATGAATTTGAGGCTGTACTCTTCACGCGGCATCTCATATTCCTCTTTCAGTACCTGCTCTCCCTCGAGCAGATGTCTGAAGCACGCGTCGAGCAGATCTGCTCCGCAGTAATGCTTTATGAGATTCCACATATGGCAGCCGTCGAGTCTCGGTGTCACTTCGATGATCACCGGCTCCTTTCCGTTGCGGAGCTTTATCTGGAAGTAGCAAGGTCCGTTATCTATCCCGATCTTCGCCGCAGTCCTTCTGCAAAGATCCCTGGTCTCAGCCTCCGCCTCTGCATCGGCAAACGATGAAGGCACCCTGTGCTCTTTTATGATGCCTCCCGGGTATTCGTCAAAGGCGTAGCGGTCGCTCACCATGGCGAATCTCATTTCGCCGTCCTGCAGATATGCGTTGACCGACACCTCAGGCCCATTGATGAACTCTTCGATAATGACCTTTCCCTCGAACGAGTAGTCGAGCGATGCCGCGAAGTGTTCTTCTATGTCTGCCGGGCTCTCCACTTTGAAGCAGCCCCGCTGCCCCTGTGAATCCACAGGTTTCATCATGGCAGGGAAGTCACTGTATGTGAGCGCCTCCTCGAGAGTGCCGCACACCATGAAAGCCGCGTTCCCTTTGAATCCGTTCCCCAGCGTCTCGCGCATCTTTCCCTTCGAGTGGCAGGTCTCAGCCGCTTCCGGGCTTATGAAGTGAGGAAGGCCGAGTATCTCGCTCGCCTTCATGACGACCGGCATGGCAAGGTCAGAGCCTACTGAATATATAGCCGATACCCCGTACTTCTCTGCCAGCGCGACTACGCCGTCCACGTTCTTTATATCAACCTGCTCAAAAATATCAAGGTGAGGTATGCCGCAGTCAACTGTCGTATAGCTGCAGCCTGCCACCTCGTATCCGTGCTCCTTGCAATAATCTATTGCGTCTATCTGAGCGTTGCCCGCTCCTAGAATTAGTATTCTTTTCTTCGCCATTTCTGATTGTTTCTGTCTGCCTTACTGTATCGATTCTTATGGTGCCGGATTGACCCTGGCAAGAAAACGTCTGATCTTCCTGCCGAGCTTTTTCAGGATCTTTTTCGGCGGATGTTTCCGCTTTTTATTCCTTTGCTCTTTCATAGTTTATCGTCTCCCGGACTACGTACTGCGGGTTCTGGTTCAGGCACTGATATATCCTCCCGACATACTCTCCTATCACCCCGAGCATTATCATTATCATTCCGCCGATGAGCACATTGATCGCTACCAGTGATGTCCAGCCATGTGCCATCTTAGGCCCGGTCAGTTTTATGATAACGAGCGCTATTATGATTATGAATCCGATAAGCGCCATCAGCATTCCGAGTATCACGGCTATCCTCAGAGGCTTGATCGAGAACGTGGTAAGTCCGTTGATCCAGGTCGTCAGCAGTTTTTTGAGATTGTAGCCGGAACTTCCGGACGTCCTCTCCTTCTGATTCACCTTTACATTACCTATGTTGAGCGTCGTCCTTATAAGGAGTCCCTCCATGTGCGGGAATGCGTTGTGGTATTTGATGATCTCGTCGACCACGAATCTCTTCGCCAGGAAGTATACCGAAAGCCTTATGCCTTCAGGCGTATCGACGAACATCCTCATCATCGTGTTGTCTGCCCAGGAACCCAGCCTGCGGAACAGCGATCTCTTTCCCCTGTCCTGGTATTCCGCGCAGACTACGTCATAATCGCCTTCAACCATATGATCATAGAATTCAAAGACTGTTTCTATAGGCGTCTGGCCGTCGTCATCACTGACAGCCACAAGTTCGCCCTTCGTGTGTCTGAGGCCTGCCATGATGGCCGCCTGCTGGCCGCAGTTCTTGGCAAGGTTGACTCCCCTGACATTATCATATTCGGCGCATAACTTCCTGATGGTTCCCCAGGTGTCGTCCGGGGAAGCGTCGTTGACCAGTATGATCTCCGAATCGAATTCCTTTCTGGTCTTTACGGTCTCCTGTATCGTATTTACTACCTGCGGCAGAGTATTCTGTGATCTGTAGCATGGTATTACAAATGAAATGAGCATTCTTTTTTCCTCGTTGTGGTCAGAATTTGAAAATATAATAACCGTGACGGTTGGAGCTGTCTGTCACTATATCCGAGAGATCGCTGTCGATGTGTTCCCTCAGGATCGTTCCCGGGTGTTCTTCCTTGAATTTCTCATACTCGGCAACATCGTCCGCGTTGATTATGAAATTCACGCCGGCTTTTTCTCTCTTCAGGTTTTCAGGAACCTCAGGCGGATTGCCCATCGCAACGTTTATGACACCCTTAACGAAATCATAGCCTGTCGAGAGCTCCACAAGGTCGCTTCCTATGAAGTCTCCGCCCATCCTGCCGCCGATCTCGATAAGACGGATCTTGTCTCCATCGACTTTGAGCTCTATGTGAGCTGCGCCGCTTCTGAGCTGCAGCGTGTCGAGCGCATGATCGCAGACCGCCTTGATCTTTTCCTCCATCTCAGGCGAAAGAGGCGCCGGTTCTCTGTGCCCCGTTTCAATAAAGAAAGGTGCTCCCGTCGTCAGCTTCTGGGTGATCGCAAGGAAGTAGTGCTTCCCTTCATAGGAAATATATTCTACGCTGTACTCGTCACCCTCAACGAATTCCTCTACGACAGCCTTGTTCTCAAAGCTGTATTCTCTTGCGCGTACTATGGCGTCCCTGAGCTTTCTGCTGTTGTACACTTTGTGGACACCTCTGCTGCCGCTTCTGTCGGTAGGTTTGACGATGAGCGGGAATTCGAGGTCGATCTCGTCTATGTCCGTTGCTGAATCAACCAGTATGCTCTTAGGGCTCGGGTCTCCGTTCTTTTCGAAAGCTTCCCTCATCCAGTGCTTGTTGGTGCTTATCCTGGTGGCTTCGATCGAATTACCCGGCAGGCCCATCTTTTCAGCCACGTAGTTCACGGTCTCCATGGCAAGGTCGGACGCTATGCTCGTGATGCCGTCGATCCCGATGCGTCTGCATTCTTCAAGGATCTCTTCCTTATCCCTTATGCTGATCGGATAGAAATAGTCCGCCATTTTTTCTCCCATGTCTCCGGTCTTCCACGCGAAGACATGAGTCTCGAGACCCATCTCCTTTGCCTTCTCTATTGCCGGCGCCTGAAACAGCGCGGCTCCGAGTATCGCTATTTTTTTCTTTTCCATCGCTTCACCTCCAGTCTCAATGATCACATGAGGCTTTCTATAAAGTCAGCGAGCTTCGATGTGCAGTATCCCTCATCGACGCTGCCGGTATCAATATCTATATATCTGTCTCTGAACTCATTCAGAGCATTTATGTCATAGTCCCTGCCGATCGCGGCTGCCAGCTCCTCAGCATCCTTGAACGCATACGGAGCGACCGGCTCCCTGCTGAAATCTATGTTCAGTCCTGTCGAGCTGCTGTACCCGTCGATGTCATACAGGTAAAGATAAAGCGGCTTTCCCGCAAGCGACGCTTCTATGACAAGCGAAGAGTAGTCGCTGATTATTGCGTCCGCGACTGAGAGCCACTCATATGATGTGAATTCATCATCATAAACCGCGCTGCCTGCGCACTGCGCATCCGCATTCCTGTACAGCGGGTGCAGTTTTACGACAACAGAATGACCCGCGGCTTCCAGAGCCTTTACCAGCCTGCCGCCGTCGTCAGTGCCGTTCCTGCGGAAAGTCGGCGCGTACAGTACGATCTTCTTCCCCTTCAGCTCAGGATACTTTCCATATATCCTGTCCGCCGTCTTCTGTCTGTCTTTTCCGAGAGCAACGCTGCGTATGTGATCGATGCGCGGAAGACCATATTTGGCGATCCTGTCCCGGCTTACATCAAAAGCTTCGCAGAAGTGCCCGGCAGTAATATCGCTTGCACATACTACGTGATCGTATCCGCGGTGCATCCTCATGAGCCTTGCGGTCTTAGGGGACGTGCCGTCCTCCTTGCCTACAGTCTGCCAGCCGAATTTCTTGATCGCGCCGAGAGCATGCCACATCTGGACTACTTTTGTCCCCTTGCGGTGAGGCAGCAGACTGGCCGGAATGCAGTATGTATCGAGCACAACAACATCGGAGCGGAGTATCTCCGCCTCCTGTTTAAGTATATGCCCCATGTATCCGGCCGCCTTGAGAGATCTCTCCTTGGTGAGAAGCCTGCACAGGGTTTTTACTTCGATCCCCCTTCGCAGAAGTTCTTCTTCGAGAAGCCTTATATCAAGTGTTTTCTGATTGCTCTCGCGGCTTATTATCGCTACTCTTTTTTTACTTTTTTTCATGCTGAAAGGCCTCTGATTTCAAGAAGAATATTATCATATCGCCTGTATTATCTCAACTTGAAGCAATCATAAGAAAAGCGGGGTCTGCGCTGTCTGACACATTTCCCCGCTGCTTTTATCATGTTTCCGGTCTTTAATTTCCGGCGTTCGCTCCCGTATATCTCATCACGAAGTTTCTGCCGTTTCTGCCGTAGCTTGCAAGTCTTCCGGATGCTCCGCCCTTGAGAGCGATGGAGTTTGCTCCCCAGCCGCCTCCGGTGCTTTCTACGATCTGGTCATCGCCTGCATACATCCATACGTGTCCGCTGTTGTCGTTGCGGTCAGACCACTGGATGACAACATCTCCCGGCTGCAGGTCAGAGATGCTCAGAGCCGAGCAGTTTCCGACTTTAGTCCAGCACGAGAACTTGGAGAAGTTGTTGTTGTTCTCATAGAGAGGCATCTTGGCGTGCTGGTCGGCATAGAGGATCTCAGGGTCCTCTGCCCCGTGAGCATACGCCGCGCCTACGAACGTAAGACATACATATGTCTTTTCATAGCCCTTCGGCTTGTTCTTCTTTACCGGTCCGCAGTTGGTTCCGCAGAAATAGCATCCTATGGCATTCGCCGCAGGCTTCGCGCCGTAAGCGAAGGAATCGTCATTCGCGATCATGATGGCCCATGCAACAGCAGCACGCGCGCCGTCTCCGGTCCAGACAGCATAGAGGTCGGTATTCTCGCCCTTTTCTGCTATGTCTGCCACTGATTCAGCATCTGTGTACTTGACGAGTCCGTCGTCCTCAGTCGCCCATCCGAGGAACTGATGCGATCCGTTCTCAAACTCATTTGCCTGAAGCGGCTCTGTCGTGTCAGTAGGGATGATCTGCGTACTGGTCTCATCCTCGTCAGCGCTTGAATGGAACGTTACAGTATATGCGTTGATCGCCTCGACTGCCACTTTCACGGACTTTTCCGCCTTCTTATATTCTCCGGTGCCGATCTGCCGGATTGATATCTTTGCCTCACCCTCGCCTACAGGTGTGATCGTGCCGTTTTCATCGACCTTTGCAACCGCAGGATCGCTCGAGACATACATAAGCTCGTCTCCGGATGTTGCCTTGGCGCCGAGTGTTTCGTCAAGACCCGGATATGTCAGTGAGACTTCTTCGTCCTCAACGCTTATCTTCTGGGACTTTTTCTCCTTATAGTTGATCTCGACTCTCTTTCCGAGGAGCTGGTTCTGTCCTTCGCCGCCGTCCGTCCTTACATAAAGTACAGTAACTCTTGACTTGCTGATCCTGTTAGCCGGGATCTTGATACGGAATCCTGCTTTCGCGTTCGTATCCGGCAGAGCCTTAGTCGCTATGGCCGTGAATCCGTTGGAAACGATTATCCTCTGTCCGCAGGCTACAGGTACTTCTCCTTCAATGTATGTAGTGTCGACATCATTGGTGATGATCCTTGTATTGTAGATGGAGAGCTCAGGTTCATCTTCAGCAAAAGACAGCACGACTCCGCATGCTGTGATAAGGCAGACCGCCAGTATTGTGTTGATCACCTTAAGTGCTGTAGACATGAAATCTCCCCCATTTTGATAAGCGCTGATATTCTACCATATTATTTACAAACAAACAATTAAATGGTATCTTTTGTTCTATGAAAAAAACGGCTGAAGAAAAAAAGAAAAAAGCAAAAAGAAGGAGAAAAAGACCGCCTCTGCTCCTTTTCATCATTGAGATCCTCCTTGCTCTGCTGATGATAACGCTTCTAATGAGGTCAGTTACCATCAACGACAAAGACAAGATAAAGTTCGCCGATGAAGGTGTCACAGATAAAATAAGCTGCGGCGAAGGCAAGCTGATCGTAAACAATGTGTCGGCAAGCGTCCCTACAAAGGGCAAGCCTGAGTATGACATATCGTATTCTTGGGCAGAGACCGATACCGAATATCCTACCATCCCGCGCGCCGTCATCGCATCATACCGTGACAAGGAGGGCGAGCTTCTTTACGAGATATCGCTGTACAGAGACAGCTTTACGCCAAAGGAGGATATCCCTGAAGGCAAGACTCCTGTCAACTGGTTCGATGAGTGGAAGACCGGTGAGACTGAAGGTTCGAGAATGAACAACGAGAAGGTGGAGGCCGGAGAATTCAGAGGCTTCCTCGTGTCACCGCCTGAAGACAGTCAGGACATGAGTACCAGGACTCCGCGCACTCTGTATTTTGCTGTTTCGGGAAACAAGGGTATCTCGGTATATGTCCTTGAAGGCATCCTCTACGATGAAGAGTCAAAGGAAGTGTTCCTGAAAGCCATGGACGCGAGCACCAGGTCCCTGAAAAAAACAGACCGGACGGCAAAAGCGTCCGGTTCCGGTGATGATCAGTCCTGATAAGTCTGATCCTTAATTATTCAAGATCAAGTGTGATCCCGGCTGCCGCTGCGGCAGCCTTTTCTTTTGCTTCCTCAAGAGTTCTGCCGCTTGTAACGATCTGCCCTACGCAGTCATTCGTGCAGCTGAACTTGCGGATCTCATTTCCCGGTTTGGAGAAGAACAGTATGTCTGCCTGCTCCCTGACACTGCTGTCTACGTGCACGTCCTTCAGGATACCGCTCTTTTCCGAGATGATCATCTGCGCATAGCATGGTGTCTCAGGCGCTTTTCCGTCCATGATGGACTCCAGAAAGCCTTTCTCACCGAGGGCAGCCTCTACGATCATCCTGTCAATATCATATCCCATGTAGATGGATGTCAGTTCAGGTATGCAGTTGGCGCCGAGCCTGCCTGTCATCTCTATGATGTAGACTTTTCCGTCCTTACGCATGACATCGGCATTTACCGCACAGTTATCGAGTCCGAGCGCGCGGATGCCGGCTCTCATCTGTCTGTCGAAATCTTCCAGAACGCCCGGTTCATCTTCGTAAGGCAGGTAGTGTCCTGCAGGTATCTCGTCATTTTCTCCGTATCTTACGTCGCCCATCGGCAGAACGAACAGTATTTCTCCGTCGAGGACGAACGCTGTCGCGCTGAACTCATATCCGTCGATGTACTCTTCTATTATGCAGTAATCCTCGGAGGTCTCGCTCATTGTAAGACCGACAGCTTCCGAAAGGTCCCTCTCGTTTTCGACGATCTGTATCCCTCTGCTGCCTGCGAGGTCGACCGGCTTGACTATAAGAGGATAGTTCAGATGGGAGCTTACAGAAACAGGATCATCGCCCGGCATGCATTCGACGAATCTTGCCGTTCTTACTCCGTCCTTTTCAAACGCTCTTTTCATCAGAAGCTTGTTGGTGCTTACGACCGCCGCTTCATAAGAAATGCCTTTCAGTCCCATATTGTCGCATACATATCCGACTGCCGGGACAGGGATGTCCACGCACGCCGTCACTACAGCGTCAGCGCCATGCTTCTCCGCAGCTTTCAGTACGCCTTCCTTGTCCCTTATGTCCACATACTCGATCTCATCGGCAAACGGGAATCCCGGATAGTCTCCCGGAATACTCACCGCAACAGTATGCGCGCCTATTTTTTTTGCAGCTTTATAAAGATCAACCTGACCTCTTCCTGCACCAAGTATAAGTACCTTTTTTTCGCTCATTGCCTTAACGCCTGTACCTCATTACATAGTTTCTGCTGTCTGAAGAGAGGCTTCTGAGCCTGCTTGCCGCGACGCCGTATTTGACGGCTATCGAGTTGGCTCCCCAGCCTCCTCCGCTTGATTCTACTATATTATTATTGCCGATGTACATACAAACGTGTCCGCTGTTGTCGTTATAGTTGGACCACTTTATTATTACATCGCCTACCTGAAGATCGCTTACGGACAGTTCCTTGCACTTGCCCAGTTTCATCCAGCATGAGAACCTGCTGAAATTGGAATCCGTCTCATACATGGTCATTCTTCCGCGCTTGCACTCGCTCAGTATCTCCGGATCCTTTGCTCCGTGTGCGTACGCAGCGCCTATGAATGTCAGGCACACGTATGTCTTCTCATAGCCCTTAGGCTTTGTATATTTTACCGGTCCGTGATTCGTGCCGCAGAAGTAGCATCCTACAGCATTAGCGGCCGGCTTTGCTCCGTATGTAAATGAGTTGTCGGCAGCGATCCTCTTGGCCCAGTTGACAGCCGCCCTAGGTTTTGAGCTCGGAGTCACCGTAAATTTCCTGTTGAGAACCAGCTGAGCGCCGTCGGTCGTATGCACATATATACGGTAACGGTAAGTGCCTCCCGGCAGCTGGTCAAACTTCAGCGTGGAAGCCGCCCTCGAGATATCAAAGGTCTTGGAAGACAGCCAGCGCTTGTCATACTTGTACTCAGTCCACTTATTTGTAGCTGCAAGCACAATGCCGATCTCGACACGTCTGATCTTTTTAGTGGATGTGAGTGTTCCCTTAACATTGAATTTCCTGCCGACCCTGTAGTCACCCGGCCTGTTGTATCCGGTGATCTTTACAACGTTGGTGGTCTTTTTTGTGGCAGGCATGTTCGTTGAAGCTGCAGTTGTAGATGTTGCAGGCTTCTTGACCGTGAACTCCTTGTTCAGTACCGTGTGATACTTATCGTCAGCAGTGCGGACTATCACCTTGTATTTATAAGTGCCTGCATAAAGCTTTCCGAACCTGATCGAAGGATCCGCTTTCCCGACATCGAATGTTTTTGAGTTGACTGCTGCGTTTATATACTTCTGCGCGGTCCACTTGTTGCTGGTATAAGTGACGCCGACTACAGCCCTTTTTATCTGCATGTTTGACGTGACCGTTCCCTTCAGGGTAAACGGGGAGCCCAGGGTCACTGTCGAAGGCGCAGTGTAGCCGCTTATCTTTGCGGTGCTCTTAACGGTCGTAGTTGTTGTTGCCGCTTTCTTTACTGTAAAGGCTTTATTCAGCACAATATGGACCTGCCCGTCACTTGTATGGGCATAGATCCTGTATTTATATGAGCCTGCCGCGAGCTTGCCGAACCTGATCGAAGGATCTGCCTTCGCAATATCGAACGATGTGGCGTTTACTGCAGAATTATCATATTTCTGGGCAGTCCATCTGTTGTTGCTGTCAACTACACCTATTTCAACTCTTTTGATCTTCATGTTCGCCGTGATCTTTCCCTTCAGCGTGAAAGAAGATCCAAAGGTCACTGTCGTAGGTGAAGTATAATTGCTGATCTTTACCGTGCTTGCTGCGGCATAAGCCTCGACCGCCGGGAATGCCAGCGTCAAAGCCAGGCACAAAGACAACAGCAAATTAACGATCCTGAGCCTTTTCATAGAACTCAACCTCCATACAAGCGTATTTGCGTATAGTAATCCGCATATTATGTTATAAACGATTCAAAAAAGCCGCAATAAACCTATACAGCCTTTTATATTACGTTTTATTAATAATCGCCGCCCTCTTCTGTGTTAGAATAGTCATATCATGAAGAAGAAATACAAGGTATCTGTAATAGTTCCTGTATACAACGTCCGGGATTATCTGGAGGAGTGTCTGGAAAGCGTAACGGGTCAGACTCTGGGTTTTGAGAACATCCAGCTGATCCTTGTTAATGATGGGTCGCCTGACAACTCATGGGAGATCTGCGAGAAATACCGTGATGCTTATCCTGACAATGTTCTTTACCTGCCTCAGGAAAATTCCGGTGTCGCAGTTGCGCGCAACAACGGCCTCAGTCATGCCGAAGGCGAGCTCGTCACCTTCCTCGACGGAGATGACAAGTGGAGCTCTGACTCCTTCAGCACGGCCTTCGCGGCTTACGAGCGCAATCCTGAGATCAGCGTATTCAGCTGCAGGATGGTCTTCTTTGACGGGGAAAGCGGAGAGCACCAGCTCAACTATAAATATACAGAGGACCGCATAGCCGATATCCGCGAGGAATACAACTGTCCTCAGCTTAGTTCCTCGTCGGTTTTCATACGCGGCGATATCGCAAGGCAGCACAGCTTCACGCCGGGCATCAAATACTCGGAGGACTTCCGCTATATCAACGAGATCCTTCTCGATACATGCCGCATGATGCTGCTTAAAGACCCCGTATACTGGTACAGAAGGCGTCCGACTAACGACTCAGCGATACAGAGCTCGACTCATGATGCCGCATATTACATCCCTACATGCACGGATGTCTACAGATATCTGTTCGATCTGTCCGTCAGCAGATTCGGCCATGTGCTGAGATACCTGCAGTTCTGCGTCATGTATGATCTCAGATGGCGTCTTAAGATACCTCTCAAAGAGACCGGCCTGAGCAAAGAAGATCAGACAGTATACACCGGCCTGCTTCAGGGGCTTCTGCAACAGATAGACGATGACATAATCCTCGATCAGAAGAGGATCGCTCTTGCCATACAGCTCTTTGCCCTTGATATGAAACACGGGGAAGACGTGTCACGTAACTGCGCCGTAGATGACAGCGGAGTCATACGCTATGGCGACCGTGTCATTTTTGACCTGTCGGGCAGACTGGTCCTGTGGGTAGAAGGTGTTGATGTCAGAGGAGATGTTCTCGCCGTCAGAGGTCACGCAGCCTTCCCTTTCCTGGAAGACCGTTTCAGGCTGCTGTACTCTGTAAACGGATCCGTCAGGGATCTCCCGCTTACAGCCACAAACAAAAACGCCAAGACTTATCTGCATGGCGTTATCAGGGCTGATTATGATTACATGATCGAAGAACGTATCGATCTTTCAGTTGAGAACGAATTCACCTTCTATGTCGAGTTCGACGGAAAACGTTTCGTCTCAGGGCCTAAATATGTGACTTCAGGTCCTCTCGATAAAAAGAACGGCTCCCTCAGATCAGGGAGCAGCCTCATATGCCGCAGCAAAACAGGTTTAACGGTCTCGCGTTATTCCGTTCTGAAGCAGGCAGCCAGATTGTTCGGGAGATGATCTCTCCTAGTGACTTGAATTGTAAAACTCTATAGCTTCGTCGATGTCTCCGTCGAAGAGCTTCTTTCCTCTTTCTAGAACGATGCCCCTCTTGCAGAAGTCTTTTGCCGTCTGGAGCGAATGCGTAACGAAGAGGAGCGTCACGTCCTCATCCGACATTATCTCGCCTACTTTTTTCTTGCACTTCTGCTGGAAGTTTCTGTCTCCTACACTTAGCGCCTCATCTACTATCAGTATGTCAGGCTGCGCGTTGACGCTTATCGCGAAACCGAGCCTTGCTTTCATACCGCTTGAATAGGATCTGAGCGGCTGATCGATATAGTCGCCGATGTCGGCAAACGCAATGATGTCATCCTCTACTTCAGCGATCTCAGATTCGGACATTCCCATCAGGCTGCACTTGAAGCGTATGTTCTCTCTTCCTGTGGACTCGGCATCAAAGCCCGCGCCTAGCTCGAGAAGAGCGCTTACTTTTCCGTCGACAAAGATCTCTCCCTCCGTAGGAAACGCTACACCGGTAACCATCTTGAGAATGGTGGATTTTCCGGCGCCGTTCCTTCCGAAAAGCGCGACACTCTCTCCCCTGTGCACTTCAAACGACAGGCCGTTCACCGCGCGGTTCTCCTTGTAAGGGACCTTCTTGCTGAAGAGGCCTTTGAAACGTGCCTTGTCGCTTTTGTACAGCTTATAGAGTTTTGTAACGTTATCAAATTTTACGACTACTGCGTCACTCATTTACTTATCTCCATTAATTGAATCTACAGAACGTCAGGGATCTCTTTGCGCAGCTTGCGGTATGCCCAGAGAGCAAACAGCGTGAATACTATCAGTGTAGTCATGTAGCAGCACAGCTCGACCTTGTCTTCAAAGAACCACTGCTTATAGATAAAGGTCTTGCGGTATCCGCTTGAAATAACCGTTACCGGGTTGAACTTAAGGATCAGCCTGACCCACCCGTGTCTTATCTTGTCAACATCATACAGTATGCCTGACATCCAGAAGATCGCGGTTGAAAAAGCAGCGACCAGGTTCTGGAAGTCCTTGCTGATGGCCGAAAGCAGTCCGGAAAGAAGGGACCACACCGTGAAAAACGCTACCATCATCAGCATGTACAGCGGGATCTGCAGATAATAGATATCCGGAAGATGTCCGAACAGCATGAACAGGACTATCGTGATCCCCAGCAGTATGAGATGCGTGAACAGGTGGGATATATTGAAATATGTAGGGATGATCGAAATCGGGAACCTCATCTTCGTGACGAGATGGCTGTACTTTCTGATACAGCCCGCTCCTCCGGTGATAAGCTCCTGCATGTAGAACCAAGGCAGCATTCCTGCGACAAGCCACAGGAAGTACGGATAGCCGGCTATCGGCTTGCCCGCTCTCAGTCCGATGGTGAAAGCGAACCAGAATACAAACAAAGTGACCATAGGCTTTACCACTGCCCATGCCCATCCCAGAGCTGCGCCGCGGTAAGTCTTTATTAGGTCGGACTTCGCAAGCATGAAGATCTGGTCCCTGTATGTTATGTGTTCCTTGATGATTGTTTTGATGGTTTCCATTACTTATTCCACACCATGATGGTCTTTCCGCCTTTTTTCTGGATATCTGTATCAAAGGCTCTGGTCATGTCTTCTATGGTTTTCACGTTTATTGTCTCACCGACAATGCGCTGAAGGTATTCCACGATCTCAGGTTTTTCCCTGTAAAGGTTGAGCAGGTTCTCAAAGTCTTTGACTCCGCTGCGGCTGCTTCCGAACAGAGTAAGTCCTTTCTCAAGGATCATCCTTGTATTGATCGGCACATTGTCTTCACTGACACCCATGGTTGCTATGCAGCCTTCAGGTCTGATGTGATCTATGATCTGGTTGATCGACGTCGACACCCCCGTGCGTCCTACGCACTCAAAACCGTGATCGATGAGAAGGTCTCCCGGGATGTCATCTATGTGGTAGCAGTCATCGGCAAATACGAAGTCGTTCATCTTGTATTCGTGCTTGCCGAATATGAGGACCTTGCTTTCAGGCAATCTCTTTTTGAGCAGAAGCGCTGTAATGAATGCTACATTTCCGTCGCCCCATACTCCCAGAACGTCCCTGCGTTCATGAGATCTTGTGAGGAACCTGTCGATCGTATGATACGAAACGGATACGAGCTCCGTAAAAGAAGCTACATACTCGTTTATGTCATCAGGCAGAACAACAATACGGTCGCGCCTCATCGACACGAGGTCCTGCATGAATCCGTCGAATCCGCTCGCCCTGAACTTGCTGCTTCTTCTGTAGTTTTCAGCGACGATCGGGTCATCCTCAAAAGGTGTGTTCGGAACCATGACTACCCTGGTTCCTGACGGCAGTTCCTTTTTAGGATCATAGACGACCCTGCCGATCCCCTCATGGATCAGAGCCATAGGGAGCTTTTTCCTCAATATCTCCGCAGGCCTTGTTCCCTGAAAGTATCTCTGGTCGGCATTGCATATCGACAGATGAGTCGGACGTATCAGAATGTCATCTCCTGCCACATCGATATCGCAGAATTCGGCTTCTATCCGTCTTGGTTCTACTAGTCTGTATACTGTGTTAAGCACTACTCGTTTCCTCCGAGAAGAGTCTCTGCAAGCCTCAGATCATACGCATATGTCACCTTATTATTGAAGGTCTCTCCCTTCACGATCGTGACGTCCTTGCCGTTTACGACGAACACCTTGCACGCATCGGTAAGTATCGCCTTGTCTTCTTCGCTCATGCTCTCATAGAGATCCTTGAACATCTTGGCCTTGAAGCTCTGCGGGGTCTGACCCTGATAATAGTGGGCCCTGTTAGGGATGCAGCTGATGACCTCCCCGTTTATGCTCTCTACTATCGTATCCGCCGCAGGTATTACCGTATCGCATGCGACACCGTTTATTGCGGCGTCTATGTTCTCGTCGAGTATCCTCTGAGTTACGAAAGGTCTCACGGCATCGTGGGTAACGACCACGGTCTCATCATCAAGTCCGTAGTTCTTCTCGACATGTAAGATCGAATTCAGAATGGTTCCGTTGCGGGTGGCACCGCCAAGAATTATGTCGACATCGCAGTCCGGCAGATACTTTTTTACCATATCCTTTGTGTAAGCCATCCACTGATCAGGGCAGGTCACGATTACTTTATCGAACCTCTCATTGATGATCATTTTCTCCAAGGTATGGATCAGAATAGGCTTTTTCCCTATATGCAGGAACTGCTTCGGCTTATCGGTATTGCCCATGCGGCTGCCGAGTCCTCCCCCAAGTATTACTCCGAATATCATTTTTCCTCCCCTCGTATTATTGTGTCATAGCCATTTCATAGGATTTAGGCTATGCTGTTAAGGATGCTGTGGATTGGTATTTTCCTCCTCCCACTCGATGGGTTGCTG
>CACYLW010000013.1 GCA_902775345.1 uncultured Eubacteriales bacterium | reverse complement strand
CTTGATGCTTGGATTCTCATGAGATCTTCTCAGAGGTCTTGCAGCATCGAGGTCATACAGACCCTTAGCTCTTACTTCACGAACATCGATGAAGTTCTTGATCTTGGATGGAACGTGTGGCTGTCCGCCGCCGTTTACGCATCCGCCCGGGCAAGCCATGATTTCGATGAATGTGTAGTTCTTCTCACCTGACTTGACCATTTCAAGTACTTTACGTGCGTTAGCAAGTCCGGAAGCTACGGCTACACTTACTTCGAGGTCGCCGACCTTGTAGCTTGCTTCCTTCACGCCTTCAACACCACGAACATCCTGGAACTCGAGCAGATCCTTGCCGAGCTGCTGTCCTGTGATCCATTCAACTGCTGTTCTGAGAGCAGCTTCCATAACTCCGCCTGTCGCTCCGAAGATGACAGCAGCGCCTGTGCTCTCGCCCAGAGGATCATCATATGGCTCATCCGGCAGATTTACGAAGTCGATACCGGCCTCGTTGATAAGTCTGCCGAGTTCTCTTGTTGTCAGAGCGTAATCTACATCAGGAACTCCTGCTGCAGACTGGTCGTCTCTGCCGCACTCGAACTTCTTAGCTGTGCAAGGCATGATCGATACGGAAACGATATCCTTAGGATCGATGCCCTTCTTCTCAGCCCAGAATGTCTTGACTACGCCGCCGAACATCTGCTGCGGCGATTTGCAGGACGAAACATTAGGAAGGAGCTCAGGATAGTAGTGCTCGATGAACTTGATCCATCCTGGCGAGCAGGAAGTGATCATCGGAAGCACTCCGCCCTTTGTAACTCTTTCGATAAGCTCGTTTGCTTCCTCAACGATAGTGAGGTCAGCCGAGAAGTTGGTGTCGAATACAGCGTCGAATCCGAGTCTTCTCATTCCTGCAGCCATCTTGCCTTCTACCTCAGCGCCGATCGGCATGCCGAAGCATTCGCCGAGTCCGACTCTTACGGAAGGAGCAGCCTGAACAACTACTGTCTTCGAAGGATCTGCGAGAGCAGCCTTGACAGCCTGTGTAGCGTCTACTTCATGCAGTGCGCCAACCGGGCATGCAACGATGCACTGTCCGCAGTTTACGCAGCTTGTCTCTGCGAGAGGAAGTTCGAATGCGCTGCCGATATGAGTAGCGAATCCTCTGTCATTGGCACCGATAACGCCGATGCTCTGATACTTCTCGCATGCAGCTGTACATCTTCTGCAGAGGATGCACTTGTTGTTGTCTCTTACGATCGAAGCCGAAGAAGCGTCGATAGCGAATTCATTCTTTACGCCTGCATAGTAGTCAGTCTTCTCAACGCCATAGCGTTTGCAGAGAGCCTGAAGTTCGCAGTCTGTGGATCTTACGCAGCCGAGGCAGTCCTGATCGTGATCGGACAGGATCAGCTGAAGAGTTTTACGTCTGTAGTCTTTGATTTTCTCGGTATTGGTATATGCTACCATACCGTCTGTGCATGGGTATACGCAGGCAGCGACAAGAGCTCTTGCTCCGACTACCTCACATACGCACATTCTGCAGGCACCTATCTCGTTGATGCCTCTCAGATAGCATAATGTAGGAACGTCGATGCCCGCCTTATGAGCTGCATCCAGCAGGGTGGAACCTTCCGGAACAGTTACAGTAATATTATCAACTGTTACTTTGATATCTGCCATTGTGTTCACCTCCCCTTACTTTCTGCTTATTGCACCGAATGCGCAGTTCTCCATGCAGGCACCGCACTTGATGCATTTAGCCGAGTCAATAACGTGTGGCTGCTTGACAGCGCCTGAAATAGCGCCGACCGGGCAGTTGCGGGCACACTTTGTGCAGCCCTTGCACTTCTCAGGATCGATGACGTAGTTGAGCAGTGCCTTGCAGACTCCTGCCGGACATCTCTTGTCGATGATGTGTGCTTCGTACTCGTCTCTGAAGTGCTCTATTGTCGAGAGGATCGGGTTAGGTGCTGTCTGACCAAGGCCGCAAAGAGCGTTTGCCTGGATGTAGTGAGCCAGCTCATCGAGTTTGTCGAGGTCTTCGATCTCTCCTCTGCCTGCTGAGATCTTCTCGAGGATCTCGAGCATGCGCTTTGTACCGATACGGCATGGTGTGCACTTTCCGCAGGACTCGCTTACTGTGAATCCGAGGTAGAACTTAGCGATATCTACCATGCAGTTGTCCTCGTCGAGTACGATCATTCCGCCGGATCCCATCATGGAGCCGATAGCCTTGAGTGATTCATAGTCGATAGGAACATCGTATGACTTAGCAGGGATGCATCCGCCGGAAGGTCCGCCAGTCTGAGCAGCCTTGAACTTCTTTCCGTTAGGAACTCCGCCGCCGATCTCTTCTACTACCTGTCTCAGGGTAGCTCCCATAGGAACCTCTACGAGACCTGTGTTGTTTACCTTACCGCCGAGAGCGAATACCTTTGTTCCCTTTGATGTCTCAGTGCCGTACTGGTTGAACCAGCTTGCGCCGTTGAGGATGATCTGAGGGATGTTTGCGTAAGTCTCTACGTTGTTGAGTACTGTTGGCTGAGCGAACAGACCCTTTACTGCAGGGAATGGAGGACGTGGACGAGGCTCGCCTCTGTTGCCCTCGATCGAGGTCATCAGAGCTGTTTCTTCGCCGCATACGAACGCTCCTGCTCCGAGTCTGAGATCAACGTCGAAGTCGAATCCTGAACCGAAGATGTTCTTGCCGAGTACGCCGTAATCTCTTGCCTGATCGAGAGCGATCTTCAGTCTGTCAACAGCGATAGGATACTCAGCTCTTACGTAGATGTAGCCCTGTGTTGCTCCGATAGCGTAGCCGGCAATAGCCATAGCTTCGAGTATCGAATGCGGGTCACCTTCGAGGATGGATCTGTCCATGAATGCGCCCGGGTCACCTTCGTCGGCGTTGCAGGCTACGAACTTCTGGACTTTTCCTCTGTTTGCGGATGCGAACATCCACTTTTTACCGGTCGGGAATCCGCCGCCTCCACGGCCTCTGAGTCCCGAATCAACGACTTCCTTGATTACATCGTCAGGAGTCATCTCGAGCAGAGCCTTGGCGAGAGCCATGTATCCGTCTCTTGCGATGTACTCATCGATATCTTCAGGGTCGATCTTACCGCAGTTGCGGAGAGCCATTCTCAGCTGGTCTTTATAGAACGGCGAATCAACATAGTGGATCTTCTCTCCGTTCGGGAGTTCCTCTACCATGAGATATTCGTCAACAGGTGTTCCGCCGAGGATGTGCTCATTGAAGATGCGCTCTACCATATCAGGCTTAACTTCCTGATAGAAGATGTTTCCGGGATGGACTACCATGATAGGTCCCTTAGCGCAGAGTCCCTGGCAGCCTGTCTGGATGATCTGGATCTCGTCCTTCTTGCCGGCAGCATCGATCAGCTTGTTGAGTTCGTCCATGACTTCAACGCTGTGGTTCGACTGGCAGCCTGTACCTCCGCAAACGAGGACGTAGGTCTTGACGGCTTCTTCAGCAGTGTCAGGATTGAATCTGATGTCGACCTGACCGCACTTTGCCGCCCTGATATCTTTTATTTCTTGCAGTGTTTTCATGACTTGCCCTCCATTATGCGTTATTCGTATTTCGCAAGGATGCCGCCAACTCTGTCAGGGGTCATCTTACCATATACATCTCCAGCAACGATCATAACAGGTGCCAGTCCGCATGCGCCTACGCAGCGGCAAACTTCGAGTGAGAACTTGCCGTCCGGGGTGCATTCTCCGTCGCCGATTCCGAGCTTAGCCTCAACTTCTTCGAGAACCTTGCCCGCGCCCTTAACGTAGCAAGCCGTACCGAGACATACCGATACGATATACTTGCCCTTAGGCGACATCGAGAACTGCGCATAGAAAGTAGCTACACCGTAAATCTTTTCGATAGGAATACCAGTCTCATCGGAAATGATCTTCTGTACCTGGTAAGGAAGATATCCGTAAATATTCTGTGCCTCCTGCATGATAGGCATCAGGGCTCCCTTCTGGCCTTTGTACTTGGCGATCACTTCGAGCAGTTTGGCTTCCTGATCTTTAGTTCCCTTAAAAGGAACGCTCGATACTTTCATCTGCTAGTGCCTCCTTTATACTTTATCTAATTCCTACAAACTTAATGGGGATTAATGCCTGAAATTTCAATGCATTCAGTGCTTCCTCCATTCACAACTATTTTACCTTATTGTTATAATTCTGGCAATGATTTACTTTGTTTAATAATTATTTTGCGTTTAGCGCGTATTAAAGTTTGGAATTCAACATTAAGCCGAATTTAATGATTCAGAAATATTTGTTGGTCATGACAATATTTTAACGAAAACATTGATCACCGGTATCAAATCCCGCCCCATCAGGTCATTCATACTGCTTTTGAGATCATGTTTTTTATTACGAACGAGGACAATCGTGCTATAATGGTCTCCGTAGTTCCGGCATCCCTATACAAAGATGCCGGAAAATAACATACAGAAACGGAGAATTGATCGATGATCTACCCTGAATTTCCACAAGAAGGATCTTATGTAGGAATTTGTGCGCCGAGTTCCGGTGTCGGCTGTAAGCTGGACTCTTTCGACATGTCGCTCGAGATACTTGAGCAGACAGGTCTTATACCTTGCGAAACGGAGAGCGTAACCAGTGAGGACTGCCCTTCCGCGCCTGCTGAAGTAAGAGGTTCCGAGTTTAACGAACTGTTCGCCGATGAGGATATAGACATGGTGTTCTGCGCGTCAGGCGGGGATTATACTGTTGAAATGCTTCCTTACATAGACTGGGATATCGTCAGGAACAATCCTAAATGGTTCTCCGGTTATTCGGATCCTACAGCAATCGAGATGCTGCTCACCACGGTTTTCGACATTGCTTCCATCTATGGTGTCAATGCGGGAGCGTGGGACTGGAGACCTCTCCACGAATTCCACTTCAATGCTCTTTCAGTGATTTTCGGCGACATGCCGGTGCAGCATTCATATGAGCTGTACAATTCCATGGGATACAACGAAGAGACCGAAGAGTATGAAATGGACGCTCCTGTGGAGTGGCTTCTTTTCAGGGGAGATCCCGAAGAAAAAGAACTGTTTGAAGAAGATGTACTTGATGTCACCGGAAGACTTATCGGCGGATGCATAGATGTCATAGATGAAGTTATAGGCACGCCGTATATCGATCTCAACGGGTTCGCTGAGCGATACAAGGACGACGGCCTCATCTGGTTTTTCGACAACTTCGAGCTCACGCCGATGGGACTGATGTATTCCATGAACAGGCTGAAGCAGATGGGTCTCTTTGAGAATGCGAAGGCTGTAATATTCGGAAGAACATGCTTCACGGGAGACGCAACTGACGATGATTATCTGGAACAGCTCGAAAGGGTATTCGGAGAGCTGGATGTCCCTGTCATCTGGAATGCTGACATCGGACATACAAGGCCTTCATTCACCATTGTAAATGGTGCGGTCGGTCATCTGGAATTCGAAAACGGATATGCCGAACTCACAATGGAATTGAAATAGAAAAAACACGCTTCCTGCATGGTGCACGGAAGCGTGTATTTATTGTAACCGTTTTATAACTCCGCGGTTTCGGCAGCAAGCCACGCTGCTGTTTCACTGTCGAGGAGCGGAGTAAGTGTCTCTCTTACCCACCTGTGATAGTCATTGACATATCTGAGCTGATCATCCGTGAGAAGATCCTTCCTGATCGCCCTTCTCTCATAAGGAACACATGTGATCGGCTCATTAACAATAAATCCTTCTTCGTCTTCCTTGAAAAGAACAAGGTTCTCTATCCTTACGCCGAATCCGCCTTCGATATATGCACCCGGCTCATTGGACATGATCATGCCCGCCTTAAGAGGATATGCAGAGAATCCTTTCCGTATTCCGTTAGGTCCCTCATGAACGCTCAGCACATGTCCTACGCCATGCGAAATGCCGTGGTTGAAATCAAGGCCTGCAGGGCTCATCTCTGCCCTTGCCGCCTCGTCTATCTCGACACCGTCCATCCCCGGAGCGAGCCTGAACATTGCCATGGCCAGATGTGCCTTTAATACGTATGTGTAGTCCTCAATCATCTTCTCACTCAGCGGGCCGACCGCTATGGTCCTTGTTATATCGGTTGTTCCGCCGATGTACTGCCCGCCTGAATCTACGAGAAGGAATCCTTCAGGCTTCACCTCAGCGTCCGTCCCGGGTGTCGGAGAGTAGTGGATAATAGCTCCGTTTGGTCCGTATCCCGCTATGGTCTCGAACGACAGGTCAAAGCACTCCGGCTCGCTTAGTCTCAGTTCCTTAAGCTTCTCAGAGGCGCTGATTTCTGTTTTCTGCACGGTTTCTGACGTCTCTTTCAGCCATTTTATGAACTTTGTGACCGCCACGCCGTCAAGTACGTGGGCTCGCTTCATGCCCTTTATCTCTGCTTCATTTTTGATCATCTTCATCAGAGCCGCAGGAGTCAGTGCCTCGTGCTTGCTGACTGTCTCAGGCACGGAGCCATACAAAGCGCAGTTGCATGTGGCAGGATCCAGCCATAACGTGCTTCCGGCAGGCAGGGATGCGATATCTTTATATATATCTTCATACGCTCTTACTTCGACAAACGAGAGTCTTTCAGGCAGTCCGTCTGCAATGGTCCCGTCCATCACATAGAGTTTTACCTCATCGCATGTCAGAAGAATAAACGAGAAGAATACCGGAGTATAGAGAACATCATCAGCACGGAGATTAAGGATCCACGCGGACTCCATCAGATCGGTGATGAGCAGGCAGTCAGCCCCCTCATTCTTCATTTCAGCTCTTATCGCTTCGATCTTGTCGGCTGTATCAACGCCGGCTGAGCTGACAGGAAGATCCCAGACCTTGCTCGGTACTATCTCAGGTCTGTCCTTCCAAACTCTGCCACCGAGGTCATTCTCTATGCTGAATACGATGTTTGTATCAGATCCTCTGAGCTTCTCCGAAAGCGCCTTGCTGAATTTGGATGATACTACCCTTCCGTCAAAACCGATCACGTAATCCTTGTCTGATGCATCGGCCAGTTCCCTTAGAAAATCCGCTACGGAAGGAACCCCTTCTTCTCCCATCTTCATGAGTTCGATGCCGCTGCCCTGAAGCTGCTTCGATGCCTGAAGGAAGTATCTTCCGTCAGTCCAGAGCCATGCCCCTTCAGAAGTTACAAGCAGTTCTCCTGCCGACCCCGTAAAGCCGCTCAGAAACGCCCGTGTTCTGAAAAACGCATTCACGTACTCTGATCCGTGAAAATCTCCCGAAGGCACAAAATACGCGTCGATTCCCTTTTCCGTCATTAGTTTTCTTAACTCGACGATTTCTTTCTTCATTTTCAATAATTTCCTTTTTCTTATTATTTTCAGCGCATATGCGAACAGCTGCGCCACAGATAATAATTCTACAACTGTTCGCTTCACTTCTCAACTTTCACTTCACGACTAAAAATCCTTATGCTGAGTATTTTTTACGTTACATGCGGCTGTTTTTAATGTAAACTAATGGAGTGAGAAAGAATTGCGGCGGAGATCAGCAGATCTCCGCATGATCACTCTTCATTAGGAGGATATGAAAATGGCAGAATGGAAAAATTTTGATACCCTGAAAGCATACGAAGCTCTGATGAAATCAGATCACAGAGTAGATATAAAAGAAGCGCTTTCAGGTGAAGCAGGTGCTGAACGCGTAAAGAAGTATTCAGTTCCTATGGCATGCGGACTGACATATAACTACGCGGCAAAGCAGGTAGATGAAGAAGTCCTCGGCATGCTCGCTGACCTTGCAAAAGAATCGGATCTTGAAGGAAAATTCAGGGAACTGTATAACGGTGCAATGATCAATACAGGTGAAAAGAGGCTGGTTCTCCATCATCTTACCCGTGGCCAGCTCGGTGACGCTGTGATCGCTGACGGCACAGACAAGAGAGCCTTCTATACAGGTGTACAGAAGGATGTAGCTGAGTTTGCTGCAAAAGTTCATGCCGGTGAGGTCTGCAATGCAGACGGCGAAAAATTCACTACCGTTGTACAGATCGGTATCGGAGGAAGCGATCTCGGTCCCCGCGCCATGTATATCGCTCTCGAGAACTGGGCACGTGCCAATGACAAGCTGCTGATGGACGCTAAGTTCATAAGCAACGTCGACCCTGATGATGCTGTTAACGTTCTCAAGTCCATCGATGTGGCTCACTCACTGTTCATTCTTGTGTCAAAATCAGGAACTACTCTTGAGACTCTCACCAACGAGGCATTTGTCAAGGACGCTCTTGCTGCTTCAGGGCTGGATGCTTCAAAGCACATGGTGGCTGTTACAAGCGAGACTTCACCTCTAGCAAAGAGCAGCGATTATCTTGCCGCATTCTTCATGGATGATTACATCGGCGGAAGATACTCCTCAACATCAGCAGTAGGCGGAGTCGTTCTGTCCCTTGCCTTTGGTCCGGACGTGTTTGATGCCTTCCTCAATGGAGCTGCAGAAGCTGACAAACTGGCTGCGAAGGCTGACCCTATGGAAAATGCCGCAATGCTGGACGCACTCATCGGAGTTTACGAGAGAAACGTACTTGGCTATGAAAGCACTGCCGTTCTGCCTTACGCACAGGCACTTGCAAGATTCCCTGCGCACCTCCAGCAGGCAGACATGGAATCCAACGGCAAGTCTGTTAACCGCTTCGGAGAGCCGGTAAACTATGTAACAGGTCCTGTTATCTTCGGAGAGCCGGGTACCAACGGACAGCACTCATTCTATCAGCTGCTGCATCAGGGCAAGAGCATCGTTCCTCTGCAGTTCATCGCCTTCAAAGAGAATCAGACCGGAACAGACGTGGTCATCCAGGGCAGCACGAGCCAGAAAAAGCTCGAGGCAAACGTTGCCGCCCAGATCGTGGCATTTGCCTGCGGCAAGGATGATGAGAATCTGAACAAGAACTTCGATGGCGGCAGACCTTCAAGCATAATCATCGGTGACATGCTTACACCTGAGTCACTTGGCGCTCTCCTTGCCCACTTCGAGAACAAGATCATGTTCCAGGGCTTCGTATGGAACCTCAACAGTTTCGACCAGGAAGGTGTTCAGCTTGGAAAGGTACTGGCCAAGAAGGTACTGGCACACGAAACTGACGGCGCTCTGGCTGAATACTCAAAGCTGCTGGAGATCTAGTTATCAGAATGCGCATCATAAAACTCCGGGAAATGTCCCGGAGTTTTTTCTTATGCCTTATCATCATATATTGCTGAATCTGTAGATGGTTGAAGATGTGAACTCCTCCCCCGCCTTCAGGATGCATCCCTCGCGTATGCCGGGATCTCCGCTGTTTATGGCGTTTGGCCTGAACTGCGTTTCTAGGCATACCGCTCCGCGTCTTCCGTATACAGCTCCATCCTTGCCCGGCTCATCCTTGAGCCCGTTCGCAGTATATACCTGCATGTCAGGCATGTCGGTCAGGACAGTCATGCAGATACCGCTGTCATTCGAATACAGGATGCCTGCCTCTCTTATGGACCGTTCACCTTCCTCATTTGCTGAATCGCCGATTATGAAGTTGTGGTCGTAGCCGCCGCCGAATGAGAGCTGCTCATTATCAGCATTTATATCCCTTCCGAGCATCTTGTCTTCACGGAAGTCAAAAGGTGATCCTTCGACCGGCGCAGGTTCTTCAAGAGGAATCAGTCCGGCGTCTACGGGACTGTAATATTCCGCATTGAACCTTGCCATGTGACCCATCACAGTTCCGCTGTCATGACCGTTCAGGTTGAAATAGCTGTGATTAGTGAAACTTACAGGAGTGTCTGCATCGGATACGGCGCTGTAGTCTATCCTCAGTCTTCCGTTGCCCGGCAGCGAATAAGTGACCTCTATGTGCATGTTTCCCGGGAATCCCTGATCACCGTCCGGACTGTCAAGGCAGAACGTTATCATGTTGTCGTTGAGTCCTCTCAGTCCGCGGGAAGGGTCCTTATCAGCTATGCTCTCTGACGCATACGCTGCCATTATGGCGTTAGATTTCACGCTCGTGAAATCTATCTTCACTGACCAGAGCCTGTTTCTGAAGAAATCCCTTCCGCCGTGAAGGCAGTTCATTCCGTTGTTGGCCGTCAGTTCATATGTATGCCCGTCAAGTTCAAAGGAAGCTCCTGCAATACGGTTTGCAAAGCGTCCGACTGAGGCTCCGATATGACCGCTTCCGTTCTCATATCCGGATGCGTCGTCATGACCGAGCACGACGTCACGCATATTTCCTTTTCTGTCAGGCACGGCAAGGCTTACAAGCGCAGCGCCGTAATCCGTGACTGCGGCTCTCATGCCGTCAGGCGATTCAAGAATGTAAAGGCCGGCGGATCTGCCGTCTTCAAGTTTTCCGAAACGTATGGACTTCATAATTATTTGATCCTTTCAAGTCTCTCTTCTTCTTCCTGCCTTTTCGGAAGGAACAGCGGTACATATTCTATCAGCACGCGTGAAGTCTGAAGTCCGAACCATCTGACCGGGCTTCCAGCCAGTCTCCTGATAAGATACTTATTGTGTATAAGGAAATTATCGATCGGAGAAAGGTCCCCCTCACCAGGCATCATCTTTCGGATCATGCAGAACTTGAATGATCCTACCTCAGAAGGTCCGTATATTGAATGCTCACGGATCTGCTTAGGCAGCTCCCCTGTTTTCAGGAGATCCTGTACTATCTGTCTGAGATAGACGTTGACGCTCTGTTTCACTTTATATCCAAGTATCAGATTTACACGGAAAATATAATCGGTTCCGAATGTTTCCACTTCGTATTCCCTGTCGAACGGTTCATGCGTCGTATTTATACTTATGAACCAGTACGCATCGGCTTTCTTAGGATCCCTGTCGAGGATCGAATAAAGTATATCCCGGTCGATTTCCTCGAAATTATCACCCTTTGCGATATATACGAGGTTATTGCTTATGTACGGGATATCCGGGTCATTCTGCAGACCTTTTATATTGCTGAGGTACTCACGCATCGGAAGTTTTACCTTCTGCATGCGCTCTATCTGTGTTCCCCTGTACCAGCTGATCATGATCAGAAGGATGACCAGCGAGATGATTATCGCAACATAGCCTCCGATGGTAAACTTGCCCAGACTGGATACAAAGAATACTCCCTCAAGAGCTGTAAATGTGACCGCAAACAGGATCGCTCCAACGATCCTCCTGTGCAGCACACCTATATATACAGTGAAAAGCACGGTCATCATGAGCATGCTTATAGTTATTGCCAGACCGTATGCATTCTCCATACGCGATCCGCTTCTGAAATACAGGATAACTGTCGCACACAGTATCCACAGAATATTGTTTACCAGAGGTATGTATATCTGCCCGTGTGTATCAGAAGGATATCTGACATTAAGATGCGGCATCAGGTCAAGAGCTGCCGCTTCGTGTACGAGCGTATAGCTTCCGCTGATGAGAGCCTGGCTGGCAATGATGGCTGCCATAGCGCTGAGCACGATCGCTACCGGACGCATTCCCTGAGGCAGCATCATGTAGAACGGGTTAAGATCATGTATCGCTGCGATTTCAGGGTTATTTCTGTTCGCGAGTATCCATACGCACTGTCCCATGTAATTGAGTATCAGACAGGTCTTTACAAAAGGCCAGCTGCGCATGATGTTCTCTTTGCCTACATGGCCCATGTCCGTATAGAGTGCCTCGGCTCCGGTCGTACAGAGGAAAACGCTTCCGAGTATCATGAGACCGGCTTTATTGCCCGGGCTGAAGAGCACCTTTACGGCATATACCGGATTAAGAGCCCTTATGATCGTAAGATCTCCCAGCGAAAGCCAGATTCCTGTTGCTCCCAGATAAAGGAACCATATCATCATGACCGGTCCGAACATCTTTCCTATGGAGCTCGTGCCGCTACGCTGGATCATGAACAGAACGCTGACAATGGTGAGCGTTATAACGATAACAACGAACTGCCCTTCTCCCAGAAGTCTGTCCATGAACGGAATGCTTCGCAGGCCTTCGACGGCTGTTGTTACGGTTACAGCAGGCGTAAGGACTCCGTCCGCAAGCATGGTGCAGCCTCCTACCATCGTAGGGATGATGAGCCATTTGCCGTAATCCCTGACCAGCGTGTAAAGAGCAAAAATACCTCCCTCACCGTGGTTGTCCGCCTTGAGAGCGATAAGAACATGCTTGACCGTCGTCAGCAGTGTTATGGTCCAGATAACGAGTGACAGGGATCCGACTATGAAATCGGGATCGACATGCTGTATGCCTCCGTTGCCTTCCACGATGGACTTCATTACGTACATCGGAGATGTTCCGATATCGCCGTACACGATACCGATAGCGACGAGGATCATGCCCATACTGAATTTACTTTTTTTATTTTCCGTTTGTTCAGTTTGATCTGTTAACAGTTTTCCCATTTCAGTACCTTTTCAGAATAGATTGAATTTCCTATAGAATACTCCAAGTAACTTGTCTGGTCTATTATTTTGAATCAAATGCCACAAAAAGTTTCTGATACTTTATGGCGTGATAGTGCTCTCCGGTTATGGCCAGATGTCTTTTATTGTATGAGAATACCAGTGTTTTTCCGAAGTACAGCATGTCCATGCCGCTTATATCGCCGAAGCAGAACACCTGATCTCCGATCTCGAGCCTGTTCTTATACCCTTTCAGTACTCCAGAAGCAAGATCGATCCGGCTGTGATCAGGAAGCACCTCATACAGAACGACCTCTTCATCACTGAAGACCGGCCCGTCACCTTCATAAGCTTTTACATATTTACTGATCTCATCCTCAGACCATACGCCCCAGTCATAAACGCTGTCGAAGCGGAGGCCATCCCCCTCAAGGAAACCTTCCGGAGTATATCTGCCGGACTGCCCGCACTCCGTGCAGCGGAACCTGTCACCTTCTGTAGCCATGGTGTCGAAAGATCCGCAGCATGAACATTTCACGAGATAGTTCTCAAGTCCTTCAGCAAGCCTTTCGCCCCTGTATGCATACATGTTACGTCGCTGTGTCTCATAGGCGTTCTCATAGATATCCCTGTTGATGCAGTCAGTGAGCTCTTCCTTACTCATCTGCCTGATATCATCTGATGAATAAATGTTTACTATGTGGCCTTTCATTGGCCCTGTCCTTGTTGTATATGCCCATCTAGGCGCAACAAAATAACCGCCTTCAATATGATATGTAGCCAGTGCGCATCCTGCCATTTTGACGAGCTTAGCGGTACCGCAGCTGAGTTTCAGTGTCTCGCCGTTGAAAGACCTGCTGCCTTCAGGAAAGATCATGACGTTGTTTCCGGCTTTTATCCTTCTGATGACCTCACGCATCGTGTCTATCGAAGGAGCCCCTTTATAAGTGAAAATAGGATCCTGTGCCCACTTCATCTTAGGACCTGCCTTTGTCCTGAGAAGGTGTTCTCCTGCTACGAAGTACATGTGCTCTTTGAACGCTCCGGCAACCATGATCATGTCGACTTCCGTCAGATGGTTTGCCACGACGATGTACGGCTCATCCTTCTTGCTTATTCTTTCCGTTCTGAATCCGTACTTGCGCAGAATAAGCGGGGCGAGCCCTCCCACTGTCTTATAGATGAATCTGTATCTGAATTTTGAACGGCCCCTATTCACGGCCATAGACCTCCGCATATTTTCTTATCATTTCACTGAGGCTCACCTTAGGTTCATACCCCAGTTCCCTTCTTGCCTTTCCGATGCTGAATATCTGGCTTCTGCCGAGGGTGCAGACATCCATGCGTGTGATGGGCGGTGCCTTATCGTATATTCTTAAAAGCTTCCATACCGCCTCAAGTATACCCGCCGCGGCATAGACCGGCATGAACGGCAGCCTGACATATCTGGCTTTTGTTCCCAGTGCGGTAAACATCTCTTCGGCAAGCTCAGTGACGAGCTTCGGCTCTCCGTTCGTAATATTATATGCCTGCCCCAGAGCTTCGTCTTTCTCCATGCACAGTCTCAGTGCGAGTGCGGCGTTTTCAGCACATACCAGATCGACCAGCACCTTTCCCTTCTGGAACAGAGGGATGCCTATCTGTCTGTTGACGTTTATGAGGACCGGGAGCATGTTTTTATCTCCGACGCCCGTGATCCCCCGCGGCCTGATCATTGAGTAAGGGACTTCATCCTGCTCCCTGACCAGTTTTTCGGCCAGCAGCTTGCTTTCTATGTAATAGTTGAGCCTGTTGTTTTCGTTCTGATCTTCTTCAGTTATATTCAGGTTGTTTCTGAGGGTATGTGCACTTGGCGATGAAGTGTATACAAAACGTTTGATTTTATTAGCTGCACACGCGTCAAGCACATTCTTTGTTCCTCCGACATTCGTTTTGATGAAATCGCTGCGCCTGCCCCATCCGCCGAGAAGAGCTCCGCAGTGTACGACATAGTCCATGTCCTCGCATGCCCTTCTTATATCTTCTGCATTGCAGAAGTCTCCCACAAATATTTCTATCTGCCCTGGATCATACTCTTCTGCAAGACCTGAAAGCTTCCGGGCATCCCGTCCGAACGCTCTTACGTGATAGCCGTTTTCGATCAGTTCTCTTACCGTATGACTGCCGAGGAGTCCGTACGCTCCTGTAACCAGGACTTTGCCTTTCATTACTTCTCCTTTTAATCAGGGATGATTTCCTTAAGCATATGGTCATTATAGCACAATAAGCAATTGCTAACTCCGGCTGTGGCTTGCATCTATTCAAAAACGAAAAAAATGCACCCGCATAAGCGCGGGTGCACTGAATGGATTTCTTTTATTATCGGGACAGTCTTAGAGCAGGCTTACGCTTGCGATAAGTCCAGCGAATACGATGGATACCATCGATACAAGTTTGATAAGGATGTTGATCGAAGGTCCGGATGTATCCTTGAACGGGTCGCCGATGGTGTCGCCTACTACGGCAGCCTTGTGGTTGTCACTGCCTTTGCCGCCGAAGTGTCCCGCCTCGATGTACTTCTTGGCGTTGTCCCAGGCGCCGCCCGAGTTAGCCATGAAGATAGCCATGATGAAGCCGGAGACTGTAGCTCCGCAGAGCATTCCGACTACTCCAAGTCCGCCGAGGATGAGTCCTGTAACTATAGGAGCTGCAATGCCTACGCATGCAGGAAGGATCATCTCCTTAAGTGAAGCCTTTGAGCAGAGGTCTACGCAACGTGCGTAGTCCGCTTCCGCTTCGCCTTCCATGAGTCCAGGGATCTCCTTGAACTGGCGTCTTACCTCAAGTACTACGCTCTGTGCAGCGCGGTTTACAGCGCCCATGGTGAGCGATGAGAAGAGGAACGGCAGACATGCTCCGATGAAGAGTCCTACGAGGACCTTAGGATCGAGCAGGTTGAGCTGCAGATCCTGTCCGTCCGGCATGTAAACGAGCAGTTTTTCTTTGAAGTTTGCGATAAGAGCAAGTGCTGTCATTCCTGCGGAACCGATAGCGAATCCCTTACCTGTTGCGGCTGTTGTATTTCCGAGTGAGTCAAGAGCGTCTGTTCTCTCACGTACTTCAGGCGGAAGTCCTGCCATTTCAGCGATTCCGCCGGCATTGTCAGCTACAGGGCCGTATGCGTCTGTGGCAAGCGTGATTCCGAGTGTGGAAAGCATTCCTACAGCAGCGAGCGAGATTCCGTAGAGTCCGATGCTTGACGGCGCTACATCTACAGGGCAGAGACCTGAGCAATAGTAAGCGATGATGATGGCTGCTCCTACGATGAGTATAGGGAGTGTTGTGGACATCATGCCTGTGCCGAGTCCGCTGATTATGAGAGTAGCAGTACCTGTCTGTGATGATTCAGCGATCTTCTGCGTCGGCTTATATGTATCCGATGTGTAGTACTCGGTGCAGAGTCCGATAAGAACTCCTGCGAGAAGTCCTGCAATGATGGCAAGGTAGAGTCCGTAGAACTCGATTCCGAAGAGCCACCAGACGAGGACGAACGAGAATACAGCAGTGGCGATAGCAGAGAAGTTTGTACCGCGGCGGAGTGCTGCGAGCAGGTTCTTCTGGCTTGCGCCTTCCTTTGTCTGTACGAAGAACGATCCGATTACGGAGAAAACTACGCCGACAGCTGCCATCAGGAGAGGCAGTGCAACGGATTTAACTCCGAGTCCGCTTGCATAGAACGCGATAGCTCCGAGAGCGCATGTAGAAACCATGGAACCTACATATGATTCATAGAGGTCAGCTCCCATTCCGGCAACGTCTCCTACATTATCGCCTACATTGTCAGCGATAACAGCCGGGTTACGAGGGTCGTCTTCAGGGATTCCCGCTTCTACCTTACCGACGAGGTCAGCGCCAACGTCAGCAGCCTTGGTAAAGATACCGCCGCCTACACGGGCGAAGAGCGCCATCGAAGAAGCTCCCATTCCGAAGGTTACCATTGCAGCGGTAATGTTCTCGAGCGATTCATGGAATACGAGATCGAGAAGCGCATACCACAGTGAGATATCGAGGAGTCCGAGTCCGACAACCGTGAAGCCCATTACCGAACCTGCGGAGAAAGCTACTCTGAGGCCTTTGTTGAGGCTCTGCTGTGCAGCGCATGCAGTACGGTCATTGGCTCTTGTAGCGATGCTCATTCCGATGTATCCGGAAAGGCCTGAGAAGAAACCGCCTGTGATGAATGCAAACGGTACATACCATGTCAGCTTGTGAGCTGCAGCCATTCCGCAAAGCACGCAGAACATTACGATGAAGAAAATGATTACAGTGCGGTACTGACGCTTGAGAAACGCGCTCGCGCCTGTACGTACGAACTGGGAGATCTGCTTCATTCTGTCTGTTCCTTCGTCCGAGTTAAGGACTTTCTTTGCCTGAGCATAGGCAAAAATCAAAGCACAGATAGAAGCAAACAGACTGATCCAGTACAGGTGTGTTAACAGATAGTCTTGCATATGAATTGCCTCCTTAAATAACTGCACAAAGCAATCTACTGCCCTTTATACGGTAACAGTCCTGAATCTTACAAAGTGGTCTGAACATCAGATCCTTTGAGATAATTATATACTCAGTCATTCTTGTTCTCAACAAAGAACAATGTATTGCTATGTTTTTCCTTGTTTGTACAGTATAGCAGATTGCTTGAAATTTACAACAAAATGTGAGATGAATTTTGTTTTTTTGACAATAATTTGAAAAAAAACTTGTCACGGGAGCACAAATCACTTTGCCGGTTTTAACGCTCATAAAAGATAAACACCTGTGAAACGCTGTTGTCTCACAGGTGTTCTGTCTTTATTCAGTTCATTGCAGCAAGTCTGTAATTATCCTCTCTTCTCTGCGATGGCAGCCTGAGCGGCAGCCAGTCTTGCGATAGGAACTCTGTAAGGTGAGCAGGATACATAGTTGAGACCTACTTCGTGGCAGAAGTGTACGGATGCAGGATCTCCGCCGTGCTCTCCGCAGATACCGAGCTTGATGTTCGGTCTTGTCTTCTTGCCGCCTTCAACAGCGATCCTAACCAGCTTGCCGATGCCGGACTGATCAAGCGACTGGAACGGATCATTCTCAAGGATGCCCTTTTCAACATAATCCTTGATGATTGCACCGGTGTCATCTCTCGATAATCCGAATCCCATCTGCGTGAGGTCGTTTGTACCGAACGAGAAGAATTCAGCTTCCTGTGCGATCTCGTCCGAAGTGAGAGCAGCTCTTGGGATCTCGATCATTGTTCCGACCATGTACTTCATCTCTTCGCCGGACTCGGCAATAAGTCTGTCAGCCGTCTCAACGATAGTCTTCTTAACGAACTTGAGCTCATTCACATGGCCTACCAGAGGTACCATGATCTCAGGAACTACATCGATGCCTTCCTCTTTGCGCACCTCGAGAGCCGCGCCGATGATAGCCTCAGTCTGCATCTCAGCGATTTCAGGATATGTGATGGCAAGTCTGCAGCCGCGGTGTCCGAGCATCGGGTTGAACTCGTGGAGTTCGAGAGTCTTGTTTACTATCTTCTCATAAGGGATGCCGAACTCTTCGGACAGCTGTTTGATGTCCTCGTCTGTCTTTGGCAGGAACTCATGCAGAGGCGGGTCAAGGAGTCTGATCGTAACAGGTCTGTCACCCATCGCCTTGTAAATTCCCTTGAAGTCTTCTTTCTGATACGGAAGGATGCCTGCGAGAGCTTCCTTTCTTTCCTCTACTGTATCTGCGAGTACCATTCTTCTGAATTTAGGGATTCTCTCATCATCGAAGAACATGTGCTCTGTACGGCAGAGCCCGATACCTTCAGCGCCGAATGCTACAGCCTGGGCAGCATCTCTCGGGTTGTCTGCGTTTGTTCTGACCTTGAGTGTCCTTGCCTCATCAGCCCAGTCCATGATCTGTCCGAAGTCTCCGGAGAGCTCAGGAGCAAGAGTCTTGATAGCTTCTGTGTAAACGTTTCCGTCAGTACCGTTGAGTGAGATATAGTCTCCTTCTGTGTAGACCTTTCCGCCTACTGTCAGAGTCTTTGCAGCTTCATCGACCGTGATCTCCTTGCAGCCGGATACGCAGCACTTGCCCATTCCTCTTGCAACTACAGCAGCATGCGATGTCATTCCGCCGCGTGCTGTAAGGATTCCCTCTGCAGCTACCATGCCGGCGAGGTCTTCAGGTGAAGTTTCCTCTCTTACGAGAATGACCTTCTTGCCTTCTGCAGCGAACGCAGCAGCGTCGTCTGCCGAGAATACGATCTGTCCTGTTGCAGCGCCAGGCGATGCAGGAAGTCCCTTTGTTACAGGTGTTGCCTTCTTGAGCTCGTCAGCGTCGAATACAGGGTGAAGCAGCTGGTTGATCTGGTCAGGCTCTACTCTCATAACAGCAGTATCCTTATCGATCAGTCCTTCTTTTACGAGGTCTACGGCTACCTTAACGGCAGCAGCAGCTGTTCTCTTACCATTACGTGTCTGCAGCATGTAGAGTTTTCTGTCTTCAACAGTGAACTCCATGTCCTGCATGTCCTTATAGTGGTTCTCGAGAGTGTTGGCGATCTTCTCGAACTGTGCATATACCTCAGGGAAAGCGTCTGCCATCTCGGAGATAGGCTGCGGAGTTCTGATACCTGCTACAACGTCTTCACCCTGAGCGTTTACGAGGAACTCTCCGAAAAGCTTGTTCTCGCCGTTTGCAGGGTTACGTGTGAATGCTACGCCTGTGCCGGAATCGTTTCCGCTGTTTCCGAATACCATGGACTGTACGTTTACGGCTGTTCCGAGAGAATCGGAGATGCCGTACATCTTTCTGTACAGGATGGCTCTGTCGTTGTTCCACGATCTGAATACAGCCTTGATTGCCTCGAGAAGCTGATCCTTAGGATCCTGAGGGAACTCTCTTCCGAGCTCTCTCTTTACTACTTCCTTGTATCCTGCGATAACTTCCTTTAAATCGTCTGTTGTCAGCTGAACGTCGAATTCAACGCCTGCTTTCTTCTTCTGGCTTTCAAACACAGCGTCGAAGTTGGATTTCCTGATCTCCATTACTACGTCGCCGAACATCTGCATGAATCTTCTGTAGCTGTCGTAAGCGAATCTGTCGTTTCCGGTCTTCTTTGCGAGACCTTCAACAGCGATGTCATTGAGTCCGAGGTTGAGGATGGTGTCCATCATGCCCGGCATCGAGATAGGTGCTCCGGATCTTACGGAAACGAGCAGAGGATTCTCGTTGTCGCCGAACTTCTTGCCCATTACCTCTTCGAGTTCAGCAATGTGCTCCCATACTTCATCGATTACTTCCTGAGCAAGGACTCCGCCGTCCTCAGTATACTTTCTGCATACGTCTGTAGTGATCGTGAATCCGAAAGGTACAGGAAGACCGATATTGGTCATTTCAGCAAGGTTGGCTCCCTTTCCTCCGAGCAGAGCTCTCATATCCTTTGTACCTTCATTGAATGAATAAACGTATTTAGCCATAGGCATTCTCTCCTTTTTATCCCTTTATTTAAATCCGCCGATGCTTCAGCGGAAAGCTTAACTGTTTTTCAGAAGCGAAGTCTCTCTTCTATGTAACCTCTGACATCCTGGATCGGCACTCTTACCTGCTCCATTGTGTCGCGGTCGCGGATAGTGACCGAACCGTCTTCAGCAGTATCGAAATCTACGCAGATGCAGAACGGTGTTCCGATCTCATCTTCTCTTCTGTAGCGCTTGCCTATCGATCCGGCTGCATCATACTCCACCATGAAGTATTTGCAGAGTTCTTCATAGACCGGACGGGCTACGTCTTCGAGCTTCTTTGAAAGCGGAAGGACGGCAGCCTTGTATGGTGCAAGAGCAGGATGCAGTCTGAGGACTGTACGTACGTCTTCTCTGCCCTTTGAATCTGTGAGGATCTCCTCATCATAGGCATCCACCAGGAACGCCAGTACAAGTCTCTCAACTCCTACCGAAGGCTCGATGCAGTACGGCACGTATCTCTCGTTTGTTTCAGGATCGAGGTAGCTCATATCCTCACCGGAGTGCGTCTGGTGAGCCATGAGGTCATAGTCAGTACGAGACGCTACGCCCCAGATCTCGCCCCAGCCGAACGGGAAGAGATACTCGATATCAGTGGTTGCATTGCTGTAGTGCGAAAGCTCCTCAGGAGTGTGATCCCTGAATCTTGTGAATTCAGGTTTCAGTCCCAGATTCTTAAGGAAGCTGAGGCAGTACGACTTCCAGTAATCGAACCAGTCAAGTTCTGTACCCGGTCTGCAGAAGAACTCAAGTTCCATCTGCTCAAACTCTCTTACTCTGAAGATGAAGTTGCCCGGTGTGATCTCGTTTCTGAAAGATTTTCCGACCTGCGCGATGCCGAAAGGTATCTTTTTGCGGGCCGTTCTCTGAACGTTCTTGAAATTTACAAAGATTCCCTGTGCCGTCTCAGGCCTCATGTAGATCTCAGACTTGGAATCCTCGGTGACGCCCTGGAATGTCTTGAACATCAGGTTGAACTGTCTGATGCCGGTGAAGTCGCTCTTTCCGCAGTTAGGGCATTTGACGGACTTTTCAGTGATGAAGTTCTCCATCTCCTCCCTCGACCATCCGTCTACCACGACTTCAGTATCAGGCTCGTTCTCCTTATACCAGTCCTCAATGAGCTGGTCCGCTCTGTAGCGGGTCTTGCACGATCTGCAGTCGATGAGCGGATCGCTGAAGCCGCCGACATGTCCCGAAGCTACCCATGTCTGAGGGTTCATCAGGATAGCTGCATCAAGTCCCACGTTGAGTTTTGATTCCCTTACGAACTTCTGTCTCCACGCATCCTTGATGTTGTTCTTGAACTCCACGCCCAGAGGGCCGAAGTCCCATGTATTTGCCAGACCGCCGTATATCTCCGATCCCGGGAAGATGTAGCCTCTGTTTTTGCAGAGTGCTATTATCTTCTCCATCGTTACGGCTCTGTCGGTTACAGGAATATCTTTCTTATCAATTGGCATATATTAAAGCTCCTCGTCTTTGAATTCTTCTTCTATGATATCTTCGGCGTCGCTCTGCTTATAGGCTTCGGATGCATCTTTGATGAGTTCCTTGACGGTCTTTCCGGCCTTTTTTGCAAAACTGTCAATGGTGCTCATGAGATCATCAAGAGTCTCCTTGTTGATGGCGTCCTGAGCCTTGTCCATTCCCTTTACAACAGCGCCTCTTGCCTTGTCGTAAAAGCCTACGACCCTGCCGTCGATGTCGATCACGTTGCCTTTTTCATCAACGAAGTCGATGCTGCACTGTGTTCCCATGGCTGCTACTATGCCGAGGATCGCTCCCCATGGCACGAGGACTGCGCCGATGACACCTGCTGTTACCGGGAAGTTTACGATGGTCTTCTCGCCTTTGCTTACGAGGATCCGTGAAACATTGCCCTTGTCAACGATCTCCTTGAGCTTGGCAAACAGAGGGCTGTCCTTAAGGCTTCCGCCATCGACCTTATCGTGCTCCTTGTTCATCTCTTCTTCGAGCGCGATGATAGCGTCAACTACGCTTCCCTCGGCAGCTTCAAGAGCGGCCTTCGCTTCTGCGTAAGTTGAACCGGTCCTGTCCTTTACAAGTTCGATTTTTTCAAGTGTGATTTCCATTATCATACCTCCAATCCGCTTATTGATTTGAGCACATCGACACCCAGATAACGTTCTGTGTACTCAGAAAGTATTTCTCTGACCTCATTGCGAACTTCGGGTTTGAGGTCTACTTTTTCGAATGTTTTTATAGGCTTGGATTCAAAGTACCTAAACACTGTGATTATATCGAAATCCGGCCTGTAAAGCAATGAATCGCCCGCCCTTTTCTCCTCCTCAGCGCAGTCAGGACATATGATCCCGCCGTCCGTTACGGAGAATATTTTAAAGCCTCCGCCAAATTTTTCAGGTGCCTTGCCGCAGTTGACACAGCAGCCCAGTTCAGGAGCCACTCCGAGCATCCTGAATGTCTTGACTATGAATGCGTAGAGAAGCGTATCCGTTCCTGATCTGCATTCAGAAACGGACTGCAGGAACTCAAGGCTCAGATCGAACAGTTTAGGCGCCGGAACTCCCTCTTCAAGCACCTTGTCCAGATACTCTATGAATGCCGACGCATTGATGAAGCGGTCAATATCTTCACCTATGGAGTAAAAACTCTTGTTTACCTGTGCTGAATTTATGCTGTAAGCGTCCCTGCCTTTGAAAATGTCATATTCCGCGTACGTAAAAGGACGAAGCGCCAGCGCTGCCTTGCTGCGGGACTTCTCATTTACGGAAGTCCCCGCCGACAGCTTGCCGTACTGCTTCGTGAACAGGACTATCATTCGTCTGTTATTTGCGATCTTTCTCTGTCTGAGCACTATGCCCTCGGCATTAATGATCATTCGTCCTTATATCCCCAGTTTCTTATTACGCGCTCGGAATCGCGCCAGCCTTCCTTGACTTTCACAAAAAGGCTCAGGAACACTTTTCTTCCAAGCAAGTCTTCGATCTCGAGGCGTGCAGCCTTTCCGATCCCCTTGAGCTTACTGCCGCCTTTTCCTATTATGATCCCCTTGTGGGATTTCTTTTCACAGTAAATGACAGCCGAGATCTCCACTGCAGAGCGCGGGTCCTCCGGCTCCGCAAATGACTCTATCTCCACGAAAACGCCGTGAGGTACTTCGTCATCGAGGTAATTCATGAGTTTTTCACGAATTATCTCGCTTACGATAAACCTTACTGGGTCCTCGGTGGCAATATCGTCAGGATAATACATAGGGCCTTCATTCATATAGCCTGCAAGTCTGTCGCGCAGCATTTCGATATTATCGCCCTTCAGCGCAGACACTCCGTATATATCATCAAAAAGACCTGTTCTGTCATATCTGTTATACAGTTCCAGATATTTATCAGGCCCTATCAGGTCGGTCTTGTTTATAGCCAGAAGTTTAGGCGCGGAGGTGCTCTCAAGCAGCTTCAGTATGGCCTCGTCTCCTCTTCCGAAGTCAAGGGTGCCATCGACAATAAGCAAAATAACGTCAACACCGTTCAGGGTGTTGACGGCAGTTTCGTTTATAGCCTGTCCCAGCTTGTTATGAGGCTTGTGTATTCCGGGAGTATCCAGAAATACCATCTGGAGACCGTCACCGTTCTCATACCCGAGGTCTGTGTATATCCCGGTTATCCTGTTTAATGTTGTCTGAGGCTTTGCCGATGTTATGGCTATCTTCTCGCCCAGCATCCTGTTCATCAGTGTTGACTTGCCTACATTCGGCCTGCCTGCTATTCCTATAAATCCCGATCTCACTTCTTTCTCTTGACTCCTATCGCTGACAGCACTTCCTCCTCGCGGGCGCGCATGACTGCTTTCTCCTCTTTATTCATGTGATCGTAACCGAAAAGGTGCATCACACTGTGAACAAAGAGGTAAAGCATCTCGCGCGTAAGTCCCGTTCCGTACTCTTCAGCCTGTCTCTCAGCCTGTTCAAAGCAGATCACCACATCACCTATCAGGGTCTCCGCCTCGTCGTCCAGAAGATCTTCGAGAAGATCTTCATGGCCTTCAAACTGAGGAAAGCTAAGAACATCGGTAACGCTGTCCTTTTCTCTGTATTCGCGGTTTAGTTCCAGTATCTCGCTGTCATCAACTACGGTCACGCCGAGTTCGGGCTCATTTACAAATTCAACGCCATCAAGTTCGCTGAACTCCGTCCTGAGAGCTACATCTGCAGCCCGCTCCATGAGATTCCACATTTCCGGCGTAAGCTTGTCGAATTCATCACTGAATATTACGTGCATAAATCACCTGTCACTGACTTTGTTGCCTTTTGAAGTGGTGGCTCTCACCCTGTTCCTGTTGTCGTATGAATCGTATGCTCTTATTATGCGCTTTACAAGTTCATGCCTGACAACGTCGACTTCGGTGAACGTGTTGAACCTTATGCCTTCAACACCGCTGAGAACCTTGCGTGCTTCTTTAAGTCCCGATACCGTGCCGCTCGGAAGATCTATCTGAGTGATGTCTCCTGTAACGACAACTTTTGAATTGAACCCCATTCTTGTGAGGAACATCTTCATCTGTTCGCGCGTGGTGTTCTGCGCTTCGTCAAGAATAATGAACGCATTGTCAAGAGTACGGCCTCTCATGTAAGCCAGAGGTACCACCTCGATCACGCCCTTCTCCCTGAGCCTTGCGGCTGCCTCTATTCCCAGCACGTCGTAGAGCGCGTCATAGAGCGGTCTGAGATAAGGATCGACCTTCTCCTGCATGTCGCCCGGAAGGAATCCAAGGCGCTCACCTGCTTCGACCGCAGGTCTTGTCAGTATGATCCTCTCCACTTCCTTGTTCTTATACGCGTTGATCGCCATGGCGCATGCCAGATACGTTTTTCCCGTTCCCGCCGGGCCGATGCCGAATACCATGTCAACAGCACGGATATTGTCCACATAATCCTTCTGTGCCTGAGTCTTCGGCTTGAGAGGTCTTCCCGTGTGAGTATAGCAGATAATGTCACGGGAAGCTTTCTGCTCGTCAAAGTTCTTGCCTCCGGCTTCCATCTCGATGAGATAGCTCAGCTTCTGAGGATCAAGTTCAGGCTCGATATTCAGCGCCTCTATGAGTCTCGCAACTATGCGCGCAGCAAGTTCCGGATCTCTTCCCCTTATAGTGAGCACATTATCGCGCAGCGACATCTCTGTGCCCGTGAACTTCTCGACAGAGCGGATATTGGCATCATAATTGCCGAACAGCCCCTGTATATTTACCCCTTCAGGTATGTTTATCTTGTAGTCCATGTGTTCTCCGGAGAATGTCTTACTTCCCGCTGAGGAAGTCCTTGACAGCTTTGTTTACGGCGGATCCGTCGGCCTTGTCCTTGAGTTCTGCCATTGCGCTCTTCATCAGCTTGCCCATGTTCTTCATGTTGGCTTCGATTTCAAGCTTTTCAGCGATCTCCTTTACCTTGGCTCTGATCTCTTCTTCACCCATTTCTTCAGGCAGATAAGCCTTCAGGATCTCCATCTCTTTCTTATAGCCTTCTACCATGTCATCTCTGCCGGCTTTTGCGAAATCAGCAAGAGCATCAGCTCTCATCTTGACCTGCTTCTTGATGATCTTCACGATGTCAGCATCGTCCTCGAGAGTAACTCTCTGGTCAACTTCATACTGCTTTATTGCTGCTCTTACCATGTTGACAGTGTTCTTCTTCACGGCGTCCGCGTTCTTCATCGCGTCCTTATAATCCTGCATCAGTTGTTCCTTAAGACCCATTACGTATCTCCTTTTTGATCTGATTAAGAAAAAATGCGAACCTTCAAAAGCCGGTTCGCATCTCCGTTTTATTATTAATACTTACGAGCTTTCTTACGGGCAGCCTCAGACTTCTTTTTACGTCTTACGCTTGGCTTCTCGTAATGCTCTCTCTTACGCAGCTCAGCCATGACGCCGTCGCGAGCGCAAGATCTCTTAAATCTCTTAAGAGCACTCTCCAGGCTCTCGTTTTCTCTTACTATTACCTGTGCCATATTCTTGTCTCACCTCCGTTCGTCATGGGATTTTACGGCTCAAGGCCGCAACGAAGTGATTGTACTACTCTCAGAAGAGATTGTCAATAATATCTCCGGCCATCATTTTGCGTCTTGAATCACCGTCCTGCGCAAACTTCTCTGCCGCTTTGCCATGCACCATCACTCCGTACATAAGACTTGTATCAAGGGTGTTGCCCTGGGCAATGAGTGATGCGATTACTCCTGCCAGGACATCTCCGGAACCTGCCGTCGCAAGACCTGAATTCCCCACGGTATTGATGTAGAGTCTCTGTCCGCTGCCGGCATCTCTCAGAGCTATGAGCGATACATCGGATTTTACTACCATGCTCACCTCGAACTTCTCGGAGAACTTGCGCGTGTATCCTATCCTGCTCCTTGCAACAATGTTTATATCTTCGCCGCACAGCCTGGCCATCTCTCCCAGATGCGGTGTTATTACGCACGGGCATTTTCTCTTGCGCAGGGACTTGAGGTTCCTGGCGATCAGATTGAGAGCTCCCGCGTCGAACACAGCAGGTTTCTTGCCTGCCAGTATCTGTTTGACGAGCAGCCTTCCGACCGAATCCTCTTTAAGTCCCGGCCCTATCAGTATGACATCCACACCGTCCCTGAATCCTTCGAAGGCTCCGAGCACGTCATCAGGTTTATACGGAACAGCAACAGCCTCAGGTATGGATACATTGAAGAACCCTGTATATTTTGACGGGCAGAAGATCTTTACAAGACCGCATCCCGCCCTGTACGCAGCTTTTGCGGCAAGCATGCCGGCTCCCAGCATGCCGTTCGAACTTATCACAAGCCCTACAGTACCGAATGTGCCCTTATGTCCGTTCTCAGCCCGTGGCACAAGAGCCTTGCCAATGGTCCCATCAAGGAACCCTCTGTCGAGCACTTCAAGTTTGTCTTTCACATTGTCGTAGCCGTCATTCATGAGACCTATGTCTACGACTTTTATTTCGCCGCAGCACTCTCTGCCGGCGCCGAAGAACATTCCGGTCTTGTATGAACCAAACGTGACTGTAAGATCAGCTCTTATGGACTCTCCCATTATGAGGCCGCTTGTAGCGTTGAGGCCCGAAGGGATGTCTACGGCTACCTTATATCCGGTTTTCGAGTTGATGTACTTTACCAGCCTTATGTCTTCATCTCCGAGGACCTTGTTGAGGCCTATACCGTACATGCCGTCGATGATGCAGTCATATCTGGCATTGAGGATATTGCGTTCCACACCTCTGAGTCCCGAGACTCTTACATCCTTGTGTGAGTTTGCAAGTATGCTCATCTGACGCTTCAGCTCATCGCTCGCCTTCTCGATCCTGCCGGCAAAATACACACTTACGCCTGAATAACCCTTTTGCGCGAGCCACCTGGCAACAGCCACCGCGTCTCCCCCGTTGTTGCCATGCCCGGCAATAACGAGTATCTTCGCTGATTTATCAGGGATCCTTGCAGCCACCTCATCAGCGACTCCCCTGGCAGCGTTCTCCATGAGAACGACACCCGGAAGTCCTGCCTGTATAGCATACTGATCCATGTATTTCATTCCCTTTGCCGTCAATGCGTACATCGGCAATACCTCTCTTCGTTTGTTTCTGTCAGACGAGAAGGTCCCATCTGATTATATTCTTGTCGAACACAGGACCGGCGTCGCTGCAGTTGAGCCTGCCCTCTGTCGTGTCGATAAAGCAGTCATCGTAGTCGGCCGATTCCGCCAGTACAGTACTGCTCATGCTGAACTGCCCTTCATCGGCCTTGTCAGCAAGTGACTTCAGCATGTCGCGGGAACCTCCCGCACAGATGTACGGAACATGTCTGACTGCATCAGATGCCTTTCCTTCCCTGCCGTTGCTTCCGTCAAGTGTCAGGACCTCGATCTCATTCACAAGATGTCTGAAGGACTCGAGCATGTAAATGTCATTTTTGCTCGGATAGCTGAGAATGAGCTTGCATCTTATACCGCGTACCAGAAGTGCGCGTGAGAGGCCAAGCATCTCAGGGATACCGTACTCATCAGCAACCAGCAATACTTCCTCCGGCATCGCGTCCAGATCGAACCCGTTTCCGAGCCCCATTGTGACTATGACCTCATCGCCGGGTTCAAGTGAAGCCAGTATTCTGCTTTCCTTGCCGTCTGCCGGAAACACTACGGTGAATCTGTTGCTGTCGAAGTCACATACCTGATAAGGTCTGCGGACCCCGCCTGCTTCTATCATAGCATATTGTCCGGGAAGTCTGAAGTCACACTCTCCCATGTCAAATGTCATCTTATGTATGTCACGAACTAGGTTGTCGTTGTGTACGATCCTGCCTGTTTTTTTCATTTTATGTATCTTTCTTTGTTAATTCGAAGTGTCTTCTGCTTCTTCTGCATCCTCTGCTGCTATCTCGACGGTCCCTGGTTCTTCAGCAGTCTCTTCAGCCGTGAATTCCTCTGATTCAGCTGCATCTTTAGCCACGGGCTCATCTGCCGGCAGCACCTCAGGAACCGTCGGCTCTGTTTCCATGATCTCTATTTCAGTTTCAGGTACAGGAGCCGGATCAGGTTCAGGAGCAGGCGCAGATGGCTGAGAGGCATTACGCATATGCTCGATGTGTCTCTTGTAATTCATCCTCTCAGATTCCTTGAGGTCGACCACATATGAATCGAGTATCTTGTCGTGCCAGCCTCTGTTCTTCTCATCGAGAAGTATCCATATGTACCCAAGACAAAATACTGATCCCGATGCGCTTTTTACGAAGCACTCCCTGAAAAACATCTTCCAGAATCTGAAAGGCTTTCCATCCGTACTCGATACGACCTGAAGTCCCAGTATTGCCTTGCCTATCGTTTTTCCCTTTGCAAAAAGAACGAGTTCAGCAATGATGTATGCAAGCAGGATGAAAAAAACTACTGCTATAATGGCTGCGGAAGCTCCGCTGAGATGATATCTGCCGAGCCCGTAGTCATAGCCGTATCCGTACGGATATCCGAATTCGTTTCCGAAACCGTATCCATAGCCCGGATAGTAATCCCTGATCCCGTTCGCTGCCATAACAGCCGAACAGAGCAGATAGCTTACTACCGGTACAAACGCATCGATGCATCCTGCCCCGAATCTCTTTCCTCTCGAGGCAAGCTTCATTACTCTTTTTTCTGTCATCTATTGATCTCCAGCTTATTGTCTATTGGCAGTTTCTGCGCCGGGCAAAAACTACCAAGTCATTATACAACACAATTGTTAACTTTTTTATAGATTTGATGAATTTCTATGTCCTTTTTCGCAGCTGTGTGCGGGTCTTCCGCTTTGATTCCGTCTTCGTCCGGACAACAATAAAGAATCACGCTCCGGATATTTTCACCGGAAACGTGACCCTGTATTTTTATTGAACAGCGCTGAAACACGGACTTTTCAATGATCAGTCTTCGTGTGGTTCGAATCCTACCAGGCTCTCAGGCATCTCCCTGCCGGATCTTGTGTAGTAATCTACAAGGGCTGCCTTGATTGCATCTTCCGCAAGTACCGAACAGTGGATCTTTCTGGCTGGAAGTCCGTCGAGAGCATCGACGACCGCCTTGTTTGTAAGCTCAAGCGCTTCGTCAAGGGACTTTCCCTTGATGAGTTCCGTAGCCATTGAGCTTGTAGCGATGGCACTGCCGCAGCCGAAAGTCTTGAACTTGACGTCAACAATCTTATCGTCCTCTACCTTCAGATACATCTTCATGATGTCTCCGCAGACAGGGTTTCCGACTTCGCCTACACCGTCAGCGTCCTCAATTACTCCTACGTTGCGCGGATGCTCGAAATGATCCATTACTTTATCTGTATATAATGACATTTTATTTCCTCCTATTTGTTCCAGTACTCAGGTATGCAGTGTTCTCTCTTGCCTGTCAGCAGGTCTTCCCAATATGGTGACATGCTTCTGTAGTGTTCAACTACCTGATGCACTTTTTCGATTATGTAATCGATCTGTTCTTCAGTATTGTCGATATCCAGGCTGAATCTCAATGATCCGTGTGCTGCCTCGACAGGCACTCCCATGCCCAGCAGAACGTGGGACGGATCGAGCGATTCGCTAGTACATGCGCTTCCCGATGAGCATTCGATGCCGTACATGTCGAGATGCAGCAGCAGGCTCTCGCCTTCTACTCCCTCGAACGACCAGTTGACGTTGCCCGGCAGTCTCTTCACGGGATCTCCGTTGAGCTGTGAATAAGGAATGTCCTTAAGCCCCTCAATGAGCCTGTCCCTGAGAGCTCTGACTTTGCTCATGTTTTCTTCCATGTTGTCGCACCCTTCCTTGAGTGCTGCTGCCATGGCTGCTATACCAGGCACGTTTACCGTTCCTGCACGTTTTCCTCTCTCCTGGGCTCCTCCCTCTATTACGTTAACAAGCTTTATGCCGTTACGCGCGTAGAGTATTCCTACTCCCTTCGGGCCATGGAATTTATGGCCTGACATGGAGAGCATGTCTATGTTCATCGCCTGTACGTCTATTGGCAGATGAGCCGCAGCCTGTACGGAATCCGTATGGAACAGCACTTTTTTTGCCTTGCAGAGAGCACCGATCTCAGGTATAGGCTGTATGGCGCCCATTTCGTTGTTTGCGAACATGATGCTTACCAGTGCAGTATCATCCCTGATGGCATCCTCCACGTCCTTTACATCAACTATGCCGTTTGACTTCGGTGCAAGATATGTTACCTCGAAGCCCTCGCCCTCGAGCTTGCGCATGGTGTGAAGGATCGCATGGTGTTCGATATTGAGTGTTATAAGGTGCTTTTTCCCCTTGGCCTTCAGTCCCCTTGCTGCGGAAATCAGCGCCTGATTGTCTGCCTCAGATCCACCCGATGTAAAGTAGATCTCGTTTGGTCTTGCGGCATTGATGCACTCCGCCACTATTGCCCTGGCTTCATCGAGCACCTCCTGAGTGCGCTGTCCGTCACTGTGAAGGCTGTTCGGATTGCCGTTGTACTCATCAAGACACTGTATGAGCTTGTCTCTTGCCGTCTTGCTGAGGTATGTTGTTGCGGCATTGTCAGCATAAACTCTCATAAAAAATGTTCCTCCTGAATATCTATTCTGCCGGGTCACAGCTTTCGCAGTAATCGCCCAGCATTTTTTTGCGGTTGCCAGTGATTATGTCTTCAAGGGTTATCCCCTTCAGGTAGTTCTCTATTGCCTTGTCGAGGCCTGCCCACAGCGGAAGCGTACTGCATGTAGCAGCCTTTTCGCACTGCACGCCCTCCTGCATTATGCAGTTGACCGGCGCCAGTGTTCCCTCTGTCAGGAGCAGTATCTCATTGATAGTATAATCCTTAGGCTCCCGCGCAAGCATGTAGCCGCCGTTCTTTCCTCTCTGACTCTTGAGCATGCCGCCCTTATTGAGAATGGCGATTATACTTTCAAGATATTTCATGGAGAGATTCTCGCTCTCTGCTATGTCTGAAAGCGAAACATAGCCATCTTCCCCTTTACGGGCCAGATCAACCATTACGGTCAGAGCATATCTGCCCTTGGTTGAAACCATCATATCTGAAGTTCCCCTTTCTTTATGTATACTTTTCGTCGTAACCCCGTAAGGCACCAGATAAATCCTACTCTTTCGGTAGGAATATGTCAACAGTCATTTTTCATGCATTATATAATTCAGAATAATTGATTTTTGACAGTTCCGTTCTTTATACTATATTGGGGAATGATTGGGATACTGCATTATTCATGTTTTAATCCAAATCGGAGGATCAGTCATTGTATGGAAATATTTTATAATGTAATTGCCTTTTTAGGCGGACTCTCGATGTTCCTTTACGGTATGAGAGTCATGGGTGACGGGCTCAAGAGCTCATCGGGAGGAGCGATGAAGACCGCTCTTGCAAAGGTTACCAACAAGCCTGTCATGGGCTTTCTGCTTGGCATGCTCGTAGCCTGCATAATACAGAGTTCAACCGCAACCATTGTCATAACCGTAGGCCTCGTCGGAGCCGGATTCCTTACATTCCATCAGTCTGTAGGCATAGTCCTCGGCGCCAATGTAGGAACAGCCATAACAGCTCAGATCATTAGGCTGATGGACGTCAGCTCGGGCATGGACAGTCCCCTGTATTTCTTCAAGGCTGACAATCTGGCCCCTCTTGCACTTGTCATCGGAATAGTGTGCATCATGTTTTTAAAGTCAGGCTCTTATAAGACAGTTGGTTCTGTCGCCTGCGGATTCGGTATCCTCTTCATGGGCCTTATCTACATGAGCAATGTTGTGTCAGGCTTCGGAGAATCCCTGAGCCATCTGCTGACAGCTTTCTCGAACAACTACGCCCTCGGTTTCCTCTCAGGTGTTCTTGTAACAGGTGTCGTTCAGAGTTCATCCGCGGTAGTCGGTATCATCCAGTCGATCGCGAGTTCGGTAGGTGTATCTTTCAGCGCTGTATTTGCAGTCATCATCGGAGTCAATATCGGAGACTGCCTCACGACATATCTTGTAAGCAGGATCGGTGCCAAGCCTGTACAGAGACGCACCGCGGTCGTTCACATCGTATATAACGTATTTGCCGCGATCATCTGCTTCCTGCTCGTATTCATCGGCAGAAAGACCGGCATTATCAGCGACACGCTGTGGACAGCAACACTGAATTCCGGAGGAGTAGCCAATATCCACGGATGCTTCAGACTCATACCTGCCGTACTTCTTCTTCCGTTCACCGGTGTAATGGAGAGGATAAGTATAAGTATCGTAAAAGATGAGCCTATAGACGAAGAAGATAAAAACGCCATCGCAGCCCTCGACGCTCTCGACGAACGCCTTTTCACATCCCCTGCTCTCGCGCTGGATCAGGCTGAAAGTGTAGTAATTGAGATGAGCGAGATCGCAGCCCATAACTTCGATGCTGCAGTACAGCAGATCTACAATTATGATCCTAAGCGTGACAGCCGCATAGAAGCCCGTGAGAATCTGCTCGACAGCATGACTGATGCTGCGAACAAATACGTTGTTTCCCTTTCACCTTATGTCACGAGAGATATTGACAACCAGCATCAGAACAGAGTTCTCAAGGCGCTTATCTGTTATGAACGTATCGGCGACCTGGCGGTAAACATTGCTGAAGAGGTCAACACACTGAGAAGCGAAAACAAGCGGTTCTCTGAAACAGCTCTGGCTGAACTCCGCGTCGCGTTCGATTCCATCTATGAGATCATGGATATAACCTCGCGCGCATATAAAGCCAAGAGCGCGGCCATGGCGGCAAGGGTCGAGCCTCTTGAGGAGGTGATCGACGACCTCGTAGAAGAGCTGAACGGAAGACATGTCTACAGGATGGTAAACCATCTGTGTGATCCTATCAACGGCATCCGCTATCAGGCCATTCTTACCAATGTGGAGCACATTTCAGACAAATGCAGTGATATCGCCATTTACATAATGGAGGGCGAAGACAGTTCCATTTTCGGTCAGGAACACTCATTTGTACACGAACTGCATCATTCAGCTTCAGACAGATATCTGAAGGCTTACAGCGATGACTACAGCAAGTACTTCGATGAGCTTAAAGCCATACCGGCCATCGCTGATCCGCTTGAGAACATTCCTGTTGCGGAAGACCGGCAGGACAGCGATAAGAAAGGCGATGAAAAAGACAATAAGAAAGGCAATAAGAGAGACAGCAGAAAAGAAAAAAGAAAAGAGAACAGGAAGGACAATGCAAAATAAATAAAAAGCCTTCGCGGCCGGTCAGGATCCGCGAAGGCTTTTTTATTACCTCCATCATTCAGTGAAGCGCTTTTCGAAGTTGCCGTATATCTTTGTACCCTCATTCACCATGACGAATGCGTTCGGGTCCACTTCCTTAACTATGCTGATGAGCCTTGGGAGCTCGTACTTTGTTACCATGGTAGTAAGCACGTAGGTGTCTTCATCGGTATATCCTCCTGCCCCGTGCCAGTAAGTCAGTCCCCTTCTGACCTCACTTATGACTTTATCGGTTATTCCCTCTTTCTTGGTGAATATCATCACCTGAACATTTCTGTTCTGAGTATGCTGATAATCAAGCGCAAGCGCGTTGACGACAGCGAATATCATCGAATATACAACGATGCGGATATCGAACAGGAAAAAGCATACTCCGTAAATGACTGTATTTATGGCTATGGATATCTTGCCTACGCTGAAATTCGGATGTGTCTTTGACAGCGCCACGCCTATTATATCCTGGCCGCCTCCTGACGTTCCTCCCTTGAGCACCAGACCTGCGCCTGTTCCGGAAACGAGGCCTCCCACGAGGCATGCGGTCAGATAGTCATCAAAGACCGGCTTTGAAGCTACCGGCACCAGCGACATGCACAGCGAGGCTATTCCGATCGATATCACTGTTGTTACGCAGAATTCTTTTCCCAGAGCCTTATAGGCCAGAACAAACAGCGGCATGTTGAGCAGCCAGTATATTATGCCCAGATAGTCCAGGCCGGGTATCTGAGGTGCATGCAGAACATCTACGAGGAACATTCTGAGCAGCATCGACATACCCGTAAATCCGCTGCTGTAAAGATTCATCGGTGTAATGATGACATTGATGCCAATTGCAAAAAGAAGGTTGCCCCCTATTACGAGAGCTACCCTTCTGATCGCGTTCTTTCTCTTTTCGGCCGTATCAAGCCTGTTTTTCAATTCTTTCACTTTGATTTAACCTTTTTCCAGTAATCGCTGTAAAGCTTTGTTGTATCCGGATCAAGCGTAACGAGAGACTCGCAGTCATCGACCGTAGCCTCATCAGGGAATACCGCCTTCTCTTCGAGATACTCTTCATCTATCAGATCGAGTGCAGCCTCATTCGGAGTAGTATAGTAAAGATAGTCGAAATTCTTTGCCGCTACCTCCGCCTTACAGAGGAAGTTGATCCAGGCTTCAGCCTTATCCTTGTTGACCGCTTCCTTAGGGATGACCCATGAGTCAATGAAGAACTCCGAGCCTTCCTCTGGAATGACGAACTCAACATCTTCATTAAGGTCTTTCGTATAAATGTATTCTCCGTTCCATACGACTCCGACCGCTGCGGATCCGTTTGCCAGAAGATCACGTGCTGAATCGTTTGCGTACTTATATACAAGAGGTTTCTGATTTATAAGCTCATCGGCCGCTGCCTTAATTTCTTCCTCACTGGTAGAATTTGCCGAATAACCGAGTTTCTTCAGACCTATCATAAAAGCGTCACGCACGCTGTCAGGCATTACAAGGCTGTTTTTGAACTTCTCGTTCCAGAGGTCATCCCATGAATCGATCTCGACGTCACCCACCATTTTTTTATTGTAAAGAATGCCGGCAATGCCAAGCTGATAAGGCACGGAATACTTGTTGCCCGGGTCAAACGACTCCGACTTCTTCATGTAAATATCAGCAATATTGCTCACCTCAGGAATGTTGTCCTTGTTAAGGTCAGCCAGCATATCGTTTTCTATCATGCGCTGGACCATATAGTCCGACGTACATACGCAGTCATACGTTGTCGCATTATTCTCAAGCACTGTATACATCTCTTCAGCCGTGTCGTAGTAGTCAGGAATGACCCTGATACCCGTCTCTGCCTCAAAGTCTTCGAGCAGCATAGGATCAAAATAGTCGCCGTAGCAGTAGACGTACACTTCACCGTTCACACCGCTCCTGCAGCCGCTCAACATGACTGTAGCGGAAATAAGCAGCATCATTGCCGCCATCAGTGCCGCGGTCCTTCTGAACAGACGATTCTTAGTTGTTTTTTTCATTGGCCTGAAACCCTCTCTGGTCCTGTAAATACTTTTGATTATTATATACATATACTTTCATCAGAAAAAGTGCTGATAAAAGAAAAAGACCGCTTGTGCAGTCTTTTCGGCTGGAGGCGACACCCGGATTTGAACCGGGGGTGAAGGTTTTGCAGACCTCTGCCTTACCACTTGGCTATGTCGCCGTATAGACGAGGGACTCCTGAGAGTCCCTCTTTTTCCTGGCTAGGGTAGTAGGATTCGAACCTACGAATGACGGAATCAGAATCCGTTGCCTTACCGCTTGGCTATACCCCATCAAATTATGTGCAACATATCATAAAGCCATTTATTAAAGAAAAGTTTTGGGGTGGATGGTGGGATTCGAACCCACGAATACTGGAGCCACAACCCAGGGTCTTAACCACTTGACGACACCCACCATGCCCTTTTGAAAAGTGGCGACCGGGAACGGGCTCGAACCGTCGACCTCCAGCGTGACAGGCTGGCATTCTAACCAGCTGAACTACCCGGCCGCAAAATGGTGGGACCAATAGGGCTCGAACCTATGACCCCCTGCTTGTAAGGCAGGTGCTCTCCCAGCTGAGCTATGATCCCATGATGGTAGCGGCGACTGGACTTGAACCAGTGACCTTCCGGGTATGAACCGGACGCTCTAGCCAGCTAAGCTACGCCGCCATATCGCTTGATTCATTCAATCGCGCTTGATTATATTAGCAAATGGAAAAACGCTTGTCAACAAAATTTCACAAAATTATGATATACTATTGCAGTATTTGTTTATAAACAATTTTATGCGAACCATGGAGGCAAGTATTATGGGACATCCCGATCCGATTGCTTTTACAATATTCGGAATGGATATCAGGTGGTATGGCATTCTGATTGCCTGCGGCATGTTGCTTGCCGTGCTTTTGTCATGCAAGAGAGCTCCCCGCCACGGAATAACTGATGAGGATGTACTTGATATAGCCATATGGATGCTGCCTGTCGGCGTTATCGGCGCGCGTGTCTATTATGTGATCTTTAATCTCGATTACTACAAAACGCTCCCTTCAATGCTTGACATAAGGAGCGGAGGGCTGGCCATACACGGCGGCCTCATATTCAGCATCATTACAGTCTTTATCATTTGCAGGCGGAAGAAACTGAACCCATTTAACGTTTTCGATCTCTTTGTCCCTACCGTTGCCCTTGCCCAGTCGATAGGAAGATGGGGAAACTATTTTAACGGAGAAGCTCACGGAGGGCCTACAGACCTTCCATGGGGCATACTCGTAGACGGCGTCAGGGTGCACCCTACCTTCCTGTATGAATCGATATGGTGCCTGCTGCTGTTTTTTGCGCTGAGCTGGTTCAACAAAAACAAAAGGTATGCCAACGGGCAGACTCTCGCTTTATATTTTATTTTCTATTCCCTGGAACGATTCTTTGTTGAAGCCCTCCGTACGGACTCTCTCATGATAGGTCCGTTCAAGCAGGCTCAGGTCATAAGCATCTGCGCCATCATTGCAGGTGTCTTTCTCTACAGATACGCATCAGCTCACATGCGCATCGAATCTCCGGAACAGTAATTATCAAAAAATGAAAGAAACTGCAAGGGGTGCAGTCTCTTTCGAAAAAGGGTATTGGGACTAGAGATAGGATTGCTTTTGCAATCCCTATTAGCATTATAGGGGTCAGTCAGCACTTTTGCAATGCTTATGTACTTCAAAAAAACATAATCCGCTTTATTAATACAAAAAATGCCTGAATGCCAGTATTGTCAACCACTACACGTTAAACAGGAAATGCATGACATCCCCATCTTTAACTACATATTCCTTTCCTTCTGACCTCAGCCAGCCTTTTTCCTTCGCTGCCGAAAGCTTTCCGTCGACTTCCATGAGCTTGTCATAAGCTATGGTCTCTGCGCGGATAAAGCCTTTCTCAAAATCGCTGTGGATCTTTCCTGCAGCCTGCGGAGCAAGCGTGCCTCTCTTGATTGTCCAGGCCCTCGTCTCGTCTTCTCCTGTCGTGAGAAAGCTTATGAGATCGAGCAGCGCATACGAAGACTTTATAAGTTTATCAAGACCTGACTCTTCGATCCCGAGTTCCTCAAGAAACATCTCACGCTCATCTTCTTCAAGTTCAGCGAGCTCTGACTCGACCTTGGCGCTGATCACCACCACTTCGGATCCCTCGGATTCGGCATATTCCCTGACGGCTTTTACATACTCGTTGTCTTCGCCTGAAGCATCGTCTTCCGAAACATTTGCCGCATAGATCACGGGCTTGTATGTCAGAAGGTCAAGAGACTTTACGAATGCTGCTTCCTCGTCGCTGAGATCATCTATCTCCCTTGCGCGCCTGCCTTCTGAAAGAAGGTCATAGATGCGCTTAAGGAGCTCAAGCTCGCCTCTTGCCGACTTGTCAGCCTTGGCCTGTTTTTCAGTCTTGGCAATCCTTCGCTCCATGACCTCCATGTCGGCTATTATGAGCTCTGTATTGATGACTTCTATGTCATTCACCGGGTCTATCTTTCCGTCTACGTGAACGACATTATCATCGTCAAAGCACCTTACCACATGCACTATGGCTTCTACCTCCCTGATATGTCCGAGGAATTTGTTGCCGAGGCCTTCACCTTTCGACGCGCCCTTGACAAGACCGGCAATATCGCTGAATTCAATCGTTGTATAAATGGTCTTTTTTGAATGATATACTCCGGAAAGAGTTGTAACGCGCTCATCCGGCACGGTAACGACGCCTACATTAGGCTCTATCGTGCAGAACGGATAATTTGCGGCTTCTGCGCCGGCTTTTGTTATTGCGTTGAACAGAGTGCTCTTTCCTACGTTTGGAAGTCCTACTATACCTAATTTCATTTTTCCAGATCTCCTTTTTTATGTGCCGATTTACTCTATCACGATGATGCGTTAAAATCAATTCGATGAAGGTTTTTACAAGAGATTACAGAATAACAGGTGAATACCATCCGGAGTGGAACACCTACTTCGAATGCATGAAGCCCTGCGTGCTCGATATAGAAGCGACCGGTCTCGACCGCAGCAGATGCAAGGCGATACTGATTGGACTGCTCATGAGGACAGAAACCGGCGTGTGTATCACCCAGTTCCTTGCTGAGAACCATTACGAAGAGGCAAAGGTACTGGAAGCAGCCATGGATTACCTTGAAGAAAATGACGCCGGTTATCTGATCACGTTCAACGGCTGCGCTTTTGACGTGCCCTTCATGAACGCAAGGCTTGACGCGAATTTCCTGGGCAGGCAGATAAAGATGTATCACTTCGATCTCTACAGATTCCTTCGCAGATGCACCGACATGAGAAAACATATTGGATCGATGAGCCAGATGTCGATAGAAAACCACTACGGCATACTTTCAGACCGCGGTGATACCATCACAGGCAAGGAAAGCATCGCCCTCTTCGATCAGTATGCCATCAGCGGCAACAGTACCATAGAAAAGATCATACTCACTCACAACAGAGAAGATGTTCTGCATCTCAACAGGCTGATGTATCTGACGCTCGCTGATGTGCCTGATATCCATCAGGCACTGGCCGCGTACGGCTTTCCTGCCGCCGGCGGCAGGCTCAGCGTGCGTCCCAAGATAAAGAGTTTCGCCAGGATCCTCCGCATCACCGGAGAGCAGATAACCGATCCAGTCGCTGCTGCCTATTTCCCTGACGCTGATGAACCTCTTACAGCAACGTTCAACGCTACATCATCATCTTTTGAGATCGTCGCTCCTGTTAACAGTCACGGCGATGATCTGTACATGGACATATCATTTATTGACCCGCCGGTCCTGCGTGATGATCCGGACTGCATAGGCAATTATCTGATCCTGAATCCACGTACGGTCAATCTCGTTTCCGGGACTCTCTCAGAAATGTACCTGTACAAATAAAAAAGCTCCTTCCGGCTTATTGACCGAAACGAGCTTTCTTTTTTAGTTGTAAAGTTTTAATTATCCAGGCTGCGGATATCCGAGAACCCGCGGCCCTTGCCCCACACGGATTTGATACTTATGACCGATACGAATGACTTCGGGTCCTCTTTGGCCAGATGTCTTTTTATCAGGAAGCTCTCTCGAGGGGAGCACAGTATCTTGAGCTGTTTTCTCTTGTCTCCTGTATATTCTCCTGTCACCTCGATGCTTGATACGCCTCTTCCCAGTTCATTCATTATGAAATCAGCCAATGCTTCGGCGTCTCCCGGGATTATATCAAGTTCAACGATCTTATCGCTGAAACCGTACATAACGGCTTCGCCTACCCTCATGGAAATGAAGATTATGATGACCGCATATAACGCTATCTGGAGACCGAATACAAAAGCGCTCGCAAGCACGATCAGAGCGTTTATGGCGAAAGTTATGTCGTTGATCCCGAGATGTGGCAGCCAGCGGTATTTTATCACCTTAGCGAGCGAATCTGTGCCTCCTGAGGAGAATCCCGCCTTGAACGTGAGACCATTGGATACCCCGAGTACGACTCCGCAGAATACCGCAACAAGGAACAGGTCATCGCTCTGTATTAGCACCACGTGACTCAGTTCAAGCAGCATCATGACGGTAGGATACGAAACCGACATGAGAACGATCTTTCTTATTTCCTTGAATCCGAGAAATACCCAGACGATAACAAGCACAAGAAAGGCCATGGCATAGTAAATTAACGAATAATTCAAACCGGTCAACTTCTGTATGATTCTTGAAATACCGGTTATTCCGCCAAATGTAAGTCCGTTCGGTATCATTATTCCGACCGTTCCGAGGGATCCGATGACTACCGCAAGTAATGCCAGGCCTATTTCCTGGGCTCTTGCCTGGAATCTGGACTTTCCATGGAGCTCCGGATCCTTTGCGTATATCTCATTTACTTTTTTATTTACAGCAGCCTCCTTCTCGAGTTTTTTATCAAGAGAGCTGACCACCTTATCCTGTTCTTTGTCACTCATACCGTTTCACCTGTTGCATATGGACCATATATGATCTCGGCCGGATATTCCCTGCCGAATCTGTCTACTACTATCGCAGCAAAATTGCCGCTCGAAATAAAGCTGATGCTGTCCGATGCAGCGTCAAAAATATATCTGCTTTCAAATGTACCGTCATAGTCCGGATCTATCATCACATGATCGGCAAACTGGAGCCTGTCGGCCTTAAGCGCTTCTGCCACGTGGCCCCTGTCCTTCATCTGTATGGATCCGGTATCTATATCAGGCATCAGGTCCCTGACCCTGCATTTGAACAGCGACCTTCCGTCCTCCAGAGCGTCCCTGCTGAGCACTTCCACATCTGCCCTTCCGCTGCACGGCTTAGCTTCCTCCAGCCTTGTGAATCTGAAATCAGCGCCCGCCTTTCTGAGTCTGCGTCTCGACATGGCAGCCGCCATTTCCTCGCTGTCGCAGGCTATCCATCTGCGCCCAAGCAGATGCGCGGCCTCAGGCAGGCTTCCGCTTCCGCAGAAAAAATCTCCGACAAGATCCCCCTCTGCCGTAGATGCTTCAATTATCCGTTTCATGAGCTCAAGAGGCTTCTGAGTCGCGTATCCGGTCCTCTCAGCCGAAGTGCGTCCCACCATGTCTATGCTCCAGACATCTTTCATGTTTACGAGAGTGTACCAGCCGCCCTCGTCCTTGTATTCTGCCACGCCCCTGAATCTGTACGGCTTGCGATTCCTGTTGTAGGACTTCTCTTTAGGTACATTGATACGGTATTTTGAAGTCTTTGAATACACGAGGATCGTGTCATGCTTGCGGGCGAAGTGCCTCTTGCCTGAGCCTCCGGACTTATACTGCCATATTATCTCATTCACGAAGTTTTTCTCGCCCATGAGTTCGTCAAGAACCAGTTTGATGTAGTGCGACGAATGCCAGTCCAGATGTATCCACATAAGTCCGTCATTCGCCAGAAGGTCTCTCATCATGAGGATCCTCACCGTCATGTTCTCTATGTAATACTCAAGGCTGCGGTCAAACTTGTCATCGTACGCCAGGTGATGCACCTTATGGCTGGCCCCCTTCGCGTCCCTGACGCTTACCGATGCATTGAAGCTAGAGCGCGTAAAGAAAGGCGGATCGATGTATATCAGCCTGAAAACTCCGGCATAACCGCGGTCAAGAAGGCTCCTCATGTACTCGAGATTGTCTCCGAGACAGAGTTCGCTGATCTCCGCAGCGGGTTTTTCCTCCGCAGTTGTAATAGAGCCATGCACACTCCCGTACATGGCTCTGCCTTTATTTATTCCTTCAAGTATTTGTTCTATTACTGTCATGTCAGTTGAGCACTTCAACATCGTCGAATACGACGCCTATCATCTCTTCGAGTTCAGCGCTCACGCTGAGTACGAAGTCGATACCCGATTCCTTGGATATGATCTTGATCTTCTCGATGAAACTAGGGAGCACTTCGAGAGCGAAATCTCTGTGCCTCATGATGCCGTCAAGGAAGATAGTCTCGATGTCATTGTCAGAGCTCATGATACCGAACAGGAAGCCGATGTATTCGTCTTCATTCGTGATATGAGGAAAGTCCTCCATGCACACTACTCTGATCTTGTAATCAAGGTCATAGATCAGTCTGGAATTCTTATTTATAAATACGATGCTGCCTCTGGCTGTCTGGACTGTCTCATTTGCAAGTTCGATCATCCTCTTGGTCTTACCGCTTCCTTTATGTCCAATCAAAAGCTTCACCATAGGTCAGTACCTCCTCTTTTCTAAAACTTAATATTGTTTTTTCATTCTACAACAGCAAAAAAACTTATTCAATAATTTTGCCCCGCCTTTTTCGCAAGGCGGGGCATTTAATTACAAACAATCAGTTTTTTGCTGTTTTTTCTACTCAGCAGCTTCTGCAGTCTTCTGTGCTCTGAGTTCCTTAACAACATCGTCGATCCTGTGAGCGACGTTGCGGAAATCATCCTCAAGATATCCTCTTGTTGTCATCGGAGCTGTTCCGATACGTACACCGGATGTCTGGAACGGTGATCTCTTCTCATTAGGAACGCAGTTCTTGTTGAGTGTGATGCCTACTTCGTCGCATGCTGCCTGGAGCTCCTTGCCCGAGAATGGCTCGTCGAGGAGATCGAGCAGGAATACGTGGTTGTCTGTTCCGCCTGTAACGATCTTATAACCCATCTTGATGAACTCGTCTGCAAGTGCTGCGCAGTTGAGTCTTACCTGACGGGCATAAGTCTTGAACTCAGGCTTCAGAGCTTCCTCAGCGCATACAGCCTTACCTGCGATGATGTGGCAGAGAGGGCCGCCCTGTGCGTATGGGAATACTGCGGAGTCTACCTTCTTTGCGAGATCAACTCTTGCGAAGATCAGGCCGCCGCGAGGTCCTCTAAGTGTCTTGTGAGTAGTTGTTGTAACTATGTCAGCATATCCGAATGGTGATGGATGCTCTCCTGCGGCTACGAGACCTGCAATATGAGCCATGTCTACCATGAAGTATGCTCCGACTTCCTTTGCGATCTCTGCGAATGCAGCGAAGTCAATTATTCTTGCGTAAGCGGATGCGCCTGTAAGGATCAGCTTAGGCTTGAACTCGAGAGCTTTCTTTCTGACATCTTCCATGTCGATGCGGCCGTTTTCGTCCACATCATAGGAGATGACGTTATACAGCTTGCCGCTGAAGTTTACGCCGGAACCGTGCGTGAGGTGTCCGCCGTTGTCGAGGCTGAGACCAAGAATAGTGTCGCCCGGCTCAAGCACTGCCTTATATGCAGCGAAGTTTGCCTGTGAACCTGAATGAGGCTGAACATTTACATGATAGTCTGTGTTGAACACTTTTCTCCAGAGGTCGCAGCAGTACTCTTCGAGCTCGTCTACAACGATCGTTCCGCCGTAGTATCTTCCCTTGTTTCCCGAATACCTTTCAATCGGCTTCTGTGGGTAGCCTTCTGCATATTTCCATGAGAGGCAGCTTCCGCAGGCAGCCATTACAGCCTCAGAGCAGTAGTTTTCAGATGCGATGAGCTCTACGTTGTTCTTCTGTCGACTTTTTCGGAACTTTTGCTGATCTCCTCAACTATCATCTGATTATAGTTGCTGTTGTCATTACCGTTTCTGTCAAACATACGCCGATCCTTTCTCTCATTTTGAGATAAAACAATTAGGTTAATATATATATTACAGTGATTTATGATCCTGCAAATACAGACTCCTCAACTCACCGGCAAGATAAATCGAGCCGGTCACGAGCACGCACTCGTATTTTCCGTCTTTTGAGATCTCATATGCTTCTGCTGCAGAGTCGCAGACGATGCAGCCTCTGCCGCAGGCTGCGAAAACCTCGCCCAGACGCTCCGGATCTTCTGCCCTTCCGTACTCAACGGCCGCCGCAGCGTAGGTGCAGCCTCTCAGATTTCCCGTCAACAATTGTATCATACGAGTGTAATTTTTGTCTTTCATACAGCCAAAAATTACTAAAATTCTTTTGATTTTACGCTCTCTGGCAAACGCTGAAAGCGTTTCCGTGAGCGCCTCTGCCGCATCAGGATTGTGAGCTCCGTCTATTATGAAGAACGGTTCCCCGCTGCCTGCGCTCTCCTCGTTCAGTACCTCAAACCGTCCCGGAAGGTAGGTGTTTGCAAGTCCGATCCTTACGGCCTCTTCGGACACTTCAATGCCGGCTGCTCTTATCGCCTCAACAGCGGTAGCCGCATTTCTTTTCTGATGCTCTCCCTTCATCGAGAGTTCTGCGCTCCGGTACTTATCAAATACAGCTGATACATCGATGAACTCGCAGCCTTTTTCTGCCGCTGTCCTTCTGAATATGTTCTTTACGTTGAGATCCGGTGTCTGCGATACTACCGGTACTCCCGGTTTTATGATGCCTGCTTTTTCATGAGCTATTTTGAATATCGTACGACCGAGTTCAGCGGTGTGATCGAGTCCCACCTGTGTTATGACAGATACAAGCGGTTTTTCAAGGGTATTGGTTGAATCCAGTCTTCCGCCCAGTCCGGTCTCGAGCACCACATAATCAGGCTGTATCTCCGCAAAATACAGGTAAGCAGCCGCTGTGTAAACCTCGAACACCGTTGCCTTCTCTTCGATCGCCCTTGCCCTGTCTTTCAGCTCATCAAAGTGAGCCTGATCTATCATTTGATGCGTCCCGTCCCATATCTGAACTCTTTCGCATTCATCTTCAAGGTGAGGAGAAGTATAAAGGCCGACAGTGAAACCGGCTTCCTCGAGTATGGAAGCCGTCATCACAGCTGTCGAACCCTTTCCGTTCGTTCCGGCAATATGTATCGCTCTGAAGTCCGCCTCCGGATTTCCAAGGGCGTCCAGCAGGGCTTTCATTCTGTCAAGTCCGTCAAAGCTCGCCATTTTACTTCAGTGAATCAAGACGCGCAATGACCGTCGCAAGCATCTCACGGTATTTCTCGCCCTTTGCCTTCTCTTCTTCAACGAGTTTCTGAGGAGCCTTGGCGACGAAGCCCTGGTTGGCGAGTTTCTTTTCAACACGCTCGACTTCGCTTTCAAGCTTTGCTTTTTCCTTTGTGAGTCTTTCGATCTCAGCGTCTCTGTCTACCAGATCATCAAGTTTTACAGCGATCTCAGCTCCGTCAATGACAGCTGTCATTACATCCGAAGGTATCTCGAAATCTGTCCCCTTTATGTCGATATCCACGACATTGGCGAGCTTTCTGATGCGGTCAGCTACCGCTTCGATGTCTGATCCCAGCGAATCAGTTTTGATAATAAGATTGAGCTTTCTGCCCGGAGCAGCGTCAGCCTCGGCGCGGATGTTACGGACAGCCTTAACTACAGCCATCGCTGTCTCAACTCTGCGTACCGAATCTGCATAATCCATGGACGCGTCATATACCGGCCAGTCTGCTCTGATAAGCATGGCGTCGCGGCCGGTCTTATCTCCGTCCTGAGGCAGCACGCCCCAGATCTCCTCCGTGATGAACGGCATGAACGGGTGAAGGAACTTCAGGAGATCCTTGAGCACCTTCGTGAGTACCGCTCTGGCTACCTTCTTGTCCTCTTCATCGTCACCATAGAGTCTGCCCTTCACCATCTCGATGTACCAGTCGCAGTAAACATCCCAGATGAGCTCGTAGACTCTCTGTCCGGCAAGACCGAGTTCGAATTTGTCAAGCATCTCAGTGATGTACTTCGCGCCCTCGTTGGACATGTGAAGGATCCACCTGTCCTCATCCTTAAGGTCTGCCTCTTCATATCCCATAGGGAGCCACTCACCGGACTCATCCTGCAGGTTCATTATTGTGAATCTGGAAGCATTCCAGAGTTTGTTTGCGAAATTACGCGCAGCTTCGATCCTCTTAGGGATGTAACGCGTGTCATTTCCCGGTGAGATTCCCGTGCAGAGCATGAATCTCAGCGCATCCGCTCCATACTGATCGATCGACTCGAGCGGATCTACGCCGTTTCCGAGCGACTTCGACATCTTGCGTCCGAGCTCGTCCCTTACAAGACCGTGAACGAATACGTAATCATAAGGAGCATCTCCCATGCACTCATAGCCCGAGAACACCATCCTTACTACCCAGAAGAAGATGATATCGTATCCTGTTACCAGAACGCTGTTAGGATAGAAATAGTCGAGTGATTCAGTCTTTTCAGGCCATCCAAGTGTTGAGAACGGCCAGAGCGCAGAGCTGAACCATGTGTCGAGAACATCCTCGTCCTGCGTGAAATGCCTGCATCCGCACTTAGGGCATACTTCAGGCATGCCGGCGGCAACGACGATCTCACCGCACTCATCGCAGTAGTAAGCAGGGATCCTGTGTCCCCACCAGAGCTGACGGCTGATGCACCAGTCGCGGATCTCGTAGAGCCATTTCAGATATACCTTGCTGAATCTCTCAGGAACGAACTTCATGCGTCCGGACTCAACCGCCTTGATGGCAGGCTTTGCGAGCTCATCCATCCTGACGAACCACTGGTCGCTCATCATAGGCTCTACGGCGCTGTGGCACCTGTAGCACTTGCCTACCGGAATGACCATGTCCTCTGTCTTGACGAGGAAGCCGGCCTCTTCGAGATCCTTTACCCATGCCTTTCTGCACTCGTATCTGTCCATGCCTTCGTATTTTCCGGCATATTCATTCATTGTGGCATCATCGTTCATGCACGAGATCATCTCGAGATTGTGTCTCTGACCGACTTCAAAGTCGTTAGGGTCGTGAGCAGGAGTGATCTTAACTGCACCTGTTCCTTTTTCAGGATCCGGATACTCGTCGGCGATTACAGGGATCTCCCTTCCTACCAGCGGAAGGATGACCGTCTTGCCCACCAGCTCCTTATATCTCTCATCGCTCGGATGTACCGCGATCGCGATATCTCCGAACATTGTCTCCGGTCTGGATGTAGCTACAGTTATGCCTTCTCCTCCATCCTTTGCAGGATATCTGAAGTACCAGTACTTTCCGTTCTCATCCTCGTGCTCTACCTCTGCGTCAGACAGTGAAGTCTTGCAGCACGGACACCAGTTGATGAGGCGGTTGCCCTTGTAGATCCATCCCTTTTCATAAAGATTGATGAAGAACTTTACCACGGCCTTGTTGCATGTCTCGTCCATGGTGAAGCGCTCGCGTCTCCAGTCGCAGGAGTCACCGAGCTTACGGCACTGCTTTGTGATGCGGCCGCCGTATTCCTTCTTCCATGCCCATGCATGCTCCAGGAACTCTTCTCTCGTGAAATCCCTCTTATCGCGTCCGGTCTTTTCCCTGAGCTCGTTCGCTACCTTTACTTCAGTAGCGATGCTGGCGTGGTCTGATCCCGGAAGCCAGAGCGCGCTGTAGCCCTGCATCCTCTTCCATCTTGTCAGAACGTCCTGCAGAGTCTGGTCAAGGGCATGTCCCATGTGGAGCTGTCCTGTTATATTCGGAGGCGGCATCACGATGGTGAAAGGCTTTTTGTCCCTGTCGACCTCTGCGTCAAAAGCGCCTTCTGTCTCCCACATCTCATATATGCGGTCCTCAAAATCCTTCGGATTGTAAGTCTTTGCGAGATTCTTCATAGTTACTACGTTGCTCCTTAATAATCGCTGTATTTGTTATCTGTCTTCAGTACTTCATGACGTACTCTTGACATTTTTTCGTCCACTTCGTGCAGGTTCTCCGCGCATTCCTTCAGAGTATCCACGATCTCCTGCGCGAGCTGGCCCTTGTTTTTATATCTGAGCTCGTGTTCGAGACTTGCCCAGGCATCCATCATGACGCTCCTGAACTGTATCTCGACCGGCACCATTTTTCTCTTATTTACCAGATAGACCGGTACGGCAACTACCACGTGCATGCTGCGGTACCCGCTTTCTTTCGGCTGATCGCAGTAGTCCTTGACCCTTATCATCTCGATGTCTTCCTGTGAAAGCAGCAGTCCCGACATGGTGATCAGATCCTCTTCATAGTTGCAGACTACTCTTATGCCGGCGATATCGAGTATCTCACGCTTTACCGTATCAAGGTTGTTCAGCGGGTCCTCTATTCCGTACCTTGTAGCTTTTTCTATTATGCTCTCGAATGTCTTCAGCCTTGAATGCACATGATGTATAGGCATGTACGAGTGTTTCTTATCGAAGTCGTCCGAAAGTATGTCAAGTCTTGTTTTAAGCTCCATTATAGCGGAGTTGTACAGAAGACTTATTTCATCGATGGCTGACTGGAGTTCTTCATCAGTGCCCCTGAATCCGGGCATCTTCTCGCGTATCCTGTCAGCGTAATAATATCTGAAACCCATTAATTATCCTTTCTTAGCGGCTTTGATGATGTTACGGAGAAGTATTGCCGTTGTCACTCTTCCTATGCCTCCCGGAACAGGTGTATATGTGAGATCGCTTATCTCCCCTGTTTCCTTTATCTCCTCGATGTCGAGGTCTCCATGCATCTTGCCGTCCCTTCCGGTTCCTGTACCGACATCAAGGATGATCTGTCCGTCTCTGAAGTATTTGCTTCCGTAAGCCTGAGTCCGTCCCGTAGCCAGTACCACTATGTCGGCATCCCTGCACGCCTTTATCTGATCTTCTTCAGGAGTGCGGGAGTGACATATTGTCACGGTCGCATCCGCGTTCAGCATCATTATGGCAAGAGGCTTTCCTACTGTCAGGCTCCTGCCGAGTATTGTTACCCTGCGTCCCGCAGGATCTATGCCATGAAAACGCATCACTTCCATGCAGGCTTCTGCTGTGCACGCGAAAAACGCGTCATCCTTGCCGGCGAACAGCTCCGCTATGGAAATATCCGTAATGGCATCAACATCCTTGGCCGGATTGAGCATCGTACGAAGCTTTTCGCTGTTGATACCGCCCGGAAGCGGTCTGAGCAGGATGATGCCGTGCACGCTCTCATCCTCGTTGATGGCCTGCAGTGTGACCTCTATCAGAGCCTGACCGATATTGCTTGTAAAGTTGATCGCCTGGGTCTCGATGCCGTATTCGCCGCTCTGCCTGAGAATGGCGCTTTCATAATACTTCTGACCGTCATCGTCACCCGCTCTGATTACAGCAAGTTTAGGGACTATGCCTTCTGCGGCAAAGGTCCTTACGGATTCACTGATATAAGCGTCTATTTCCTTTTTTACTCCATCTCCGGGTAGTTCTCTGAACATTCTGTTATGGTTCCCTTCGAATTATTAATTACAGAGCCGGCTTTACCGCTCTGAGTCTTTCGGATTTGTCCTGCCTGAAATTTACGATCAGCAGCACTACCAGAGCCACCACGAATATGATGGAAGACAGCGCAAACAGGCTTGGTCTTATGCCGATCTTCACCTCGCTGTATATCAGCGTGGAAATGGTATTGATGCCTGCTCCTCTCGTGAAGTAAGTGATGATGAAATCATCAACAGACATGGTAAAGCTGAGGAGGAAGCCCGTCATTATCCCGGGCTTCAGTTCAGGCAGTACGATCTTGCGGAAAGCATATCCTTCGGAAGCTCCGAGATCGAGCGCCGCTTCGAACAGTCTGTCGGTGTTCTTGTTAACACGCGGCCTGACAGAAAGAATTACGTAAGGTATGCAGAATGTCGCATGGCTGAACAGTATGGTCATGTATCCGCGCGGAGCTCCTACCATGAGGAAGAAAAGCATGAGCGCTATACCTGTGACTATGTCGGCGTTAAGCATCGGGATATTGTTGAATCCCAGCAGGACATTCTGCGTACGCGGTCTCATTGCCGCCATTCCCAGAACGGCCAGAGTCCCCACGACGGTCGCTATCAGTGCAGCCAGTATCGCTATGGAGAAAGTGTTCACGATGGCGCCCATCATGAGCCTGCTCTGGAACAGTTCCTGATACCAGTGCAGGCTGAAGCCTCCCCATACCGACATCGATTTCACGTCATTGAAAGAAAGCACAATAAGCGTGAGTATCGGCAGATAAAGGAAGAGCATGATTATTAAAATGTAGATACGTCCTAAAGTCTTTTTCATCAGATCAGGTTAGCTCCTCCGGTCTTGTCAAACTTCTGAAGCATGAGCATGCTGAATATTATGAATACCATCATCACGAGCGACAGTCCCGAGCCGAGGTACCAGTTCGAATTGACTGTGAATTCCTGTTCTATGATATTGCCGATGAGGTTGATCTTGCCTCCGCCCAGCATGTTCGAGATAACGAATGTTGTCAGCGCAGGTATGAACACCATGGTTATGCCGCTTACGATCCCCGGCACTGAGAGCGGGAATATGACCTTTGTATATACTTTGCTCTTTGTAGCTCCCAGGTCGTATGCAGCCTCGATCAGATGGTTGTCGATCTTCGACACCGTATTATATATAGGGAGGATCATGAACGGCAGAAAGTCGTATACCATGCCGAGCACTATCGCCCCCGGAGTATTCATCATCTCCTGGCGCGGGAGCCCCACTGCTGTTATCAGAGCATTGATGACGCCCTGCCTTTCAAGCAGGACCTGCCATGCCATCGTGCGCAGAAGGAAGTTCATCCACATAGGCAGAATAATGACGAATATGAGGAAACCCTGCTTGCCGTACTTGCTCTCCCTCAGGATCATGGCCATAGGAAAAGCCAGCAGCAGGCAGATCGCAGTGCTTATTAAAGCAAGCAAAAGCGAGAGGCCGAGTGCCTGAAGGTGATCGCCCCTGAACATCGCCGCTATGTTTTCGAAAGTGAAGCCGCCTTCCCTGCTCGTGAAGCCGTAATAGGCAATCGAAGCGAGAGGAATGATGGTCCCGGCGATTATCCATATTATGAAAGGAATTGAATATGTCTTTTTTGCTATCATAGATCGAGTTCTATAGCGTGTTCAGCCTCGCTCTTAGGCTTGTGCATTATCTGTATGTTTTCAGGATCAACGTACATGCCGATCTTTTCTCCGACATCATGCTGGTCGTAGTTCTGCAGCAGCCATTCGACCTTGCCGTGCTCACTCTGCACCAGCATCTCGTAGTGGACTCCGATGAACAGTTTCGAAATGATGGTCCCGTTCCAGAGGCCTTTGCCATACGGCACTATGTCGATGTCCTCAGGTCTGATGACAACGTCTACCAGGCGCCCCTTCGGGAATCCCTCTTCGCGTCCGTCGATGCACGGATAGTCGATGCCGTCTATACGTACGACCTTTTCTTCCACCATCCGGCCCGAAAGTATGTTGCTGTCGCCGATGAAGTCCGCGACGAAGGCGTTTACCGGCTCATCATAGATCTGCTGAGGTGTACCCTCCTGCTGTATGTAGCCCTCGTTCATTACGACGACTTTATCTGACATCGTAAGAGCCTCTTCCTGGTCATGAGTGATATATATGAAGGTTATGCCCAGTTCCTTCTTGAGGCGCACCAGTTCATACTCCATCTCCTGACGGAGCTTGAGATCGAGCGCTCCAAGCGGCTCATCGAGGAGCAGCACTCTTGGTTCGTTAACGATGGCTCTTGCCATCGCGATCCTCTGCTGCTGGCCGCCGGAGAGCTGGTCAATGCGTCTGTTTTCAAAGCCTTTGAGGTTCACGAGTTTGAGAGCGTTCGCTACCTTCTCCTTTATCTCTGCTTCAGGTCTGTTCTTTACCCTGAGACTGAAAGCGATGTTCTCACCTACGGTCATGTGCGGGAAAAGCGCGTAATTCTGGAACACAGTATTTACCGGACGCTGGTTAGCAGGAAGATCCGTGATATCCTTGCCCTCGAAATACACCCTGCCTTCGTCAGGCTTCTCAAAGCCTGCGATTATGCGCAAAGTAGTTGTTTTTCCGCAGCCCGACGGACCCAGCAATGTAACGAATTCATTTTCGTCAACGCTGAGGTCTATGCCGTTCAGGACTACGGTATCATCAAAGCTTTTTACTATTCCTTCAAGTCTTATCAGTTCGCCCAATGGAGTACCCTTTCTTATAAGAAAACGAGTGTCAGCTGATATTATTCTGCCTTAAGTCCAAGGTCATCGAGAACTTCGAGTATGGATTCCATCTGAGTTCCCTCGTTGAATTCGATCTTGCCAAGGTCTGCCTCCTGTGAAAGTACAGGATCCACCGGAAGCTGCTCAAGGAGCTTTATGCCGTATTCGGCAGCAACAGTCTTTGCCTGGCTAGGTCCGAACATCTCGATCCTGCGTCCGCAGTCAGGGCATGTGATATAGCTCATGTTCTCAACGAGTCCGAGAACAGGGATGTTCATCAGTTTAGCCATTTTGACTGCCTTGCCGACTATCATGGATACGAGGTCCTGAGGTGATGTGACTACGATAATGCCGTCGATAGGGATCGACTGGAACACTGTCAGAGGCACGTCGCCGGTCCCCGGAGGCATGTCGATGAAGAGGACGTCAAGATCTCCCCAATATACCTCAGACCAGAACTGTTCAACTACTCCGCCGATGACAGGTCCTCTCCATACTACAGGATCTGTTTCGTTCTCAACCAGCAGGTTGATGGACATCAGCTTTATGTTCATAGGTGTCTCTTCAGGCAGGATACCGTAATCGCTTCCGAAAGCCTTCGTATGCACTCCGAACATCTTAGGGATCGATGGACCGGTGATATCTGCATCCATTATTCCGGTCTTGAATCCGTCTCTTGTAGCAGCAAGCGCGGAAAGAGCTGTTACCATCGACTTTCCTACTCCGCCTTTTCCGGATAATACACCGATAACCTTTTTTACAGAGCTGTATGGGTTGAGCTGGGCTTTCTGGATACCGCCCTCACGAGACGCGCAGTCAGCGCCGCATGTGCTGCAGTCATGTGTGCAGTCTTCAGGGGCTGCTCCGCCTTCGTGTCCGCCTTCATGCATACAAAAGTTACGGTACTTGTTGATCATTTCTTATTCCTCCAATTAATCGTTATTCTGCAGCGAGAGCTTTCATTTCGCTCAGCATGCCTCCGAAAATGGCATCCTGCAGTTCTTCATTATCCTTTATGTTGGCGATCCACTCTCCGTTATCAAGCGGATCGATACATACTATACTGATATGTTTGATACAGTCTTTTTCTTCCAGTGAGTTGAGTCTGGCGAAGAGCAGCTCATAAAAGTCTGTCAGGTCCTCCTGCGTCGTGTCTTCGTTCGCCTTAAGGTATTCAGTCCATGCCGCGAGGTACTCCCTTCCGAAATCGAAGGTCTTTATCCTGACGCTTACCAGAGTATAGTCATCGTCCTTGTCATCATCTTCTTCGCTTCCGGTGATCTCGAATTCAAAGCTCCTGAGTTTTTTCAGAAATCCGTCAAAGTTTTCCCGGCCCTCATCCGACAGGGAATCCCTCAGAGCGATAACTTCACTGCCGGTGCTTCCCGATGACTGAAGAGCCTTAAGCTCTTTTGACACCTTATTTTCAGCCTCATTCATTGAGCTGCAGCCTGCAAGCATCAGAAAACACAGCAGTACAGCGATTCCGGCCATAATTGCTTTGATTTTTTTCGTGTTTACTGATAACTTTTTTCCGCTAGTCATTCTCAGTTATTTTACTACCCTTCTTGTTTCGCCGTCGAACACCGTGATTCCGGCTTTATCCATGGCCGGAAGGAGTTCCGCGGCATATTTTCTTGAAGTTCCGAGCCTGTCCCTGTACTCAGCGAGCGTGAATCCGCCTTCAAATGATCTTGCGGCATCGACCGCCTGATCCCACGCCTGCTTATTGATGTAATACGACGGATTGACCTTATATACAGAGCCTTCCGCTTCAAGGTCATCCAGCATGGCGCGGATTATCCTGCCGTCTTTATACAGAGCGAACACCTCGTCGTTCTTTATCATTTCAATGCCTGCATCAACGTACATGGCATCGATCTTATCCTTCAGAGCCTTCTGCTCATCAGTATATTCTATACTGAATCCGCTGATCGCTATGCTTTTTCCCCGGTCCTCAATGGCACCCTGCATCAGCAGGTTTTTCAGGACTGCCTGCACGAGCTTGTCATCATCAGTAAACCATCTCTCCCTGAGCCTTGAAATGAGCTCCTGACGAGGTATGCCGTCAGCGAGCGGGTTTTCAGCGTGATATCCGTTTATAATATTCTCCGCATCTTCCCTGAGCCTGAGGTGTTTCGTGTCGCTTATGATAGTGCCGTCAGGCAGGACAACCAGAGTTCCGTCTTCCAGGCCGCCTTTTGCCGCTTCCGCCATCTCATGGCTGAGCAGTCCCAGTTCAGAAGCAAGCTCACTCTGTTTTACAAAGCGCCTTTCACAGGCCTTGGCGTATATGATCTCGCTTACGGTGCCATTGTTAAGCACGTCCATCCCCTTGAGTATCTCCGGCTTGTTTCTCTTGTGCTTTGCCGGAAGGGCATCGATTATGCGTCCGCCTCCAACCGTTATTATCGGCGAGTAGAACCTGATTATGAACCTGTCACCGCGTCTTACGGCTGCCGGCTCTTCAAGCCTCAGCTGGGCATAAGCCGTTTCGCCGGCCGAGAGCGCATCCCTGTCGAGGAGTATCACCTTACAAAGGACTTCATCAGATCCGCAGTACAGATGTACCCTGCTGTTATTGAGTACCACTCTGTCGGAAGAACTGAAGATGCTCAGTTCCGTATCGATCATACTGGTGACTGTCACGGCGTCACGATAAGCTACTATATCACCTCTGTCAATGTCTTCCTTGGAGACGCCTGACAGGTTTATGGCCGTTCTCTGACCCGCCACAGCCATGCCGGTATCTTTTCCATATGTCTGAATGCCTCTTACCTTGGCTTTTGTTCCTTCCGGATAAACAACGACATCATCACCGACTTTGACATTGCCGTCCATGAGAGTGCCCGTCACAACCGTACCGAAGCCCTGCATAGTGAAGACCCTGTCGACAGGAAGCCTGAAAAGTTCCTTTTCTTCGCGGCGTTTGTTCTCCCTGTCACATTTGGCGATTATCTCTGCCTTGAGCCTGTCTATGCCCTCGCCTGTTGCGGCGCTTACCGGTATCACGGGCTTTCCTTCTAGGAAGGACCCTCTGAAGTAATCATCTACCTCTTCGAGCAGCATCTCGAGCCACTCCTCCTCCACCATGTCAGTCTTGGTCACGGCGATGATACCGTCATCTATGCCCAGTGAGCTGAGTATCTCAAAGTGCTCCCTGGTCTGCGGCATTATGCCTTCATCAGCAGCAACTACAAAGAGAACAAAGTCGATGCCTCCGATACCCGCGAGCACGTGCTTTATGAATTTCTCATGTCCCGGAACATCGATGACTCCGATATTGTATCCGGCATCGTTCGGTATGTGGGCAAAGCCGAGCTCTATCGTGATGCCGCGTTTTTTCTCTTCCATGAGCCTGTCCGTATCGATCCCGCTGAGTGCTTTGATGAGCGTCGTTTTACCGTGATCGACATGACCGGCTGTACCGATGATTATGTTTTTCATTACTGTTTCCTGAGAGCCTCTGCTGCAGTCTCGATCTCGTCATCCGCTATGGTGCGCACACAGAGCAGGAGCCTGTCTTCGTTTATCCTTGCAACTACCGGGATATCTGCCTTGCGGAGCTTCCTTTCCGTTCTGTCTGCCGACTTCATGCCGTCTTTTACGGATACGGCCCACCCCGGGAGCCTTACCATAGGCGCCGAGCCGCCGCCGATCTGGTCTTCGACCGGAACGATCTCAAGCGAGATCGACGGATCTGTTCTCTTGATGGCGTCAGCGAGTCTCTCGGCCTTCTTTCTCATCTCTTCGCTCGATGAAGAGATCATGCGGAGGACCGGGATGTCCCTGAGGGCCGTCTTACGGTCCTTGTATTTCATAAGCGTCGCCTCAAGAGCAGCGAAAGTCATCTTATCGACTCTCATGGCTCTGGCCAGCGGATGCTTTTTCATTGCCTTTATATATTTCTTCTTTCCGACGATGATGCCGGCCTGCGGGCCTCCCAGCAGCTTGTCACCGCTGAATAGCATTACGTCTATGCCTGTTGCCAGCGATGCCGGGATGTTAGGCTCATTGAGCCCGAATTCCGACATGTCGAGCATCAGTCCGTTTCCCATATCAAATATTACAGGAAGGCTGTGTTTTTTGCCGATCGCCACGAGTTCTTCAAGCGATGCTTCTTCAGTAAAACCGACTATGTCGTAATTGGACTTATGGACCTTCATGAGAGCTCCGGTCTCAAAGCGTCTGCTGTGGCGCGGATCCTCATTATACAGGTCTCCCTTCTCAATCATGGCTCTGGTCACGATCGCGTTCTCATAATCGGACGCCTTGGTCTTATTGCTTGTGCCGACTTCCTGAAGGAAGGCTCCGGACTGCATCATGATGTCAGGGATCCTGAAAGCTCCGCCGATCTCGACAAGCTCGCCCCTTGAGACAACTATTTCTTTGCCTTTGCCCAGTGTCGCAAGAACTATCATCGTGGCGGCAGCATTGTTATTGACCACCATGGCATCCTCTGCTCCGGTGAGTTCTGCTATCAGGTCTCCTACAAGGTCGTGGCGCGAGCCGCGCTTTCCCTTAGGTACGTTATATTCAAGGTCGGAATAGCCTTTTGATACCCTCGCGACATTCTCGACAGCATCCCTGCAAAGCGGCGCCCTTCCGAGATTGGTATGCAGAATGGTCCCGGTCGCGTTTATGAGAGGATAAAGATTGAGTTCCTCCTCCCGGAACACTCTTGCTTCCGCAGCTTCTGCGACAGAGCCTATCTCAAGAGCAGATGCATCGAAAGCCTCAGCCTCGCCTTCACCGAGATCCAGTATGGAAGCTCTCAGCGCTGCGATGACCGCACGCACAGCATCCGTTACAAGAAGATCGCCCTTCTCTTCTGACAATACAACAAGAGACTCCTGCTTCATCACTTCGTCGATTTTAGGGAGTCCTCTCAGTAATTCTTTCTTTGTCATGGCATCCGACCTCCGTAATCAAATTGGCGGGAGTACGTGGGAATCGAACCCACCCGGGAGGCTCCTAACCCCCTGCAAACGGTTTTGAAGACCGCGAGGCACACCAGCACCTATCTACCCCCAGGTCGCGGTGTAACCAGCACAAAAACAGCGCTGACCGCACTCAAAAAATTATACTAAAAAAGCGCTGTTGTATCAATACCACAGCGCCTCCATTTTACAATGTTTCAAATGAACCATTCTATCGAATCTTCAGGGTCCAGATTGTCTGTCGACATGGCCTGTCCGCTCGGCTTTGTCACGATCGACACCCCCGGATCGAGCGAGTGAGTGAGCCAGACGTTACCGCCTACAACGCAGTCATCGCCTATTCTTGTATCGCCTCCGAGTATCGTGGCTCCCGCGTAGACCACCACCCTGTCGCCCAGGTCAGGATGACGCTTGATGCCCTTGACAGGCGTTCCGTCAGGTCCTACAGGGAAGCTCTTTGCGCCGAGAGTGACATGCTGATACAGCTTCACATGCTCACCTATCGTAGTTGTCTCGCCTATAACGACTCCGGTGCCGTGGTCGATGAAGAAGTATCTGCCGATCTCAGCTCCCGGATGGATGTCTATTCCGGTGACCTCGTGCGCCTGCTCAGTCATTACTCTTGGGATCAAAGGGACTCCCAGCTCATAAAGCCTGTGCGCGATCCTGTATGTGAATATTGCGATGAACGCCGGATAAGTCATTATGACCTCATCAAGGCTCTTGGCTGCAGGGTCTCCGTCATACCCCGCCTGTATGTCTGTCTTGAGCACTTCAAGGATGTCAGGAAGCGAGTTGATAAGCGCTTCCACTATTTCGGTCGCCTCGTCCGGCTCCTTGTATACCAGTTCGAGTATCTGCTCAAGAGCGTCATACGCTCTCATGAGTTCATATGTTCTCTTTTCGGTCTCTGCGAACCTTGCGCGCGATTTTCCGAAATGATAAGGGAACATCGCCCTTTTCAGATGATCCAGGGCTTCAGCGACCTTCTCCTGCATGCCAAGAAGATGCCCGTCGATCGGTCTTGTGTCGATCTCAGTCATTCTGGTTGCAAGATCTTCAAGATGGGCAGCCTTTGCGCCTCTGTTCTCCATCGTCATGAACTGTCCTCTCCCTGTTTATTATGCCTGTGCTTCGGCCAGTGCGAGCCTGAGCGCCTTGCTGAGCTGGTCCGGGCACGAAGTGTCCTTGAAGCCGCATCTGGTCCCTTCAAGTTTTTCCACGACTTCTTCAGCTTTCATCCCCTTTATCAGCTTGGATATTCCGTTCAGGTTGCCGTTGCAGCCGCCTGTAAAAACAACGTCCTTTATCGTATCTCCGTCGAGCTCTATCTCGATCATCATCGAGCATACGCCTTCGGGATAAAAAGTAAACTTATTTGTCATATATCTGATTCCTTTGATTTTACAGTCCGATCTCGTCCGCGATCTCTCTCATGGCCTCAAGAGAGACATCAACGAATTCATCCCATTCCATGCCTGCCTTCTCGATAAGGCTCATAAACTGTCTGTTGGCTCCTGCCGCGAAGCGTGTCTCCTTGAATCTCTTGTTTACGGATTTATGCTTTACGCTTGCGATTTTCTTGTCAGGATAGATCTGAGCGATGGCCTTCAGGAATCCGGACATCGGATCCGCTGCTATGAGCGCGTATTCAAGCTGTGTCTCAGGGTTTTTGCCACAGGCCGGATTATGAGACATGATGGCGTTCTCCATGACAGGATCGCCAAATCCTTCCTCCCTGAGGATCTTTGCCGAAGTAGGACCGTGAGTCCCGAAATCCTCTCTCCATGGCGCTGTCTCCTCGTCGAGGTCATGAAGCAGTCCGCAGATTCCCCAGTATTCGACATCTTCAGGCGCCAGTTTTTTTGCAAGTCCTCTCATTATTGCTTCAACAGCATAGCTGTGAGTGATGTAGTTTTCTCCTTTTACATATTTGTGCAGCAGTTCATTCGCCTGCTCTCTTGTAAGTTTTGCTTCCATTTTGGGGTTATTATCTCCTTTATTTGATTTAGTGCTTTTTATATTTCTATCGCCAGGTCTACGACTTCAGCGAAAGTGTCTTTTATACGGAGCGCGGCTTCCGTTACTTCAGCGCCGGACATAGGTTTGTCAAGTACTCCGGCAGCCATGTTGGAAAGGAACGAAATACCGATCACCTCACGCCCTGAGTGATTTGCGATTATTGCTTCCGGAACAGTAGACATTCCGACCGCATCAGCGCCTATGATCCTGGCGAATCTGATCTCGGCAGGTGTCTCAAAGCTTGGTCCGGTGAACATCGCGTATACTCCTTCGCGAAGACTGATCCCCTTTGCAGCCGCCGCTGCAATGAGCTTCTCTCTCAGTTCCTTGCTGTATGTATATGTCATGTCAGGAAATCTCGGCCCGGCCTCATCGATATTTTTTCCGATCAGAGGATTGTTGCCGGAAAGATTTATATGGTCACTTATGAGCATCAGCTCGCCGGCATTCCACTCAGTGTTCACACATCCTGCGGCATTTGTGATGATGAAACGCTTTACGCCAAGAGCAGCCATGACTCTTGCCGGGAAGGCCGTCTTATCCATGTCGTGGTTCTCATAGTAATGGAACCTGCCGGCCATGATGATCACACGTTTTCCCCTGTATATGCCGTAAACGACCTGTCCTCTGTGGTCGGATACCAGTCCGGCTTCCATATTAGGGATATCATTGTACGAAATGGTCAGCGGCTTATCTATCCTGTCGGCAAAATCATTGAGTCCTGAGCCCAGGATTATCCCGATTTCAGGCCTGAGCACGCCTTTGCCGTAAAGGAAGACCGCAGTTTCTGTTACCCGCTCTCCGAGCGGCCTGTTTGTCTGTTTTGTCATTTGTCCCATCTCCATTATTTCAGCGATCCGAGAACGAGTTCACGGGCTTCAGCAACGCTTATCTCCTGTTCGCGGGCTATACGTGAAAGATCATCATATTCAAGCTTGGACCTTTCCACGCCGTACCCGCTGACCTTTTTACATCTGACCTTGCCATAAGGGGTATCCAGAGACTCTTCGATACGGTCCAGAATGTATCTCTCGGATATGAGTTCCCGTATGCCGATCGTTGTCGTGTATCTGAATACAAGGCGCACGAAGCGTTCCTTCTCAGCCTCTTCATCTGCGCACATTACAGTCAGAAGAGTCGCAGGACGCCCTTTTTTCATCTGCACCGGGGTAAGGGTCACATCCTTCGCTCCTTCGTCCATCAGCCTTTCGGCAGCGAAAGCGAGCTCCTCCGCAGTCATATCGTCTATATTACATTCAAGCTCACATACCTTGTCTCTCATTGCTCTAATAGATCTGCTTCTGCAGGTGTGACAGTATCTTGACCTTTATGACGTCAAACACTACATCGTTCATGCCGCTGTTTAATACGATATCCGCAAGGTACTTCGTAGGTTCTACGTAAATGTAGTGCATCGGCTTTACAGTCGTCAGATACTGCTGTGCGATTCCCTCAACATCTCTGCCGCGGTACTTTACGTCACGTATCACGCGGCGGAGGATGCGCTCGTCAGCATCCGCTTCAACATAGATTTTGATATCCAGCAGGTCTCTGAGTTCCTCATTCTGGAGCACCATGATCCCTTCGACTATGATGACCGGAGACGGCTTGATGGTTACCGTCTCTTTGCTCCTGTTGTGAATGGTATAGTCATATACAGGACATTCAACAGGCTCACCGTTTCTGAGTTTTCTCAGATGTTCTATGAAAAGATCTGTCTCAAAAGCATCCGGATGGTCGTAGTTTATGAGCTTGCGCTGCTCAAACGGGATGTCGTCGTGAGCCCTGTAATAGTTGTCATAATAAATAACAGTGACTCTGTCGCCGAACTCATCCTTGATGCGGTTTGTAAATGTAGATTTGCCGGAACCGGTTCCTCCGGCTACACCTATGATCAAGCAATCCATCTGGATATTCCTCCGATTTGAACACAAAAAGACGAAAGCCCATACCCGTTTAATAATATAATTTCCAGGCAGCCGCGGTCAATGACAAACGTGCCTGAATCAGTGTGAAATACGCGGGCTTTCGTCGATTTTTACTTCATCATACAGATCTGACAGCGCTGCCGCTATCTCCTCTTCACGTGTAAACGCCTCAGCAAGCTGACTCTCCGTAAACTGCAGAAGAGCGTTGTTTCCTCTCATTCTCGCCCTGAAGTCTCTGAATCCCATTTCATGGAGAATGATCTCAGCTCTTTCGGTGACCTCAAGCTTCTCACTTGTGATCACTTCACCTGTCATTATGCGTGTGGCAAGGCATGCATAAGCAGGCTTGTTCCATGTCGGAAGTCCCGCCCGCTCCGATGCCTTTCTTATATCATCCTTTGTGAGCCCGCACTCCCTGAGCGGAGATTTTATGCCAAACTCTTCAAGAGCTTTGAACCCGGGTCTGTCATCCGCATCGTCGGAAGCATTGGTCCCGTCGCAAACGATATCATATCCATCGCTCATTGCAGCTGCGGTTATGGCGCTCATTATGTGCTGCTTGCAGTAATAGCAGCGGTTCTTCGGATTTGAGGTCACCTTTTCATCGGCAAGCACATCGACCTCTATCACTTTGAGTCTGCATCCGATCAGTTCTGCCATTTTCACAGCGTCCTCAAATTCAAATCCCGGCTGGAACGCCGATCTCACGCAGTAAGCAGTCACGTCAGCCCCGGCTTTCACAGCAGCGTAAAGCAGATACACCGAATCGACGCCTCCGGAAAAGGCTGCCGCTATCTTATTATTCGATTCAAAGAATTCCTCAATGGTCATAGCCATGGTCCTGTTATGCTCCTTCTCCCCTGATCCTAATATTTTACTGCTGAGGCTGCCATACATAGAGTCCTTCACCCACCGCCAGTGTCCTGATGAGCTGTAATGTTTCTTCATCAGGATCGAAAACAGTCATATGCGTATCATCCGGCTCCGAAAGGACCATCGCTCCGTCCAGCATGATATAAATGTATCTGCTCCTCATCTCATCTGCGATCCGTTCCGGCGAAGGATTGCATTCCGCCTCTTCATCTATCGAAACGCATCTGTAACAATTCAGCTTCAGCACCAGATTTATGTGCTTCTGTTTGATCGCTGACAGCTGCTCACCTTTGAGAAAATACTTTTCGACATCGAAGAACTGTCCCGGGCTGTCCGCAGGGACCTGTTCAGGAAGAATATCTATGATCCAGTATGGTTTCTGAAGCAGTTCGTCAACAAGCATCATTCATTTTCCTTTCCGGCTGTTACCGCCCAGGCTTCGATCAGCATGTCAAGAGTCCACTGCGCATTTGCAGGACTGGTCGATGGCAGACATACCGCCTCACGGCCCGTCTGCGGCTCTATATATTTGCGGTACAGTTCGTGGGATTTGCGTCCGTTGCAGTATATCCGTTCTATACTGCAGTTATCCAGTATTATGCTTATGTCATTGGCACGCGCGTTTTTTATGCTGGCGTCCGATGAGCCTATGATCTCGCAGCTCGCTATGGAATCCCACAGGGCCAGTCCATTAGTCAGTATGAGTTTCTTTTTATCTTCTATGCTCTGCGGAACAGGCTGACCGTTCACTGCAGCTATTACTTTCCAGAAACGGTTCTGAGGATGGCCGTAGAAGAAGTTCTGCTCTCTTGATTTCACGGACGGAAAAGAACCGAGTATCAGGACCCGGCTGTGTTCATTGAACAGCGGGCCAAACGGATGTTGCAGGCATTTCATTCTCTTTAACTCTCTTTGACTGTTATAAACATGTATTCTGCGTGCGGAACATATTTGCTATGACAGATATGATAACACAGATCGTGCCCTTATTTGCCAAAAAAAGCCTCTTTTGGGCGTATTATTGTAAACCAACACAAAAAATCAAGAGTTTTTTTGTATTCTTTTAATACATTAAGTTTTTCCGAAAGGTATTGCATTTTGTTTTTATATCAGTACAATAGAGACAACAAGAGAAAAGAAATGAGCCGGACGGAAGGACTTAAAAATGGCGAAAAGGTGATCCGGCAAAGAAAAGCGCGCAGCGCGCAGAATACTGGAGGACAGACCAATGGGAGCATTTGAGAAAGGGGCTGTTCCGCTATAAAGACACTGCTAGGCAGGCCGACTTACAGGCAACCCGGAGGTGACGAATAACGGGACACCAAATCATTATCAGCAGATGTGATTGCGGGGCAGCCTGGAACCAACAAAAGAAAAACAAAATTCGAAGCTGTATTGAAGACATGTACAGTGGAGACACAACAGAATATATGATGTTTCGAGGGACGGATAACATCCGTCCCCTTATTGTTGCTCCGAAACGATAAATCAGGGCTGTCGCATTTTGTACAAAATGTGACAGCCCCATATTTCTAAATATATTTATTCTTTACTTTATTCTTTGATAAGAAGTTCTGCGATCTGTACTGCGTTAGTTGCAGCGCCTTTACGCACCTGGTCACCGCAGCACCAGAGATTGATGCCGTTCTCGTTCACGAGGTCACGGCGGATCCTTCCTACATAAACGATGTCCTGATTGGATGTCAGTATAGGCATCGGATAGATCTTCTCGGATGGCTCATCATAAAGTCTGCATCCAGGAGCTTCCTCGATGGCAGCTCTGACATCGGCAAGATCAAGTTTCTTTTCCGTTATAACATCGATCGATACGGCATGAGATCTCTCGACCGGAACTCTGACGCATGTGCAGCTGACCTTAAGATCAGGCAGGTGCATGATCTTGCGTCCCTCATTCTGCAGCTTCATCTCTTCGGATGAATACAGATTCTCACCGAATCCGCCGATCTGAGGGATAACGTTGTAAGCGATCTGGTACTGGAACACCTTCGGCTGAATGTCTGCTCCATATGAGTTGCCTTCGCCGCCTGCTGCCCTTGCCTTAAGGACCGCATCGGACTGATCATACATCTCAACAGGGCCCGCAGCTCCGGCACCGCTCGTAGCCTGATAGGATGAAGCGTAAATACCCTCGATCTTTGACAGCTTATTGATGGCGTTGATCGCAACGAGAGAGATGATCGTCGTGCAGTTAGGATTGCTTATGATGCCGTTGTTCCACTCCACATCCTCAGGGTTGATTTCAGGAACGACCAGCGGAACATCCGGGTACAGCCTGAAGGCCGAGGAGTTATCTACGAAAACAGCTCCGGCCGCCTTGATGTGAGGTGCCATCGCCTCTGCAATATCGTTTTCAGAAGCTCCGAGAACGATGTCGAGTCCGTCAAAGGCTGTTTCACATGTTCTCTGAACAGTTACATCACCGAAAGGTGTGCTGAGGACCTTGCCCTCAGACCTCTCACTTGCCAGGCATCTGAGTTCGCCTATAGGGAAGTCCCTCTCGGCAAGGACCTTGATCATCTGCTGGCCTACTGCTCCGGTTGCACCCATTACTCCTACGTTGTACTTCTTCATGTCTACCCTTCCTTTTCTAAAATTTCTTATTTTGATAAATATTTTCTGCAAAGCTATTTGGCAAAACTTTCATAAAGCAGGCGTATGGCTTTGTTGAAATCCTCATCGTAGACTCCTACCATGATATTGATCTCGTCAGCACACTGCTCTATCGTTCTGATGTTGATCTTGTTTTCTCCGAGCGTTTTGAAGATCTTGCCCGAAATGCCCGTCCTGTAAGCCATCTGACGGCCTACGATAGCTATAAGGCTGACACCCTCTGTCAGGGTGCAGTCATCTATGCTCTCAAACTCCGACAGTTCCTGCACGAGCTCATGCTTCCTGTTCCCTATGCTTGCGCTCGGGAATACGACCGAGAAACTGTCTACGCCGCTTGGTACCTGTTCTACAGGTATCTCGTAGCGGGCGAACACCTCCAGCACCTGTCTGAGCAGTCCGAGTTTCTCCTCTCCTATCCTGCTTTTATAGATACTGATGATCGAAAAGTTGCGCTTTCCGGCAATTCCGGTGATGAATCTTTCAGTCTCTTCCTCGAGTTCGTCTTCAAAGTGTTCTCTTATGATGGTGCCCGGATCGTCAGGCGCATTCGTGTTGCGGATATTGACAGGAATGTCTCTTATCCTGACCGGGAACACGGTGTCCTCATGCAGAACGGATGCTCCCATGTAACTGAGCTCCCTGAGCTCGTCATATGTGACCCTGGCAATGGTCTTAGGATCATTCACGATCTTCGGGTCTACCATGAGGATGCCCGACACATCGGTCCAGTTTTCATATACATCAGCTCCAAGGTATGCTGCCGCAAGAGCTCCTGTTATGTCTGACCCGCCTCTCGGGAACACGCGGATCTCTCCGTCAGGTGTGGCTCCATAGAATCCCGGTGTCACGATCCTGCCGTATTTGTTCCTGAGTTCCCTGAGCTTTTCTTCGGATTTTTCCGCGTTGACTTTACCGTTGTACTCGAAGCACAGCCAATCGACCGCGTCTACGAACTCATAACCGAGATATTCCGCCATCAGCCTTGCGCTGAAGTACTCACCTCTTGACGCTATGAAATCTACCGGCGTCTTTTTATTAATTGAAGCGAACGTTTCATCTATTATCGACTCGATGTCCGTCTTAAGTCCGCAGCCTTTTCTGATCTCGGAGAATCTCTTCTTGATCATGGAGAGAACCCCCTCATGCCCTACGCCATAGCGGATGTGAGCGTGTACCAGATAAAGCAGATCCGTTATCTTGTTATCGTCGCTGCTCCTCTTTCCCGGCGCAGACACAACGACTACCTCACGGGAGCTGTCAGATTCAACTATTTCTTTTACCTTTGCGAACTGCGAGCTGTCTGCCAGGCTCGATCCGCCGAATTTCAGTACCTTTAACATTTTGTTCCTTTCCACTCTAGTCTGCAAGTGCAGCAAAGAACATGTCTTTGCCCTTTTCTTTGCGATGGTGTCCCATCTCGTGCATCTTCTCTACCGGGATCGGTTTCGATATGCAGTAATAAATACCGTCTTTTTCTTCATAAGACTCAACCAGCGGTTCCATGTGCTCACACATGCGGTCGTGCCTTATGTAATACCTGTGAACAGCATTACTGTTGTCGGCCCTGACGGTATCCTGTCCGGAGACTTTCATCATCTCCTTTCCGTCGCGTATGTCTATCACATCCTGTATTACGGACTCACCCGTAGGCATCATGCCCGCTCCCTGTCCGAAGTAGCTCTGCGTTCCGAGATACTTCGCAGTCAGTGTTATCAGGTTGTTGTTCAGCTTGACGTTTGCTTCGAGAGAGCCTTCAGGGAATAACGTCGGCTCAACGTAGACTTCGATCGCGCTGCCATTCTTCTCCGCGTTCATCATGAGCTTGCAGACAAGACCTTTCTTTTTAAGATAAGCGATATCGCAGGCCTGTATGGTATCTATGCCGTAACAAGGCACATCCTCTTCATTTATAGCCGCGTCGAAAGCCAGGTTCGTGCTTATTACCGTCTTCCTCAGTGTATCCGTTCCCTCGATGTCAGATGAAGGGTCCGCCTCAGCATAGCCGAGTTCCTGAGCTATCTTGAGCATCTCCCCGAAGTCCGCGCCTTTGTCATACATCGCGTCGAGAATGTAGTTGCATGTGCCGTTCACTATGCCCCTGACTTTAAGGATCTCGTCGCAGCGCTTTGTTCTTACTAGGTTGAACAGCCACGGGATACCTCCTCCGACAGCTGATGTGAATCTGAGCTTGACGCCGTTGGCATCTGCCTCATCCATGAGTTCCTTGTAGCATGCGCTTATGAGATTCTTGTTAGGGGTAACGACATGCTTGCCCGCTCTGAGGCACTTGAGCACATACTCCCTTGCAGGCTCTATCCCTCCCATGGATTCAATTACGAGCTCGATCTCCGGGTCACCGGTAATATCGTCAATATCAGGCGTAATGATATCATTGAGGAACTCGTAGCCCTCTCTGCCGTGTCTGGCAAGTATCCGCACTACTTCTATCCCTCCTGCGTTCAGAGCAGTTTCGTACGCACCGCTCCCGACCGTACCGAAGCCCATGATAGCGATCTTCATTGAATTACCTCCGATGTATTTATTATGGTTGTTAAAAGCATCTTGTATGTAAAAACGTGCAATTTGTTTTGCTGTTTATTTCGGATCAGCTGCTATTATTTTGTTAAATTGTACAAGAATTTATGCAATTTTTTAGCGTATTCCGTGTCACAAAGACAAACTCTCCGTTCGTGTCCGCGATGTGAAAACACTTGTCTTTGAGACAAAAGTAATGTATCATAATCAAAGTCGTAATTCAACAATTTGTTACTTATGCAGGCGCTCATGCGCCTGCTGATAAGAAAGGCTATAAAATGATCGAATATGTAAGCACCAGAAATCCATCCATAAGAGTCAGATCAAGCAAAGCCATCCTTGATGGTCAGGCAGAAGGCGGCGGCCTTTATGTTCCGTCCGACCTTGATCTGATAAAGACTGATTATCACGACATCATCAAGGGTGACTTCAGAAGCATGGCGAAAGCCGTCTGGAACATCTTCTTTGACGACTATGGTGACGAGCTTATAAATGACCTGGTCGAAAGAAGCTATAAGAATAAGTTCTCTTCCGAAGACATCACGCCACTGGTCAGGGCGTGCAGCAGCAAGGCTGACGCTTATGTGCTGGAGCTCTATCACGGACCGACTTCGGCATTCAAGGATGTTGCCCTGTCTGCCCTTCCTAACCTCATGAGCGCCGCACGCAGCATGAATGATTTTACCGATGATATCATGATCCTGACGGCTACCTCCGGAGATACAGGCAGCGCAGCCATACAGGGCTTCCGCGATGTTCCGGGTACCGGCATCATCGTATTCTATCCTTACGGAGGCGTATCAGATACTCAAAGACTTCAGATGGTGACTCCGGATAGTTCGAATGTAACAGCATGCGCTATCCGCGGAAACTTTGACGATGCTCAGACAGGCGTCAAGCGTCTCTTCAGGGAGATACCTAAGCCGGTCAAAGGCGTGTCTCTGTCGAGCGCCAATTCGATCAACATCGGAAGGCTGGTTCCGCAGATCGTTTATTACTTCTCAGCTTATGCCCAGCTTTTGAACTTAGGAGCCATAGCTGACGGAGATAAGATAGATTTCGTTGTGCCTACAGGAAACTTCGGCGACATCATGGCCGGCTGGTATGCTCTCAGGATGGGGCTCCCTGTCAGAAGGCTTGTATGCGCTTCCAACAAGAACGATGTTCTCACCGAGTTCCTCAACACGGGTCATTACGACAGAAAGCGCGAATTCTACAAGACTACGTCTCCTTCCATGGACATACTCGTATCAAGTAACCTTGAGCGCCTGCTCTATTATGTGTGCGGTCCTGAGCATACTGTCGAATACATGAAGCAGCTGGAGCAGACAGGAGAATATACTATAACCGGTGATGAACTTTCAGAACTGAAATCAGTATTTACGGGTATTTACGCTGGCGACGATGAAGGAGCTGCAGCAATGAGAGATGTATTCAGTACGGACAGGTACCTTATGGACACCCACACGTCCATCGCATGGGCTTGCATGGAAAAGTATAAGGAAGCAGATGGCCATCCGGAGGTACCTGCCGTGGTTCTGTCCACTGCCTCTCCGTATAAATTCTCTGCCGCCGTACTCGAAGCTCTGGGAGAAGAGCTTACGGGAAGTGACGAAGGCAACATGAACAAGTGCCACGAGATCACAGGCGCTGACATTCCTGCAGGGCTGGCCGGAATATTCAAAAAGCCTATAGTTCACAACGACGTCATCGAAATATCTGATATGAAGTCTTACGTTATTGAAAAGAGCAATGCAAGGGGCTAACATTATATGGAAGGTAAATACTTTATCGTAGATAAGGCACTATTGCCTTCATACTGTGAGAAGGTCTCCCTCGCCAAAGAACTGCTGGAAGAGGGCAAGGCCGCTGATGTCAGTGAAGCCGTCAAAATGGTCGGCATATCACGAAGCACATTCTACAAGTACCGCGATATGATCAGAGACATAAGCACAGTCTCGATGGGCCGTCACGCCATCATCTCCATGATGATGAGCCACAGTGTAGGTACCCTTTCCACGGTACTTAACATCATCTCACGATATGGTTACAGTGTCTGGACCATAACCCAGAATCCTCCCGTAGACTCCAGGGCAAACGTGGTCATCACGCTTGAACTTGGAGAGGATGCCGGAAGTCTTGACAGCATGTTGAGAGATATTACTGAAGCACCCGGCCTTTCAAGGGTCCAGCTTCTTGGTATGGATTAGGAGGATACATGGATTTCAAGCAGATAGAAGCGTTTGTCAATGTAGTCAGATACAAAAGTTTCAGCAAAGCCGCAGACGCTACTTTCTTTACACAGCCCACAATCAGTACACACATAAGGAATCTGGAGAAGGAACTCGGAGTGAAACTGCTCGACCGCAAGAGCAGGGTCGTTGAGATGACTCCGCAGGGAAGCAAGTTCTACAAGTACGCCGTTGAGATGATAAATGCGCGTGCTCAGGCTTTCGACGCACTGAACGAAACCAGCGAGAACCTAGGCGGAATACTTGAGATCCAGACGTCTTCTATTCCGGCCGTCACCTTTCTGCCGGAACTGCTTTCAGGTTTCCGTGCAGCTCACCCGAACATTCAGTACTATGTTTCCGTGTCAGACACACAGACCGTTATCGACAACATCGCTGAGCGCAGAGGTGAGATCGGCTTTATTGGCGAAAATATCAGTTCGTCATCCATAGAGTGCACGAAAGTTGCCAGAGACAAGTCCGTTCTCATAGCACCGGTCGATTACGACATTCCTCCATCAATAAAGCTTACCGACGCGATCCGGTACCCTTTCATCTGGCGCGAAACAGGCTCAGCTACACGCAGGACATTTGAACAGGCTGCGCTCAAGGCAGGTTTTGAGAAAGAAGAATTCGAGGTAGCAGCTCTGGTCGATGACATGGACACCATGATCCGTTCTGTCGAAGCAGGGCTCGGCGTTGCCATAATATCGGAAAAAGTAGCCTCTTCGATCGGCGGAAGAGTACGGGTTGCCGAGATCGAGAGTTTCAACGAAGACCGCGTCTTCTACATGATCAGTCTGAAAAGCATGTCATTCTCGCCTGCCGCCGAAGCTTTCAGCGGATACGTGAAGTCAGTCATTAAAGACATATAGAAAGTTTGATTATTTATGCAATACAAAACGGTGTTCCTTCTGCCGGAACACCGTTTTCTTTTTATCAGTCGTGGATCTCTACGGAAAACCTGCCGTTTGCCGGTTTGAAGTATCCGATGACATCCGTCTCACATCCTCTTTCTCCCAATTGTTCGGTGAGTCTTGGGATCTCGCTTTCCTTTACGGCTATGAGAAGACCCCCTGATGACTGCGGATCATACAGACAGTCTATGCGCGCCCTGAGATCCGCATCCCTGTCAGGATCCTTTGAAAGGAACTCCATGACTTCAGATCCGACGTAATCCATGTTGCGGTAAGCGCCCGCAGGTATGATGCCCATGGCGGCCATCTCAAGAGCTCTCGGGAATACCGGCACCTTATGGCTGTAAAGTTCCAGCGTTACCCCTCCTGCCCTTGCCATCTCGGCAGCATGTCCCATGAGTCCGAAACCGGTGATATCGGTGCAGCCGTCAACCTTGACTCCCTGCATCGCCTCCCATGCATACTTATTGAGAAAGGCCATGGTGGCTTCGATCTCAGCGTTTTCTTCTTCACTCAGCAGATCCACCTTGGCAGCAGTTGTCAGAATTCCCGTTCCGATCTTCTTTGTAATGACCAGCAGGTCTCCCGCGCTTGCGCTGTTGCTGAGTATGTCGTCCGGATGAGCAAAGCCGGTTACGGAAAGACCGTACTTAGGCTCCTTATCATCGATGCTGTGTCCGCCGACGATAGTTGCGCCTGCTTCACACACCTTATCATTGCCGCCTTCGAGTATCCCCTTGACCGCTTCAAGCGGAAGCTTTCCGTTCGGGAAAGTAAGAAGATTCATCGCCAGTTTAGGCTGGCCGCCCATTGCGTAAACATCGCTCAGGGCGTTCGCGGCAGCTATCTGACCGAACATGTAAGGATCATCCACTATAGGCGGAAAGAAATCCACCGTATTGATGAGAGCTATATCGTCTGTCAGTTTGTAGACGCAGGCATCATCGCTGCTCTCAAAGCCGACGATGATTCTCGGGTCGCTGATTTTCGGAAGACCCGCAAGAAGGTTTGATAGGACTCCCGGTCCTATTTTGGCGCCTCATCCGCCCGCGGTCGTCATCTGCGTCAGAAGGACCTTGCCTGCGGAGTCAACAAAATCAGGAGCCTTCGGCTTCGGAGGCTCTATATGACAAGCAAGTTTTTCCTTTGCTTCCTGTAAAATTTTATCGTCTATTTCCTTGCCCATATATGTGTATATTACCACCTTTTATCTTTTTTTAATACAAGATATTGTGTTTTTTTCTATTGTCTTCACAAAGACGGGTTTGTATAATCATTCATAATGAATTTTAAGACAATCTAACGAAAGAGAGACATTATGGCTTCTAAGAAAAGACAGATCATCCAGATTCAGGAGAAAGTTCCTCTGAGTAAAGGGATTCCTCTCTCCATACAGCACACATTCGCAATGTTCAGTGCTTCGGTACTCGTACCTTACATTCTCGGGATAAGTCCTTCCATCGCCCTCCTCATGAACGGCATCGGAACACTTATCTTTATTTTTGTCACCAAGGGTGGAGCACCAGCCTACCTCGGTTCATCATTCGCATTCATATCACCTGCCCTGATCGTCATCAGCCAGCCTGACCTGGGCTACAGATACGCACTCGGCGGATTCGTCGTCACAGGCCTCCTGATGTGCCTTGTTGCAGGGATCATCAAATTTGTCGGAACCAGATGGATCGATGCTATTCTCCCGCCTGCGGCAATGGGTCCTATAGTCGCCCTCATCGGTCTTGAACTCGCCGGAAGTGCTGCTCAGACAGCCGGCATCCTTAACGCAGACGGATCGATGGTCGAAGACCTTGACCCGAAAGTACTGATCGTATTTCTGGTAACTCTGCTTCTGGCCATATTCGGCGGCGTTCTTTACAGAGGATTCGCAAGCGCCATCGCAATTCTTATCGCCATCGTCTCGGGCTATGTTCTGGCCCTCGTATTCGGCCTTGTTGACTTCAGTTCGGTCGGTACTGCAAGCTTATTCGAACTGCCTGCATTCCAGACTCCGAAGTGGAGCGCGCAGGCCATCGCAGTAATAATACCGGCTACGCTCGTAGTCGTATCCGAGCACATCGGACACCAGGTAGTTACTTCTGAAGTCGTAGGCAAGAACCTTCTGAAAGATCCGGGACTCCACAGATCGATGTTCGCAGACGGTTTCTCGACTGCACTCTCCGGTTTCTGCGGATCCTGCCCTACCACCACATACGGCGAGAACATAGGTGTTATGGCTATAACAAAGGTATACAGCGTATGGGTGATCGGAGGAGCTGCAGCATTCTCCATCCTGCTCTCATTCATAGGCAAGGCTTCAGCTCTCATCCAGACCATTCCGGGTCCTGTAATGGGCGGCGTAAGTTTCCTGCTCTACGGAATGATCGGAGCTTCCGGCATCAGACTCATGGTAGATTCCAAGATCGACTATTCCAAGGCACGCAACCTCGCGATGACCTCCGTAGTATTCGTAGTCGGACTCTCCGGCATTGCGATCAACCTCGGTCAGGTACAGCTTAAGGGAATGAGCCTGGCTGCAGTAGTCGGAATGCTCCTCGGACTCATCATGTACCTGCTCGACAAATTCAGGCTTACGAACGAGTATGACGATGTCGATGAAGATCAGGAAAAACTGAAAACATTCGCTTCAAACAGATAAAATCATCACTTCAGGGGTGAGCCGTCTTCACAAACGGCTCACTTTTTTATTTATATTTATGATACAATTGTTCAGGTAAACTGTAAAAATATAACAGAATGCGGAGGAAGCAATGTCTACAGAGAGAATACTGGTTATGAATTTAGGTTCCACTTCGAGCAAGATCGCAGTCTATGATGATGACAAGGAAGTGTTTAACGATACCATCCGTCACTCAACAGAAGAACTCGCGCCATTCGGAGATGTAACAGAACAGTACGAGTTCAGATACGGCAAGATCAAAGAGTCCCTTGCAGCAAACGGCGTAAGCATGGATTCCCTGACAGCAGCTGTATCGCGAGGCGGAAACATAGTGCCATGCCCGCACGGAGCAATTGGCATCGATCAGGCCATGATCGATTTCCTGACAAGGCCTGAAGACCTTGCCAAGCACCCTTCCCTCATCGGAAGCATGATCGCCTTCGACCTCAATAAGGAGCTCGGTATCCCTGTATGCATTTACGATGCAATCGGAACAGACGAGAAGATGCCGGTAGCAAGAGTCAGCGGAGTCCCTGAACTCCCTCACTTTACTGTAGGTCATACCCTCAACACCAGAGCAATGGCCATCAGATGCGCAGAAGAAAAGCTTGGAAAGAAATTCGACGAATGCACCTTCATCGTTGCTCACCTCGGCGGAGGCAGTTCGATCAGGCTGTATAAAAACGGCGTCAATATCGACAGCGTTAACGACGACGAAGGAAACTTCACACCTGAAAGAGGCGGCGGAGTAAGCGCAAAGCGCCTTGTAGATCTCTGCTACAGCGGAAAGTATTCGTATAAGGAAGCCATGAAACTCTTCCACGGCAAGGGCGGACTGATCGCTCACCTCGGAACGGCAGACGCGCGTGATGTAGAAAAGATGATCTCCGAAGGTGACAAATATGCCGAAATCGTTTATGAAGCCATGTGCCTCACTGTTGCAAAGGATATCGCCAAGCTTGCTGCTACCGTAAGCGGCAAAGTAGACCGCATAATCCTGACCGGAGGCATCTCTTATTCAAAATATGTTTCCGGATACATCAAAGATCATGTTGAATTCATCTGCCCTGTTGAGATCATGCCGGGCGAGTTTGAGATGGAAGCGCTGGCGGCCGGCTGCCTCAGAGTCCTCAGAGGCGAAGAAAAGCTGCAGGATTTCGGTGAAATCGCAGCATCTGCCGAGGACAGGATCAGCATCGTTCCGGGAGTAAAGCCGGGTACTGTTCCTGCACGTTAGCAGCACGGACTCACTGACATAATGAGAAAAGAAAAGGATCACGTTTCTGAATAAACGTGATCCTCTTTTTTATGATTTGATGCTATTTATGTAAAGTACTCTTTACATTATTTTATGAGTCCGAATTGCTTTCCGAGATTCATCCAGGACTCTTTCGACCTCTGGATGGTTTCATTCTTTCCGCAGAAAGAAGCCCTTACCCATCCCGGTCCGGCGAATGCACGTCCCGGCGTAATGAGTATCCTCTCCTTTTTTGCTGCATTTACGAATTCCATCTCATCCTCAACAGGCGACTTGATCCACATGTAGAATGCACCCTGAGGATAAAGCGCCTTCAGGCCCGCTCCTGTCACGATCTTGTAAAGATCCCTGGCGTTCCTCTTATAGTAATCAAGGTCGGATCTGGCCTTGAGGCACCTCTCAACTATAAGTTCCTGAATAGTCGGAGCGTTTGTGCCGCCCAGCACTCTGCCCGCAACAACCAGAGCCTGACTAAGTTCATAGTGCCCTTCCGCGCATTTAGGAACAGCTACATATCCGATACGGTCTCCCGGCATCGACAGTGATTTTGACCAGGAGTAAGCAATAAGCGAATCAGCGTAGTAGTCTCCCGGGAAAGGAACTTCGGCATCGTTATATACCAGTTCTCTGTAAGGCTCATCGCAGATAAGGTAGATGGTATGTCCGAACTTTTCTTCGGCTTCTCTGAGCACGTCTGCGACTGCGTCAAGAGCCTGTCTGGAATATATCTTGCCGGTAGGATTGTTCGGGTTGTTCAGCATAACGCCCTTGACTTCCGGTACGAGCAGCTCTCTGAGAGCCTCCGCATCAGGGTCGAAGTCGAGTTTCTCGTTTGCCGGTACTACTATCGTATCAGCGCCCCAGTTGCGTGCCCAGTTGCCGTATTCCACAAAATAAGGTGCAAATACAACAAGTTTATCACCGGGATCAAAGATGCATTTGTTTATCATGTTTATGGAGTAAGCCGCTCCGCACGACATGATTATATGATCAACGTCAAAATAGTCTCCGCCTGCCCTCTCGTTAAGATCATCAGCTATGACTTTACGTGTGGATTCGTAGCCCGCATTCGACGGATATCCATGTACATAAAGCGGGTCGAGAGTGTGATTTATCTCATCTATAGCGTCGAAGACTTCCTGAGGCGGCTTCAGTCCCGGATTGCCGATACTGAAATCATATACGTTTTCCGCCCCGTATACTTTAGCCATTCTTTTTCCTTCCTCAAACATTGCCCTTATCTGGGAACTGCCTGCAAGGAAAGGCTCCATTGCTTTTGAAATCATTGAAATAACCTCCTGAGCGAAAGCATAAATAAAGATTATATGTCCAACTGTCAAGTACCCTTTTTCTGTTTTAATTGTATCACATATAAACTTGCAATACGGTGCTTTTTATCCGATAATTAACTCATCAGAACAGCGCTTCGCGCTAAGTGATGCAAGCGTATGTTACCCTATTGTTTCAAAAATTGGAGGAATATCTATGGCAAAATATGATTGGAGCAAGTTCGGTCTGCATATCCCTGAGATCATGCTTCCGAAAGAAGGCACAGACTATTTCAAATGGGCTGTCGTTGCATGCGACCAGTTCACTTCCGAACCTGAATACTGGGACAAGGTCGAAGAGATCGTCGGCGATGCGCCATCGACTCTCAGACTGATGCTTCCTGAACTTTTCCTGGACAAGCCGGGTGAAGCTGAAAGGATCAAGGACATCCGTGCAACCATGGACAAGTATCTTGAAGACGGCACACTCAGAAAGATGGCTCCTGGCTGCATGCTTATCAAGAGAACTGCTGAAGGACGTTCCCGCCTTGGTCTCGTTATCGCTACAGACCTTGAAGCATATGACTTCAGCAAGGGTTCAAACTCACTCACAAGAGCTACTGAAGGTACAGTTGTAGAGCGTATACCGCCTCGCCTGAGAATCAGAGGAGACGCTCCTATCGAGATGCCTCACATTCTTATCCTTATCGATGACCCTGACAAGTCAGTAATCGAACCGCTCGTTGACGCTCCGAAGGAAGTCATCTATGATACAGATCTCATGATGGACGGCGGACACATCACCGGATGCTTCATCGAAGAAAAGAACCTTGAAGGCGCCAAGGAAGCTCTTTCGGCTCTCTATGACAAAGCAGAGGAAAAATACGGCGCAGGCCACGTTATCTTCCAGGCTATGGGAGACGGCAACCACTCCCTCGCTACCGCAAAGACAGCATGGGAGAACATCAAGAAGACTCTCTCGCCTGAAGAGATCGAAGGTCATCCTGCAAGATACGCTCTCTGTGAGATCGAGAACATCCACGATGACGGCATCGTATTCGAGCCTATCCACAGAGTCATCTTCGCTAACCAGGGACAGTCCGGAATGGATCTCGTAAACAAGCTCGTAGATCATCTCGGCAAGCTCAACGGCAAAGCATATCTTGCTGATGCTGACGCAGCAGTACCTGAAGGCGCATTCGAGATCCCTTATATCACGGCTGCTCAGAGAGGAAAGATCATCATTGAGGAGCCTGAAAATAAGCTTGAGGTCGGCGCACTGCAGGCAGCCCTTGATATCATGGTCAAGGAAGAAAAAGCCTGCGATATCGACTATATCCACGGCACAGCAGCTGTTGAGAAGCTGTCTGTAAGGGACGGCAATGCAGGATTCATGCTTCCTCCGATGGATAAGTTCATGCTCTTCCCTGCTGTAGCAGCAGACGGAGCTCTTCCGAGAAAGACATTCTCGATGGGCGAAGCAAACGAGAAGAGATACTACATCGAATCCCGTTACATTGCAAAATAGAGCCTTATCAGCACTATATCAGACTACGATGGAGGGACGGCTGATATGCCGTCTTTTCCATTGCAGCGATTTACGGCTGTAATCGGAAGCATCATTGCCGGTATAAGTTATGTCACTGATATACCAGTAATCCGTTACCAGACCAGGATCAAGCATTGTCGTATCTTCCCACTTCTGGATTCCTTCCCTGAACATTCCCATATTATACGAAGAATCCATGGCATAGACTTCTCCGTCCTCTGCTCTCACCACAAGAACTCCGTGTGTGCCGGTGCTCGCAGCTTCGATGCCCCACACTACTATTCCTTCAGGATATTCCTCCAGCAGGCTTTCGAATTCGTCTATTCTCGCATAACTGCCTTCTCCCTTAAAAGAGCCGCTCTCGACAGTGTATTTAACTCCTTCACTGTCATAGCTGAAGCTGTAAAGCAGCAGTCCGTCTGTCGTTGCTTCCGGGCGGAGAGATTCGTTAGTGATCTGCATCCAGCCGTCTTTGTTGTTCATTATTGCTGCCCTTCTTATCATCATCCTTGTCGCAGTAAGGATGCAGTCCCCGTCGACATAATCCGATTCATCAGTATAGTAGACGGCTTTGCTCTCCAGAAGTCCTCCGGCGTACACCGCGGGTGTCGCAAGCGTGATCATCAGGACAAGAGTCAGTAATACAGTAATGGTTCTCTTTTTCATGGTTTTATCCTCCATTTTTAAAGCAATAGTGCCCCACTGTGCCACAGATTATTCCACCCGTCTCTATTCGTAAATAAATCTAAATGCTTGTTATGGCCTTTCTTAACATATTGAAATAAAACAAAACCCCCGCTTCATGAGCGGAGGTCTGCTGCAGACAATGAAAAAGGATGCAGGCTTTTGACCTGCATCCTTATATTCCGTAAGTTTTTTATCTGTTAGTCAGCAAGTGCATCTCTTTCTCTTGCCTTGTCGAATACTGCTCTTTCTTTATCAAGTGTCGGTGTAGCCTTTGCAACGATGAACGCTACGAGTCCGCCGGCAATGAATCCAGGGAGAAGCTCATATACGCCTGTCGAAGCAGAGAGACCGCCGAAGAGCCATCCGAGGTCTACTACGAAGCCTGCGATGATACCGGCAATAGCTCCCTTGTAGTTGAACTCTCTCCAGAAGAGTGACAGGATGATGACAGGTCCGAATGAAGCACCGAATGCGCCCCATGCGTTCTCTACCAGGTTCATGATAGCCTGTGCGCCTGCGCCCTTCGAGGATGCGATCAGGTAAGCGATGATTGCGATGACAACTACTACGATACGGCCTACCATAACGGCTTCCTTCTCGCTTACATTCTTCTTGAACTGTGCGTAAAGGTCAGCTGTGAATGAGCTGGAAGCTACGAGCAGCTGAGAGTCCGCTGTCGATACCGAAGCAGCGATGATAGCTGCGAGCAGCAGTCCGGAAAGTGCCGGTGGGAAGAACTTTCTTGCCATTGTGATGAATACGATCTTCTGCATTCCGATTGGGAGCAGCTCATCAGCAACGAGCATTCTGCCCATGTAAGCGATGAGGCAGGCACTGCCGAGAGAGAGGATTACCCACACGATGGCGATCGTCGAGGACTTCTTGATTTCCGAAGGCTTCTCGATCGACATGAATCTTACGATGATGTGCGGCATACCGAAGTATCCGAGACCCCATGCCATGCCGGTTGCGATATCCTGCCAGCTTGCACTGAAGATGCCGCTTCCGAAGTCGCATGTGACAACAGCACCGCTTGCGTCTGTGTACTCATATACCTGAGTAAGAAGCGATGTATCGAGCTGCTGGTGTGTGAGCCATACTGTAATAGGAACTGCCATAAGAGCGATCATCATCAGCATGCCCTGGAAGAAGTCTGTCCAGCATACTGCGGTGAATCCTCCGAAAATCGTGTAGAATACGATCAGCAGAGCGAAGATGACCATTGCGAGTGTTGTGGAGATTCCCGGGAACAGTGTGCCGAATACTGTTGTGCCTGCTACGAAGGCTGATGCTACGTAGATGGTGTAGGCAAACAGGAAGATAAGCGCGCAGATGATCTGCAGTGTCTTTGTGTCTGCATCGAATCTGTTTGCGAGGAACTGCGGGATAGTAATTGAATCATTCGCCTCTTCCGAGAATACTCTCAGTCTTCTTGCGCAAAGGATCCAGTTGAGCGCAGTACCGAGTGCAAGTCCGATGCCGATCCAGATCTGGCCGAATCCGAAGGCCAGGATCGATCCCGGAAGTCCCATCAGCAGCCATGCTGACATATCGGAAGCCTGTGCGGAAAGAGCTGTTACCCAAGGTCCCATCGCACGTCCGCCCAGGAAGTAGTCCTCCTGGCTTCTCTGCTTATCCTTGATGTAGAAGTAGATTACTACTCCCATCAGGGCCACAAAGTACAGAATAAAAGTTAACATTTCAGAACTCATATAATACTCCTTTTCTATCGTCACCTCTTAGCTTATTTCGACTTTTATTTTTTACGGCATGCTCAAATCCGATTTATCTTTATTGATTCGAATTATCGCAATAAGAATGGGTTTGGTGACAATAATCAATTATGAACTTATTATCACTCGAATACATCTTTAAGTCAATCTAAAATTGATATTAAGTTATCGTTTAACAAGGACGATTGTCAACTTTGTTACATGGCATTATGCAAGTGTTTCATTGATATTTCAACGTTTTCAGCGATTTTTGAAGCATGCGGGCAGACAGAAAGTTCGTTATTTAATTAACACAATCGCCCTTTTTCTACCCCCTATTTTTCTGTGTATGCTGATTCTTATTTATAAATAATCATCACTTGCTTTATTAATACATTAAGCGCGGACCAAAACATTTCGGGATGCTGTCCCGGGATTTATTTAGAATCACGGAATACAAATGCATAGTTGTGTATTTCTAACTACTCCCGTATAATTTAGTTGCACAATAATGTTTACAATACAATTTTTCAGGAGGATACGCATGGGAAAATTAGATGGTAAAGTTGCAATTATTACAGGTTCCACATCCGGCATGGGCCGTGATACTGCCTATCTTTTTGCTAAAGAAGGTGCAAAGGTCGTTGTTACAGGCCGTAATGAAGAGCGCGCCAAAGCTGCTGTAGACAAAATAAAAGCAGACGGAGGCGAAGCCATCTACGTTATCGCTGACACAAGCGATCTGGATTCACCTCAGAAGATTTTTGATGCCACAATGGAAGCCTACGGCACAGTTGATATTCTGTTCAACAATGCCGGAATGATCAGCATGAAACCGATAACCGAACTCAGCGTTGAAGAGTTCGTACAGGTAATGAACGTAAATCTGACCTCCGCTTTCATTCTTACGAAGCTCTGTGCTCCGGTTATGAAAGAAAAAGGCGAAGGTCATATCATCAATACTTCTTCCGTAGCAGGCTGCTCCGCACACTGGGGTCCTATAGCATACTGCACCAGCAAACATGCAATGAACGGTCTCACCAAGGCTATGGCGCTTGAGCTCGGACCTGAGATCCATGTCAACGGCATTCAGCCTGGTGCCATCATGACCGCTATGTTTGATGAAGCAGGCGGACCTGTTGTTGATTTCATGACAAGCCGCTCACCTCTTGGCCGTGTCGGTCAGGGCAGTGAGATCGCAACTGTTGCTCTTTTCCTTGCAACAAGCGATTCCTCATTTGTGGACGGACAGCTGCTCCGTGTTGACGGCGGTGTAGACTGCTAACAGGATCCTGAAATCCGTAAAGTAAAAAACACATCCCCGCGCGGGGATGTGTTTTAAATTTGTACTGTTTAGGTGTTGTCTGCTTCATTGATATCCTGGAAGCGTTTGCCCCATACATTTGTGAGCGACATCACTGTCGCGAACGCACCAGGATCCACCTCCGCAAGGTACTTTTTGATCTTTATGCTCTCTGCCGGAGTACATATTGTCGTAAGTGTTCTTCTCTCCTCTTTAGTATACTCTCCCCTTGACGAGTGCGTTGTCACCGCACGGTTCACATCCTTCAGTATAAATTCGGTGATCTGCTCACGCTTTTCCTTCGAGCTCGTGATTATATCGAACTGAACGAATTTTCCTCCGTATCCTACAGTAATCGCTGAAATGACCCTTGCCGCCACTACTGCAGTCACTATTGCGTATACGGCTATGTTAGTGTCGAATACGAAAGCCGATACCGTGATTATGGCTACGTCGAGAGCCATCTGTATGTCGCCGGTCCTCACATGGTTGAGAAACCTGAATTTTATTACCCTGGCCAAAGTATCCGTCCCGCCCGAAGAGTAGCCTCCTATGTAGCCGACGCCTGTCGCTATTCCGTAGAAAATCCCTATCAGGATTGCCGCAAGGAACGGATCGGGTGATCTAAGGAATTCGTAGTCCATATGCTCAAATATGAACAGCATGATAGGATACGCGAACCCGAGGGCTATTATCCGCTTTACCTCTGCCTTGCCCATCGCAAAATACGCTACGATCAGCACTACCATGGACAGCGTATAATATACGAGGGAGTAGCTGACCGGCAGGAAGTGCGTAATGAGCCTTGCTACACCCGGCATTCCTCCCGAAGTCATGCCATTCGGGATCATGACGAATATCTGTACCGATGAACCGAAAAACGCCGACGTCAGAACGATCAGCGTTTCTCTTAAAAATTTACCTGCCTTTGTTTTAGGTGATCTGAACATTATTGCGTTATGCCTCCGGATACCAGTCTACCTGGTCACGATAGCTGCCGAACGGTGTTACAGGGAGATATACCTGCATATCGAATCCGAATTCTCCATAAGTATCATATACCGGGAACATTGTGATGCACAGTGACCAGCCGCCGTCAAAGGCAAGCTGCAGAGTGTCTCTTGAGATCTCGCCGTATTTGCCTGTAGCGAACCTTACATCAAGGAGTTCCGAAGGGAATCCTGTCTTAGGAGTCTTAAGGTTTCTGTTGTTAGGCATGCGTCCGAGATAGCCGCGGGAGTTAACGCAGCCGATACGTGTGACCTTCAGCTCATCAATAGGCTTGATGAAATAATAATCGATCTTACCGTAGAAGTAGTCAAAGAGTCTCTGAGGTGCTTCAGGATGGAACTTTAATAAGCGCGGAAATTCACGTCCGATCGCTCTGAGCATAGGCGTGACAAGTGAACCATATATAAAGTTTTCGTCCTTTACAAGCTCTCCCCAGTTCTCGGAATCACGAGGCGCGATATTCAGGAGGATCTCGTTCATGTCATCAAAATACTCATTTGAGCAAGGGATGCCGAAAATACGGTCACCGAAGTCATCGATCGCGTTGTTCGAATTCATTATTCTGTCTTTGTTCATGTCGAGTTCTCTGTCCGCTACAGGAAGCGCAGACAGGATCTTGGCATCACTCTTAACAGATATGGCAAAGCGCCAGTCAAGGTCAGTACGCTCGAGCATGATCTCACCGAAGGAGTCTCTTTCAAGCTTCCGGTCCAGATAATTCAGGCGTACTATAAGCGGCTCGCCTTCCGTCTCGAATATAAACGGTTCATGTGCTGCTATGCGCTCAATAGCAGGAGCAGCCTGTCTGTAAGCAAGATCCCTTTCTTCGTCAGTTTCCTCCCAAAGGTGAAAGAAATAACTGGATTCCTCGTCATCCTGGATCACATATGGCACGCCTTCTCTCTCAAAAATATTTTTGAATGCTTTGACGCATGCTTCGACAAGAATTTTATTTATCATTTTTAACTCCTCCTTCAGGAAATCAAACGCATTTTCTGCCGGCCCTCAGGGCCGAATACATCCGTATATATTATAGCGTATGCTACACAAAAAGAACATCCATTTTGCTCTGTCTCTCAGACAAAAGCGAATGCCTTTGACGGCTTGAACACCATGACCTCCAATAGTAAAATAAAAATGACCGTTATTACTGTTCAGAAAGGAGTAAGACCGTGATTTCAACAAAAGGCCGCTATGCCCTCAGAATTATGATAGATCTCGCTCAGCATGGTGATAACGGAAATGTTGCGCTTAAGGATATAGCCGAAAGGCAGCAGATCTCAAAAAAATACCTTGAGATCATTGTCAGAGACCTTGTAAAAGGCGGCATGCTTGAAGGTGTAAGCGGAAAAGGCGGAGGCTACAGGCTCTGCCGTAAAGCTGAAGAATATACCGTTTTTGAAATAATCGAGGTAATGGAAGGAACTCTGGCTCCTGTCGCATGTCTGGAGGAAAAAGCCAGAAACTGTCCGCTTGCCCCCGGATGTCATACTCTGCCAATGTGGAAAGAATACTATCAGCTGACACGTGATTTCTTCTCCGGCAAACGGCTGAGCGACCTTCTTTAACTGTTTACCGCATACTGAAAACGGGTGCCTTCCGGGCACCCGTTTTTTATATCCAACCCTTTTTATTATTTTTTTCAGCCTCATCACAATCAACGCTGCAAAGAATCATTCTGGCAGAATGCAGACCTCCCAGCCTGTCTCTTATCGCCTCATTAATTATCCGGTAATAAAACAGCAATAGAAAAGAACGGCCTTCAGCCGTTCTTTACGTTTTCGTGGTAGCGCATCAGGGAATCGAACCCTGGATTCCGCCGTGAGAGGGCGACGTCTTGACCTCTTGACCAATGCGCCACATTTTTACATGCGCAAGTAGTATTATAAACAAAAGACACCGTCTTGTCTACAATTAATTTAAAAAAAGTTTCCGGATCTGCGACACCCGGAAACCTTTTTATTACTTTCTGTTATTCGCGGAATGCTATTGTCGCCTTTACCGCTCTGTGCCAGCCATCCAGCTTTTCCCTTCTCTCCTTTTCGCCGAGTGAAGGCCTGAATGTCTTTGCTATCTCCTTGCTTGCCACGATATCTGCAAGACTGTCGTAATAACCGACTGCCAGTCCTGCCAGATATGCCGCTCCGAGAGATGTTGATTCGATCGATGCATATCTCACGATATCCACATCCGATATGTCTGCCTGGAACTGCATCAGGAGGTTGTTCATAGCTGCGCCTCCGTCTACCTTAAGTGCAGTGATCTCCTTGCCGGTATCCGCCTTCATAGCCTCAAGAAGGTCTTCGTTCTGGTATACAAGAGACTGGAGAGTCGCTCTTACGATATGCTCGCGTGTGGTACCTCTGGTGATACCGAACATTGCGCCTCTTGCCTCAGGATCCCAGTACGGAGCTCCCAGGCCTACGAATGCAGGAACCACGAATACTCCTCCCGCGTCAGGGACCTGCTTTGCGATGTCCTCTGATTCTGATGCGTCACGGAAGAATCTAAGCTGGTCTCTCAGCCACTGAACAGCCGCTCCGCATACGAATACAGACCCCTCCAGGGCATATGTGACACTACCGTCAAGTCCCCAGGCAATAGTGGTAAGCAGTCCATTCTTTGAGTATACCGGCTTGTCGCCTGTATTCAGGAGCAGGAAGTTTCCCGTTCCATATGTGCTCTTAACATCGCCTTCGTTATAGCATGCCTCTCCGAAGAGAGCAGCCTGCTGGTCGCCTGCCGAACCTGTGATAGGGATCGGGCCTCCGAAGATCTCGTCGATCGTATCCCCGTAATGAGCCGAACACTCAACAGGCTCAGGCAGCATGCACATAGGAATATTGAGCAAGCCGCAGAGTTCTTCATCCCACTTAAGCGTGTTGATGTCGAAGAGCATTGTTCTGCAGGCATTGGAATAGTCAGATACGTGTACTTTTCCGCCGGTCAGCTTCCATATGAGCCAGCATTCGATAGTTCCGAAAAGGAGCTCTCCCTTCTCTGCCCTGGCTCTGACACCCGGAACGTTCTCAAGTATCCAGGCTAGCTTCGTGCCGCTGAAGTACGGGTCAGCGAGAAGACCTGTCTTCATTTTGATCATCTCTTCGTGCGGTTTCAGTTTAGCCGCATAGTCAGCCGTCCTGCGGCACTGCCACACGATGGCGTTATATACCGGACGTCCGGTCTTTTTATCCCAGACCACGGTAGTCTCTCTCTGGTTTGTTATCCCGATCGCGGCTATGTTCTTATATGTAAGCCCTGCTTTCAGAAGTGCCTCCTGAGCAGTACCCATCTGGGACGCCCAGATCTCCATGGCGTCGTGCTCTACCCAGCCCTCATGAGGGAATATCTGGGTGAACTCTCTCTGCACAACGGATTTGATATTGCCGGCCTTATCGTAGATTATGGTTCTCGAGCTGGTCGTGCCCTGGTCAAGCGCCATTATGTATTTGTCCATGCTGCTATCCTTTCTAAACAAAAAGCGACATTATTGAATTGCTTATATCGATGCCCTGCTCCGTTAGCTTAAGGCCTTCATTATCAATGATCAGGAGGCCTCTTTCAGCATAGTCGCAGGCTTCCTTCCTTGCGTCAGCAAAGATTTCCCAGAAGATCTCACTGCAGCTGTCTGCTTCACTGAACACTTTTTTCGCGTCATCATCTGTTTCCAGATATGCGCGGACAGCGTCTTCATAGATTATGCCCTCGCGCCTCCTTAGCCCCGTGAAAACGGCTTCGCTGATATTGTCAAAAGCAGTATTTTTATGCTCCTCTGTTACAGGAAGTCTTCCCTCGCTGAGGGCTGCAAAGTATTCATCAAGATCCGATGTATTTTTGTATCGTACGCCGTTTATGAACCCGCTCGCCCCAAGACCAAGGCCTATGTATTCATCCATATTCCAGTAAAGACTGTTGTGCCTGGATCTGTACGGACTTGGCGCATCCGGATCACCGCCTTTTTTCGCGAAGTTGCTGATCTCATAGTGCTCATATCCGGCCGCCTCGAGTCTGCGGCATATCCTGTGATAGGTTTCCCTGTCCTCTTCATCGGGAACTTCAGTCAGTTCGCCTGACTCAGCCATTCTTCCGAACGGGGTGCCCTCTTCTATCTGCAGACTGTAACACGATATGTGTTCCGGGCTGAACGCGAGGATCTTCTCCAGATCGTTCAGGGCATCATCACCGCTCTCTCCCGGAACGGAAAACATAAGGTCCAGATTGACATTATCGAAACCCTTTCTGCGGATGATCTCCATGTCACGGCCTACGTTTTCAGCCGTATGTATGCGCCCCAGATAGTGCAGCCTGTCGTTGTCCATGGACTGCACCCCCATGGAAAGGCGGTTGACTCCCATGAACTTATACGCCTGCAGCTTTGCCAGCATCACACCGTCCTTGCGTCCCAGCGTAGCCGGGTTCGCCTCCAGTGTGAACTCGGCGTCAGGTGATACGCCGAATGACCTCTTAAGGGTCTTCACCATCTCCGACATTGAAGATATATCCATCACCGAAGGAGTTCCCCCTCCGATGTAAATGGTATCAGCAGGCCGGTCCGTACCGTTCTCCTTTTCAAGAGCTGCTCTAAGCTTTATCTCCTTCTCGAGTGCGTCCGTATATTCCTTTCTCGGCGAGCCTTCCGCGCCGAACGAAAGAAATGCGCAGTATCTGCATTTCTGTACGCAGAAAGGCATGTGGATGTATATGCCTCTTTTTTTATCCATATTATCTGCCGTCATCGAGTTTCAGGACCTCAGTGAACGCCTCCTGCGGGACCGTCACTGAACCGAACTGTCTCATTCTCTTCTTTCCTGCCTTCTGCTTTTCGAGAAGTTTCTTCTTTCTTGTGATATCTCCGCCGTAGCACTTGGCGAGCACGTCCTTACGGTAAGCTCTTACGGTCTCACGGGCGATTATCTTCTGGCCTATTGCTGCCTGGATAGGAACTTCAAACTGATGGCGAGGGATTATCTCCTTGAGCTTTTCGCAAATTCCTCTTCCCTTCGCCATGGCCTCTTCCTCTGGCACTATGGTAGACAGGGCGTCTATAGGCTCGCGGTTGAGAAGGATATCAAGCTTGACGAGCTTTGCCGGCTGGTATCTCAGGAATTCATAGTCCAGTGAAGCGTATCCCCTGGTGCGCGATTTCAGTGCGTCAAAGAAGTCGTATATGACCTCGTTGAGCGGCATCTCATAATGGAGCTGTACTCTTGTCTTTGTCAGATACTCCATGTGTATCATGTTTCCGCGGCGGTTCTGGCATAGCGTCATTATGCTTCCGACATATTCATTCGGCGTCATGATATCCGCCTTGACTATAGGCTCTTCTATATGCGCGATCAGCGCCGGAGCCGGCAGGTTCGACGGATTCTGGATGTCGAGGACCTGTCCGTCCTTCATCACGACCTTATAAACAACTGAAGGCAGTGTAGTGATGACGTCGAGGTCGAATTCCCTCGCAAGCCTTTCAGTAATTACATCCATGTGCAGGAGTCCGAGGAAGCCGCACCTGTAGCCGTAGCCGAGAGCCGCGGAGTTCTCAGGTTCAAAATTGAACGCAGCGTCATTTACCTGCAGTTTTTCAAGAGCGTCCTTTACGTTCTCATACTTCTCGCCTTCTGCCGGGAAAATTCCGCAGTAAACCATCGACTGCGCTTTTTTGTAACCCTTCAGCGGTGCATCTGCAGGCGCATTCGCGAGTGTGATGGTATCACCGACGCGGGCATCTGCGACCTGCTTGATGCTTCCGCAGATGTAGCCTACTTCGCCGGCCTTGAGTTCGTCGGCAGGAACGGTGCCCGGAATGCAGTACCCTACTTCCGTGACTTCGTAATTCTTGCCGGTATTCATCATGCGTATGGTGTCACCCCTCTTGACCCTGCCGTCAAAGATGCGTGTATATATGATGACTCCTTTATAACTGTCATAGTATGAGTCGAAGATAAGCGCCTTGAGCCTGCCGTCAGGATCGCCCTGAGGAGGCGGTATCACCTCGATCAGCTTCTCGAGCATCCCGTCTATCCCCATGCCCGTCTTTGCGGAGATCTCTGGAGCCTCTGACGCGTCAAGTCCTATTATGTCCTCTATTTCGGCTCTCGCGTCATCAGGGCGCGCGGAATCGAGGTCCATCTTATTTAGCACAGGAAGGATCTCAAGGTCCTCATCAAGCGCAAGATAAACATTTCCGAGTGTCTGGGCCTCTACGCCCTGTGTAGCATCCACTACAAGCACGGCGCCGTCGCATGCAGCGAGGGAGCGCGATACTTCGTAGTTGAAGTCCACATGTCCCGGAGTGTCGATCAGGTTAAGGATATACTCCTGACCATCATTTGCCTTGTATTTCAGACGGGTCGTCTGAAGTTTGATGGTGATCCCTCTCTCACGTTCGATGTCCATGTTATCGAGGTACTGCTCCTTCATGTCGCGTGCCTCGACCAGACCTGTCTTCTCTATAAGCCGGTCAGCCAGGGTCGACTTGCCGTGATCGATGTGGGCGATTATGCTGAAATTTCTGATGTTGTCAAGATAACTCATATTTTTCTCATTCCTTTTAGAACATTATCCATTTAATTATAAAGAAAAACGGGGCCTTTTTCGATAGTTTCCCCTGATTTGGGCGTAAAAAAACAGCCGGGAGACACTCCGGCTGAAGGCGCATTTAACTTATACGCTGTGTGGGGACGGGTGAGAATTACTTTGCGCTGAGCGCGTTGAGTTTCTTCTCGAATCTGGAAATCTTACGAGCTACTGCGTTCTTGTGGAACGTACCCTTTGCGGCTGCCTGCATCAGCTTCTTTTCAGCGTGCTGGAATGCCTTCTTAGCCTCTTCTGCATCACCGGACTCAACCGCTGCGAGGAATGCCTTCTCAGCTTCCTTGATGTGGTTCTTTACTCTGATGTTGCGGGCTGTCTTCTTGTCGATAACCTTGATTCTTTTCTTTGCGGATTTAATGTTTGCCATTATTTATACCCCACTTTCATTTGTAATGCATTAATTCGCAACGCGTATTATATGACATAGAAATTTATAATACAAGCAAAAAATAGAGATAATCCGAAATATTTTCAGGCACCCCGGATCTGAGCCTAAAACCCCGGCGGTTTCGATATGGTGTTGAACATCGCAAGGCTGAATATCAGCTGTTTGATGTCATCGCCGGCAGACAGTCTGATCGGGCCTACATTGGCTTCGTTCAGTCTTTTTTCGAGTTCTCCGTCAAGGATCTCATCAAGGGACAATCTTGGTATTATATCAGTCAGGAGACTGATGAGCTCACTGTTCCCGGGATCCACATCCAGCGATATTTTATGTCCGTCGTGTGTCACAAATTTTTTCATTCAAAACTCCATTGTCACAGATACCGGGCAGTGGTCGCTGCCGTATATGTCTGTATGTATTTCTGCTTCGGCAAGTTTATCCGTCAGACGGTCTGAAATGATGAAATAGTCTATGCGCCACCCGGCGTTCCTTTCCCTGGCCTTCATGCGGTATGACCACCAGGAATAGGTAACCGTATCCGGATAGAGATAGCGGAAAGTGTCTGTGAAGCCTGCTCCGAGGAGCTCGCTCATCTTGCCGCGCTCTTCATCAGAGAATCCGGCATTGCCCCTGTTTGGCCCCGGGTTCTTCAGATCGATCTCATTATGGGCCACGTTCAGGTCTCCGCAGTAGATGACCGGCCTGGTTTTGTCGAGCTCGCTCATATACTCTCTCATGGCATCCTCGAACTCGCATCTGTATCCTATGCGCGCCAGGCCATCCTGGGCGTTCGGTACATAGCAGCAGATCAGGTAAAACTCCGGGTATTCCAGAGTTATCACTCTGCCCTCGTCATCGTGCTCTCCTTTTATCCCATAAGCGACAGAGAGAGGTTCTCCCATGGATTCCTTCACGAATACCGCGGTACCGGAATATCCCTTTTTCACCGCGCAGTTATAGTATTCAAAATAGCCTTCCGGATGAAAATCGGCCTGACCTTCCTGCATTTTTGTTTCCTGCAGACAGAAAAAGTCGGCGTCAAGTTCATTGAAAATCTCTTCGAATCCTTTTTTCAGAACGGCCCTGAAGCCGTTGACATTCCAGCTTACAAATCTCATTCTCTTTCTCCGATCGTTTCTACTCTATAGTGAATGGCACGGCAGTCCAGTCTTTATACCTGCTCCTTCCGCGCACCACTGCGTATCCTGTTCCTGAAACAGTGTTCTTTACCAGCGAAAGCACATAATCCTTCCCCTTCCGGAGCTTCTTGCCTTCGAAGGTCACGGTTACTTCAGGTTCCGCCCTGTGATTTTTCAACTTGACGCTTTCCTCTTTGAAAGCGATCTCACAGTCACCTATCGACACAGGATCCTTCTTGCCCTTTGCCCTGGTGCTGTACACCCTGCCCGGTTCGATATACCATATGTCATGATCAACATTGCCCTCTATGCCTGCAACAGCCGCGTCCTCAGCGCACTGCCAGTAGAGGTAGCCGCCCTTTACATCACAGACCCCTCCGTACTGGGCTACCCAGATAACAGCCTCGTCATCGAGTAATGTCGAGTCCATGTAATTTGTCAGCATGTCGTAATTGGCATAGACCGCGGATTCGTATCCGGCTTTTTCGACTCTGCGGCAGAACGCGAGCACTATATCGTGATACATGGATGAAGCCGGCATCTCTCCAGCTTCGACCACCTGCTGCAGTCTGCCTCCTTCATAGAGCTCGTAATCAATAACAAGCGGCATTTCCACGTCATAGCGCTTCACAAGATCCAGAAGGTATTCCGCTTCCTCTACGGCTTCCTCTTCATTAAGTGCCTGAGAGAAGAAGTAGGCTCCGCACATCAGCCCTGCCTTATTCGCCTTCTTCATGTTGGTCCTGAAGTCCGCATCTTCCATAAGTTCTCCGGACTCGGCGCTTCTGTATCCTGCCCGGATGAACACGAAATCCGCTTCGCTCGACTTCACCTTCTTCCACTTTATCTCATCCTGATGCTCTGAAACATCGATACCGTGCACCACCACGCTGTCCTTAAAGCGTTCGGCATGAGTCAGTCCCTCGTCACTGAGGTGTATGCGGGAGATTCCTCCTATGTAAGACGCCAGTTTCAGTATGCCGATCAGCACGATCAGCAGAAGCACCGCGATCGTCAGCAGCTTGAGCCTTACCATGAATGAGCGTTTTTGCTTTTTAACTCGTTTTACTTCTCTTTTTTTAGTTTCGTTTGTGACTGTTTCTTTTTCCAAAATGCGCCTCTAGAATTCGTCTGTATGCATGTACGGCATGAGCTCACGCTCGAGCTCGACCCTGTGATGCTTTGTATAAATGCCCGGAAGTCCTCCAGTGTGCATGAATATAACGTTTGATCCCTTTTCGATGCTGCCGTTTCTTGCTCCGTCAACTACAGCCTCGAAGGTCTTGCCCGTGTAGCACGGGTCTATGATTATCGCCTCCTTGCGGGCAAGGTAGTACATTACGTCGCGAACCTCTTCAACAGCGTTGTTGTACGCCCCATGGATGTAATGCGTCGTGATATTGAAATCATCATCCGTGATGTTCCAACTGCCGCTGTGATCCGCAAATGCCTCGCACACTTTATTGTAGTACGCGATCAGGGCTTCACGGAGAGCTGTCTCGTTGCCTGCTTCATCGGCTGCGTTTTCAGCATACGGAAGTACATTGATCCCGGCGAGTTTCAGGGAAGATCCGCACTCCTTCAGTCCTATAAGCATTCCGAGATATGTTCCCATGCTTCCTACCGTTACATAAACGGTCGCGTCGCCTATGCCCATTTCCCTTGCCTGCTTATCGAGTTCGATCGCGCACTCCACATAGCCGAGCATCCCTATCTCGTTGGAGCCGCCCATCGGAACATAATAGACCTTTTCGCCTTCAGCTGTGTACTTGTCTATTACTGCCTGTCTGCCTGTCTCCATGTCCTTCACAAAATAGACAGGACAGCCCAGCATTCCGTCCAGGAGCAGATTTGCGCTTATTTCGCCCGGATATTCGTCCTCTGTGATTATTGCGCATTTAAGCCCAAATTTCGCGGCCACAGCAGCAGTCAGCCTGCCGTGGTTGGTCTGGGCTCCGCCCTCTGTAATAAGCATTGTTGCGCCCTTATCCTGAGCATCCTTCAGGAAGTACTCAAGTTTGCGCAGCTTGTTTCCTCCCGTGGCAAGGTTTGTCAGGTCGTCTCTCTTGCAATATACATTGATGCCGAGATCCTCCGACACGTTGTTTAGGCGCTCCAGAGGAGTCGGCAGATGCAGTATTTCTACCTTTTCGTGTCCGAATAACATAATGTCTCCTTTTTCATGAATGATCTCTGTCCGACATCTCATTGTAGCACAATGGGCTGTTCGCCGAAAATAATACATTCAGGTACAATTCAATGTGTTACAATAGTAACAAAGGTATACACAGCCTTTTGCATAAATTATTAAATCGTTATGGTAAATGAAAAATATTATGGCTATGGCACAGCGCCTAGCATCATCCGCGAACTCTTCGCCTACGGACTGGAGCAGGCAAAGAAACTCGGAAGAGACAAAGTCTATGACTATTCGCTGGGCAACCCGAGCATACCTGCTCCTAAAAAGGTAAATGACACTATCAAGAAACTCGTCGATGAAGAAAGCTCCATCCTGCTTCACGGCTATTCAATGGCTCCGGGATTTGAGAGCACAAGAGAAGCCATCGCAGCAAATCTCAGAGAAAGATTCAGCACTAACGCTCAGGCAAGCGAGCTCTTCATGACATGCGGATGCGCACCTGCACTTGTTTCCGTAGCATGTGCACTCACCACCAAGCCGGATGACAACTTCGTTGTGATCGCACCTTATTTCCCTGAATACAACATATTCTTCAAAGCCGGCGGCGGCAAAGTAAGACGCGTCGATCCTGATATTCCTGATTTCCAGATCAACCTGGAAGCGCTTGACGCTACAATCAATCACGACACAGTAGCTATCGTGATCAACTCCCCTAACAATCCTTCCGGAGTAGTTTATACAAGAGAGACTCTTGAGAAGATCGCTGCAGTCCTCAAGAAAAAAGAAGCCAAATACGGCCATCCTATCTATATCATCGCTGACGAGCCTTACAGAGAACTCGTTTACGGCGATGCTGTCGTGACATTCATCCCTGAGGTATATGACAATACCATCGTCTGCTATTCATGGTCAAAGAGCCTGTCACTTCCTGGCGAGCGTATCGGTTATGTTTACGTTCCTGCTAAGTGCCACAACCAGCACGGAGTGCTCAGCGCTGTTGCCGGTGCGGCCAGAGAAATCGGATCTGTCTGCCCTCCGACACTCATTCAGAGAGTCGTACAGGAATGCGTTGACTGCATGCCTGACCTCGTAGCGTATGATGAGAACAGAAACGACCTGTACAATGGTCTGACAGAGATGGGCTATGAATGCGCTAAACCTGACGGAGCATTCTATCTGTTCATGAAGGCTCCTAACGGCGACGACATGGCATTCAGTGAAGCTGCAAAACTTGAAGAAAACATCCTGATCGTTCCTGGCACAGGCTTCGGCTGCCCGGGCTATCTGAGACTTGCATACTGCGTATCCAATGAGACTATCAAGAATTCAATGCCTGGATTCAAGCGTCTGATTGAAAAATACGGCAAATAGTCTGTTCTACCTATATAATATTATCGTCAAAAATGCCGGTGCGCTTTACGCTCCGGCATTTTTTCTTGTTCTTTTCGGTTTTCTAGGCCTGTTTTCCTTCTGCGGCGAGTATCCCGACTTCCATGAGGACTTCTCCGACCTTTGAGACCGTTCTTATCTCGATCTTATCCTTGACTTCGTCAGCCACATCCTTAAGATCGTATTCGTTTTCCTCAGGTATGAATACCTTTGTGATGCCTGCCCTTTCCGCAGCCATAAGTTTCTCAGGAAGACCGCCTATCGGAGTCACCGCGCCTCTCAGAGCGACTTCTCCGGTCATTGCTATGTGCGGATCGACCACGCATCCGGTCACCAGCGACGAAAGCGCCGTGGTCAGAGCTATTCCGGCAGATGGACCGTCCTTCGGCACAGCTCCCTCAGGCACATGGATATGCAGGTCGTTCTCACTGAACTTGTCAGCTTTATCCGGGAACAGTGTTTTCACAAGGCTGACCGCAATCCTTGCGGACTCCTTCATGACATCCCCAAGCTGTCCTGTTATGATTATCTCTCCCTTGCCCTTGGTGAACATGGTCTCTATATACAATATCTCCCCTCCGACAGGCGTCCAGGCAAGTCCTGTTACGACTCCCGCTTTCGGTTCAGGCAGTATCTTACTGTGCTGCACCGGTCTTGCGTCGATCTCCTCATCGACCACTTCCGGGGTGACTGTAAGCCTGCGGTCAGGCTCACTTGCGGCCTTGACTGCGAGCACGCGGCAGAGAGTATCTATGCGTTTTCTGAGTCCGCGCACGCCGGCTTCCATGGTATAGTCAGAAATGATCTTTCTGAGAGCATCATCAGTGATCTCCATCATGCGCGGATCTATGCCCATGGCTTCCATCGACTTCGGAACCAGATGCTCACGCGCTATGGAAAGCTTCTCTATTGGTGTATACCCGCTGAACTGTATGACTTCCATGCGGTTCAGCAGCGGCTCAGGAATGGTATCCGTTGTGTTTGCCGTACAGATGAACATCACGTCCGAGAGATCATATGGAACGTTCATGTAGTGATCCGTGAACGTGTTGTTCTGCTCAGGATCCAGCACTTCCAGAAGAGCGCTTGCCGGGCTTCCGTGATATGACGCCGAAAGCTTATCTACTTCATCCAGCACCATTACCGGATTTGATACACCGCTTTTCTGGATGCCGTCCATTATGCGTCCAGGCATCGCGCCTATGTATGTCCTGCGGTGCCCGCGTATATCTGATTCGTCATGAACGCCGCCGAGGCTGACTCTCACATATTCGCGTCCGAGAGCTCTCGCGATGCTCTTGCCTATGCTTGTCTTTCCGGTTCCCGGCGCTCCCACGAACAGAAGTATCGATCCCGACTGCTCTTTCTTCAGATCCATTACAGCTATTTGCTGAATTATACGGTCTTTTACCTTGTTGAGCCCGTAGTGGTCTTCATCTAGCACCTTGCGTGCCTTGTCAAGATCTATGTATGCAGCCTCTTCCTTTTTCCACGAGAGTCCTGTCACGAAGTCAAGATAATCGTAAAGCATCCCGGATTCCGCACTCTGGCTGCCCTCCTGTTTCAGGCGGTTCAGGACCTTTTCGGCTTCCTTCCTGGCGGTCTCGTTCATGCCCGACTCCGCTATCTTCTGCTCGAATTTGCGTATGTCCGTGATATTTTCAGGATGCATCTCATCGAGTTCCTTCTGCAGATGCTCCATCTGGCGCTTTATGGCCTGTTCACGGTACATCTTCTGATGCTCTTCCTGCTGCGATGTCATCGCCTCGTTTGTGATGCGCCCCACTTCCATGAATCCGTAAAGGGCTTCCTCGATGAGCTCAGCCCTCTTTATGCGGCTGTCTTCGGCAAGTATCGCGTATCTCTCCGCGTTCGGAATGTCCATCCACGGCGACATGACACACGCAGCCCTTTCGAGCGAATCGATCTGCCTGAGCCAGTATTCGGCTGAATCGGCCCATTCAAATCCTGATGCGAACCTGCGCATCTCATCAAGCATGCCGTCGAGTTTCTCCTTCTCGACGCTTCTGCTCATATCGTCTATGTCGTTTCTTCTGGTCATGGTGAGCCTGATGGACTCATCCGGTCCTATCTCGATATTATCGATATCGACACGGTAGCCTGTGTGAATGACTACATAACCCTGATTGTTGATTTCCTTTATCTCTCCTGAGATCCCTACCGGATAGAAACTTTCAGGAGTAAGGTCCCTGTAGCTCTCGTTATCTCTGGCCACTATGAGGACCACTCTCTCTCCCACCGCGAGCCCCTTGTCGCCCGCGTTCCTTCGCACCTGATTTATGTTGAAATATATGTTCGCGTCAGGCGCGAGTATCATGTTATATACAGGTACTACTATCATTTTTTCTCCTTTTTTTACCCTTTTTCAGGTATAAGAATGGCGCATCACAGAGAATTGCGATGCGCCTCTTCTGTAATTGTTGATATCGGTCAGAATTTCAGCTTGCTGAACCTTTCCTTCTTCGGATACGATTCGCTCCCGATCTTCTGCGCCATCTCCTCGATGGCTTTCTTCTCCTTGCGGTTCAGATGTGTCGGGACCTCGACTATCACCTTAACGTACAGGTCGCCCTTGCGGCCGGTCCTTACATTAGGCACGCCCTTGCCTTTCAGTCTGAACGACGATCCCGTCTGAGTGCCCGGAGTAATGGTGTAGCTGTAGCTCTCACCGAATCCCGGCACCTGCACCTTGCCTCCAAGAGCCGCCACGTCGAACGTGATCGGCATGTCGAGATACAGGTCGTCGCCCCTTCTCTTGTAGGTGCTGTGCGGTCTCACGTTGACAACGATGTAAAGATCTCCGTCCGGTCCGCCGTTTATGCCCGGCTCGCCCTGACCTCTGATGGTCACGATGCTGTCAGTATCGACTCCCGCAGGGATGTCTACCTTGATCTTCACGGTCTTGCGGTTGACTCCCGTGCCTCCGCAGTCGGTGCATGGAGTCTCAATCATCTGGCCTGTGCCTCCGCACTTAGGGCAGGCAGTAATATTCTGGAACCTGCCGAAAGCCGTGTTGCTTACCTGTGAGATCTGGCCGCTTCCGCCGCACTGATCGCATGTCTTCTTGCTCGTGCCCGGCTTAGCTCCGGTTCCGCCGCAGGTCTTGCACTTGACGTTCTTTACGATCTCGATCTGCTTGCTGCAGCCGAAGAGCGCATCAGTGAAATCGATGGTGAGCGTTTTCTGCAGGTCTCTGCCCTTCTGCGGGCCGCCTCTTCTTGAAGATCTTCTGGCGCCGCCCATTCCTCCGAACATATCGAATATGTCCTCGAAATTCATTCCGGCTCCGCCAAAACCTCCGCCGAAGTTGCCGAACCCGCCGAATCCGCCGAATCCGCCCTGGCCTGCTCCGAAGTTCGGGTCTACGCCTGCAAATCCAAATCTGTCATATTTGTCCTTCTTATCGGGATCTGAAAGAACCTCGTAAGCCTCATTGACTTCCTTGAACTTCTCCTCCGCCTCTTTGTCACCGGGATTTTTGTCAGGGTGATACTTCATGGCGAGCTTATGATAAGCCTTTTTTATTTCAGCATCCGATGATCCCTTATTGACCCCGAGGACCTCGTAATAATCCCTCTTGTCTGCCATATAGGTTATTACCTTTCAAATTATTTTTTGAGATTAGTCGTCAACTACCTCGTAGTCTGCGTCTACAGTTCCGTCATTCGGAGCTGAGTTTCCGCCCATGTTGTTAGGGTCGAAACCGCCCATGTTAGGGTTGAATCCCTGTCCGCCTGCAGCTCCCTGCTGTGCAGCCTGAGCTTCCTGATAGATCCTTGTCGAGATCGGATAGAATGCGTTTGTGAGCGCTTCCATCTTTGCCTTCATGTCGTCAACATTACCGGCGTCGACTGCCTTCTGGAGTTCGTCCTTTGCTGCCTCTACAGCTGCCTTCTCAGAATCGGTGACCTTGTCGCCGAGTTCCTTGAGCTGCTTCTCGATCTCGAAGATCATGCCCTCGGACTGGTTCTTTGTTTCAACTGTTTCCTTCTGCTTCTTGTCCTGCTCTGCGAACTGCTCAGCTTCCTTGATCTTAGCGTTGATCTCATCTTCAGACAGCTTTGTCGAGGATGTGATGGTGATCTTCTGCTCTTTACCGGTAGCCATATCCTTGGCGCTTACATTTACGATACCGTTGGCATCGATATCGAATGTAACCTCGATCTGAGGGATTCCGCGAGGAGCCGGTGCGATGCCTGTGAGCTGGAATCTGCCGAGAGTGATGTTTCCGGCAGCCATTTCTCTCTCACCCTGCATAACGTGGATATCTACTGCAGTCTGATTATCAGCTGCTGTGGAGAAAATCTGGCTCTTCTTTGTAGGGATCGTAGTATTTCTCTCGATAAGCTTTGTAGCAACTCCGCCGAGTGTCTCGATCGACAGTGACAGCGGTGTTACATCGAGGAGCAGGATGTCCTTGACTTCGCCAGTAAGTACGCCTGCCTGGATAGCAGCTCCGATGGCTACACACTCATCAGGGTTGATGCCCTTGAACGGCTCTTTGCCTGTTACGCTTCTTACTGCTTCCTGAACTGCCGGGATCCTTGTGGAACCGCCGACCAGGATGACCTTCTCGAGATCAGCAGATGTAACGCCGGCATCCTTCATTGCCTTGTGCATAGGCTCGATAGTCCTGTCTACGAGGTGCTTTGTCAGCTGCTCGAATCTTGCTCTTGTTACGTCCATATCCATGTGGAGCGGGCCGGATGCATTTGCAGCGATGAATGGCAGATTGACCTTTGTGGTCTGCGCTGACGAGAGTTCCTTCTTAGCCTTTTCAGCAGCCTCTTTGAGTCTCTGGAGAGCCATCTTGTCCTGTCTGAGGTCAATTCCGTTCTCCTTCTGGAAGCTGTCTGCCAGGAAGTTCATCAGTGCGTTGTCGAAGTCGTCTCCGCCGAGATGTGTGTCGCCGTTTGTAGCGAGTACTTCGAATACTCCGTCGCCGAGTTCGAGTACGGATACATCGAATGTGCCGCCGCCCAGGTCATAAACCAGGATCTTGTGGCTTCCTGTATCCTTGTCGAGTCCGTATGCCAGTGATGCAGCTGTAGGCTCGTTGATGATTCTCTTTACCTCGAGACCTGCGATCTTACCTGCATCCTTCGTAGCCTGCTTCTGTGCATCGCTGAAGTAAGCAGGAACTGTGATGACTGCCTCTGTGACCTTCTCGCCGAGATATGCCTCTGCATCAGCTTTCAGCTTCTGCAGGATCATAGCCGAGATTTCCTGAGGTGTGTAATCTTTTCCGCGAAGGTTTACTGTATAGTTCTCGCCCATGTGCCTCTTGATGGAAGCAACTGTGCCCTCAGGTTCTGTGATAGCTATTCTCTTCGCTGTTTCGCCGACGAGTCTCTCGCCGCTCTTTGTGAAAGATACTACCGAAGGTGTTGTTCTCATACCCTCGGAGTTTGTGATAACTGTAGGCTCTCCGCCTTCAAGAACTGCAACGCAGCTGTTGGTGGTGCCCAGGTCGATTCCGATAACTTTGCTCATTTTATTTCCTCCTGTATTCAAATAGGTTTATTGACTCAATTATTTTTTATTGACCGCTACCATTGACGGTCTGATCACCTTGTCCTTGAGCTTATAGCCCTTCTGCAGGACCTTCGTGATGGTGCCGTCCTCTTTTTCTTCAAGGTTGTCTGTCATAACGGCATTGTGCACATTCGGATCGAATTCTTCGTCCATTGCCTTGATCTCTTCAAGGCCGGCATTTTCGAGCGCCTTCTTCAGCTGCTCAAATATGAGCTGCATGCCCTTGGCGTATGCTTCGAGGTCTCCGCCCTCCGCGTCGAGCGCTCTCTCAAAATTGTCAAGCACCGGGAGGATGTCTCCTACTATCTTTTCATTGGCATACGCGTGGATGTCTGACTTTTCCTTGGCAACTCTCTTCTTGAAGTTCTGGAACTCGGCCATCAGCCTCATGTAACGCTCCGATTCGGCTTCCTCAGCCGTCTTCGTTTCTTCTTCGGCCTTCTTTTCCTCTTCTTCTTTTGCCGGTTCCTCAGCAGTTTCGCTTTCAGCCTTTTCTTCGGCTTCTTCAGTCTTTGCTTCTTCGGCTTTTACTTTTTCAGCTTCATCCGCTCCTTCTTCGACCGGGATCTGCTTTTTCTTGTCTTCTGACATCAGTATTATTTCCTTTCGTGCGGTTTATTGGTTTATTCATCCTGCTTCTTACCGCCGGCGTTTCCGTCACCGGTGCTGCCCGTCAGCCTGAAGCTCTCACTGAGATTGTTAGTGAGATATTCCATGATGGATGTTATCTCGCCGTATTTCATTCTTGTCGGTCCGATGACTCCGATCTTTCCTACGAGCTTGCCATCCACATGGTATGTTGCCGTGATAAGCGTGCAGTCTTTCATTGTGTCGTTCTCATCACCGATGGTGACTACGACTCCGTTATCTCTTGCGAGCATCTTCTGCGTGAACCAGTCTTTTCTTGCGAAGAGTTCCATGAAATCCCTCGCCCTGTCTATGCTGGTGTATTCAGGCAGATTGAAGATGTTCGTCATACCCTCCATGTAGAGATTGACATTCAGCATGTCTTCGAGCGTCCTGAGGAAGCTCGGCATCACATTGCCCTTCAGCGAGCTCAGCGCCTCGATATCCGAACCTACGTCGTGGATGATCTCGCTCTTGAGAACATCATCGAGCGTGCGGCCCTTGTAGCTGACCGTCATGTTCTTCCCCAGAAGATCAAGCGATTCCTGTGTGTACGGTACATTCAGTCTCAGTGTCGTATTGGTCACATTGCCGCTCTCGCTCACTATCATGAGGATGATCGTGCGCTCGTCTACAGGAAGAAGTCTTATGAAACTGATCGTTTCTTCGTTGGTTGCAGGCGTCATTGCGAACGATGCCAGATGTGTGATCTCTGACAGGAGTTCTGCAGCATGTCTGATGGTTCTGTCGAACTCGTCTCTGCTCGCCGACAGTCTGTCATTGATCATGCGCTTCTCCTTGGCGCTGAGGTTCTTCTTCTTCATCAGGTCATTTACATACAGCCTGTATGCCTTGTCTGAAGGAACCCTGCCCGCAGATGTGTGCGGATGAGTCAGATAACCCATCTCTTCAAGATCAGACATCTCGTTTCTTATCGTCGCCGGACTGACACCCAGGTCATATTTCTTAGCGATCGATCTCGAACCGACCGGCTCGGCGTTCTCCACATAATCTGTTATGATCGCCTGCAGTATCTGTAATTGTCTTTCGCTCAGATCCATGTCCTGCCTCCCTTTGTCTTTTCTTTTGTTAGCACTCATCAAGTGAGAGTGCTAATCACAAGACATAATATACTCGCACCGAGGCCTGTTGTCAATACATTTTTTGCAACAAAAAAAGCGCCCTGAGGCGCTTGTTTTTATTACGGTTGACCGAGTATGTTGCTCATGAAATAAGGGAGCTGTTTTCTCCACCAAGGCCAGTCGTGATTGACATCATAGCCCCAGTAATCAGCCCAGTGAGGGATGCCCTTCATCTCGAATGCCTCGTGCAGTTTCTGCAGGTCTACCCTCATCTCGTCTTCCCATGCACCCTGGCCGGAGCAGAAGATGATGTTGCTCTGTCTGTAGAGATCCATCCACGGATGATGCTCTGGCATGTTAGGGATGAATTCGATCGGCGAATTCGCATATGTGAGATCATCCTTATATGCATGGAAGAAGTAGTTTGTGTCGTAAAGTCCGCTCAGTGCAATGACTCCGCCGAAGAGATCAGGACGGCGGCAGAAGAAGTTCATGGCGTGTGTGGCACCCATGCTGCAGCCTGTCGTGATCGCGCGCTCATCTCCGAGATACTGAGGTACGAGTTCATCGGTTACATAGCGGAACCATCTCTCCTGGAGTTCGAGTCTTTCGCGCTCGTTCTTTCCCTCGGCCGACCATGTCTCTTCATCAATGCTGTCAACGCAGAGTACTCTGAGCTTTCCTGCTTCGATCCACGGAGCTATGGTATCGATCATTCCGAAGTTGCGGAAGTCGTATGTGTGACCGTTCTGCGGTCCGAAAGCCACACAGAGCCTGCCGCTGTCCCCGAAGACCGCGTGCTCCATCTCTCTATCCATTATCCAGCTGTACTCTTTCTTGTAATAATCGTTCATTAATTTTCCCCTTTACCTTTATATTGTTCTTTTTCTTGTTCTTTTTCTTTTTCTTTTTCTTTTTCTTCTTTATTCTTTATGCTCTTTCAGTTACATAGTTGTTGAATTCCTCAACCTCTTCGAATGTCTTGAATACTGCAGTATAGAACTGGTTGCCCATCGCTCCTGACAGCACATCCGGCATGCGTTCGCACATCTTCATGCAGTCTCCGTATTTCTTCAGCACCTCTTCATGGCTGTATTTGTACTGATGGATGTCCTTTCTTGATGCGTAAGCACAGTACTGGTCTCCTCCGATATCCGGAAGGCGGCGCTCATTGTAAGATACCATTTCAGCCCAGATCTCATACACATCTGTATTATGCGCGTAATCCATCATGTCCGGTGTATATCCGCCGGCAGGTCTCATGTTGACCTCAAGGCCGACGAACTCTCCCACTTCACCGAGGTTCTTCCTGGCCTGTGTGAGACGGAAGAACTCGAAGTGTACGAACCTGCTCCTTACCTTGAACGCCTTGATAGTCGCGCGTCCGTATCTGCGGAGCTGCTCAGGTACTTCCGGAGTCGTGTAATATGTAAGTTCAAGGCCCTTGTTTACGAGATCGGCGATCGATGGCGGGAACCAATTTGAGCTCTCGAAGAGCACCTCTCCCTGTGCATTCACAATGGCATCATATGAATAGATGAAACCATAGACGAACTCTTCCATTACATACGGATGCTCCGGAAGGTTATTGTAGAACCACTCAAGGTCCTTATCGTTTTCGAGCTTCCATGTGTCTGCTGCTCCTACTCCGATATCCGGCTTTACTATAACCGGGAAACCTCCGATTTCATCAAGGAACTCGCGGGCCGCTTCAATAGTCGTGACCTTGTGGTTTCTCGCGGTAGGAACGCCTGCTTCCTTGTAGAACGGCTTCATGGCAGATTTGCTCTTCCACATGGCGAGTTCGTCAGGCTGTACGCCTGAACCGATATTGAAGTCCTTCCTGAGTCTTGCATCCTGCTCGAGCCAGTACTCCGTGTTGGATTCGAGCCAGTCGATCTTTCCGTGTCTGAACGCAAGATATGCAACAGCACGGTACATCTGGTCGTAATCCTCCATGTTGTCGACCCTGTAATACTCCGTCAGAGCCGCCTTCAGCGGTTCCTCAAGATCATCATAAGGAGCGTCTCCTATGCCCAGCACATTTACGCCGTTCCTTTTGAGCCTGTCACAGAACTGCCAGTAAGTGTGTGGAAAATTCGGTGATACAAAGATGAAATTCATTGTTCCCCTTCCCTTTCTTTATTGATCTCTCCTGCCGGCAAGATAGTACGGCACTGCAACGAACAGCGCCCCGCCGACTATATTTCCAAAAGTAACTATTGCCAGATTATATAAGAAGCCTCCTGCGCTGACCGCCTCATGAACAGGCTGCAGAAGTGCCACTGTGAACAGCGTCATATTTGCTATGCTGTGCTCGAAGCCTGTCGTGATGAACGCGAAGAGGCACCAGAATATCATTATCAGTTTGCCGGCATCGGATGCCGCACGGCCTGCGGACCATACCGCCAGACAAACCAGGAAGTTGCAGAGGATGCCTCTGGCGAACAGCGCCACGGCTCCCGCACCCATCTTGGCTCCCGCCGCGGACACCATGAATTCGCCGACCGGACCGGTGCAGAGACCTGTCAGGTGATAGATCGCTCCGAGAAGCATACCTCCCGCGAGATTTCCTATCCAGCATATGCACCAAAGCTTTATAGCGTCCTTCCAGCTGACCTTTTTATCAAGCAAGCCTGCTGCCATGGCAAGGTTATTTCCGGTGAAAAGCTCAGCTCCTGCCATGACTACGAGACTCAGGGCAACCCCAAACGTCAGCCCCATCACTATCCTGGCGTATGGAAGTCCTGTAAGAAGACCTCCTGATGTGAATGCCAGAAGTACGCCTATTCCGATATACGCGCCGGCAAGCATCGATACCACAAAGTATGCCAGCGGATCCCTATTCATGAACGCGACCTTCGCGGCAGCACCGTCGGACGTCTTGATGAAATCGTTTCTGAACATTGCCTACTGCTCCGTTTTTTATTATATGCCGTCTATTATACCCGTATTTGTGCCGTTTCTCAATAAAAAGGGTCGGACTTTATGGTTCTGTACCAATTGCCATACAAAATAACCGTGCCCACCTTGCCATAAAGAAAAAAGCACTGAACTCTGTGTTTCAGTGCTTTTTCATGGTGGCCCATATTGGACTTGAACCAATGACCTACAGGTTGTCACCCTGTCGCTCTCCCAACTGAGCTAATGGACCGTGTCGCTGTTCCCTATTATAGCGAAGAACAGCTTTGATTTCCACCCCTATTTTTGACTATTCTGAAAGAGCCTTCTTTGCCAGTTTGTCTGCCAGTTCGTTATATTTGTTCCCGGCATGCGCCTTGACCTTCACAAACTTTATGTCCATGCTATTTCTTGCCGCAGCTACGAAGTCCCTGTAACCCTGAGTAAGCGGGTTGTTTGCCTTCCAGCGTCTGTCCGCCCAGGCTCCTATCCCCTCATAGTCGTGATATATCTCGACCGACTTTATGCCGTTTGCCATGCAGTGATCTATCGCAAGCTTCGATCCCATGATCTCACCTGCAACATTCCTCTGCAGGGCTGCCTCAGCATCGTCGAATGCCGCGTTTAGCTCTGTTGTGTCGACGCTGCCTTCCGCGTCGGTCTCAACTATGACTACTCCGCACGAGAACCTTCCGCTCGCGCTGTCGTAGCTTCCGTCGACATAAGCGCGCACACCTTCAGGGAACTTATCAGCGGCAGCTTCCGGTCTGCCCGTAAGACCCAGATAAGCCATCGCTTCCGCAGGATCAGCAAAGCTCTTGTACTCGGCTCCCGCAAATCCGTCGACCTGTGCCTTGCAGTCATCCCAGCTCATGAAGAGTCCTGTTGTTCTGCCCTTTCTTACCGCGTATACTTTTTTTGCCATACCCGCGGCCTCCCTGCCGCTCTCTTCTTTCTTTGCCGCTTTGTGCCCCGTTTCAGGGTTCTCATCGAATTTCTTAAGAAAAGTCTTTCTGTGGATCGGAGTCTTGCCGAAAGTCCTGAGTCCCTCATAGTGCTTCGCCGTGCCATAGCCTTTGTTGCCTGCGAAATCATAGCCCGGATAGACGCTGTCCATCTCGGTCATAAAGGCATCTCTGGCCACTTTCGCAACGATCGAAGCCGCTGCGATGCACAGACACTTTTCATCACCTTTGATGATCGACTCGCTCGGCATTCCCGCGTCAAGTTTCACCGCATCGATAAGGAGCATGTCCTGAACGTGGGTCTCGCTTTCAGAGGTAAGCAGTCCGCGCTCCGCGAGCATGTCTCTGACTGCTGCTATTGCCCTCTTCATAGCTGTCTTCGTAGCCTCAAGAATATTGAGCTCGTCTATCTCGTTATTGTCCGCAATGCCGATGCCCCAGGCAACTGCTCTGTCTTTGATTACGTCAGAGAGTTCTTCACGCTTCTTTGCCGAGAGTTTCTTTGAGTCATTGATCCCCGGAACGTCGAAGTCCTCAGGAAGTATGACACAGGCAGCATAAACAGGTCCGGCAAGAGGTCCTCTTCCGACCTCATCGATCCCGGCGATATACCTGTAGCCTTCAGCCCTGAGTTCATCCTCATGTGCTTTCATCTCGGCCAGCTTTGCTATGTCTCTTTCCAGTCTTTCCTGTTTAGTCATCCCTTCATCATGTAAAGTTTTCTTTACATATATACATCTTGTTATATGTAAACTACACTTTATATCGTCCTTTTGTTACGTAAAGTTTACTTTACCTTTTCCAAGGTGATCCTTCCGATCTTTCCGCCTCTGAATTCATCCAGAACGGTGCGTCCGGTCCTTTCGTAGTCTATCCTTCCGCCCGACATTATGAAGCCGCGCTTCCTGGCGATATTATCCATATTCTCTATCGCCTCTTCCGAGATATCATCAAGCTTGTATCTCTCCTTAAGAAGGTCCGGATAATTCTCTCCGAGCACTCTGATAAGCTCGAAGCCGAGATCCTGCACACCCAGGATGTCATCCTTTATGCTTCCGCAGAACGCGAGGTTTAATCCAACATTCGGATCCTCAAACTTAGGCCAGAGTATTCCCGGAGTATCGAGCAGCTGCATACCGTTGGAAAGCGTCAGCCACTGCTTTCCCTTCGTTACGCCCGGCTTGTCTCCTGTCTGCGCAGACCGCTTTCCCGTAAGGCGGTTGATGAGCGAGGACTTCCCTACGTTCGGTACTCCGACTATCATAATGCGGAGAGGCCTCTTTACTGACCGTTCTTCATTTCTTCTCTGCTGTTCAGCCTCCAGGGCCTTGAGCAGTTTCTTTATGTTTTCTCCGGACTGAAGGTTGAGCGCCATGACGCGCCTGATTCCCTTGCCTCCGGACAGTTTATCTGACCACGCTTCAGTCTCCGCAGCATCTGCAAGATCTGCTTTCCCGAGCACTATGATACGCGGCTTGCCCGAGATGAGCTCGTCAATAATCGGGTTGCGGCTTGACACAGGAATACGGCTGTCGACGATCTCGATCACGATGTCCACGGCTTTAAGATTGTCCTGTATCAGCTCCCGGGTCTTTTTCATGTGTCCCGGATACCAGTTGATGTTGTCTATGCTCCCCATATCACACCTTTTAACGCTTTTTTACATTTTTTCCAACTTTTGCGTGATTCATTTCACTATTTTAAAGGAAAAAATGCGATCTTTCAACAAATATGTAAAGGCTTCTTTACATTTTGCCGTCTGATAATCATATTTTTTGATTATTCGTCAAGTCAAAGTGTCATTTTTTATTGTCGCATTCACGCATTTTTTATCAAATATTGCAAAAAGCGTGAATTCGCCATTTTTGTGTGCTGCATACCGGCTGAATACCAGTTTATATGCCTGCTTATATGCTGACTATGTGCCTGTATCCGGCTGCTTTTTGATAAAACAAAATGCATACCGTCCGCATTTGCTTCAGGTATGCACCATTGATCACTATTCAGCGCTTCTGATTCTGGCTGCTTTACCGGTTCTCTGACGCATGTAGTTGAGCTTAGCTCTTCTGACTCTGCCTCTTCTGACTACCTCGATCTTCTCGATCTTTGGCGAGTGCAGCGGGAATGTCTTCTCTACGCCGATTCCGTTTGACAGCTTTCTTACTGTGAATGTCTCGTTAACGCCGCCGTGCTGTCTCTTGAGCACATAACCTTCGAAGACCTGGATTCTTTCTCTCTGACCCTCGATGATCTTTACGTGTACTCTGAGTGTATCGCCGACCTTGAACTCAGGAATATCGTCCTTTTTGTAATCCATTGTGATCTGATCTAAAATATTCACGTTATTCTCTCCTTCCTCTCAAGACGTTCTTGGAGCTACCGACCTATTGCCGTCTCCAGAGGACCGCCCGTAATAACTAGTGGCTGCCGGTTAGCCGACAGCCATAATAGAATACTATATGAATTCTTACATTGCAAGCGTTTTTTTGAGAATTTGCACGATAATCTAAGCGCGCGGATGACAGCTTCTGAACACCTCTCTTACACGGATGTCTATCACCGACAGATAGGCGATTCCCACCGACATGTCTTCGAAGCCCATCAGTTCCTGAAGCGTTCTCAGGTCGCCTCCGTTCTGCAGGATATGCACCGCAAAACTGTCACGCAGGATCTGCGGAGTCATGCGCGATTCGATACCGAGCATCTGACCATAGTCCTTGAGGATCTTCCATATGCCCTGTCTGGTGAGCGGCTCTCCCCTGAAATTCACGAATACGAAATCCTCGTCTCCGTGTTCCCTGCCTCTGATGACATCATATGACTTCTCTATATATTCCCTCATGGCAGCAGAAGCGTAACTGCCAAGCGGCACTATCCTGCTCTCGTCATTTACATCTCTGAGCGTGACGAAATTCATCCTCAGATTGACATCGCAGAATCTCAGCCTGACTACCTCCGTTACCCTGGCACCTGTACCGTACATGAACTCAAGCAGAGCCTTATCGCGAAGGCCCTTTGCATCATCGCCCGGCAGATCCATCAGTTTAGCGGCTTCCTCGACAGTCAGATAATCGATTTGTCTCTTATCGGTCTTGATGGCTTTTATCCTGGTAAATGGATTCTCGCTTATGACGCCCTTTGTGATCAGGTACTCGTAATACATCCTGAGAGCGGACACCTTGCGGTTAATGGTCGGTTTGGATTTGTTCTCGTTACTGAGCTGGATGACATAAGATATGGCGTCGTTGTCAGTGCATTTTTCCAGCGAGCCGGTACCGCGTCCTGCCAGATATTTTTCAAATGCTTTCAGGTCTCTTTCGTAAGCTATGAGAGTATTCGCAGCTTTACGTTTTTCGTTCTTCATATATTCAATGAATCCACGCATCTCATGTCCCTCCTATATCTCCCCTGCCTGCCTCGCGAAGAGCAGACCGATTATAGTCTTGGCGTCCTTTATCTCGTTTTTCATGATCATGTCGATGAGCTCATCGGGGTAAAACTCATAGATCTCGATACATTCATTGTCGTCCCAGTGTTTCTCACCCGCAACGAGATCCCTGCAAATGTAAATATGCAGAGTCTCTGCGGAATACCCGCAGGTCGGGTAGAACGTAAGCAGTTTCCTGACTGAGCCGGCGGTATATCCGGTTTCTTCCTTCAGCTCTCTGACCGCGGTGACCTCAGGTATTTCACCCGGATCCGCCTTTCCTGCCGGGAGTTCATACAGCGCTTTCTCAAAAGCCTTTCTGTACTGGCGCTCCATTACAACTTTACCTTCGTCGGTTATCGCCACCAGAATCGAGCCTCCGCTGTGTTCAACGATATCCCTTATGGATTCGCCGCCGTTTACAGTTTCCACAAGGTGTTTGCGGATCCTGAACACCGGTCCCTCATATACTATTTCACTGCTTATCGTCTTCTCTTCGAAAATCATGGCACACCTTTACAATAATCTTATTATCTATTTATATTTTAGCACCAGATCGTCATATCAGAAACAGGTTTTTTGCCAATTCCCAAATTAAAACCTGTCTCCATTTGCGCCATGTATTCTCGTGAGCCATATCGCTGTATGGTATGTTGTAGCTTATGCAGTCAAGTGTTCCCTGTCTGTATTCCTCAGGGATCTTTATCAATGCTCTTCTCAAACAGTTGAGCCTCCATTTTGCATGATCGAGAACCTCTGCATCTCTGATGACCTCATCATCATCCATGAAGAACACGAGCTCATCCTCTTTCGCTGCATAGTTGCTGACCGCTTCAAGCTTTCTGAGTCTGTCCAGGTCCCTTATCAGCCAGAGGCACTGATAATAGACCGGCTTCGGCACGCTGTATTCATTCTTTTTCATATTCTGCCTCCTTTCAGCGCGAACTGTCCTAACACATTCTACCGATAAGCGCCTGACTGAATATGACGCTTCTGTGAGGAGGTCATTCAATGTATAAATGAGGTCATTCTTTGCAGGATTTCATTTTTTCTGCAACGAAAAAGGACGCTCACGGCGTCCTCAGATTTCTTATGGTCTGTGAAATATTTCGTAATTCCTGTTCTCCCTTGAATGGAAGTCGGATCCCCGGGTGATCATCAGCCCGTGTTCCTTTGCGTATGCGACAAACAGTTCCGATTGTTCCGCGCTCGCTGACGGATGGAAACACTCAAGGCCATCGATACCGTACTCGCGCATTCTGTCCATCAGCTCATACAGCCGCGGCCTGAAATCCTCGAAGCTTTCATTTGAGCGGCGCTGCTCCATAGGATGAGCCAGAACAGCGAGTCCTCCGGCATTATGTATGACCTGTATGACCTCTTTTGTTGGCAGCGTGACCTTCTTTATAGCCCTGAGATCATCCTCCCTGAAAATCGTGTCAAATGCTTCCTTTACATCCTTTACTACGCCCTTCTGCACCAGAACTGTTGCAAAAGTAGGTTTGCCCACATAACGGCCGTTGTTTACATTCCATATTTCTTCAGGTGTTATTCCATATCCTCTTTTGTTCAGACAGTCCCTGAATTTTTCATTCCGGTTCCTTCTTTCCTCGGTTACATAGATCAGGGTATCCATAAACTTTTCATCATGAGGGTCAAAACCGTAACCAAGTATGTGGAGATCCTTGCCGAGTACATCCTCAGAGTCAAATTCAATTCCATAGATAAACTGCAGCCCAAGAGATTCTGCGTAAGGCGCTCCGGCCACAGACCCTCCGATTCCGTCATGGTCCGTGATCGCAAGCAGCTCATAACCTTCCGCCGTGCGCATGTCGATCAGCTCCTGAGGTGTCAGTTCACCATCGGAAAAGCGCGTGTGCATATGCAGGTCCTTCTTCAGTCCGGACTCTATCAGCGCACGCATATCGTCCTTATTGAATTCTTCCGTTATTTTACAGTGAGTCAACGTCATCCTCTTCAAGATATGAAATATAAGGAAGGTCTCTGTATTTCTGGTCGAAATCCAGTCCGTAGCCTATGACAAAGAGATCATCGATCTCAAATCCTACATAATCAGCATGGAAGTCAGCAGTTCTGCGCGACTCCTTGTTGAGCATCGTGCAGACCTTAACGCATTTAGGTCCTCTTTCCTGAAGCTTCGCAAGCACGTACTTGAGAGTGTTGCCTGTGTCAACGATGTCTTCCACAACAATGATATTGGCGTTATACATGTTGATCTCAGGATCGAATTTGATCTTTACTACGCCGGAGCTTGTCTTGGAAGCGCCATAGCTGCTCGCGGAGATGAAGTCCAGTTTGGTCTTGACCGTGAGGTTTTTCATGATATCTCCGATCCAGAGGATCGAGCCCTTCAGCGTGCAGAGAAGGATGACTTCTTCGCCCTCAAAGTCCTTGTCAATCTGTGCAGCGATCTCTTTTGCCCTTTTCACGATCTGGTCCTCAGTATAAAGGATCTTTCCTAATTTGTTTTCTGCCATTTTTCCTCCTTTATCTCCTAAAGCAGAGAAGTAATCACTTCGAGCAGTTCTTCATCACCGGTCTTCTTCAGAGCCGATACCGGTATGACCTTGTCATCCCTGCTCATTCCAAGCGTTTGTCTTATCGTCTTTATGCAGGCCGCTCTCTGATTGTTTCCGACCTTATCGGCCTTTGTCGCAACGACTATGCCGTCAAGGCCGTAATATTTGAGATATTCATACATCTGCACGTCCTGCGCGCTCGGCTTGTGTCTTATGTCAACAAGCTGCACTACCTTGCGCAGATTGCTTCTGTTCTCGAGATAGCCCTCTATCATGGCTCCCCACTTTTCGCTCTCAGATCTGCTTACCTTAGCGAAACCGTATCCGGGCAGGTCAACTATCCTGAACATATCATCACATCTGTAGAAATTGATAGTCCTTGTCTTTCCCGGGCTTCCCGAGACTCTTGCAAGAGCTTTTCTGCCCGTGATGAGATTCAGAAGAGATGATTTTCCTACGTTCGATCTGCCGGCGAACGCGATCTCAGGGATGTCTTCAGGCGGATATTGAGACGCCTTTACGGCGACTGCTTCGAGTTCGGCTTTGTTTATCTTCATGTTCTTACTTTATCACTATAGGAATGACTTCTTCGAAGTCCGTGACCGGTATGAATTCGATCTCTTTGCGCACTGATGCAGGTATCTCTTCGAGATCAGGCTCATTCTCCTTAGGGATGATGATCCTGCGGATACCCTGTCTGTACGCCGCCAGCGACTTCTCCTTGAGCCCGCCTATCCTGAGGACCTTTCCTCTCAGCGTGATCTCTCCGGTCATCGCTACCGTCTTGTCGGCCTTGCGGTCAGTCAGGAGCGAGAACAGAGCGCTGCACATGGTTATGCCTGCAGAAGGACCATCCTTAGGCGTAGCTCCTTCAGGAATATGTATCTGTATGTCATAGTCCTTGAATACATCCTTGCCGATCCTGTATTTCCCGGATATCGATTTGATGTATCCGAGGGCTGTCGTAGCGGATTCCCTCATGACATCGCCCATCTGGCCTGTAAGTATGAGCTTTCCGCTTCCCGGCATCTTGACTGTCTCTATGGTGAGCGTGACTCCTCCCACGGTAGTCCACGCCATGCCCGTCGTGACTCCGATCTCAGGCTCGAGAGAACCTATATCCTCAATGAATATCCTCTTTCCGAGATACGACTTGAGGTTCCTCGGAGTTACATTGTTTTTCTTCTGCTTGCCGCTGACAATATTGCGGGCTGCCTTGCGGCATGCGTTGCCGATCTCTCTTTCGAGGTTTCTGACTCCCGCCTCGCGTGTATAGTACTCAATGATGTCGCGTATGGCTGCGCTAGTGATGCTGAACTGTGTCTTTTTAAGACCGTTCTCCTTCATCTTCTTCGGCACCAGATATCCGGTCGCGATATGAACCTTCTCTTCTTCAGTATAGCTGGTAAGTTCGATGACTTCCATCCTGTCGAGGAGCGGCGCAGGTATCGTTGCCGTTGTATTGGCCGTAGTGATGAACATGACATCGGAAAGATCGAAAGGTATCTCGAGATAATGATCCGTGAACGTGTTGTTCTGCTCAGGATCAAGTACCTCAAGAAGCGCTGAAGCAGGGTCACCCCTGAAGTCGCTTCCGATCTTGTCCACTTCGTCGAAGAGGAACAGCGGATTGTTTGTGCCGCTTTCACTGATACCGTTGATCACTCTGCCCGGGATGGCTCCGATGTATGTACGTCTGTGACCTCTTATCTCAGCCTCATCCCTGACTCCGCCGAGGGACATTCTTACGAACTCCCTGTTGGTGGCTCTTGCGATCGATTTCGCTATGGAAGTCTTTCCCACTCCCGGAGGGCCTACCAGGCAGATGATAGGGCCTTTGTTGTTTTTAGTAAGGTGCTGCACCGCCAGGCACTCGAGTATCCTCTCCTTTACCTTTTCAAGTCCGTAGTGATCTTCATTGAGGATCTTCTCGGCCTTGTTGATATTGCGGTTGATCTTATTGGCCTTGTGCCACGGCAAATCAAGAATGGTCTCGATATATGTTCTCGAAACATTCGCGTCAGGGCTCATAGGGCTCATCTTGGTGAACTTGTCGATCTCCTTGCGGACCTTGGTGTCCGTCTTCTCATCGAGTTTGAGCTCATCGAGCTTTTCCTTCCACTGGCGTGCCTCGTCATCAGTGTCCTCGTCTTCGCCGAGTTCCTCCTTGATGACCTGGAGCTGTTCCCTGAGGTAATACTCCCTCTGACCGCGGTTCATGTTCTTGACTACGCGGTTGTTTATCCTCTTCGCGATAGAAAGGATATTGTTTTCCTTTCCGATTATATCGACCAGGTGGCCTACTCTGAGCTTGACCGAATCGATCTCCAGCAGAGTCTGCTTGATATCGAAGGAAACATCTATCTCATTCGCGATGAGGCTGCAGAGCAGTGAAGGATCATCGATGTCATCAATAAGAGTCCTTCCGGCGGACTCTCCCTGCCCCGTCAGCTCAAGGTACTTCATGTAGAGCTGTCTGAGCACCCTGATGTTTGCCTGCATGCTTATGTCATCCGTATCGTTGTCGTAATCTTCCGCGGCAGTGTAGTCGCACATCAGGAGGTCTCCGGCTTCATAGATGTCTTCGATCCTTACCCTCTGCTCCACGACAACGAGAATGCGGACATAGTCCTCATTCTTCTTTACCACCTGTCTGACGCGGACTATTACGCCCGTCATGTAGCAGTCATCCATTTTAGGCGCGCTTACAGACGGATCCCTCTGAGATGACACTACAATATATTTGTCGCCGTTCATCGCTAGATCAACGGCGGCAAGTGATTTATCTCTTCCAATATCGAATCCCACTATAGTCCCCGGGAAGAATGTCTGCCCTCTAAGCGGGATATACGGGACTCTCTTTATGCTTTCCATTCCGCCCATTATGCTTCCTTTTCCTGTTTTGTTTGTTCGCTGTTCTTCGCCTCGCCCTTGAGGATAAGTACAGGTTCTGCCTCGCCTTTCACGACATCTGCGGTGATCATGCACTTTTCGACCTCCGGTCTCGAAGGAAGTTCGTACATGATATCTGTCATCATCTTCTCAAAGATGCCCCTGAGACCCCTGGCTCCTGTGTTCAGCGCCAGCGCCTTTTCAGCTATGGCATGTACAGCGTCTTCTTCAACTATGAGATCAACATCGTCCATTGCGAACAGAGTCTGATACTGCTTGACAAGAGAGTTCTTAGGCTCAGTGATTATCCTTACAAGAGCTTCTTCGCTCAGTTCGCTGAGAGCTACCGTTACAGGCAGTCTTCCGATGAGTTCAGGTATGAGTCCGAACTTCAGAAGATCCTCAGGCTGGGCATTCAGAAGGATGTCAGCCTCATTAAGATCAACTTTCTTTTCCTCTTTATTGAAGCCGATGACCTTGTTTCCGAGTCTTACCTTGATTATCTTGTCGAGCCCGGTGAACGCTCCTCCGCATATGAACAGAACATCCTTGGTATCAAAGTGGATGAACTCCTGATTAGGATGCTTTCTGCCGCCCTGAGGCGGGACGTTTGCGACAGTACCCTCGATGATCTTCAGGAGAGCCTGCTGTACGCCCTCTCCGCTCACGTCTCTTGTGATCGAAGTGTTCTCAGACTTGCGGGCGATCTTGTCGATCTCGTCTACATATATAATGCCTTTCTGCGCTCTTTCGAGGTCGCCGTCGGCAGCCTGATAGAGTCTGAGCAGGATGTTCTCTACGTCTTCTCCGACATATCCTGCTTCAGTCAGTGATGTGGCGTCAACTATGGCAAACGGCACATCAAGTATGCGTGCCAGGGTCTGCGCAAGCAAAGTCTTGCCGCAGCCCGTAGGCCCCAGCATGAGGATGTTGCTCTTCTGAAGCTCCACCTTATCCACGTCGCTGTTCTTATATCTCTCGAGATGTCTGATCCTCTTGTAGTGGTTATACACCGCTACAGCCAGGCTCTTCTTTGCAGGATCCTGCTCGATTACGTACTGATCGAGCTCTGCCTTTATCTCGGCAGGCGTAGGCAGTTTCTTTGAGCGCTTCCTCGGTACCGGTTTGATCTCCTCATCCATCATGGACTTGATGAGATCGACGCATTCGTTGCAAATATAGACATCAGGTCCGACCATCATGCTCCGGACCTGAGATGTTGTTTTTCCGCAAAATGAACATTTTGCTTCGTTATTAGGCATTTGTACTCCTCTCGATGACCTTGTCGACCAGCCCGTATGCTGCGGCGTCGTCAGCGGTCATGTAGTTGTCTCTGTCCGTATCCTTTTCGATTACAGAGAGTTCCTGACCCGTAGCATCAGCAAGGATGCGGTTCAGCTTATCCTTGATCGCAAGGATATGGTCAGCGTTGATCTTGATATCCGACGCCTGTCCCTGAAAGCCTCCAAGAGGCTGGTGGATCATGATCTCTGCGTTCGGAAGCGCGTATCTCTTGCCCTTCGTTCCTGCGGCAAGGAGAACGGCGCCCATGCTGGCCGCCATTCCCACGCATATCGTGCTGATATCAGGCTTGATGAACCTCATAGTGTCGTAAATTGCCAGTCCGGCCGTTACCATGCCGCCCGGAGAATTGATATATATATTGATATCCTTATCCGGATCCTGTGCCTCAAGGAACAGGAGCTGCGCAACGACGACGCTTGCCGTATGCTCCGTTATTTCTTCGTCTATGAATATGATCCTGTCGATCAGAAGCCTGGAGTATATGTCATAAGTCCTTTCTCCCTGGCCCGTCTGCTCGACTACATAAGGTACATAATTCATACCGTTCTGCCCTTTCGTATGATTACTCTTCAGTCTTTGCTTCTACCTGCTTTGCGTTGTCAAACAGCCAGTCGATAGCCTTCTTTGTCTGAGCATCCTCTCTGAAGTAGTTCTCAGTCTCAGATCCTACCATTTCCTTGACCTGATCAACGTCCATTCCGTACTGCTTGCCGAAGTCTTCCATGAGCTCGCGGATCTCTTCATCCTCTACCTCAAGGTTTTCCATTCTGATAACGTTCTTGAGGAGGACTCTTGTTCTGATCCTCTTCTCAGCCTCAGGCTTGCTCTGCTCTCTGAGTTCATCGATGCTCTGGCCTGTCCACTCAACATACTGCTTGAGTCCGAGACCCTGTGCGGAAAGGCTTCTGTCCATGTCATAGAGCATGTTCTCGATCTCGTTCCTGATCATTACTTCAGGAACTTCGATCTCGTTCATTGTGTAGAGTTTCTCGAGCACTCTGTCCTTCATGACTGAAAGATCTGTCTCAGCTGCCTTCTCCTGGAGTTTCTTCCTGAGGTCTTCCTTGTACTCAGCAAGTGTCTCGAATTCGCTTACATCGCTTGCGAGTTCGTCATCGATTTCCGGAAGGATCTCTTTCTTGACTTCATGTACCTTGCACTTGAATACTGCAGGCTTTCCTGCGAGTTCTTCAGCGTGATAGTCGCCAGGGAATACGACTTCAACGTCGACTTCGTCGCCTGCTTCCTTACCTTCAAGCTGCTCTTCGAATCCAGGGATGAACTGTCCCGATCCGAGCTTGAGCTCATAGTTATCTGCGTGTCCGCCGCTGAATGCTTCGCCGTCGACGGTTCCGTCAAAGTCGATCACAACAGTGTCGCCGTTCTCGGACTTGCGGTCCTCAACGATCTCCATCCTTGCCTGGCTCTTCTGTACTCTTTCGAGCTCTTCCTGTACTTCCTTGTCGCCAATCTCTGTCTCGACCTTCTCGATTTCGAGGCCCTTATAGTTCTCAACTTCGAACTCAGGGAATACCTGTACCGATCCGGACAGTACGACAGGCTCGCCGTTCTTTACTTCAGGGGATTCAAATGACGGCTGGGAGATCACTTCGATGTCCATCTCCTTTACAGCATCATAGTATCCGTTCTCGAGCAGTTCGTTGAGAGCTTCGTCCCAGAACACGTCGTGGCCGTAGTGGCTCTCGATGATCTTCCTAGGTGCCTTGCCCTTGCGGAATCCGTCGATCTGGAATTTGCCTCTGTTTGCCAGATATGCCTTATTGATAGCTTCCTTAAACTCTTCTGCCGAGAATTCGATGTTGAATTTTACGACTCCGTTTTCCTTTGAAACCTTTGTAGCCTTCATTTGAATTGTTCCTCCGTTTTTATATTACTTTTTTATTATCATTATTTATTCAAACGCTCTCTGGAGCTTGGATCTGTCTTCCGCTTCCAGCCCGTATTTGCTCTGTATCCTGTGCGCCAGCTCCATGAAGTCTTCTTCATTGCCGTAGTACCACTCCACTTCGAGTTCGGATACCGGTATCAGATGCCCGTCAATATGGTGGATCACTCCCTCGTCAACGGAAATGCAGCTTATTGACCTGCCCGTGTCCACTTTGAACTGCTTTCTCTCGTAGTCCATGGAAATGGTTGGCTTCAGCGGCTTGTCTCCCGCAGCGTCGCGAAGCACGTCATAAGCGTCACTGGATATGAAAATCTCTATGTCAGGATTCAGCGCAAAACGCTCGTCATTTACGACGAGATTGAACTCTTCGCGTCTGTGAAGTCCTTCCTTTACATTGACATCCCATTTGATGGTGACTGTGCACCTGTCGTCTTCCTGGCGGATCCTGTATGCGATCCCCTTCTTCCTGAAATCAAAATCTTCCGTATCAAAATACGCCGCATGCATATCGATGGTTTCAACTTCCTCGATATCCACATTTCTGGCTGCAGCTGTTTCTACTATGCTGTCAAATACGGATGTGTCGTCCAGGCGGTATTTAAATTCTGTCTCCATATAACTCCTCCGTCGCACTGCGCTCTCATGCTTTCAGAAGCGCATAACGCACAAGCCTATAGATTGTACTAGAAAACTCTTTATTCTTCAAGTTTTAACAGATGAATCTTGAAATCAGTATCTGCAAAGAGCCTGTCAGTCATCGCAATGAAGTTGTCTGACATGTCGCTCGCGTAATATCTGTCAATAAATTCAGAACCTGATGCCAGCATGTCTCTTTCCCTGAGGATCTCTGCCGCCTCACGTATGACCTCAGCTGAAGAACTGTACATGTGAAGATTCGGATAAAGACTTCTGATATGCTTTGTAACAAGCGGATAATGGGTGCATCCCAGTATAAGGTTGTCAAAGCCGCCTTCTTTTACGAAGTCATCCATGTAATGGCTGACCGTGAGCCTCATTATTTCAGTGTCAGTAAGTCCGTCTTCGATCAGCGGTACTATCGCAGGACATGCTTCGCTGTAGACTTCTATGTCAGGATTCAGGGCCCTGAGTTCCTTTCCGTATACATCGCTGCCTATGGTTGCCTTAGTCGCTATTACCCCGACCTTTTTACAGCCGTCACCTACTACTTTTTTTACCGTCGGCTCTATTACACCGATTATAGGCGTGCCCGGATAGCGTTTTCTCAGAGCGTCAAGCGCGACTGCAGTCACGGTATTGCACGCGATTATTATCATCTTGGTATTTCTCGCTACCAGGTAGTCGACATTTTGCTTGGCAAACTTGACTATCGTCTCAGGAGACTTCGATCCGTAAGGTGTTCTGGCGGTATCGCCCAGATAGATAACTCTTTCCTCCGGCAGCTGCCGGTGAAGTTCCTGTACGGATGTAAGGCCCCCAAGCCCCGAGTCGAAAACTCCGATAGGTCTGTTATCCATGCTAAACCTCCTGAGAACCATATTTATTGAGGATAGCTTCGATCTCTCTCCTCATTTTGTTAAGGTCCTTGTTGGCGCCGCCCTCGCTATTGTTTATGAGTTTCATAAGTTCTTCGCCTGACCTTCTGAGATCTCTGTATGCCGGCGAGTAGTTTGATGCAGCCCTGTGGTCGTCTCCCGAACTGAAGGTCTGTTTTCTGATGACCGGAATGACCTGAGCTCTGTGTACAAGCTCGTCAGCTGCCAAATCCCAGACCTCTCCGCTGTACGGAGCTGTTGCAGGCTTGCCCGTATCTATCGAAGCGATCTCGGCAAGACTGTCAGTAACTTTGTCCTCTCCGTGATTGATGAATATCCTCGTACCGGGTTTCACCTTCTTTATCCACGCGCGTAGATGCGGCTTGTCAGCATGGCTGCTGAATGAATCTATCCTGAGTATCTCCGCCTTTACTGCGATTTCTTCACCGAAGAGCTTTACGCTTGAGTCGCCCGCAAGCAGCTTTGCACCGACAGTGCCCGCGCTCTGATATCCGACAAACAGAATAGTGCATTCAGGTCTCCAGAGGTTGTGTTTCAGGTGATGGCGTATCCTGCCTGCCTCGCACATGCCTGACGCCGAGATGATGATCTTCGGAGTCGTGTCATCGTTGATGGCCTTGGATTCATCGGTAGTGACGGAAATCTTAAGGTCAGGGAAAGTCACAGGATTTATCCCCGATCTGAGAAGTTCGATTGCTTCGTCGTCATAATACTCGTACATCTCTGTACTGTATATATTGGTAGCCTCGACGGCCAGCGGACTGTCTACGACTACCGGGAAGCCGTCATGGCCTTTGATGAGTCCCTCATCCTTTATTATTCTGAGATAGTACAGGAATTCCTGTGTTCTGCCGACAGCGAACGCCGGTACAACAACGTTTCCGCCCCTGTCCAGAGTGGCCTGTATGATCCTGGTAAGCTGTGCCACATAATCAGGTGACTCAGGGTGAGTGCGGTCACCGTATGTGGATTCGCAGACAACATAGTCCGCATGCGGTGGATCCTGCGGAGAACGGATGAGCGGTTTATCTATATTTCCAAGATCGCCAGAGAAGAGCAGCGTCCTTTCAACACCGTCCTCGTTCATGGTAAACAGAACGTTGGCTGATCCGAGCAGATGACCGGCATCGGTATATCTGATCTTTATTCCGTCAAACAGCTCTACCTCAGTATTATAGCCTGCCGTTTTGAAAAGGGTCATTGTCCTCAGAACATCTTCCATGGTGTACAGAGGAACATGCTCGCCGTCCTCATCGGCACGCTTACCTTTTCTGTTTCTCCACTGAGCCTCCATCTCCTGGATATGGGCCGAATCTCTCAGCATGATATCGCAAAGCTGACGTGTCGCCTCAGTCGAATATATCGGACCGCTGTAGCCGTTAGCCACCAGGAACGGCAGCTTTCCCGTATGATCGATGTGGGCATGTGTAACAACGATCGCGTCTATGTCCGAAGGTGCTACCGGGATCTCGATATTCTCGAAAAGATCGACTCCCTGTTCCATTCCACAGTCTACTATTATGTTCTTGCCGCATACCTCGAGCAACGAGCATGAACCTGTGACTTCATGTGCAGCCCCGATAAAGGTTATTCTCATGACCAAACCTCCGCAAATTACATAATTATACGGATATATAATATCACAAATGCCTCTTTTATACCCTCTCTTCACAGCAAAATCACAATGTGAAAAAATTTTGAAAAATGTTAGCACTCACTATTGACGAGTGCTAACAAAAGTGCTATAACATACTTGTCAGATGAGAGCGGCAGATACAGAGCCGCACCCGAACAAGTTAAAAATAACATTCATATAAAAGGAGGCAATACTATGTTCTATCCTAAACTTTTCAACGACGATATCTTTGATGACTTTTTCGACTTTCCAAGATTCAGGATGCCTGCAGAGGCAGAGCACAAGCTCTACGGAAAGCATGCGGCCGGCCTCATGAAGACCGATATCCGCGATAAAGACGGAAATTATGAACTCGACATCGATCTGCCGGGCTTCAAGAAAGATGAGATCTCCCTCACTCTCGACAACGGTTACCTCGTAGTCGGAGCACGCAAGATGCTCAACGAGGAGGAAAAGGATGACAAGGGCAAACTCCTCCGTCAGGAACGTTATTCAGGCGCGATGCAGAGAAGCTTCTACGTAGGCGAAGGCATCAACGAGAATGATGTAAAGGCTAAATTCGAAGACGGAGTACTTCGTCTCACCTTCCCTAAGGAAAAGGAGCCTGAACTTCCTGAGAAGAAGACCATCATGATCGAAGGTTAATTTAAAAAATCTCTCCACCTCTCTTATATTATTCCTCAAACTTATCAGAAAAACGGGTCCGGACATTGTCCGGGCCCGTTTATTTTTACTTTTCTTTCAGCCATTTCCTGACATATTCGAAAGCAGCTTCCTCACCTTCTTCCTTCAGTACAAGAAGCATTTTTTCGAGTTGAGCAGCTGTCTCAGGGTGGATCAGAGGTCCGACTCTTGTGCCGGTGCCTTTCATGTAGTAATCATAAGCGGACGCATCAGTATACTTGTCTCCCAGATAGACTCTGCATGCAGCTATCCGGTCACAGAACATCTCGGCGATATACCGCTTAGGCATCCTGTTGCCTCCGAACCCGACCGAGCCGTCATCATTTATGATGTAGTCAATCCAGTATTCGAAATGATGCTTGTTGCGCCCCTTATGATGGAGCCAGGCCATCGACCTTCCGGTCTCTTCCCTCTCCTTGTTGTTAGGACTGCGGTTGCCCTGATAGTATCTGGCGCCGCGCCAAAACTCCACAGGCGAATATTTGCTGAGATCATGCATCATACCCTGCCTGTAAAGACCGAGCCTGAAGCAGTACCCTCTCACCAGTTTTCTGTGCTCACATACGGTTTTGAAATGTTCCAATGGATGCATATTCAGCCACACTTAACTTAAATATAAATATCTTTAACTTTACTTAACAATTTGCTGTCGATACAATACAGATGGTCAACAACACACTTCACAATTCATATAATTCTCTTTGGAAAACGCCTTAACCTCCCTCTCTATGAAGGCGTTTTCTTTTTTATTTCCCGAAATAACTGAGCGTGTAAGAAAGGAACTTCTTAGCCGCGCCTGTTATATGCTCCCTTGAAGGCAGAGCAACGCCGAATGTAATGGTCTGAGGCGGATCAAGAGGCATCTTCACGAGGTGTTCGTTCCAGAATTGCGCAGACAGTTCATTTACAAAGCTGACTCCCAGTCCCATCCTTACCATTGCGAGAGTTGCCGGAGTATCATATGTCGTATACTTGATCTCCGGATGAGCATCATTCTTCTCAAGGATCTCCAGTATCTCCATTTCCTTACCCCAGGAACCCAGAATGAAATCTTCATTTTCGCATTCCTTTATCGGGAACCTGTCTGCTCCGGCAAAGCGGTGGTCCTCAGGAACAGCAGCTATAACACCTGACTTTGTGAGCGGGATCCACTCATAAGGCATAGGTTCGGAATATGCCAGAAATGCCAGATCAGCTTCATTCTGCTCAAAGTGGCGGAAAACATCCGTTTTGATGCTTTCCATTATGTTTATCTGTATGCCGGGATAGTCATTCTTGAAACTTCTTACTATCTCAGGCAGCCATGTAGTCGCGATACTCGGATATGTCGCGATCACAAGTTTTCCCTTAGTAATGCCTTTCAGTTCTGCAGCGAAAGTATATATCTCATTTTCATGTGTAAGATATGACCTCACAAGAGGCATCATCTCCCTGCCTTCTGATGTCAGTTTCATTCCTTTCTGCGAGCGCGTGAAAAGAGTGATCCCGAGTTCCTTCTCAAGCGCCGTGATCAGCTGGCTTATAGCTGAAGGCGTATAACCGAGCGAATCTGCGGCAGCCTTTACACTGCCCTTGTTCGCTGTCTCAATAAAGGCTCTGAGTCTCGCAGTTTCCATTTCTGTTTTCACCGTTCCTCTTTCTTTTTGATGCGTTTATTGTTTTTTATATGCCTGTACCGGAATCATTCCGTATCATGTTATGGTCTTTAAGTTTCCCTTAACTCTTTTGATTGTATCACATTCTCCGACTGGCGACGTAATAAAAAGCAAACCGCCGGTGCTTTTGACACTCCGGCGGTTTATCTGGAAATGTTTTTCTTTTGGTATTTATCGATGCATTCGATAAACTTGTCGTAGACTTCGGAATCTACTTTTTGCTGAATGCTTTCGCGTACTCCGGCACTCGCCTCAACGATGGCCTTATAAGTTTCATCATCGATCTTAAGTATCTCTGTACCGCTGTCTTCGATGGTTTTGACTCTGTCAGCTATCCTGTCATCCGATGCCTGACGAGCATATTCCGTAGCCGTAGCAGCTGCTTCCTTAAGAATACGCTGATTCTCTTCAGGCATGCCCTTAAAGAACTCATCGTTCATTATCAGCGTGATCAGGTGCGGCAGGTGGTTTGTCTCAACCACATAATCCTGCTGCTCATAGAGCCTGTTGGACACGATCACCTCATAAGGATTTTCCTGAGCATCTATGGTATGCTGCTGCAGGCCGATGTATACCTCGGCGAAACTCATAGGAGTCGGGTTGGCTCCGATGGATTTCCAGAACGCAAGGTGGAACGGGTTCTCCATGGTACGGATCTTCTGACCCTTGAAGTCACTTATTCCTTTTACCGGCTTATTGGTACTCATGATACGGAATCCCTGGTCAGCGATGCCGAGCAGCTTATATCCGCCCTTTTCATATATGTTGCTTACCAGACTGCTGAATTCCTTATCGTCGAGCACCTCTCTGCACTCGTCAAGGTTTTCGAACGCGCACGGTACATCGAATATTGCAAGATCAGGCATGAATGTTACCTGCGGTGCAGTATTCTGTACTACGAACGGGATGTCTCCGTCCTTGCAGGATTCAAGCAGCTCACGGTCGCCTCCGAGGGTGGAGTTGGCATATACCTGTATCTTTATGCTTCCGTCAGACAACCGGTCTACTTCTTCCGCAAACTTTTCGGCATATATCTGCGTTACGGTATCCTCTGGGCTTGCTGTAGCAAGAGGATAAGCGTATCTCTGCTCTCCGTCATCCTTTCCGCATGCGGACATCATCATACCTATGAGGAAGATGCAGATGAAAACGACGGCAAGCTGAAGGTGTTTATGACTTTTGATTCTTTTCATGGCACACCTCCTAGAGCAGAGCCAGCGAGAACGCCGGCACGAATGTGAACAGCAGCAGCGCCACAAGGAACAGGCCGATCATAGGCATGGCCTTCCGCGCTATCTCCATTACAGGTACATCCGTCAGAGCACTGGCAACAAAGAGGTTCACTCCGATAGGCGGAGTTACGAATCCAATAGCCAGATTTACTACCATGATCACACCGAACTGGATCGGATCCATGCCGATGCCCTGCGCGATCGGCAGCAGGATCGGTGTAAGGATCAGGATCGCAGGTGTCGTATCCATGACCATGCCCACGATGAGCAGGAACACGTTTATGACAAGCAGTATGACGACCTTGCTCGAGAAGTTGCCCAGTATGAATGAGCTTACCGTCTGAGGTACCTGCATGAGAGTCAGCACTCTTGAGAAAGCTGTCGATGCCGCCAGAATGAACAGTATCGGCGTGAAGGTCTTGATGGCTTCAACAAGAATGCCCCACAGATCCTTGAACTTTATCTCCCTGTAGATGAAAAGGCTGACTATCAGCGCATAATATACAGATATTACGGCCGCCTCTGTCGGCGAAGTGATTCCCGAATAGATGCATCCGAGTACTATCACTGGGCTGAGTATGGCCCAGAAGCTCTCCCTGAACACCTTGCCGAATCCCTTTTCGTGGAGCTTTCCGATCTCAGCCTCTATCCTGACCTTATCCTCACCATTCTTTTTGCAGTAGAACACTGAGAATCCCATCAGGAGCACCGCGATCACAAGTCCCGGGATAATTCCTGCAAGGAACAGATCGCTTACGGAAGCGCCGGAAGCCATTCCGTACATGATGAACGGGATGCTCGGCGGGATGATCACACCCAGTCCGCCGGCGACCGCTACGACAGATGTTGAGAATGTCTTGTCGTAGCCCAGCCCGATCAGGATCGGGATGGTCATGCTGCCTACGGCAGCAACGGTCGCCGGAGCAGAGCCGGAGATCGCGCCGTAGAACAGGCACGTTACTATGACTGCGCAAGGCATTCCGGCAGTGAATCTGCCGAAGAAGTAAGCGAATATGTCGAATATCTTGCGTGATATGCCTCCCTTGGCCATGATGATACCGGAAAGTACAAACATCGGTACCGCCAGCAGCGGGAAGCTGTCAAGTCCGCCGAACATCGCTCTGATGAGATACTTCGCTCCCACGGTGAACGACGGATCAAATATATGCGGCAATACGGCCGTAATACCGAGCGTAATGCCTACAGGTATTGCTATGATAAGGAATACCACGAACAGTATGAACAATAATCCTACCGGCATGACTACTCCTTTCCGGCGTCAGCCGCGGATACCGGCTGACCTGCCTCAACAAATGATTCAGGAGTATTGCGTTCAGGATGCGCCGGGTCATAGACTTTCATGCCAAGTGAGACCTTGAGTTCTATGATCCATCTCTGGATTATCCTGAAAGCTACCAGTATGAACGATACGAAAGGCGCCGCCTGGATATAGTACATCGGGATCCCGAGCGCCGGGCTCACCTGCCCGCTCTCGACCGCCGACATCATGTACGAAAAAGCAAACGGAATCATATAGAAAAAGAACGCCAGCTCTATCGTATGATTGACAAGTTTGATTATCGCCTTCGTACGCCTTGAGAATCTTGCCACGAACTGTTCTATCTTGATCGAGATGCACCTCTTGCTGCAGTAACTGACGCTCATGAAACCTGCCCATATGAACAGATATCTCGTGAGCTCCTCAGTCCATGACAGCGAAGCTTTCAGCGCAAACCTGGAAAACACCTGTACACCCATGATGACCGCCATTGCAAGCAGTAACAGTGTCAGCAGGAACTCCTCCAGGTTGTGATCAAGCCATTTAATAACTTTTGTCATGGCTTCTTCCTTTCTTCAAAGCATGCCCCGCCCCGGAGGGACGAATGTCGTCTGGAACGGGGCATGAATGAACCATTATTTAGAGCGCTCCGTGCAGAAGTGTGAGAACCTGCTTGAGGTCCTGCACGCCCATCTGTCCAGGGGCTGATGCCTTTGCTGCTGCTCCGAAAGTCAGTGCCGAACCGAACACTTCACCTGCAAGACGGCTGATAACGCCTGTGCCTGCCATGGACATTGTGATGATCGGACGGTCAGCATACTCGTTTGCCATTTCTTCTGTTGCAGCAAGCAGAGTAAGAACGTCTTTCTTGTTCTGCGGCATGACAGCGATCTTAGGGATGTCTGCGCCGAGTTCCTGCATCTTGCGGAGACGGCCTACGATGTCATCCTTATCAGGGGTCTTGAAGAAGTCGTGATTGGATGCTACGACCTTTACGCCGGCAGCATGCGCGCCGTCGATGATCTTCTTTACGATCTCGTCACCTGTGAAGACTTCAACGTCTACCATGTCAACATAGCCTGTCTGAGCTGCCTTGATGTTGATGTCTGCATATACTTCATCTTCGATAGCCTTCTCTCCGCCTTCCTTCGAAGTACGGAATGTCATCAGGATCGGCATGTCTCCGAGAACCTCGCGGAGATTCTTCATTACATCCTCAAGAGCAGCAAAGTCGAATACGTTCTCAAACCAGTCGATCCTCCACTCCACTACATCTGCAGGGAGCTTTGTGATGGCTTTTGCTTCGTCGAGGATAGCTTCCTTTGTAATTCCTACGATAGGTACGCAGATCTTTGGCATTCCCTCGCCGATTACAATATTTCTGACCTTAACAGTGTTCATTTTTTCCTTCCTTTCTGTTAAGCAAGTGTTGTTACTATTTTTCTGCAGCCTCGAGCATCTTGTTGTAATTCATGTTTACGAATACTCCGAGCAGAGTTCCGACTGCTGTCAGCACGATGTTCATGATCATTACTCCGGACGGAGTCATCGATGCAGCAGCTGTAAGGAGTGTGTAGTTGCACAGAGACGAAGCGATCATTACGAGGGCGGTGACTGTTCCCTTGATCTTAGGGAAGAGCATGTTGCATACGGATGTTGCGATCTGCAGAAGTCCGCCTGCTCCGAACCACCCGAGTACGAAAGCGCCGATCTTGAGTATTCCCTGTGAAGGAGCCATAAGTACTGCAACCATCATGAGTGCGCATACTGCAGGATAGATCATTACGAATCTTACGTCCTTGATCTTGCTTGTCAGCAGAGCTGTGACAACGAGTCCTATCATTGTTCCGATAGCGTAGAATGACTGCATGGCCTGCGGCTCAGCCCAGCCTACAACATCCTTCGCGAAGTTCTGCGCGCAGTTGAGCCAGAGCTGGAATGTACCTGTGCATGTGAATCCGATGAGGATCATGGCGATGGAACCTGCGGAGAAGTTCGCATGCTTGATGCTCTGAAGAAGTCCTTCCTTTTTCTCTTCAGCCTTCTTGTCTGTATCAGGCAGAGGGAAGAAGAGGATGAGTGCCATCAGTACGAGATATGCGATTCCAACGATGTAGAACAGCTTGTTGTAAGTAACCATTCCGCCTGCTGTCTGGCCTACTGTGATTCCGAGGAAGAAAGGCAGCAGGAACTGAGAACCGGAGATGGCAAACTTGATGCCCATTGTCGCAACGCCAGGAGCCTTGTTGATGATCTCAGCAACAGCAGGATAAATGCCTGTGTCGAGGAACGAGTTGGCAATACCGCCGACGATAGCGCAAACATAAGCGATCCTGTATCCTGCACCGCCGCCTGCGTTGAAAGCCATGGCGAGTCCGATCAGATATACAGCGTATGAGAATCCGCCGATAGCTGTCGACACTCTGCGGCCGAGCTTGTCCGAAAGAGGACCCGCGAAAGGAAGAGCGATGAGTCTTCCGAGTCCGAGTGCAGCTGCGATAGCTGTGATAGCCATTGCCTCAACGTTCCAGCTTCCGGCAAGGGCGTCTTTGATTACGGCCTGTCCGAGAACGGAGCAGCCAATTCCGTGAAGGAAATAGTTCAGATAAAGAACTATTACGCTTGGTAAATACTTTTTGTTAGTCATTTTTGTTTCCTCTCATTTTCCATTTGTCATATCTGACTTTTTATATGTCTGATTAGTCGTCGTAGCTGATTCCGAGGACTTCCTTCATGTGCTCGATCGGCATCGGCTTGCCTGTCCAGAGTTCAAATCCTGCTGCACCCTGGAACAGCATCATTCCAAGACCGTTCATTGTCTTGCAGCCGACTTCCTTAGCCATCTTTCTCATCTTTGTCAGGAGACATCCGTAAGGAACGTCTACTACGATGAGCTCAGGTCTGAAGAAGCTCTTGTCAGGAACTACGGAAACGTCTTCGAGCGGCTTCATGCCTGCGCCTGTAGCATTTACGAAGAGGTAGCTGTCTGCCATCTCTGCACGGAGAGCCTCAGTATCTGCGAGGTCAAACATCTTTGCCTTGCAGTTTGTGTTTTCATTGATCTTCTTTACCGTGTCTTCTCCGACCTCATAGAACTTGTCCTTGATATTGAAGATTGAGATCTCAGCAACTCCGTCGAGAGCAGCCTGGATCTCGATTGCTGTAGCAGCGCCGCCGGCTCCTACGATAGTCATCTTCTTGCCGATAGGATCAATGTCATTGTCCTTAATAGCAGCCATGAAGCCGATTCCGTCAGTGATATATCCCTTGAGGTGACCGTTATCATTTACGATGGTGTTTACTGCGCCGCAAAGTTCAGCAGCAGGATCCAGCTCATCAAGGTACTGACCTACCAGTGTCTTGTTAGGCATCGATACGTTGGAACCTCTCATCTTGAGTGTGCGGATAGCCTTTACGGCATCTTCTATCTCATCTGCGCCGACCTCAAATGCAAGGTATGCGTAATCAGCTCCTACCTCTGCAAAAGCTTCATTCTGCATAGCCGGTGAGCTGGAGTGACGGATAGGATAAGCCATGAGTCCGATGAGTTCGGTGTGTCCTGTGATTCTTTCTGCCATTGTTTTTCTCCTTTTTATGAGTTTCCTATGATCATTTATTTTCAGGCACTTTTGCATGCCTCTTCCGGTAATGTCTCTGATTCACCACAAGCCAGAAGACAACTTTGTTAAAACAATAACTATTTGTTGTTTATATTTTAACGATTCTCTATGATAGAGTCCAATGCCATAAAAAACAAAAAATGATAGCGTGCGGCTATCATTCACCGTTTTCCTGTGATATAGTTTTTTAAACCGTATTTCTATAGATACATTCCCGCAGACACCTGATCAGACAGGAGAGTAATCATGACCCTAAACCAGTTGAGATACTTTCAGGCTGTAGCCAGACTGCAGAATTTCCGTGCGGCGGCAGAACAGCTGTACATTTCGCAACCTTCCCTTTCAAGATCCATAGATTCTCTTGAAGATGAACTGGGAGTAGTACTTTTTGAGCGTGCCGGAAGAGGAATAGCCCTGACCGGCAGCGGAAGGCTGTTTCTCGAATATGCAAACCGCATACTCGAAGAGTGCGATATCGCTGTATATAAAATGAAGGAAATATCCACCACAGGCGGCCGCATCGATATAGGCTACGTATTCCCACTTGCGAATTACTACATTCCTCATAAGGTACGTTCCTTTCTGGATACTCCGGGAAACGAGCACGTTACTTTCGGTTTTACGCAGAACCGTACCTCCTCAATAATAATGGACATAAAAAGCGGAAAACTTGATGTCGGATTCTGCGCGTACTCAGAAAACGAGGAAGAACTTGAATTTGTGCCGATACTGAAGCAGGAAATGGTGATCATCACTTCAAACGAGCACCCTCTTGCTGATAAGGATGAGCTTTCGATAAACGAGCTGGCGCGCTATCCGGTGATCGGGTATGACCGTATTTCAGGTCTCGGCGGATATACCAACAGGCTGTATCGTAATCTGGGTATAAAGCCGGACATACTGTGTGAATGCTCCGATGAGAATTCCATTCAGGCCCTGGTACGCGAGCAGTTTGGGATAGCCCTTGTTGCCAAGGTAGATATCCTCAATGAGAAGTATCTCAAGATACACAGTGTTTCTGACGTCGATCTCATACACTACATAAACATTGCATGGCTTAAGAATCATTACATGATGCCTGCTACCAAGCGCTTCATTGATTTCATGATCAGCGGATCCGACCTTGAGCCATCAACGTTAAAAACTATAACATAAACCAGCGGTATCGTTTTTTTCTATCTGATACCTTCAGGCTATCAATAACGGGCGGTAAAGATATTTTACTTCCGCCCGTTATTTTTTTATCATAAAGGTACCACAAGGCAGCAGATAACCACCCGGAGGGAGTACAAAATGAAGAAGGATTATCCAAGAATATTTGAACCGATCACAGTCAGAAAAACTGTTTTCAAGAACAGAGTAGTGATGACCCCAATGGGCACCAACTACGCTGACCCGGATGGCGGCATCAACGATGATCACATCAATTATTACAAACTCAGAGCCAGAGGAGGCACAGGCCTCATCATCGTAGAGAACGTCTGCGTAGACTTCCCTACCGGCTCCAACGGAACAAGCCAGCTCAGACTCGACCATGACATGTTCATGCCGAAGCTTTACAAGCTGACAGAAACAGTTCATGACGAGGGCGGACTCATTGCCGTACAGATCAACCACGCAGGAGCATCTGCTTCATCCGCACGTACGGGAGTTCCTACTGTATCATCTTCGACAGTACCTTCAAAGCTCGGCGGCGAAGCACCTCGTCCGCTTGAGAAGGATGAGATCGAAGCAATAGTCAAGAAGTACGGCGAAGCTGCAAAGCGTGCCGTTCAGGCAGGATTCGACGCAATCGAAGTTCACTGCGGACATTCATATCTCATCAGCCAGTTCCTCTCCCCTATCTATAACAAGAGGACTGATGAATTCGGCGGAAGCGCAGAGAACAGAGCACGTCTTGCGAGAATGGTCATCGACGAAGTCAGAAAGCAGGTAGGACCTTTCATTCCTATCCTCGCAAGAATCAGTGCAGACGAATTCCTCGAGGGCGGCAACAACCTCGACGACTGCCTTGAGTATCTGCAGTACTTCGGAGACGAAGTTGACGTTTATAACGTATCTGCAGCTCTCAACCCTTCCCTGCAGTATCAGATCGACAGCAACTGCTATCCTGACGGCTGGAGAGCTTATCTCGCAAAGGCTGTCAAGGAAAGATTCGGCAAGCCGGTAGTAACCATGGGCAACATCAGAAGCCCTAAGGTAGCAAACGACATCCTCGAGAGAGGCGACGCTGACTTCATCGGCATCGGCAGAGGACTGATCGCTGATCCTGACTGGGTAAACAAAGTTGAATTCGGTGAAGAGTGCGACATCAGAAAATGCATCAGCTGCAACATCGGATGCGCAGGCAACCGTATCCAGAGCAACAGACCTATCAGATGTACTGTCAACCCGGCTGTCATCGAGGGCGAAGAGTACAAGAAGCTCAAGGTCAACAAGCCATGCAACGTTGTCGTTATCGGCGGCGGCACAGCCGGTATGGAAGCTGCATGCACGGCTGCTGAAGTCGGCTGCACGGCATTCCTGATCGAGAAGGCAGACCACCTCGGCGGACTCGCTTACGAGATCTCGAAGTTCCCTGACAAGAGCAGACTCAGAGACTTCCCTGATTACCTCGAGAGAAGGATCAAGAAGCTCCACAACCTGCACGTATTCCTGAACACCGAGGCTACTCCTGAGTTCATCAGGACACTCAACCCGGACATAATCGTAAACTCCACAGGTTCGCTGCCTCTGATCCTCCCTATCCCTGGACTCAAGGAGAACGTAGGAAAAGGCAAAGTACAGACTGTACTCGGCGTTATCAACAACCTGCCTAACTATCCGGAAGACTGCACGGGCAAGAAGGTCGTTGTTATCGGCGCCGGCGCCGTAGGACTCGATGTAGTGGAGTTCTTCGCGCCTAGAGGAGCGGACACCACGGTAATCGAGATGCTACCGTATATCGTCGGACCGGCACTCGATCCTATCACAAAGGTCAGCATCGTTGATCTGATGAATAAGTACAACGTACACCAGAGACCGTCCACAGCTCTTCAGGAAGTAAAGCCTGACAGCTTCGTGGTCAAGAATCCGGACGGAAGCATGGAAGAGGTCGAATTCGACTATGGATGCATCTGCATGGGACTCAAGTCAAACAACCCTGTTCTCGACATGCTGAAGGAAGAATTCTCCGATGTTGAGATCATGAACATCGGTGACTCCAAGAGACAGAGAAGAATCATCGAAGGTACGGAAGAAGCCCGTGGCATTGTCAAGGTTCTCGAAAAGAAGGGATTCATTGACTAACACATCACTTATGATCAAATAAAGTCAGAAGAGGCGCAGTGCGTTCTGCACTGCGCCTCTTTTTATACATTGTTAAAGTTGTGGTTTTACAATTACTAAAGCATCTCTATACCGTTCCGGTTGAGCATGTCCCTGATCTCGTAGTTCAGTATGCTGCGGACCTTGCGCATTTTTGTTTCCTTACATTCTGCCCTCACACCGAATGTGATGCTTCCTATGTTTATGGTGCTTATACCGGTAAATACCGGATCGCTGAGTATCTCTTTATGTCTTTCCCGTATTTCAGGAAGTTCCGCCCAGAGCATCTTTTTCAGTTCTTCAGTATTTACATTGTTCTTAACGGTAAATTCCGCAATACACCACGAGTTGCTTCTCGAGAGATTATTGACCTTGTGAATATCACTGTATCTGATGACCTTAAGATTATTATCGTCACCAAAGAGTTTTAATGTTCTTACACCCAGCTCCTGTACCGTTCCTCTGACAAGGCCGTCGATCTCCACTATGTCTCCTACCTGGAACGCTTTTTCGAAGATCAGCGATACGCCGGAGAAGACATCCGCGACTATATCTTTTACGCCAAGCGAGATCGCCAGTCCTATGATTCCGACTGAAGCCAGAAGTGTTGCCGGATCAAAGCCAAGATACAATGCCGAATAATACAATACGATCAGAACAACGGCATAGCTCAGAACGCTTTTTATGAGTCTGACAACTGATGCCCCCCTTGTATCAAGAAAAGCAACTGCAATGCCGACAATGAATGCAACGATGCTCCATATGACTGCTACTCCGCATATCATGAAAGCAACTCTAGCAATGGCAAACAGGTTAAGCCCTCTGTTCCAGCTATCGCTGAAAATGTACGGAATGAGGCTGTCCCTTTTGTCTGCACCTGCAGAAGTGATGGCCAGTACCCCGATAACGAAGATACACAGTCCCGCCATTATGTTGAGCGCGACCCTTGCCCTTGCTTCAGGAGAGCTGGCTCTTTTTATCCACGGGAACCGTGATGCCCATTCCCTGCTGCTTTCAGGATCCTGATCATCGTATTCCCCTGCAGTACTTTTATCATAGATCAGATCATAATCCTTCATCAGGATACGGAGTATTATCAGCAATACCAGCAGGAACCCCACAGCCTCCAGCAATCCGAAAGTGAACATTCCTTCCCTCATGACCGAGGCTTTAGTGATGTAATAGAACAGTTCGCCGTTCATCTCATTGGAAGCTCCATAATAATGGTCGTTATCCAGATAAAACTCTCCAAGGAAATTGTCCCGGATCTCGTCTTCTTTCATGCCCAGTTCCAGCGGATCCCTTCCATATAAAGACTTATTGGAGAGAAACCTGATTTTTTTGTCCTTATCAAGGAGCAAGTATCCATTGTATGAAGAAACCAGTGATGACGCCATATCATCCGGGGTCGCGAGGAATGTAACTCCCTTTTCAGATGACGGAGGATAAGAAATCACAAGCAGGTTGTAGCCGCTGCCATTGTCTCCGGTGATGTCAGGCATGCGCACACCTACAAGATTGCTCTTTGCCCCTGTCACATTATCCGTTACATTTTCAAGATAAGCTTCCGATCCGCCGTTCAGCACCCGTCTGAAAGCACGCATGTCTGAAGAACTCAGGCCGCCTATGTTCATGTTGATATACGGAGAATCCGTCAGGAACTCTCTGCCTTCCGAATCATACAGCATGATGTAGTTAGCTGAAAGCATATCTTTATAAACTCCAAGCTGTTTCTTTGTGCGAAGGTCGGGGTTGCGGTAGAGGGCATCAGCGATTATTTTTGCATGCTCAGCATCATTTTCTTTCATTTCACTGATTCTGAATTCAGTAACGCTCCTGAGATCTTCGTCCATACTCTGAACAGCTGAGAGGGTGTTCTGCGCGTCCCAGGTGACACTGTACAATGACCCTACGGCGCTCGAGAACAACCCGGCAAGGAAGACGATCACGACAGCGAGTATGCAGAATGTCCTTATCTTGTTTTTTATATGCAAAGGTTCATAATCACCAAGCTTTTTCTTATCTGCCTTTCCGCTTTTAAGCAGCCTCTTTATCTCCGATATCCAGACGATCAGTACCACTGAAAGAATCAGCGCCACCAGTGCAACCAGAAGGTCTATGCTCAGTGAGTCAATCAGTATCTCATATTTTGAAAGGAGAAGTATAAGTGTATACCTCTCATCTGCAGACCTTGCCATGACGTAATAAGGTGCGTGTTTTTTAAGGAACTTATCAAGAGCTTCCTCATCCAGTCCGTTTTCATTACGCAGTTCAGGGATTTTCAGATCAAAACTGTAATAAACGAATCTCCCGTTTTCGTCCAGAAGAATGGCCTTTCCGTCAAACGCAGTCTCGATCTCGTAGAGCGCAATTGATGCCATATTATCAGCGCCATCACTCGCGTTTACTTCCTGCATTGCATAATAGCCATTGCCTATAGCGCTGTATGCAGTAAAGCATCGCCAGTCAGTATCTCTCGATGTATCTATTATTCCCTGCTCGCCTTTAATGTCATCTGCTGTTATTCCCGGAAGGTTTTGAGCTTCGTCAGGAACTGTCAGTTTTCCGTCCCTGACTCTTACAACATAGGATTTTCCGTAGTCTTCAACAGTGCTGTCCAGGAAGTCGCTGCGGTTCATCTTATCCCTGAGGGCAAGAGCCCGGAAATATGTATCAGTCAGCGCCTTCTTTTTATCCATTTCGTAATGGCTGTCTATCGAAGCCGACAGTTCCTCGATCGATCCTTTTATCCCGGCTTCGAGGCTGGGATAAGAAGTCTCGCGTCTCAGGAACGACTGAAGATTCATATAAGTACCGGCTGCCTGTACACAGATAATCAGCACGGCTGCAATAAAGCACGCTAACAGAGCTTTCCCTGTTATATCCCGGGTATTTGTTTCTTTTACCATATTTGGTTTATCGTTGCTTTTGCTCATGAGTTCCCGTCCGTTTCGCGCCGTTTTTATTTTCAGTAAATACTATGTTAAGTGTATCAAATTCTCTTTCATGGAAAAAGTTTTTTCAGCCCAAACAAAGAAAAGACCGCCGGATTCACGGAACCCGGCGGGTCATGAGCAGTCACCGACTCACATATTACTGTTTTTCGAAGACTAAGTCAGCTCCGAGCAGTTTGGTCTTGATGTTATCGCCGTCATCCTTAAATGTCAGCTTCATATCACCGCTTGTCTTGAAGCCGTCGCTTGTCAGCTCCCATGTGAAATCTCCGGCCTCACCGTCCGAAATAAGCTGTCCTGTTCCGTCATCATTAAGAACAATAGTGAACTCACCGTCAAGCTCTCCGCTTTCTTCACCAAGTGATATGCTTATATTCTTCCATGTTCCGACATACTTGCTGTCAGCAAGATCTTTATCACTGCCTCCGCCGCCTCCGCATGCGGTAAGTGCAAGTGCTGCAAAAACCAAAATCAGTACAATTGAAAGGATTTTTTTCATGATTCCTCTCCTTTAACCATATAGATCACACCTATCCGATCGACGGATCGGCAAGAAGAATTATCTCACTATTATATGAATTCTAGCATATACCATGTGTACATCCAATATCATTACATTCTCACGGCTATCTTCTCAATGATTGCCGGGATGCCCCCAATGTGATTTATATCTGCTGTTTTCTCCCCGAAAGCAGGTTCAGGGAACATCTTTATCAGATCCTCATATGTGTGCAGTCCGGAAGGAAAATACAGAAAGCAAAAAAAATGAGTCCCTTCAAGACTCATTTATTATTATTCACATACTCCAGTATTTCGTTCAACTCATTATCCGGGTTCTCATTGACATACCTAAGTATCTCTTCGTATATCATCTCTTCGGTGACTTCGCCTATCCCGTTTATATATGCCTGCCCCTCAGCATCCTCCGCGTATGAGTCCGAATTCGCTATGCCCAGCTCTTCCATGATGCCGATCAGCTTGTCTCCCGTTTCTTCATCGAGCGCCTTCCAGTCTACGAGCACCCTTGTAAAATCGTAGGCATTAAGCGGCTTGTCAGGCTTTGTATATGGCGCGCATTCATAGTCGATTACGGTCTCCACGAAGTCCTCATAGGTTCTCGGCAATTGATTCTCAAGATGATGAGGCTGGGTTTTCACGTGTATCTCCTGCGCCTCCTTCTGGTCAAGGAACAGGTACATTATCATCTTGTCCATGTCATGCACCCTTGCCCTGCGCAGCATTACGTCACGCAATCCCGGATCCCTGATGAGTTTGCGGGCGCAGTATTCAAACGCTTTTCTATGCCGGTATGTGTAAATGCACCATTGCAGGTTTTTCATTTTTTACGATCCTCCGTCGGGCTTACCATTTCTTATTATCATTGCTCCAGCCATACGAGCCTTAATGCCTGACACTGAAAAGATTATACCATATGTAAAACTCTTCTGACTGATGGCATGGATACAAGCGCCAAAATAATGAAAAGCCGTTGGAATTCCAACGGCTTTAATGGTGGAGCGTACGAGGCTCGAATTTAGACGTTATTTCTGAACACGTTGAAATGAAAGGAGGACAGCACGCCATCTTTTTCCATCCAACCGCTCATCCAACCACCTGCTGTTCATCAACAAACTTCGTATTTATCAATCAAGTCTATATTTTACATTCAGAACATATTCTTTATCTTCGCCGGGATCCGGATATAGTTTTTTGTTAAAATCAATACCGCTATGCCCAAGGCAAATATCCAGAAAGCAAATAAAAATACCTATATCAATGCAATTGTAGAATGAAACCTTTTCTGCAGGCATTATTCCTCTTTTACCGGGCTTCTTGTATCTGTAAACCGAAAGCTCACCGTCGTTCTTTACATGCCACGGCTGAGAATTACAGGCACTCGGTGCAAACCTGACAATATCACTCACACACAGGATTTGTTTTCCTTCCCATATTTCCTCAACGCTCTTTCTTTTGCTCTTAAACATATCCTTGCGGTACTTAGAGCTATCACTGATCTTTCGGATGGAAAACATAATGACGAATTCCATATTCTCAAAGTGTTCCTCTTTTGTTTTGCCTATTCCGAACCAGAGCGTTCCGATATTTCTGGATACCAGATAAAGATCGAGTTGTTCACCGATATAACCTATGTTTTGTAAATAGCCGTCTTTCTTTTCGCTATAAAACAGAATGCAGTATTCTCCGCCTCTTTTACAATTAGTTTCTTTTTCGGGAACAATACGAATGGCGGTTTTGATTTCAGGATTCAGAGGAGCAAGCTCCGAATATGCATTTTGCATATCATTAAGTTCGTTTTCGCTGATTGATTCGTTCCCAACATTTCTGAAAGTATGAAATGACTTCCTCCTAAATATCATTTCATAAAAGATATTGTTCACTGAAATCACCTCTGCAAATGAGATTTCTTATTGCACGTCTCTTTCTCACTCGCCTGTAACGATCTTGCGAATGATCTCCCAATCGGCGCATCTTTGATAATTTCCATTCGGAAAAGCACATTCTCTGTTCCATGGTCTGTCAAACACCAGAACCTTTAGTTCCGGCAGATGTTCAAAAAACCTGAACGCCTTTGGAGAATCCTCAACTGCATAATCAAACTTCATCCTGTAATAGTCTTCAAGTTCAAGAGTGCTGTTACTGTTTTTGATAAAGTGATCCCTTCCATACTTATTGAGACAGTACAGTCTGGTGTTCTTAAGTCCATGCTCATCCAGCCATATACGGGATGGCTCATAAACGCTTGATGGGCGGCCGGTAATGATCGATACCTCGTGCCCGCAGGAAATCCATTCGTTTATGGTCTCCGCAGCTCCCGGCGTTGCATCAAACGACAACAGTATTTCCGGCTCGTGACCCCGAAGCATAAACCGCTCGTATTGTTCCTCATCCAGATCAAAAGACCTGTCCAGTTCAAAATAATGAATCTGGTCATAAGGAACATGCTTATTGAACATTTCCAGCGCAAGCTTTGAGAAGGCCCTTGCTGTCTCGCACAGGCAATCGTCAAAATCAACATAGATACGCATTATTTCACCCCCATATAAATGGCAAGATTTTTGACTTCACAGCCCTTGTCCGTGTAGTAGACAAGCATTTCCAGCATCTTCTTTAAGTCATAGCTGGTCAGTCATGTTGAAACAGGTGGATTTCACACAGGCAGTGGCATCAGCACCGGTAATGTAAAACTCTCTGATATCCTTTGACCGGATGAATTCTGAAAACGCCTCGCTGGTCAAAGCGTTGGCCTTTGTCTTAACGAAGATATGATCCGAGACGATCCTGAGCTCCGGCGCAAGTTCTGCTCCTTTTGTGCCGGGCTTGAATGTGCGCGTACCGGCGGACAGGTTATTATGTTGAATATACACAATTTCCATGCCGCTTTCCACCGCCCATTCGATGGCAGTATTCAGTCTGTCAATGATGTCCCTGTAGTGCTTGGTGATATCATTCTGTATATCGATGACAACAAGGGCTTTATGGTTCATGTCATTTTCCTCCCAAAGAGGAGACTGATGTTTGATCCGGAAGCACCAGTCCCCTCCTGATATTGTGTTATCTTACTGCGTAGCACACTTCCGTAACGAATTCGTCAGGATTCTGCGTCTCGTGTGGACTGACATGATAGATATTGAACATAGGGCCGGCGCATTCATAACCGTTCTCATTGACCCATGCAATCACTGCGCCGTATACTTTCCCCTGACCGTCTTCCATGCGATCAGTTCCACATCCTCTTCCCTATACTCATCGTCCAGATATTCTGCTGCTACGAGGCATGGCTCCGCAGGAATCACATTCAGCGGGCCTGTCTCTTCATTGAGGATCTGCCACACCATGCCTTCATCCTCGTAACGCGGTATAGTCATATGTACTGTTGCAGCATAACGTTCAGGTATCGTTTTGATTGAAACATCGTAACTCATGTTCTGCTCCTTTCTCAGCCTGTTTCTGGCTGTATCCAGAAGCCGCATCTGATAGTGCGCCGTATCCGCTATTTCTTTCAGCTCAGCCTGACGCTTTGCAAAATAGCTGTCAAGAGCTTCTCTGCTTCCTTTTCATATAGCTCTGTTAATCTGGTCTCAATTTCGGCTGTACTCATGTCATCTCTTAAACTTTCCCCGTCCTGATGTAATGTCCTTCCTGTGCTGCGGCAAATGCAGCCACTGTGCAGACAGCAGCCCCAGTGTATTTTAAGTCAAGTGTTCGCAGGGTCAGCGGCAGAATGAACAAAAGAATACCCGTGACCTTGTTCATAACGGTATGTGCTGTGATAAATTCTTTCCTCATCACATATCCGGACACGACATTGATCACTTTGACCAAAGCTATAACGGCGATCCAAACGTATAGCCATTTAGGAATATCGAGTATAGGAATCAGCGTTTTCATGCATACAACAACAAGCACAAAATCGGCAGCGGTATCCAGCTTTGCACCGAACTCGCTGACTGTATTTGTTTTTCGCGCAACCGCTCCGTCAATTGTATCTGTGATCCCCGCGGTTACATACAGAATATAAAAGGCTGTGGAGGGGAATTGACAGAATAGTAATACAATGGAGCAGATGATCCTGATAACTGTGATGATATTTGCCATGTTATAACGACATTTTTGCTTCTTGCAGCGGGACCCAGATGCCGCTCTCGTAATCCGGTGACTGTGGATCGCCTGCGGAGTACACTTCGATCGTTGCTTTGCCGTTTGCGCGACGTTTAATTCCTTCAGAAGGAAACCATTCCTGCCAGACATAGGTGTTCAGTGCCTGTATAGAGTCTGGAATAGGCCCTTTAGTTGTGAACAATGCCCAGTCGCTTGCCGGAAAAGTGTAAAGCTCCAGTCCTTCCGGCACTTTTCCACCCTGATACAGCCCCGCGATCCAGTATTCGAATCCGTTCCCGGACTCTGAGCAGATGGCGAACATGCCGATTCCATTCGAAAGGATCGCTGCCTCAACCGGATTTTCCGGCTTCATTGTCTGCCAGAGCCGGGCATACTTTGCAGCGTATTCCCTATCCCAGAATTCAGGGCATTTCTGATAGCCCTCCTCCGGACAAATCTCTGTGTGAAAACCAATAAAGGTCATGGCAACTTTCTTCTCATAAATGATGTTCATTTCTTAACTCCTTTATTTTTGTATTTATCCGGTGATCCAAAGCCTCTGAACAGGCACCAGCCAAGTACAGCATTGAAGCCTGTTGCAGCGAATACACTGCATCTTTCAACTATTCCGAAGTATTGCAGAGGGGATATGCCTGGACGACAGCTGATTCCACAATGCTTTTGACGATGCATTATCAGCAGACAAATCGCTGACAGCCTGCTCCATCCAGTTATACCCTGGATAAGCCATCGGCGATATGATCACTGCCAGCGCATAAGATATCAGCGATATGATACCCAATAATCCTATCCAATTGATTAGTTTTCTTTCCATGCTTATCCTTTTAGCCTCATGAGAGCTTCCTCGTTGTTTCCTGTTACCATTTTCAGCTTTTCACAGGTGCTCATTTCGCTGCAGCCTCCGCAGGTTTCAATGTCTTTGCTAAGCGCACACTGCCTTATCTGGCAAAGTGAATAGCAGAACGGTGTTTTAATCCCATATCTCGCAGTCCAGTCCACAGTATGCTATGTAATCCTTCATTCTGGTATTCCTCCTATATATCATCGGTGTGAATCTAATACCGTTTATGGTCTTTTCTTCTTCAGTCGGAACAAATCCCAGTTTTTTATAGAAGCCCAGGCCGTACGGCGAAGAATTGACCGTTATGAAATTGCCTTTATAATTCTCCAGAAGGTGATCGAACATCTTAGTACAGATATTCCTTATCACGCAGGCACTTACGGAACTCCTCAGTCCCCTCTGTTGAATAATCAGGAGATTCGTATTCGGAAAACACCCTCCAGGCCAGATCCAGTGCTGCAGGGATTTCAGGATCAGACAACCTTCGTATTTGGATCATATTATCTGTCAGAGTCATCTCTAGTCATCCTCCTTCTCTTTTGAAGAACCTATCACAAGTCCCAGTAACAGACCCAGCGTCATTCCGATGCCAACATTGATATGCAGTGCTGTTGCGATTGCAACTCCGAAGCACATCCCAATGGACATTCCTTCAGAACTATAGTCGTCTTTCTTTTTCTGCGTCTTTTTTCTGCTTGCCGCTCTTGCACAAAACACAGCCATTAAGATACCTAACGTGACCCATGGTAATGCAGCGCCGGCAAACTCGTAAAAACTGCTCATATCTGTTTCTCCTCTTTTGCTGCAGTATTCTTGATTTTGACAATCATTATTAGTGCGATCACCCATGCGCATATTATTGTGAGAAACCCGGTCTCGCTGACGTAATACATCATGTCATCGCCTCTTGTTATTACGCCGAACACTGCCTGATCATAATTGTTATGTGCCGCATGTAGAAATGCAGCAGGCCAGACGCTCTTGCTCAAATATGTCAGCCCGCCAATGATAATCCCGACCGGTAATATGCAAAGTGCAAATGCAGGCAGTTTATACCACACAGGTGCCCCCACCATGTAGTCTCCGAAAGCGAGCAGCGGCAAATGCCAGCATGCCCAGAACAGGCTCGTTATAATCAGTGCTTTCTTCAGACCGCTTCTTTCCGTGAGAGCAGGAAGCATGTACCCCCGCCAGCCTATCTCCTCACCCATTGCGGAAATTATGTTGGGGAAAATTCCAATGACCATCATCGGAAGACAATCTTTTAATACTAACTGAATAGCTACACCTGTATAGCCGAAATTATCAGGGTGTGTTTTCCAGTAGAACATATATGGGATCAACAGATAGGCCAAAGGAATGAGGGTTGCGAGCAATATGTAACGAATCCTGCATTTTCTTATCCCAAGCCCGGAAAGAAAGCTCTTCAGAGAAAACTTCTCCTTATCTCCTTTAAGCGAAACCGCGCTTGAAATGATCGCTGAAAATGCCGGGATCCACATCAGCACAAAATACATCCAGAGTGGGCCGTCCTTTACTATAAATGCCTCTGCCGCCAGCGACAGTATTATCACTAAAGTGAAGAATGTGATCAGCGCTATATTGTCATATCTGGTAGCATCAGTATTACTCATTGTCATCTTCCTCGTGATAAGTTGTCTCATTATTGTTTCTTGCCTCGCCTGCTCTCCTGACACATGCTCTTTCAAGCGATGCGAAGCAAGCTGCCGTCACGAAGTATATTACTCCCTCCGGCCACTTGTCTGCTGTGAGCTTGAACACCGCACCGGCAAAGAACAGTGTTGCCGTAACGGTCAGCATTCTCATCAATTTGCGGTTTCCAATAATGTATTTTTCTATGTTCGTCTTCATGACTATTTCCACCTCCACAGTTCTCTCTTATCCCAGTCTCTGTTCTCACACCAGTAAACAGTCCTGTCTGTCACGTCGTATACCATGGATACAACTGTCGGGCAGACTTCCTGAGAGACCTCTTTGAGTACATCAAAGCAATCATCCACATCAAAATCATCTGACGATTTTTTCAGCATGTCTTTTGCTATGTGATATCTGTCCCAGCCCATCCACGGATGTGTCTCCGAGTTCTGCTTGTATGGTGAGAAGTTAGTTAATATCTTGTATTCAGGTTTTTCATAATAGCTGGAACCCTGCCCCGGCACGATATGAAGCACGTTGCCTTCAGCATCTGACAGAGCAGACATAAAGGTCAGCCCAGGTATACTGTAAACTGGCCTTTCGGCCGCTATATCCCGGATCTCCTGCAGCGTCTTCTTCTGCAGTAAAAGATCGATGTCAAGCATTATGACGTTCTCTCCGTCTCCTGAAGGATCACTTCTTCTGTCAGCAGGCCAGCATGTAGGCATTCCGACAAAATCTCCACGGGAGCTCGCGCCAAACAGCGGCATCCACCCTTCCTTCGCGTCATTGACCTCTATGTATACTCCTTCATCTGCAGGCCTTACTCTGTACTCCATATCCAGAAGATCCAGATTCCATCCTACGATCGTCTTATTCTTATTTACTACAATGCTTGTACACATTATTGACTCCTTCCTTTCACTTCCTATCGTTCGGTAGTTAGGAGTGTATTTTTTTACCGGTCAGCCGCAATGGCCGGCCGGTATTTATATTCTATACAATTGATTGCTTGTATCGTTCTACTTTGCGTATACCTCGAAGAACTGCAGCACGTGATTGTGAACTAGTTCCATTACTTCTTCCTCTCTGGCAGGTTCCCTGTCGCATAGGTTGATCCATACAGTGATTGGCGATGAAAGCTGCGCTGCCATGATCTCAGTATCTGAATCCTTCAGCGAATTCATGCGGACACGGAATCTGAGCATCCCTTCAAAATATTTCATGATATCTTCGTAATTCACTCTGGTCTGCAGTTCGGCGAGTTCTTTGTTTCGGAACTGCTCGATCATGAGCATCTTTCTGCCCTTGCTGATTGCAGGATCATGGAGTATACGTCTGACCTGACTCTGTATCATGCCGGCAGCATCTTCTGCAGTCATTTTCTGCTTATCCTTGGTGAACTCAGGATCATCCCAGTTTGTATTGGCAAATACTGAATGATTATCATAACCAGTCAGTACTGCTGCTACAACATTATCGAGTATCTCCTGTTTGCTGCTGAAGTGGCTGTAAAGAGACGCTTTGCGTATTCCGACAGCATCCGCGATCTGTGAAATGCTCGTCGCTTCATACCCGTTTACTGAAAACAGATCGAGCGCAACTTTCAGTATTTCGTCTCTTGTATTGGCCTTTTCCATAGTACTCCTTCCAGCAGCAACCGTATTTTCTATAATTGACGTCTCTATTTTACCTACCGTTCGGTCGTTAGTCAACATATATTTTTATATGAAACGATCTGACAACATGTATTCGCTGTAAGCGAGGAATAAAATGCTGCCAAGATGTTTTGCTCTATAACCAGTCCAAGGAGGATTTATCCAAGTTCATCCAATCAGGTCCAACCACCCAAAAAAATAAAACCGCTGAAATCTCAACGGTTTTCTTGGTGGAGCGTACGAGGCTCAAATTTAGACGCTAATCCTGAACACGTTGAAATGAAAGGAGGACAGCACGCCATCTTTTTCCATCCAACCACTCATCCAATCACTCGCTCGTACTGGTTGTGTTATGTTATACTGTACGGCTTTTTCTGCTCGTAGTATAGCTTAAATTCCGATTATTCTTCGTCTTTTCTGTATTCCAGAATATCTCCAGGCTGGCAATCCAGCGCTTTGCAAATGCCATCCAGTGTGGAGAACCTCACCCCGTTTACCTTACCGGTCTTTATTTTTGAGAGATTGACATTGGAGATGCCGACTTTTTCTGCAAGCTCGTTCAGGGACATCTTGCGGTCAGCCATCATTCTGTCGAGTCTGAGTATTATCGCCATAGTGCCCTCCTTTATAGTATCTCGTCGGATTCGGTCTGGAGCTCGCAGCCATAGTCAAAGAGAAGAGCCACAGCCCAGATCATCAATCCACTCATAACAGCAGGGACTATACTTGTTTCAAGCAGCATGAACACTGCGACGAATACTGCTATGATCTTGATGAGTTTTACATTCTCAGGAATGAAAGGTGAATAGTCTTCGTTGATGTTTCTGAAGAGCGTACCGATCTTTCTGAAAAGATAAGCGCTGGCGAGTGTGAGCACGATCAGGAACACGAGAAAGACTGTCATAGCGCTCCTGAATTCCATGTTCTCTGAAAGCATCTGGAAGAACTGATCGTCTTCCTGTCCGCTTATGAAGTATTTCAGCTTGTCCTGGTTTATGAAGAGCACCGGAATGGCAGCTGCGCAGATCGCAGCTCCTACATAGTTTACGAGCTCAATGATCTTTGCGATCACTGCGAAGACTTTGCTTGTTTTCTGAAGATTTGCTAACTTGGTATCTTTATTCATGATAATGTCCTTTCTGTGTTTGTTGTTTTGATCTGTGAAATATGTTATTTAGGATCCTTACAATGCCCATTATACATATGAATTAATGTATGTCAACAGTTTTTTAATGTTTTACGATAATTTTTTTATAAATCAATTAAAACAAAGTTTGCCTTATGAGGTCACAAGAAAAGCTCGCCGACGAGATCCTGCGTCTCTATGACGGCTAGCTTATAGAGGTTGTTTTTCTACGCACATGCCTAACCTACTACAGAAAATCCCTCTTCTAGGCATACAAATATCACATAGGATAAATACCATTACTTCAATATGACAACTATGATCGACAGGAAGAGAGACTGAAGTCGGAGATCCTGTGGACGAGGAACAAGCTCGACTCTCTGGATCGTATAACCACACAGACAACTCCAAAGATGAAAAAAGATCGAGCTAACATCGAAGAGAAGCTGACTGTCTGGGAGAAGAGACTCGTCGAAGTGTCAGACACAAGGAAGAAGATCCTCGACCTGATCACAGAGATCCCGGGACTCGAGGGAGAAGTCCTGACTCGTCGCTATGTGCATAGAGAGAACTGGGAGGAGATCTGTGAAGGGATCCACTATTCGTGGACAGGAGTTTTCAGAATACACGATCGAGCTCTCCGGATGGTTCAGGATCGACTCGATCAGGGAGACACTTTCGACAGTTAATCGACAGTAAAAACAGAATTTTTTTGAATTTGTGCTCCTAATGTGCTCCTTTTTGGGATAATAGCTCGGATCACTCGAGACAAGAAAAAGCCCGAAGACGTTGAAATCTTCGGGTTTTTCGATGGTGGAGCGTACGAGGCTCGAATTTAGACGCTATTTCTGAACACATTGAAATGAAAGGAGGACAGCACGCCATCTCTTTTCATCCAACCACTTAGCACCTTCTTAACCGGTTTAGCCGTAACCATGATCTTCATGGTTCCATGGCTCCGCCGTAGTGTTTCTTGTCAGGATCCACTTGTAATCCTCATATGTGTAATTTGGTTCGAGGCCGTTCTGGTGGTCTTCCCCGTCCGTAGTAAAGGTGGATGTCAGTACCATAACCTGCTCGGGCGCCAACCCACGGATTTCCGCTTCTGCCTTGACAGCGTCATCTCCGGCATATCCGATTTCTGTCATAGTGCAGCCTTCCCAGTCGCTGAAATAAGTAAAGACTTCCTGTACAGCGTTATCATAATCATCCCCGTTAAAGTAGCGAGATGAGAACGAGCCCACCTTTACAGACGAGCCCCCACAAGCTGCAAGACATAACACTGCAATGGTAAGCATCACACCGATAATTAATTTCTTCATTAATGTGCCCCCTTTCTCAAAGCAATTAT
>CACYLW010000012.1 GCA_902775345.1 uncultured Eubacteriales bacterium | reverse complement strand
GTCCCACCTGTTCCCATCCCGAACACAGTAGTTAAGCTCCTTAGCGCCGATGATACTTGGGGGGTGACCCTCTGGGAAATTAGGACGTCGCCGCTTTTTTTATTTGCATTTTTTGAAGGTTTATAATTTGTTTCCTAATTAATACATCTTTCCTGATCCAAATCTTAACATTTATTATGAATATGGGAACTGAAAGTGTTAAAATAGTTTCAGTAATATGGGCAGTGGTTGCTTTGCCTTGCCTGATTATAAGCTTTATATTTTAATCTTTGTTATTGAGAGAGGGAAACAAAAATGAACGGACGCATGAAGACGCTCAGCGCAGTTCTTGCTGTAGTTGCGTTGATCGGACTCGTATCAGGCGGTATGACAATCAATGACGTTCTTGGCGCAAAGAGCTACTATGAACAGAAAGATGTTGAGTCTACCGCAAATCTCAACAAACTGGACGATGGTCTTAACACGCTCCAGGAAAATGAACAGGCTTATCTGGACGGACGTAAGTAGCTTGCTGAGGGTAAGCAGCAGTACGAAGAAGGCAAGCAGACACTCGCTGACGGGTATGCTGCCTATGAGGAAGGTAAGGCTAAGTATGAAAACGGACTTAAGGAGTATGCAGAAGGAAAGGCGCTTCTTGATTCCAAAACAGCAGATTTTAATCAGGGAAAGGTTCTTAAGGTTCAGGCAAGACAGGCATACCTTGCTGTAAACGAACTGATGAACGGATATCCTCACGAAAAGGCAATTGAAACAGCGGCAGCAGCTACCGGCAATACACCGGCAACAGTTGAAAAGGGATATAAAAACGGTAGTCCTGCGGCTTATGCAAAGAACAAAGCTGACCTTGCAGCAGCTAAGAACGCCTATGATGGTGTAAATGAGCTGATGAAAGGTTACACAAAAGCAAAAGCATGTGCAACAGTAGCAGCACAGGCCGGAAATGGTACTAAAGGATCTCAGATTTCTCAGCTTTATGATAGCGTCAAGGAACTGATGAAAGGTTACTCTAAAGACAAGGCGTGTGCAACAGTAGCATCACAGGCCGGAACCGGAGCAACGGGTGCGGATGTATCCAATCTCTACGACAGCGTTCAGGAGCTTATGAACGGCTATGACAAAGATAAGGCATGTGCAACAGTGTATCCAATCTCTACGACAGCGTTCAGGAGCTTATGAACGGCTATGACAAAGATAAGGCATGTGCAACAGTAGCAGCACAGTCCGGAACCGAAGCAACAGGTTCGGATATAACCAAACTTTACGATAGCGTCAAGAATATGATGGCAAACGGGCTGGATACAAATACAGCAGCAGCAGCGGTTGCCTCGCAGACAGGTTTAGACGCAAGTACCGTATCGAGTATTTATCAGGGCGTTACCAATGCAATTGGACAAGGCCTTTCAGAAGATGAGGCTGTCAGCTATGTTGCTCAGCAGTTGGGCGGATCTGTTCCTGAAGCAAGCATAAAGGCTGTCTATAACGGTGTGAAAAACCTTATGGCTCCGAAAACGCTTGACGAGGCGGCAGAACTTGCTTCAGCTCAAACAGGAATGCCGGCAGCAAGTATTAAATCAGCTGTTGAAAACGTAGACATGCTGATGGCAGAAAAAGATCTTAACACAGCAGCACAGATTGCTGCACCTACAGCGGGACAGCCTGCAGATAAGATCGTAGAAGCTGTAAACGGTGTTGACATGTTAATGGCAGAAAAGGATCTTAACACAGCAGCACAGATTGCTGCACCTACAGCAGGACAGCCTGCAGATAAGATCGTAGAAGCTGTAAGCGGTGTTGACATGTTAATGGCAGAAAAGGATCTTGCCACAGCGGCAAAGGTCGCTGCACCTACAGCAGGACAGCCTGCAGATAAGATCGTAGAAGCTGTAAACGGTGTTGACATGTTAATGGCAAAAAAGGATCTTGCCACAGCAGCAAAGGTCGCTGCACCTACAGCAGGACAGCCTGCAGACAAGATCGTAGAAGCTGTAAGCGGTGTTGACATGCTGATGGCAAAGAAAGACTTCAACACAGCTGTTGGCTTAGCCGCAAAGGCAGCAAACAAGACTACGAAAGAGGTCAAATACGGATACAGCATGGGTGATCCTAAGACACAGTCAGAGCAGAAGGCTAATCTTGAGATGGCTAAGACAGCATATGAGAGTGTCAAGGAACTCGAAGACGGATATAGCTATGAAAAGGCAATCGCTGCTGTTGCCAATGCAACAGGCAACGATACCGCAACCGTCAAGAAGGGTTATGAGAATGGAAACGATAAGGCTCAGGCTGCTATCCAGGCTCAGCTCGATGAATACACAAATGGCCAGAAAAAGCTCAAAGCTGCGGAAGCACAGCTTGCAGCTGCGCCGGGACAGCTGGCAGATGCTGAAAAACAGCTCGCTGAGGGTGAAGAAAAGCTCAAGGATGCTGAAAAGCAGCTTGCTGATGGCGAAGCTCAGCTCGCTGAGTATGAGGATGGTGTTGCTCAGGTAAAGGATGGTCTGCAGCAGGTAGTTGATACCGAAGCTGATCCGGGACTCGAATCCATTGCAGACAGACTCGGAGCAGGATTCTCTTATGTTGACGCCAACGGAGATCTCGATATCCCGCAGGGCTTCGTTGCTCTCGATTCTGCGTGGGCTTATAAGGCAGACGACGGAGCTGCGATAGGAAACGAACTTTACTCGAGAATCTACGGTGCGGTTGCTGCATTTATCGCATCACTGATGGCTCTCGTAGCAGCATTCCTCGGATTCAAGAAGAAATATAAGGGAGCTCTCCCTTGTGCAGGAATCTCCGCAGTTGCAGCTATAGCCGCATCTGTATTTGCGAAGAAGGCCGGGCTGTACTTCTCAGCGGCAGCAGGTTCTGCAATGGGACCAATCGCACTTTACGCAGGCATCGTTCTTGCTGTAGTAGCTGCAGCACACGCTGTTGCAGACGGAGCGGCTGCAAAGGCAGGGAAATAGCGATCACCATATAAATATAAGTATTGAAATTATAGTGATGAGGCGGTTCATACGGACCGCCTCAACTGTATAAATATTAGGAGATATGATGAAAAACAAGAAACTGTTGACTGTTATTCTCATTTCAGTAATGATAATCATTTCGGCAATGATTCTTTCTGCTTGCTCAGGGCAGACCGGCGGAAAAGCTTTTTCACAGACCATAAGCGGGGAAGAACCGCGTATCTGGTTTGAGTGTCAGAATAAGATCGAGGAATCAGAGCCTGAAAGTACAGCAGATTATATATTTGAAGATACTGAAGAGCCTGAATCTGCAGCTGCGTCATTCGGCAGGGAAACACGGGTAATATGGATCAAGGTATTTAAGGATGGAAAGCTCTCCAGCTATTCCTGCCTTGACAACGTAAATCTGGGACATTTCTCAAAGATGACAGATGAGGAGATACTCAAGGAGCTTGAGACGGAGACATATCTGTGTGGCCAGAAGGATCAGCCATATGAAATATATCTGTATACTGACGCTGCAGGACAGGAAGTTGTTTTCGAAGGCGTTCCATCTTTGATCAGGCAAGAGAGTGATGCGGATCCGATGTATTTCATGGCTCTTATGAGCAAGGATCCAATGCCGGCTTTTCAGGTGTATGACTCGTATTACGGCGGATACGTTCTTTATAATTATGATGAAGGTATGCTTAAAGAATCCTGCTGTGTCACAAGATGCGCAAAAGGTGAGTCGTTCGCTCTTGACAATATGGATCTTGAGAATGCTGTTTTAGATTATAAGACTCCGGAAGAGATGCTTCACGAGAAAAACGCAGAAATCAAAAAGAGTGATCAGTCATCAAAAAAGACAGAAACAAAAGAAAGTGAGGAGACGAACACGGAAGGATAAACCTGTGCTGAGAAAACAGAGCTGAATTCTTCAAACAGGAATTGTCGAATCGTTACGCGGAGACGGACGAAAGGTCCGTCTCCTTTTTTGTGTCCGGAACTGTTGTATCCGAAAAATACAAAAACATTTTTTTCATGATTTCCGGCAGTAAATGACCGGTATCCGGCAAAGACGGACCAAAAGGCAGCAAATGGCTGTAACCCAGTGTTTTCAACAGGTTGACAGGTTTTATAAAGCGGATAGAATGGGTGCATCCCGTCAATAAAACACACTTAACTGAGAACGAAAGGAAAGCGCATTATGCTGAAAAACCTGTCAAAGCAAATCATCTGCAAAAGAAAGATACAGAAAATACCTGTCATGTCGGTAATGATACTGGCGCTGGGACTGGCCTTTCTGGTTGGCATACATATTATCGTAAGCCCTGTTTATGCGGCTTCGGATGCCAACAGCCAGTACAGCCTGAAAGGCGCTAAATACCAGCTTTATACAAACAAGAAGTGTACTGTGAAAGCCAGGGACATTGATGGAAATAATGCCATACTCACTACAAACACGGAAGGAAAGACCGGCAGACTGAAAATGAAGCCCGGCACATACTATGCGAAAGAGATTGTTGCAAGCAAGGGGTATAAGCTTGACACGAAGGCATACACCGTAAAGATCACAGCTTCCAACACTGCATCAAATCCGGCTTCATTCACATCACCTGAACCGCCTCAGTATGGTGTTCCGGATTTCAGGGTGTTCAAGACATCGGACGATGAAGGCTATGCGGGCTATGAAAGATTCCTCGGAGCTGAATTCACTGTCAAATACTACGATGTGGCCACAAAAGCAGATATAAAAGGTGCATTGCCAATGGATCAATGGACCTTCGAAGCGAGCAAGAAAGACCCGCCGGCCTGGGACGAAGATCCCGATCACTGCTATGCGGGATTCGACTGGCAGACAGACACTCCGGCTTCATACGTCCATAACGGCAGCGGAAAATTCTACATCGCCGGCGGAAAAAGAGTACTGCCTCTCGGCTGGTTCACTATAGAAGAGACGAAAGCACCTGAAGGGTTCAAGATATCTGATAAAAAATACTATGGCCGGATCTACAAGGATAAGAATACAGGAAAAGTCATTACCAGGATCGATGGTGAGGATCTTAAGAGCGGCCAGACAAAGGAATTGCTTTTCAGGGATGTTCCCTATGCTGCAAAAATCAAAAAAACGGATTCCGTTACCGGAAAGGCGGTTGAAGGAGCCGGCCTGCAGCTGCTGCAGGAAGACAAGGTGATCGATGAATGGGAAACCACTTCGGAGTCTCATGACATAGTCGGCCTTCCTACCGGCACGTATACGCTTCGTGAGACAAAAACTCCATATGGATACGATCTTGCCGACGATGTCACTTTCACCGCTAAGGAAGGAGCGGACACCGTAGTCGAAATGAAGAACACACCTGTGACCGTAGCTACATCGGCATCTGATGCAGATACGGGTAAACGGACAGGTCGCATCATAAAAAAAGAGACCATCGTTGATAATGTTCATCTCACAGGTCTGCATTCCGGCCGCAGATACAGGCTTGAGGGGATCCTGATGGACAAGGAAAGCGGACGTCCGATGAAAGACTCAGGAGGCGGTGACATAACTGCTGAGGCGGAGTTCAAGGCTGATGCAGAAGTCATGGATGTCAAAATGTCTTTCACGGTGGACACGTCTTCATTCACTCCGGGCAGTGAATCCGTGGTCTTTGAGACGCTGAAGCGCGTTTCACCGCTGCACGGCGATAAGGTGCCTGTAGAGATACAGAAGCATCAGGATATCAATGATAAAGATCAGACCATTGTTTATCCGGGAATATCAACGACTGCGACGGACCGTACATCAGGCACACAGAATATCCTTGCGGGGACGGATGCGGTCATAACCGACAAGGTAAGGTATACCGGTCTTATTGCGGGTGAAACTTATGTGCTGGAAGGCGAGATCTATGACAGTACGGCGGAGCGTCTTACAGGCATAAAAAGCACGGAGTATTTTTCCGCAAAGGCCGCAGGCGGTACCGCTGAGATGGAGTTCAGCTTTGATGCCGCTGACCTGGCCGGTCATACACTGGTTGTATTTGAGACGCTCAGGTCGGGTGACGTCACTCTGGTGGAGCACAAGGACAAAAGTGATGCCGCGCAGACTCTGTATGTCCCGGGAATAAGGACCGCAGCTTCTCTTTGCAAAGGCAACAGGGAAATAAAAGACGTTATTGATTATGAAAATCTTCTTCCGAAGCAGAAGTATGTTTTCAGGGGCTGGCTTGTGGATACTGCGACCGGCGATAAAGTGCCGGATTCTGACGGGAGCGCGGATCTGACGACCGGCACTGGAACATCAGGACAGATCGTAATGTCTCTTGATGCCGGGCAGTATGACGGCATGACCGGACACAGCATGACCGCATTCGAGGAGCTGTACCTTGTCAAAGAAGTGAACGGAGAGGAAAAGGAGATACTGGTTGCGTCACATAAAGACACAGGCGACAGCGATCAGACGGTGCCGGTATATCAGGATCTGAAAGTGAAGAAGAAGGTCACCGGCAATCTCGGTGACCTCTCGAAAGTGTTCGGGTACAGGCTGGAGTTCTCAGACCTTGTACCGGAAACGGCCTATACCATCGATGGTGATGACACAAAGACATTCATGTCGGACGGCTCCGGAAATGCAACAGTGCCTCTGAAACTCATGGATGGTCAGACGGCGGTAATAAGGCAGCTTCCGAAAGGCGCAAAATACAGGATCACGGAAGCCGCGTCAGACCATGCCGCCGGATTCAGGATCTTTTCAGAGGATAAGGCAAACAAGGGAGCAAAGATCATCAAGGCATCGGGGAGTAATGAGAAGGAGGCTGAAAAGGCTCTTGCCACAGCTATGGAAACCGTGGATCTGAGCGACGGAACGGTAGTCGTGCTTTGGGAAAACAACAGGGAACTTGCAGCTCTCACAGGCGTCGCAGGGCTGGACTATGCGGTCTACGCAGCGTCACTTGCGCTGATCCTTCTTGCTGCCTTTGCCATTATCCGCAGACACAGAAAATACGCAGATGATGACGGGAGATCCGCGTAGAAAAATGAGCGGTAAGCAGGCATTACACGGCGCATGCGGATCGCAGCTGCGCAGGTGGAGAAGGATAAACATATGGATCGACAGGATCCTGATGTCAGTTTTGCTCTTCCTGATGATATTCATTGGTTCAGGCCTTATCAGCAGCCTGACAGTCGTTGAGGAGGGGAGAGGCAGCATAAAGTATCAGGGCTTTTCACAGTTGATGAAGGTCAATCCCGATACGGTTGCCTGGCTCACGATGGACGGTACTCGCATAGACCACCCGGTAGTCCGGAGCGAAGACAACTTCGATTACCTGGATCTGAGCTTCGATGGCAGGTACTATGCCGGCGGAACATTGTTCATGGATAAGGAAAACGGCGGGATCGAAGAAAAGTATTGTATCATCCATGGTCATAATATGGCGGCAGGAGCGATGTTCGGCGACCTCGACCGTTATCTGGATCCCGGCTTTTTCGAAAGAAACCGTCATGGGACACTGCTTACGCCCATGTACGATTACGACATCCTTGTGCTTGCGTCGGGCATATTCGATGCATATGACAGGAATGTATATGCGGCAGGGGCTGAAGCACCGTGCGGTTATATAAGGGAAAACGCGGTGCAGCAGAGGGATGCCGATGGAGCGGATCACTTCCTTGCACTGTCTACATGCTTTGATGACATGACCGACAGGAGAGTAGTCGTATTATGTGCACTGACCGACAGGAGAACTCACATATGAGCATGCTGAACAAAAACAGAATGAAGAGGCCGGTGGATAATGAGTCCGGACAGGATGCTGATGAAAAGCTCATGAAACAGCTCAGGCGCGATGCATTCATCAAGATCGCAGTATCGGCTGCCGCGATGCTTGTCATATTTACATTCGTCTTCGGAATTGCGTTTGCGCCCACGAACGACATGTTTCCGGCGATCCATGAGGGAGATCTGATCATTTATTTCAGAACCGGCACGCTCGTCAATACCGATGTCGTGATCTATGAGTCTCCAGGCGGAGATCTTCAGATCGGACGCATCGAAGGCACACAGAGCGAGACTGTCGGTCATACAGGCGGAGGCTTACTCACTGTCAACGGCAATATACAGCCGGTGCAGAAGAGGACCGGCCTGTACGATGAGACGTACGCAGGAGAGGCGGATCTGAACGGAGAGATCGGTCAGGGAGAATACCTTATACTGGGAGACCGCCGTGAAACTGCCCTCGACTCAAGATCTTTCGGCCTGATATCCCGGAAAGCGATAAAAGGAAAAGTACTCACAATAATAAGGAGAAGACCTTTATGAATAATCAGATGTTTAGAAGAACGGTGGTGACGGGCGTGCTTCTTGCAGTAGTCATGTTACTGCAGGCAGCTCTGCCGGAGCAGGCGTTTGCCGGAGAAAACGTTCCCGTGAAGACGGATATATCCGTCACGTATATAGTAAACGGAAACGCGGAAAGCGCGGGAGGAGATGTCTTCACGCTCACGGCTGATGAACCGGGAACTCCCATGCCCGGTGGCAAGGCAGGCGGAAGCAAGTCGATAACGATCGGCAAAGAGGGAACTTACAGTTTCGGAGAGATCTGCTATGACAGACCTGATGTGTACTGGTACACGATCACACGGGATGCGACAGAGAAAAAGGGAGTCAAAAAAGATGATTCAGTATACAGGGCAAAAGTCATTGCCCTGAATGACGGCCACGGATATGTGCTGGTATATAAAAAGGGAAACAAAGAAAAGGAGGAACTGGTATATACCGATCAGACTGCGCCGGAAACAGGAGACGGGAACAGATTGCTGATATACTCGGCAATGGCTCTTGCGGCAGCGGCGGTTCTGGCAGTGCTTGCCACGGTCAGGAGAAACAATGAAAGGAAAGGAGACGCGGAATGAAGAACAGAAAACCGTACAGAAACGAAAGGGAGGTGAAGACAGCCGTGACCATGCTGATCGTTCTGCTGCTGCTGTTCATGACCGGCGCGCAGTCGTTTGCGGCGGCTGAGAATGGTATGGAAGATAAAGAGGATACTGATATTTATGTACAGGATGAAGCAGGTGAAGATGAGAAAGGTCAGGGTGAAGCTGCGGAAACTGCAGATGTATCAGATGAAGATACGGAGAAGGATGAGAATGGAGATGAAGAAACTGAGGAATCAGCAGAAAAGGACCCTGAAGCCTCCGGTCAGGAGTCAGAAGACAAAGCGGCAGAGGAACCGCCCGAAAAGGCCGCAGCAAAAGCAACTGAAGTCAGGTCGAACGCGGCAGTCCTGCGCGCCGCTGCAGGACAGAGAATAACGTACACCGGCACTAAAGTAGGTTCTGCTGCAGGTGAGACAAGCGTCTTCAAAGTGGTATCCGGCGGAACTACATATACCGGTACCTGCGCAAAACAGGGTGTGAAAATGAGCACATCGGGACAGGCAACCATCACAAAAATTGCCAACACCAGCAAGATAGCGAAACTCGTCTATCACTATGCAGTGGAACCTGGGACCGCGAACTGGTGGAACGGGAGCCAGAGCACCAGTAAGGCGGGACTTCTCCTCGGATATTCCAGCGACAGCGCCACTAATGTCACAAAGCAGAGGCTCATAGAAGCCTTCTGCCAGATATACAATATGGGCGACTCTTCCTGGTACAGCACCATAACGAACCCTAATACGGGAGGGTGGACTTCAGATACAGCGCAAAAGGTGAGAAACCTTTATAACAGTATCAACACAGGCAGCATCACGGTGCCGGAAGGCTTCGAGATATGGTACGCAGATGCCGGCAATTCCCAGCCTTTCATGATATGGGCATACAATCCGGCCGGTTATGTGACAATGACAAAAAAGTCCGGAAACAAGAAAATTACAGGGTGAAAAGCTGTCAAAGAAAATGTTTGACAGCGCATGGATAAGATGTTATTATATTGCGGTATGATCGTCGGAAACGGTCATACCGCTGATCATTTTGACGGAGATCGTGATGAAGGACGACATCGAAAAAGTTGAATACGCGAGCATGCTGTACGACTTTTACGGCAATCTTCTGAGTGATGCCAGAAAGGAAGTAATGGCACTCTATCACGAAGACAACCTGTCGCTTTCAGAGATCGCCGAAGAACTCGGACAGACCAGGCAGGCGGTACATTACACGCTGAGAAAGGCCGAGAAAGCACTCGAGTCATATGAGGAAAAGCTGGGATTGGTCTCCGCATACAGAGAGCATCAGGAACTGGCTGCCAGAGCCATCCGAATAATTGATAACGCGGGTGTCGCAAAGGGCGATGCCGAAAAACTGAAAAAGATCATAGAACAGATCACGGAATAGAAACATGGCATTTGAAGGATTATCCGAAAAACTACAAGGCGCATTCAAGGACCTGAAAGGCCAGGGAGTGGTCTCCGAGAAGGACTTTGATGATGCGATGCGTGTCGTCAAAATGGCGCTTCTCGAGGCTGACGTTAACTTCAAGGTCGTCAAGGGATTTGTTTCGACAATAAAAGAGAAAGCCCTCGGTGCAGGAGTTCTGAAGAGCCTGACGCCGGACCAGATGGTCATCAAGATCGTCAAGGACGAACTGGTCGAGATGATGGGAGGCACGGCAAGCAAACTGACTTTTTCGCCGAGCGGATTCACTATCATCATGCTGGTAGGTCTCCAGGGTACCGGTAAAACCACTACCGCGGGCAAGCTTGCCGCATGGCTCAAGCAGACAGGCAAGCATCCGATGCTGGCTGCCTGCGACATTTACAGACCTGCGGCTATCGATCAGCTCGAAATCGTCGGCAAGGCTGTCAACACACCGGTTTACGTCAACAGAGAATCGCACGATGCTACTCAGATCGCTGAGGAGGCCATCAAAGAGGCGCAGAGACGCGGATGCAACGTGCTCATCGTCGATACCGCCGGACGTCTTCAGATCGACGAGCAGCTCATGGATGAGCTCAAGATACTGAAGTGGTCCATCAGACCTCACGAGATACTTCTCGTAGTCGATGCCCTCACAGGTCAGGACGCAGTCAACATCGCTGACGGATTCAATCAGGCCCTCGGCGTCGACGGCATCATAATGACCAAGATGGACGGTGACTCAAGAGGCGGTGCGGCACTTTCTGTAAAGGCTGTCACAGGCAAGCCGATCAAGTTCATGGGTACCGGCGAGAAGTACAATGCGCTTGAGCCGTTCTACCCTGACAGGATCGCGTCCAGGATACTCGGCATGGGCGACGTCATGTCACTCATCGAGCAGGCAGAGAACGCTTTCGATGAGGAAGAGTCCCGCAAGCTTGAAGAAAAGATCCGCCGCAACAAGTTCGATCTTGAGGACTTCCTCGCGCAGATGAGGCAGATCAACAAGCTGGGAGGTCTCTCGAAGCTCATCGACATGATCCCGGGAATCTCCGCGGCTCAGAAGAAGGACATCAACTTTGAGCAGGGCAGGGCGGAACTTAAGAAGTGGGAGGCCATAATCCTCTCGATGACACCGTTCGAAAGAGCGAAGCCTAACGTGCTCAACGCGTCGCGCAGAAAGCGCATCGCGGCAGGATCGGGACATACCGTACAGGATGTCAATCAGCTCATCAAGAAATATGAAGAGATGAAGAAACTGACGAAAGTCATAGCTAATCCGGATTCGAAGAAGGCGCGCAGCATGATGCGCAATCTCGGATTCTAGATGTTCGCATCAATATATAAAACGATACCAATTAATTAATAATAAATGGAGGAAAAGAAAAAATGGTAAAGATCAGACTTAAGAGAATGGGAGCTCACAAGAAGCCTTTCTACAGAGTAGTTGTTGCTGATTCGAGAACACCGAGAAACGGAAAGTTCATCGAGGAGATCGGAACTTATGACCCGCTGAAGGATCCAAGTGAGATCATCATCGACAACGAGGCTGCTAAGAGATGGCTCGCTAACGGAGCTCAGCCGACTGATACAGTAAGAGCACTTCTCAAGAAGTCCGGCGCTATCGAATAAGGAGGCGCGGCATGGGAAGTCTGGTAGAAGTAATCGCGAAAGCGCTGGTCACGAAGCCGGACGAGGTCCTTGTCACCGAAGAGACTGACGGAAGAGACATAATTGTCAAGCTCAAGGTAGCTGATGAAGATATCGGCAAGATAATCGGAAAGTCGGGAAGAATAGCAAAGGCGATCAGGACCGTGGTAAAGGCTGCGGCCATCAAGCAGAATCTCAGAGTGTCGGTAGAGATAGTTGAAGAAGACTGATAAAACGAACGAAACGGTCTTAATAGGCAAAGTCGGAAGCCCTGTGGGGATCAAAGGCGAAGTCAGGATCACACTCTATGCGCAGGATTCGACCAATCTGAAGGAGGGCAAAGTCCTCCTTCTTGAGCGTGCAGGAAAAACGGAAAGCACTGTCATAAAAAGGCTGAGATATCAGAAGGACAGGCCGGTCGTGAAGCTGGAAGGCGTTGACGACCGCAATGCTGCCGAGGAGATCAGAGGCATGGAAGTCAGTATTTATGCTTCTGATCTCGATGAACTGCCTGATGGAGAGCACTACGTGCGCGATCTCATCGGATGCAGGGTCATCGATACGTCAGGAGGCGCGGAGGTCGGCATTCTTAAAGATGTGATACAGAACACCGCTCAGAGCATCCTCGAAGTCGAAAGAGCTGACGGCAGGAGCGTCCTGATCCCTGCGGTAGACGCATTCCTCAGGGGCATCGATGAAGAGGCCGGTGTCATCGAAGTCGAACTCATTCCGGGTTTTTTGGACTGATATGAAGATAAACATACTCACTATCTTCCCGGACATGTTCGCGCCGCTTCGCATGAGCATGCTCGGAAGAGCGATCGATAACGGAATAATCGAGCTGAATGTCACTGATATAAGGGACTATACGACTGATAAACATAACCGCGTCGACGATACTCCTTACGGGGGAGGGGCAGGCATGGTCATGCAGGTGCAGCCTATTCTTGACGCGTTCAGGGGAAGCGGTTTCGGCGGAGACGTCATCTACATGTCGCCACGGGGAGAGATGCTTTCAGGCGATCTGGCCAGGGAACTCTCCGGCAGGGATGAGATCACCATTCTCTGCGGTCACTACGAAGGCGTGGATCAGCGCGTTCTCGACAGGCTCGGCGCGCGCGAGGTCTCGATCGGAGACTATGTGCTGACCGGAGGTGAGCTGCCCGCAATGGTGCTCATAGACACGGTAGCCAGATTCATCGAAGGCGTACTGGCAGGAGATGAGTCAGTAAATGATGAATCCATATATTCCGGATTGCTCGAATATCCACAGTACTCAAAGCCCCGCGAATATGACGGCGATGAGGTGCCTGAGATACTGCTGTCCGGAAATCACGGTGAGATCGATCTTTGGCGCTGGGAACAGTCACTTTCACTTACAAAGGAAAGGCGCCCGGATCTCTTCGAAGCATACGTAAAAAGCGAGCCTGTGCTCACGAAAAAACAGAAGGCGATCCTGGCAAAATACCTGTGAAAACGCAATCACAAAATATACACTTTTTTGTTGTATAATCTTTCTGAACTATGGAAACCAATCGAAGAGGGCTATTTAACAAAAAGTGGATAGTTGCGTTCCTGGTATATGTAGGACTTGTCGCATTGTGTTGTATAGCGCTCTATGTCGTACCTTCAGTCATCGGCATGTTCGAAAGGACCTATATAGCGGAACATGGCAAAATAGACGTCGCTGACGAGGTCTCTGCTTTTATTGTGAGAGACGAAAGAGTATATGTCGCGGCGCAGAAAAGCAGTATCAACAGGATCGCTGACAGCAACAGACTCGTAAATGTCGGCAGCAAGGTCGTAGAACTCACGCCGACGGAATCGGATTCGTTTGATCTGGGAGCTGCAGGCGAGAACTCCGATGCTGATAAAGCAGATGACAAGGACACTGCCGCGTCGAAAGATAAATCTTCTGAAAACAAAGACAAGAAGAGCACGGACAAGAAGACCGGTGACAAGAAGAGCACAGATAAGAAGACTGAAGAAACCGCATCGCAGGATCCGAGATATGACAGTCTTGGCAAGTACGCCGGCATCATGGCAGATCTTGGTGATGAGTATTCAGTCACCGAAGACGGCAGCACACGCACAGCCGGCTATGTCAGCTACTATGTGGATGGAGCAGAGGCAAGACTCAGTACAAAGGCTATCGAGAGTCTCAATAAGGATGATCTGAAAGAACTTACAGGCCGCAAGGCTGTTAAGGTCGAGTCAAGAAGCTGCGGAAAAGACTTTCCTGTATTCAAGATCGTGCGCAACAGAAAGTGGTATCTCGTGTACTACTTGAAGAAAGACGCCGCGGCCAAGTACACGGAAGGCGAGACCGTCTATATAGAAGTCAATGGTGAGAACGTACCGGTCACGGTAAGGGAAGTAAGAGACGAAGGTAAAAGCACAAGGATCACACTGACATGCAAGACTTTCTTTGACGGATTCCTTGAGATACGCAATCTCGACACCAAGGTTACCGTGGAAAGCGCCGAGGGCCTGGTCCTTGAGGACGCAAGCATAGTTGAGGCTCCGGACGGCAAGAGAGGCGTGTTCGTCGTCAATAAGCTGGGGGAGCACGTGTTCACTCCGGTAAGGGCAAAAGCTGACGACGGTACGAAGTGCGTGGTCTACTCCGACATTTATGTAGATGAGGGCGGCAACTATGTTGAGACCATAGGTACTTATGACGAGGTGATCGCAGAGCCTTCGGAAGAAGACATAGCGAGCCTGAAAAAGAGCAAGGAAGATAAAACTGATACAAAGCAATGACAATTGGTGAAAGATATACAGAAGTAAAAAGACGGGCAGATGCTGCTGCTGTGAGAAGCGGCAGAGATCCCGCTGATGTGAGGCTCGTAGCGGTAACCAAGACGCATTCTGCTTCGGAGATAAATGAAGCGATCGCGGCAGGCGCGACCGACATAGGCGAGAACCGCGTACAGGAGCTTCTGGAAAAGTATGAGGATGTCAGTCCGGTCAGATGGCATCTCATAGGCCACCTGCAGACAAACAAGGTGAAGCAGGTGATCGACAGGGTCGTAATGATCCACTCCGTCGATTCGCTGAAGCTCGCCCGCGAGATAGACAAGCGTGCCGCGGGAGCGGGCATCAGGATGGACGTGCTGATCGAGATCAACTCCGCGATGGAGGAGACAAAATCCGGTATAGCCGCAGCTGATCTTAAGCAGCTCGTAACGGAAATAACGGAAGAATGCTCCAATGTCAGAGTGTGCGGCATCATGTGCATACCGCCGATCGCAGCGGAGCCTGAGGACTCAAGACCGTACTTCAGGGAAGCCGCGGAGCTCTTCGAAGAGATGAAGAGCTGGGAGCTTCCGGCTGAGAGGTTTGCTCCGACAGAACTCTCCATGGGAATGTCGGGTGACTTCGAAGTAGCGATCGAAGAGGGAGCAACTATAGTCAGAGTCGGCAGTTCGATATTCGGACCGCGCAATTACAGATAGAGGAGGAAAAAGGCAAAATGGGTTTCATGGATAAAATGAAAGACCTGGTCGGAATCACAGACGAGTATGATGACGACTACGATAACATCTCTCAGGAAGAGATCGATGCTTACAAGAATGAGCTGAGAGGATCTGCAGCTCCATCATCATCAGCAGTTGCTGCTGCAGCTGCTGCTCCGGAACCGCCTCTCAAGACAGGGATCAGCCCGCACGCATTCAGTGAGGTTGCACCGCCGCAGAAGTTCATAGAAAACAAGGAACCGGTGGACAAGATATCGCGCAATGACTCTGGCGCGTTCAGAATGGTGGTGATCGAGCCTAAGAATATAGACGAATGCCGCAAGCTGATCGATAATCTCAGAGCGAACAAGCCGGTGATCATCAACCTCGAAAAGGTCGAGACAGATCTCGCGCGCAAGATGTTCGACTTCCTCAGCGGAGCGACCTACGCTCTCAAGGGCAGCATCCAGAGAATCAACCAGAATATCTACCTTTTTGCTCCTCATAATGTTAACATTAAAGCAATGGTAGACAGGGCCACAGAGGCCGGCAAGCCTGCAGTAAAAGAAAGTCCGTGGAAATAATCAGTTCCATTAAACAGATAAAGTCAGATAATTCAAGAGGAAAGAAGAGGTGCAGACACTATGATAATGCCGATTGATATTGATAAGAAAGAATTCAGCCGTGATAAGAAGGGATATAATTCCAGAGAGGTAGACGAGTTCCTGGATATTATAGTAGCCGATTATGAGAAGGTGCTCAACGACAACAGATCGATGGCGCACAAGATCAAAGCTCTCGAGAAGCAGCTCGAAGAAGCTCAAAAGGACGACAACGCAATGGTCGAGACTCTTGAGACAGCAAAGAAGCTCATGGCCGACATCTCCGCAAGCGCTGAGAGAAGAGCCGAGCTCATGATGAGAGATGCTGAGCTCGAGGCAGAAAACATGCTTCTCGATGCTAAGGTAAATGTAAGAAAGCTGAACGACGAGCATGAGCTCCTGAGCGCAAAGGTAAGAAGACTCAAAGGTAACTTCCGCAAGATGCTCCAGGCAGAGCTCGCGCGTCTCGATGGCGACGACTTTGACATCATCAGAGATCTTGCTGATGAGGTTGAACTCCCTGAAGTGGAGGAACCTGCAGAGGATGCTGTAAGCAAAGCTCCGACGATCATCATGGACAAGATCGATGACGCAGCTCCTGTTAATGCAGATTTCAGCGTTCCTGTGACAGACCTTGAGCACGCTACAGTCTCTGACCTTTCGGACGGACTGAAAGCGATCGCAGAGGATGCTTCGGCTATTGATAACACTATCATCCTCAAATAATTGATAAGAGCATAAAAATACGCCCTGCCGCAAGCGGCAGGGCGGTTTATTATGCTTTCGCGGGATTGAAACCCCCGGCTATTCGAAATCGTAGTTGCCCAGTTTTTCTTCGTTTCCTTCATTAACATAATCACAAATGGCAACATAGGTCTCATGTGAGATCACGTGCTCTATCTTGCAGGCGTCTTCTTCAGCCTGCTCGTCACTCACACCAAGTTTTATGAGGAATGCCGTAAGAGCCTTGTGTCTTTCATATATCCTCTTTGCGATCTTGTAGCCTGCCGGCGCCAGTGTTATCGGGCCATTGGCGTTCATATTGATATAACCGCTCTCTCTGAGGCGCTTGACAGCATATGAGACGCTGGGCTTGGTGACGCCGAGGTATTTAGCTATATCTATGGAGCGTATGTAACCGTGCTTTTCCTGAAGCACGAGCATCGCTTCCAGATAATCTTCTGCAGATTGCTGGATCTTCATATCCGTTTCTCCTTATTCGCGGATTAGTTGCTATTCCCATAAAAACAATATCATATTTGCTATCGTTATTCAATTAAGAAGCGGTTAACAATTCGAATATAAAAATAGTGTCGAAATTGTACATAAAACGATGCAAGATGTTAACGGTTTGTGGTAATATTACATCGTTGAGTAGAAGAGCAGGGATGCTCCGGTAAAGACGAAATTCATTATTCCAAAGGAGGAAAATATTATGGCAAAATGGGTATGCAGTGTATGCGGTTATGTTCATGAAGGAGATACACCTCCTGAAAAGTGCCCTGTATGCAAGGTTCCTGCAGAGAAGTTCATCAAGCAGGAAGAAGAGATGACATGGGCTGCTGAGCATGTTCTCGGCGTTGCACAGGGAGTAGATCCTGAAATCATCGCAGATCTCAGAGCAAACTTCGAGGGCGAGTGCAGTGAAGTTGGTATGTATCTCGCAATGTCCAGAGTAGCTTTCAGAGAAGGCTATCCTGAGATCGGTGAGTACTGGAAGACCGCTGCTTTTGAAGAGGCAGAGCACGCAGCTAAGTTCGCAGAGCTCCTCGGTGAAGTTCTGACAGACAGCACAGAGAAGAACCTCAGAATGAGAGTAGAAGCTGAGAACGGCGCAACACTCGGCAAGTTCATGCTCGCTAAGAAGGCTAAAGAGCAGAACCTCGATGCTATTCACGATACAGTTCATGAGATGGCAAGAGACGAGGCAAGACACGGCAAGGCATTTGCTGGTCTTCTGAAGAGGTATTTCGGATAAATATAAGTGCCGATTTTCAAGGCTTTACGAAGAGACTATCTGAAAAGGTAGTCTCTTTTCTTGTGTGAGAGTGTCCTTAAAAGTGTCCTTTATCTCAAATACATCTTGAAAAAGTCTTTTAAGATATAATTCGTCATCCTCATCCTCATCCGCTAAGCATATTACTCAATTTGTTCATCAGACACCTGCATGTTTGTTAAAAAAAGAGACTGCCAATATGTGGCAGCCTCTTCGTTGCTGATGCTGTGTTTTCTATTCTTCTTCGATGACCTCTGAATCTGCATTCTTGCGGATGCTCTCAATGCCGTTCAGACAGCTCTTCTTAGCCTTGTAGCCTTCGCCTGTTGCAATGATCTCGCCGTTTTTGGCTTTGAGACGGAATCTGAATTCTCCTGCTTTGTCTACATATACTTCGAACTTAGGGTGTTTGCACTTCTCGAAGCCCTCAACAGTCTGGTCTTCGACTGCCGCGACAGGAGCGTTTTTCTTAACGCTTTCGATGCCGTTCAGGCATGCAGCTTTGCTTTTGTATACTTCAGAGTTTGCGATGACCTCGCCGTTACCTGCCTTAAGGTCAAATTTGATGCCTGTGCCGGTCTTTTTAACTACATATTTCCCCATGTTATCGTTCCCCTTTCTCTGTGACGCCGCCTGACTTGAGTCTGGCTTCATTATATCACAACTGTTAACCTTGCACTATTATCAACGTTAACACGAGAAAAGGGCAACAAATCGTCAGTAGAATTTTCTGCCGAGCGCGAGCTGTATGAGATCGGAGGCGAGCTGCCCTGTCTTATTGCGCTCATCGAGGATAGGGTTGACTTCAACAAGATCCATCGAGAGGAGCTTGCCGGAGTCAGCCAGCATCTCTACGGCGAGGAAAGCTTCTCTTGCGGTGATCCCGTTAGGTACCGGCGTTCCCGTACCGGGCGCGTATTCCGGGGTGATGGCATCAACATCGAAACTGAGGTGTATGCCGACCGTACCTTCGCCAGCTATACGGATGGCGTCTTTCATCACCTCGTGCATGCCGCGTCTGTCGATATCGCCCATAGGGAATACGTTCATGCCGGCCTCCTTCATGCGGGCAGCTTCAGGCTCGTCGAAATCGTGACCGCCTACCTGCACGCAGTGAGCAGTCGGAACGTAGTGAGGCGTCTGCCCGAAGTTCACCATGCTTGAAGGACCCCACCCGCAGATTGCCGAATAGGGCATGCCGTGCATGTTGCCGCTGAGCGTTGACTTGTCGTCGTTCCAGTCGCCGTGAGCGTCTATCCAGATCACGCCGATCTCGCCTTCAGGCTCATAGTGCTTGGCGACAGCGGAGACGCTTCCCGCAGCTATGCTGTGATCGCCTCCGAGAACGAGAGGGAAATGACCTTTCGAAAGAGTCTCATAGACTGCCTCATAGAGCTGCCTGTTGGTGGCGTTCACCTGCTCGAAGCGGATCATGTGGCGAAGGCTCATACCGTCAGGCGGAGGGATTATGTCGCCTTTATCGAGGACCGTGTAGCCCATCTTGCGGAGATCCTCCCTTACACCTGCATAGCGGATGGCAAGCGGTCCCATCGCAACGCCTTTCTGTGATGCGCCAAAGTCGATCTGAACGCCGATTATATCTATATCTCTGACCTTGTGTAACTTATACATGATTATTCTCCTCTGAAAGAAATGATACCCGTTTTAAAGCCCTGATACAAGGTGCTGAGGACTGCAAAAGGAGGGCAATTGCAGCTGGTTCGCACTAAAAAACATTAAAAAGTACATAACAATATATTGACACATAATAGAGCCATGACTACAATATATAGTGTTCGGAAAGGAACGCTATTTTTTACGCCTCAAAACTGAAAGCGCGTGAAAGGCATGAAAATTCAGGGCATGCGGCGCCCGTTACATAAATAAAGATAATACTTAAAAAAAACTATATATATACAATCCAACGGAGAGAACAATCATGAAAAGCATTATCAAGAGAGACGGCAAGGAGATGCCGTTCGATGAGTCTAAGATCTTCAACGCTATCTACGCAGCGAACAAGGCTGTAGACGGCGAGAGGATGACTAGCATCGACTTCACCTATCTCACAAAGAAAGTCGTAGAGCAGCTTGACGGCGAGACATGTACTGTAGAGCAGGTACAGGATATCGTCGAGGCAATGCTCATCAAGTATGACTGGGAAAAGACCGCAAAGGCTTACATCCTTTACCGCGCTGAGCACGCGAAGATCCGTGAAGCTGAATCGGATCTGATGAACATCTACAACGAACTTACTTATTCTTACTCAAAGGATGCAGACATCAAGAGAGAAAACGCCAACATCGACGGTGACACATCGATGGGAACCATGCTCAAGTATGGTTCGGAAGGCGCCAAGTACTTTGTAGACAACTACGTGCTTCCGAAAGACATCGCCAAGGCTCACATCAACGGTGACATCCATATCCACGACAAGGACTTCTACATGCTCACCGAGACATGCTGCCAGATCGACCTGATAAAGCTCTTCAAGGACGGTTTCTGCACGGGCCACGGCTACCTCAGAGAGCCGCAGTCGATCATGAGCTATGCTTCACTGGCATGCATCGCGATCCAGGCCAACCAGAACGAGATGCACGGCGGCCAGTCGGTACCTAACTTCGACTATGCGATGGCTCCGGGCGTAGCAAGAACATATATAAAGGAATTCTTCTCCGCGCTTACCGAGATCATCGCTGCAAAGCTCGACGCAGCATATCCGGACGCGAAGGCTATCTCTGAGAAGATCAGAGCCGAGGCACCGGCTCCGACACTTGCGACCAACGGATCGTACGGCGAAGTGCTGGGCGAGTGGCTCGATAAGACGGGCTGGGCCGGTGGACTCACCAGAGAGCAGCTGGTAAGATGCAGCGCTCAGGCTGCAGAGGCGGCATGGGCAAGGACTGACAAGATGACTTACCAGGCAATGGAGGCTCTCATCCACAACCTCAACACCATGAACTCCAGAGCGGGCGCGCAGGTTCCGTTCAGTTCGGTAAACTTCGGTACTGACACGACTCCTGAAGGCCGCATGGTCATCAAGAACTTCCTGCTCGCTACAGAGGCAGGTCTCGGAAACGGCGAAACACCTATCTTCCCGGTTTCGATCTTCAAGGTAAAAGAGGGCGTCAACTACAACGAAGGGGATCCTAACTATGATCTCTTCAAGCTGGCTATAAGATGCAGCGCAAAGAGGCTGTTCCCTAACTTCAGCTTCCTCGATGCTCCGTTCAACAAGAAGTTCTACAAGCCGGGCGACTACAACTCAGAAGTTGCTTACATGGGATGCCGCACGAGAGTAATGGCCAACAACTATGACCCTACAAAGGCTGTAGTATGCGGCAGAGGAAACCTCTCGTTCACATCGATCAACCTGCCTAGACTCGCCATAGAGTCGAACAGGGACTTCGATGTATTCTACAGGAAACTCGACGCAATGATGGATCTCGTTGCCAGACAGCTGCTCCACAGATTTAAGATCCAGTGCAGCAAGAAGGGCCGCAACTATCCGTTCCTGATGGGACAGGGGATCTGGATCGACTCCGACAATATCGGACCGGATGACAGTGTCGCTGAGATCCTCAAGAACGGCACACTTTCGATCGGATTCATCGGACTTGCCGAGACAATGAAGGCTCTGACAGGAAAGCACCACGGTGAAGATGAGAGAGCAAGAGAGCAGGCGTTTGAGATCATCAAGCACATGAGAGAAGTCTGCGACAGAAAGAGCGCTGAGACGGGCCTCAACTTCACACTGCTGGCTACACCGGCTGAGGGACTTTCCGGAAGATTCGTAAAGATCGACAGAGAAAAGTACGGCAAGCTGCCTGGAATCACAGACAGGGACTACTACACCAACTCGTTCCACGTTCCTGTATACTATCCGATCGGAGCTTTCGAGAAGATCGCTATCGAGGCGCCTTACCACGATCTTACAAATGCAGGCCACATCAGCTATGTTGAACTCGACGGAGATACCGCGAAGAACCCTGAGGCTTTCGAATCTGTCATCAGATACATGAAGGAAGCAGGTGTCGGATACGGTTCGGTCAACCATCCGGTAGACAGAGACCCGGTCTGCGGATATACGGGAGTTATCGATGATGTCTGCCCGAGATGCGGAAGACGCGAGGGCGAGCCTGTTACGATCGAGAGACTGAATGAGCTTCGCATGAGATTCCCGAGTGTACCGGTTCCATGCGACTGCATCCACTGATCAGGCGGAAAAAGATTATCCACAGGGTTTTCCACAGACTTATCCACAAGATGATGTGGTTTAGCTCAAAAGATACAACAATATACATTAATATTGCTTTACAAATGCCTTTTCAGGGCATAGAATGATTGCGCACCAAAAGAATGACTAGCACGGAGGTACCGTTATGAATAACAAGGTAGTAAAGAATGTAAACGGCCAGGTCGGTGAAGGCGTTGGCTTCGAGAGAATCAGAAGAATCACAGGATATCTCGTAGGAACACTCGACAGATTCAACAACGGCAAGAGAGCTGAAGTACAGGACAGAGTCAAGCACGGACTGTCCCACAACTAATTGACCATCTGTAAGCAAATGGCCGCCTTAACCGCATAGAGGTGGGCGGCTATTTTTGTGAAAGAAGAGGTACCGCAATGGTTGAGCTGGACAAAAGCAGAGATAAAAGCAAAGTAATAAGAATGTGCGGCATTGAGCCGGAGTCGATAGTAGACGGACCGGGTTTCAGGTACGTGATTTTCGTACAGGGCTGCCCGCATCACTGCCATGGATGCCACAACCCTGAGTCATGGGCCTTTGATGCCGGATACGACATGACGGTCAACGAGGTCTTTGAGGATATATGCGGCAGACCTTGGCTGCGCGGCGTGACTTTCTCCGGCGGAGAGCCTTTCGAGCAGGTGCCTGCGCTTCTTGATCTTGCGAAGAACATTAAGGGAGCCGGGCTCACGCTGATGAGTTACAGCGGCTATACGCTCGAAGAACTCGAAGCCAGGCATGATAAAGATACAGACGAGCTTCTGGAGATGCTCGATATCCTTGTTGACGGAAGGTACGACGAGCGTCTGCGCAACCTGACTCTCGTGTACTGCGGATCCGAGAACCAGCGTGTTATCGATATGAAGAAGACAAGAAAAGCGAGACGTGAGGGAGACTCCGGAATGGTGATCCCTTACAAGTCGAGCTTTGATATCGATATAAAGATCTAGGCGCGGAGGAAGGGCATGAAACTCGAACTTGTAGCAACGGCGACCTTCGGCCTCGAGGCGGTAGTAAGACGTGAGGTCGAAGCGCTCGGTTACAAAGTAATAAAGACAGAAGACGGAAGGGTCACATATCTGGGCGACGAACGCGCCATTGTGAGATCGAATCTGTGGCTCAGAACGGCAGACAGGGTGTATGTGCGCATGGGAGAATTCAGGGCGACTGAATTCGAAGACCTCTTTCAGCAGACAAAGGCGCTGGAATGGGAGAGCATCATACCGCTCGAAGGAGCGTTCCCGGTTGTAGGCGGATCGGTGAAATCGGTCCTCCACAGCGTGCCAGCATGTCAGAAGATCATAAAAAAGGCAGTCTCGGTGAGACTGTCCGAGTTTTATTGCAGGGAGATGATGCCTGAGACCGGTGCCGAATACCGTATCAGGTTTATCGCCCACAAGGATCAGTTCCTCATGCTGCTGGATACCAGCGGCGCCGGTCTGCATAAGAGGGGATACAGGGTGTGCGATGTGGCGGCTCCGATGAAGGAGACGCTTGCCGCAGCACTCGTGCAGCTCAGCTTTTACAGAAAGGACCGTATCCTGGTGGATCCGTGCTGCGGCTCGGGGACCATACCTATAGAAGCCGCCCTCATCGCGCGCAATATAGCGCCGGGCCTCGGCAGGTCATTCGCCTCTGAGGACTGGGAGATAACCGGCGCCGACCTCTGGAAGGAGGAGCGGCGGCGGGCCTATGAGGCCGCCGGAGAGGGCGCGGACGGAGAACTTCACATCACAGCAATGGACATCGATCCGAGAGCCGTCCGCGCGGCTAAGGAAAACGCGGATGAGGCCGGCGAATCCGATGACATAGATATCGTAAGAATGGACATGACCCGCTGGGAGCCCGGCGCGGGGATCCCTAAAGGCGCATCAAAGGATGATCACGTCGTCGTCATATCCAATCTTCCGTACGGAAAGCGCATCGGAAGCGATGATGCCATCAAAGCCATTTACGCGCATATCCGCAGAATAATGGAAGACTGCCCGAACTGGTCGTTCTTCCTCATCACATCCGACAAGTCTCTTGAAAAAGAACTCGGACGTAAGGCGGACAGGCGCAGAAAGTTGTATAATGGAACAATAGAAACGCAGTTTTATCAGTACCACGGAGCCAGACCCGTAAAACGCGAGGTGAATCATGACTAAAAAAGAATTCTACTATCCTTCGACTGACGGAAAGACTCAGATCCATGCGATCAGATGGGAACCGGAAGGTGAACCGAAAGCGATACTGCAGATAATCCACGGCATGGTCGAGTTCATAGACAGATATGACGGATTTGCTTCATACCTGACAGAACACGGCTACCTGGTCGTTGGTGAAGACCACATCGGACACGGTGCCTCGGTGCAGTCCGATGAATACCATGGTTACTTCGGAAAGGAAGGAAACGCATGGGTCATCGCAGACATCCACCGCCTCAGGGAGATGATGCAGAAGGAGTTCCCGGATCTGCCGTATCTTATGCTCGGACACAGCATGGGATCGTTCCTGATCAGACAGTACATCACTGAGAACGGTGCTGACTATGCGAAAGGCCTTTCGGGCGTCATCGTAATGGGTACCGGCTGGCAGCCGGCTCCTGTACTGGCGGCAGGAAAGGCGGTCGCAAGGATGCTCGGCATCAATAAGGTCGGCAAGCCGGCAAAGATCATTGACGGCATGTCCTTCGGCTCTTACCTCAAGAAGATCGAAAATCCACGCACCATTTCCGACTGGCTGACAAAAGACGAAAAGATAGTCGACTGGTACAGAAACCAGCCGTGGTGCACGTTCCACTTCACTCCGAATGCGTATTATCACATGTTCTGCGGCATGCAGAAGGCTCATGACATTGAACGCATGAAAAAGCTTCCTGAGGGACTGCCTATCCTGATCACTTCGGGCGCGGAAGACCCTGTAGGAGCATGGGGAGAAGGCGTGCGCAAGACATTCATGGTCTACAGTGAAAACACAAAGTGCGACGTGTCCATTAAGATATACGACGATGACAGGCATGAGATCCTCAACGAGACCGACAAGGATCAGGTCTACTCAGACATGCTTGAATTCCTGGACAGCTGCCTCAAATAGGGGGCATGACTTTACCGGATGGAATACAGCGCGGCTCTCATAGCACGAATAGTCACCGCTGCCGTTCTGGCCATATTATTTGGCAACGGCAGTGTTGTCGCGTTTAACCGCATAAAACCGCGGTGGTTCGAGGATTACGATGAGGACCAGTCAGGCACCGTGCCGGGAGAACCCCGCAGGGTGCTCCCGCCGAAGCTTCTTGAAGCTGACAATGCCGGCCGCCAGAGGATCCCGAGCAGTCCATGGAAGTACGCTTTTACGGGCTATTTTGCGATTACAGGCGTTTATCTTGCAATAAGGGGCGGGAGTCTTTCTTACGAGATTTCGGTCCTCTGTGTGCTGTTTATAGTCCTCGAGATGGCTATGGCTGATCAGATGTACAGGGTAGTTCCTGACGAGTTCAGCATAATGCTCGCGATATCAGCGGCGGCATTCGTCCAGTACCATGAGAACTGGTGGGAACCTGCAGCAGGCGCTGCTCTGGGTCTTGGAATATCACTGGCGATCCTCCTTCTGGGACTGCTTCTCTTCAGAACGGGAAGCATCGGCGGAGCGGATATAAAGTTCTTCACCTGCATGGGACTGGTGACAGGCCGAACCGGAATAGCCATCATTTTCATACTGACAACTCTGTTCTTTGCTGTTTACTCCACGGTGCTCATCGCGGCGAAAAAGGGCAGCATAAAAGACAGGAATCCGATGCTCCCGCCGGCATGCGCCGCGGTGACGATATACTTCCTTTTTCTCTTCAACACGGGCGACATGCTGCTGATGGAACTGTTCTGAGAACGCAGAGGTCATTCACACAATGGGTGCAAACGTACTGATCAAAATAGAATACGACGGCACGGACTTCTGCGGATGGCAGATACAGCCCGATGTACGTACCGTTCAGGGCGAGATAGAGCATGTGCTTAGGTACATTGCCGGCGAGGAAGTGCATATCCACGGTACCAGCAGGACCGACGCGGGAGTGCACGCGCTTGGCCAGTGCGCGACTTTCAAGTGGAACTCGAACATGCCCGTAGAGAAACTCCCCGAGGTCATGAACCGCAGGTTCGGAGCCGGAGGAGAAGGCAGGAGCGGGGCTCCGGGAGACATACGCATTATTTCAGCGGAAGTGATGCCTGAGGACTTTCACGCCAGATACTCCTGCAGGGGCAAAACATACAGATATATCATAGATAAGACCGGCGATATTTTCGTAAGAAACCGCGCTTTTCAGTATCCCGGGGCTGCAGAGCTTAACACGGATAAGATGCGCGAGGCAGCGGCATTCATCGTCGGCACTCACGATTTCAAATGCTTTGAGACATCGGGAGGGACTCCGCGCGAGACCACGGTGAGAACGGTCAGCAGGCTCGATATCAACGAAGATGAAAAGTCCATCGTGATCGAGATAACAGGAGACGGCTTCCTGTATAATATGGTGAGGATAATCACCGGAACGCTGGTGGAAGCCGGCGCAGGCAAAAGGACGCCTGACAGTGTCCGCGAAGCCATAGAGAGCCGCAGCCGCGCAAACGCGGGATTCACGGCGCCACCGCAGGGACTTTACCTGAAAGAGATATATTTCGAATAACAACAGGAGATAAATTGTATAAAGTCAGGATAGACAAATTTGAAGGACCGTTCGACCTTCTCATATACCTCCTCGAGAATGCGAGGATGGACATTTATGACATAAAGGTCGCCGAGATAACGGAGCAGTATATCGGCTATCTCAAGGAGATGGAAGAACTCAACGTAGAGGTCGATACCGAGTTTATTGTGCTCGCGGCAGTGCTGATCCGGCTCAAGTCCCGCATGCTGCTGCCGAGGATCAACGAGGCAGGCGAGATCGAGATAGTCGAAGACCCGAGGATAGAGCTCAGGGGAAGGCTGCTCGACTACATGCGCATCAAGAAGGCTGCAGAAATGCTGATGGCTGCAGAGGAATACAACCTCGCGGTCCATGAAAAGCCGGCTGAAGACATGTCCGTATATCTCGGGAATCCTGACGAGATCCTGCAGGTCAGCGATGAGCAGATGGTGAACGCGTTCATACTCTTTCTGACACGCAAGAGGAAGGTCGAGGAGGTGACTAGGCGCTACAGCAGGGTGCGCCGCCGCAAGGAGACCATCGAATCGCGTATCAGCGAGATGACCGAGCTCCTTGAAAAAAAGTTCAGGGAAGGAAACGGCAAGGTGCTGTTCAATGAACTGCTGCCTGAGAAGCCGGACAGATACGACATCACGCTCAGCTTCATGTCACTGCTTTCCATGATAAAGAATCATGGCTACGACGCTGAGCAGACTGAGAACTTCGGCGAAATAAAGGTGATCAGGAGGGAGACGGCAGATGTACAGCAATAAAACAATGAAATCCGCGCTCGAGACCATGATGTTCATGTGGGGAGAGCCGCTCGAAGTGAGGGACGCGGCAGAGGTGCTCGAGGCTGATAAAAACGTAATAAGAGGGCTCTTCAGGGAGCTTCAGGCAGAATATGAGCAGGAAGGCAGAGGCATCAGGATACGCGAGGTCGATGACGCGTTCAGTTTTGTAACGCTGGCTGAGAACGACATGTTCCTCAAAAAGCTCTGCACCCCTGTAAGGGTAAGGAGGCTGTCGCAGGCCGCGCTTGAGGTGCTCGCCATAATCGCTTACCGCCAGCCGGTAACGAGATCTGAGATCGATTCCATCAGAGGGATCAAGAGTGAAAGAGTCATCGACGGACTCATAGACAAGGGCCTGGTAGAGATTTCAGGCAGGTCGGAAGGCGTAGGAAGACCGCTGATCTACGCGACAACAAAGGAATTTCTGAAGAAGTTCGGGTTCTCGTCACTCAAGGATCTTCCGGAAGTACCGGAGTATGAAGAGATGAGACGAGAGCGCGAAGAGGAAGGCTACGGCCAGTTAGCAATGGATTTCGAGGGAAAAGAATGAGAATAAACCAGTATATAGCATCAGCAGGCGTAACGAGCCGCCGCAAGGCAGATGAATTGATAGAAGAAGGCAGGGTGAAGGTAAACGGGGCAGTCCTTACTTCGCCGGGATACCATGTTGAGGACGGCGATTTAGTTGAAGTGGACGGCGCGCGCATCACCCCGTCTGACCGCAAGGTGTATTATCTGCTCAATAAACCGGCAGGTTATGTGACATCGACGGCAGATAAGGAGGGCAGGCCTCTCGTTACGGAGCTTGTTCCGGACGAGGTGAGAGTGTTCCCTGTAGGAAGGCTTGACCTCAACACGACAGGCCTCCTGATACTTACAAATGACGGGGATCTGTCGAACAAGCTGATGCACCCGTCACATGAGTTCAGCAAGAGATATATCGTCAGGGCTCAGGGAATAGTTACCAGAGCTGAGGCAGCAAGGCTCGAAAAGGGGATAGACATAGGCGGCTTCGTAACATCGCCGGCTGACGTACATCTTCTTAAGCACGACCGCAATTCCACCCTGGCTGAGATAGTCATACACGAGGGCAAGAACCGTCAGGTGCGCCGCATGTTCAAGGCGATAGGACATCCGGTACTGGAACTCTGCCGCACGGGTCTGGGCAATCTTGAGATCGGCAGACTGGCGATCGGACAGTTCCGCAAACTGAGTCCTGCGGAAGTAGAACAGCTTAAACGCATTTAAAAAGGAGCCGGAGCTCCTTTTTTATTGCGTATATTATGGCGTTTACTCTCCGAGATAAGCCTGCTGTACACGCGGGTCGTTGAGCAGCGCTTTTCCCGGGCCGGCCATCGTTATGACGCCGGTCTCCATTACATATGCGTAGTCAGATATCTCGAGGGCGGCTTTAGCGTTCTGCTCGATCAACAGGATGTTGACGCCGTCTTCCCTGATTTTCTGTATGACCGCAAAGATGTCCTTGATTACCAGCGGAGCGAGTCCGAGTGAAGGCTCGTCGAGCATGAGGAGCTTCGGCTTTGACATCAACGCGCGGGCTACCGCGAGCATCTGCTGCTCGCCTCCGGAGAGGGTCGCGCCGAGCTGCCATGTTCTCCCTGCGATTCTAGGGAAGAGCTCGTATACCCAGTCTCTGTCTCGTGCTATCTCTGCCTTGTCCTTGCGCAGGTAAGCGCCTGCAGCGATGTTCTCGTCTACAGTAAGGTCAGGGAATATCCTTCGTCCTTCAGGGCAGAGGATTATGCCTTCGCCTACGATGTCCTTCGTCTTGAGTGAAGTTATGTCTGTATTATCCCAGTAGACGTGACCGTCGCTCTTCGGCACCAGTCCCATTACCGACTTCAGTGTCGTTGATTTTCCGGCGCCGTTAGCACCTATAAGCGAGATTATCTTGCCGTCAGGCACATCGATGTCGATGCCTCTGAGAGCGTGGATACCGCCGTAATGTACATTCAGATTTCTGATTGCAAGCATTATTCGTCACCTCCCAGATAAGCTTCTATAACAGCAGGGTTAGCCTGGATCTCAGCGGCAGTTCCGTCTGCAATCTGACCGCCGTAGTTGAGCACGTAGATGTGTTCGCATATGCCCATGATGACCTGCATGTGGTGCTCGATCATCAGTATGGAAAGGTCGAACTCATCGCGTATCCTTCCGATGAACTTCATGAGATCGTCGGATTCCTGCGGGTTCATGCCTGCCGCAGGCTCGTCGAGCAGAAGGATCGAAGGGTGTGTGGCAAGCGCGCGGGCGATCTCGAGATGCCTCTGCTTACCGTAAGGCAGCGAGGTCGCAAGGTCGTTTCTGTTCTCATAGAGATCTACCTTGCGGAGCAGCTCTTCAGCCTCAGCCCTCATTGCGGCTTCTTCTGCGCGGGCCTTCTTGCTTCTGAAAGTAGCTCCGAATACCGACTCGGTCTGGTTCATGTGCATGGCTACCATGACATTTTCCATTACGGTCATGCCCTTGAAGAGCCTTATGTTCTGGAATGTACGCGCAACGCCCAGCTTGGTTACCTTGTCAGGCAGCATGGTGATGGCCTTTGTATACTTTCCTGCATTGCGTCCCTTGTAGGCATCTTTCATCTTGCCTTGCGGGTGATTTTCTATCACAACTTTTCCGTTTATCTCAACAGATCCGTTGGTAGGTTCATATACGCCTGTGATGCAGTTGAAGGCTGTGGTCTTTCCGGCGCCGTTAGGGCCGATCAGTCCGACTATCTCATTCTTGTGTACGACCAGATTAAGATTGTCGACAGCGACGACTCCGCCGAACTGCATGGTTATATCGGAGAGCCTGAGTACTACTTCTCTGTTGTCCATCATTTGCCCTCCTTGTCGAATACTACTACAGTGTCAGATACTTCAAGCGGGGTGAAGAGCGCTTCGCCCGAAGCGATCCTTGCCTCGTTGGAGGCCTTTGCTTCCCTGGCCCTGTTCTTTGCCGCTGCGTTTGCTGCTCTTACGCTGCGCCTTGCCGCAGCTTTTGCCTTGCGCCTTGAAGGCCATGCCTTCAGGTTAGCAGGGAGGTTTTTCAGCCCTGAGATGAATTTCTCCCAGCTGAATTCCTTGTCTCCCATGATGCCGCGTGAGTAAAAGAGCACGATCAGCATGATGAGTACGGCGAATACGACTTTACGGAATCCCGGCCTCATGAAAGAACCGGAAATGCCGAGCCATCTTCCTGCGTCGAGACCTCTGAGCCACCATTCAGACGCGGCTGTGAACAGGAACGCGCCGATGATGGATCCGGTGATCGAACCGATACCGCCGATGACTACTATGAGAAGGATCTCGTAAGTCATAACGGTGTTGAACGGAGTTGCGTTGATGGTGGTCTGGAACATGGCCAGAAGGGCGCCGCTTATGCCTGCAAAGAAGGACGATATGACAAACGATATCTCCTTATGCTTGAAGAGGCTGATGCCCATTGCCTCAGCTGCGATCTCATCGTCGCGGATGGCGCGGAAGGCGCGGCCGTATGTCGAGTTGATCAGCAGCAGGATCACTGCTATGCACAGACCTGAGATCAGAACAGGGAATATGGCGTTTCCGTATGTGGTGTATTTACGAAGCACGTTGGATCCGTTTGTGACAGGACCGAGCGTGTTCCACTGGAAGAATGCCCTGAGGATCTCCGCAAAACCGAGCGTAGCGATCGCGAGATAGTCTGACTTGAGCCTCAGCACCGGGATGCCGATGAGGAATGCTATGACAGCGACCAGAAGTCCTGCGCCGAGCATAGGGATCAGCATGCCCAGGTAGTGGCCGAATACTCCGAGGCTTCCCTCGAGCGTCTCAACTATCGACCACTGGATGGCGCCGCCGTCAAAGTACTGATATACTGCCTCGTGCGAGGCGGCAGGAATGGTGAATATGGCATAGGTATATGCGCCTATCAGCATGAAGCCCGCCTGGCCGAGAGAGAAGAGTCCCGTGAAACCGTTCAGCAGGTTCATGGATGCAGCTACCAGTGCGTATATGGATCCTTTTTCTATAACAGTGATCAGCATCTTCCAGGATGATCCCGGAGAGATCATGATGTCTCCGAAATACACAAATACAAGGAAGAGCGCGATCGCTGCTACGGAGAGAGCCGATTTGGTTTTTTTGTTCAGTGTCGTTTCCATGGCGCCCTCCTATACCTTGTCGATATTCTTCTCGCCGAAGAGACCCGTAGGCTTGACCATCAGGATGACTATCAGGAGAACGAATGTGAAAGCGTCAGAGAATGTAGTCCAGCCGGCACCCTTGATGAGGTTCTCACAGATACCTATTACAAAGGCGCCGACGACAGCTCCCGGTACGGAACCTATTCCTCCGAATACTGCAGCTACGAAAGCCTTGAGGCCCGGCATCGCTCCCGACATAGGGTTGATGCCCGTGTAGTTGGAGAAGTAGAGGACGGATCCGATCGCGGCGAGTGCACAGCCTATTACGAATGTGACTGTGATGACCCTGTTAATGTCTATGCCCATGAGCGAACTTGTTTCAAAGTCGCGCGAAACAGCACGCATCGCCATACCTATCTTTGTATGCTTGATGAGCATTACGAGCAGGAATACGAGAACGATCGTCAGCACCGGTGTGATGACAGTGACCATCTTAGTGGTGGCAGAACCGATCTTTACCGTCTTCTGCAGGAAACCGATCTCAGGATATGTCTTTGTAAGACCTCCGGTGATGTAGAGCGCGAAGTTCTGCAGCAGGTATGACACGCCGATCGCGGAGATCATTATGGACATACGCGGCGCAGAACGCAGCGGCCGGTAGGCGACTTTTTCTATCGTAGTGCCAAGTACTATCGCGAAGATTATTACCAGTATTACCGACACCCAGAGAGGGAGGACGGTTATAAGGTAAACCATGATGAGTCCCGACCACATGAATACGTCGCCGTGAGCGAAGTTGATGAGCCTCAGGATACCGTAAACCATCGTGTATCCTATGGCTATCAGTGCGTATTGACCGCCGACAGCGATGCCGGCGAGTATGTATGGTAACCAGGTATGTAACATTTTATATCCTTTTTTACAAAATCGCGGGAAGCCTCGCGGCTTCCCGCATTTCTACTTGATCAGAAGATCGCAAATCCCTGAAATATCCCTATACCCGTATAAGAATTATTCTGCGGACTGTGTCTTTACGAACTCCCATGCGCCTGTCTCAGTGTTGCACTTCTTTACGAAAGCTTCAGTCTTGTTTGCATCGCCTGTCTCATTGAACGAAACATCTCCGCATACCAGGCCGCTTACTTTCAGTGAAGGCAGGGCAGCGAGAATGTCGGCAGGATCAGTCGAGCCGGCAGCCTTCATTGCCTCGAGTGCTACGTAGTATGCGTCATAGCCCATTGCTGTTACAGCTGCGAGGTCTGTGTTGCCGCCGTTGTTTGTCATGGCTGTTGAGTCTTCTTCCATCCATGCCTTGATGCCTTCGTCGAACTCAGGGTTTCCGCCTTCCTGATAGAAGGTTGTAACAGTGATATCTACGCTCTTGCCCTTGGCAGCTTCTGTGATAACGTTGGAATCCCATGTGTCTCCTGCAAGGATCGGCATTCCGAGATCCTGAGCCTCGGCCTGGTCGATGATGAGTGCAGCAGCTTCTGTGGATACAGGTGCGAAGAATACATCGCAGCCCTTGTTCTTGGCGTTTGCTACATAGGAAGTGAAGTCGGAGTTCTTGTCAGGGAACTGCTCTTCAACGACCTCGCCGCCGTTTGCCTTGAATGCTTCTACGAAGTAGTTTACAAGTCCTACTGAGTAGTCATCGCCCAGCTTGGAGAGGCAGTATGCCTTCTTGCATCCGCTGTCGCTTGCATAGTTAGCGAGAACTGTGCCCTGGAAAGGATCCAGGAAGCAGATCCTGAAGTACTGCTCACAGTCAGCTGTTACCTGAGGGTTTGTGCATGTTACGCCGATGGCAGGCATGCCTGCATCAGCAAATACATCAGCAGCAGCGATCGATACGCCTGAGCCGTATGATCCGAGAACGATGGATACGTTCTGGGATACGAGGTTCTGAGCTGCCGTCACGGCCTTGGAGTTGTCTGATTCGTTGTCTACTTTTACGAGTTCAACGTTATACTCCTTATCGCCGATCGTGACGGTAGGGGTCATCTTGTTGGCATACTCAATACCGAGAGTCTCCTGCTTTCCGCCTGCACCGTTGTCTCCCGAAGCAGGTTCAAATACGCCGATCTTTACAGTGTCGCCGCCGCCGGATCCCGAATCGCCGCCGCCTCCGCAGCCTGCGAGTGCCAGCATCGCGAGCATGAGAGAGAGTACCAATACCAGAATTTTCTTCATTTTGATTCCTCCATATAAACATCTTCTGACGATACCGAACGGCTGAAAAAGCCGTGCAATATAATGTATAAAGTTATTTTAGATTTTACACTAAATATCCGTGAATTCAAGGTTCGTAGAAAATGTGACGAAGAAAAAGCGGCGGAATTCCGCCGCTCGCGTACACAGGCTTTCTTCAGTCCGCTCACCACGGACTGAGTTCAGAAAACTCGGACATCTGTCTTCTTTTTTAGTACTCCAGGTCAGACATAAGATCTTTGTCTTTACCGCCCTTGATATATGCTTCGATGATATCCACCGCGCCTTCAACTCCGGCACGGCTGGTGTTGATGAGAAGGTCGTATTCGTCACGGCCGCCCCATTTGTTGTCAGTATAGAACTCGTAATACCTGCGGCGCTGCTTGTCGATCTGCTTCACCTGCTTTTCGACTGTCTGAAGATCGAAGAGGTTCTCCGGCTCCATGGTATTGTGGATCTGGAGTTTTCTCCTGACTCTTTCCTCATACGGCGCAAACAGGAATATGCTGACGTGGCGTTCCTCTGAGAGGATGTAGTCAGCAGCTCTTCCTACTATTACGCAGCTTCCCTTGGCCGCGATCTGGCGGATTATGTTGAACTCTTCTTCCTGCACCTTGGTGAAAGGTGAGGTCGTGAACGAGTCAAATCCCGAGAACATGCTGCTGAAAGAATAATCAGGAGCTTTCTCGTCATTGTCTCGTATATATTCCGCATTGTAGCCGGTGGACTCCGCAGCCATGGCTATGATCTCTTCGTCGTAGAACGGGACTCCGAGTCTTTCCGCCAGGCGCTTTGCGACCTCATGACCGCCGCTGCCGAATTCCCTGTCTATAGTCACGATGACTTTGTCATTCATGTCGATCCTCCTTAAAATTCTGTTCTGTCTTATTGTATCACGCGATATCAGTTTTGGGATGATATTTCTCCGATGAAAGCGTCCATGTCGGCAGTTGAAGGGAAGATGGCTCTGGCGTTGTCATCGCGTCCGCCGCCCTTGCCGCTGAAGTTCTTCGCGTTTGCCTTTACTATGGCGCCGCACTTGCGTTCCTCAGAAGAGGACAGGAGCAGACATGTGTGCGAATCCGGCTGTCTCATGATCAGGAAGAGTCCCGGCGTTTCATTGATGACAGAAAAACCAAGCTTCAGAAGATCATCAGCGCTGAGTATATCCGAGCTGTATACATAACCTGAAGCTCCGGCATCCGCGACCGCGCCCAGTATCTTTTCCTTTTCCGCTTCCTTTATATACGATGTCGTGGCTGCGAGCTTTGCCTTGAGGGCAGAGATATTTTCAGCTTCGGCATCGAGTCTTCCGATAAAGTCGGCAGGGGAGCAGGAATAGCGCCTGGCTGCTTCAGCGAGTATCTTTGAGTCTGCGCTGAGCCTTCTGAATGCGGCTTTTCCGCAGTCAAAGTAAATGCGGTTCATGCCCTTGTTTGGCTCGCGCTTGTAGATAGCAAGCAGTCCGACTTCGGATGATCTGGCCGGGTGAGTACCGCAGCATGCGATGCAGTCATACGGATCATTCAGGTCACCTACTGTCACCACGGATACCCTGCCGTCATGAGGGACCCTCTTGCGTACCGGCAGCGCGAGCGATGATTCATAATCGTCGAACCAGGTGACCGTCACCGGGAGATCAGCCCAGATAGCTTCGTTTACGGTGCGCTCAGCGAGATCGAGCTCTTCATCCGTGAGCATGCGCCCGCCGAGATCTATGTCTATGGTGATGTATTCGTCACCCATGTGGAACCCCTTGTTGACCCCTCCGAAGAGAGTATCCATGGTTCCGCTCAGCATGTGCTCGCCGCAGTGGCGCTGCATGTTCCTGAAGCGCAGATCGCGGTCGATATTCAGCACGACCCTGTCTCCGGTGCTGAAAGTTCCGGCCGGAGCATCAGTTGCATGCCATACGTCACTATCCAGTGACTCGTCAGATGCGCGGGTCACTTTATAGACCTGCTGTGTTCCGCAGAGGGATACGGTTCCGGTGTCGGAAGGCTGACCTCCGCCCTCCGGATAGAATACGGAAGTGTCGCAGGCGATCACATCCACGCCGTTTTTTTCGCGTACGGAGGTGATCAAAGCCTCGTTCATTACAGCATATGGATCGCTCTGGTATATTCTTCTTGTAACCATGTCGGTTCCTTTCCGATGTTTCACGCGTTTCACGAAATCGAACAAAATCGCGTGCCGCAAAAATTTAAAATATGTGGATAAATCCTGTTGACAGAAAATAAAAATCGTTTCAAACGTTGAAATTTCAACGAAACGCCACTTGAAGTTTTCCACATGCATAAGTGGAAAAGATTGTATACGATTTTTCAAAACCTTGTGGAAAAGTCTTAAACCTTGGAAATTAAGGCTTTCCCGTTTTGTTGAAAACGCTGTGGCAAAAAAACGAACAAAATGTGAAGATGACGGGTTTTTGTTTTTTAAAAAAAATCTGGTCAGTCTCCCTCCGGTTCAACCATGTCATCAAACATGGCGCCTGCTGCTCCGCACAGAGTCTGGAAGACCGGAGTGTCCAGACGGTACCTTCCCTTGGTGCTTATAAAAGGAGAATACAGTGAAAAAATGGTCGCGTCATCGAGCATTGAAATATATCTCAGCTCATTGCTCATGAGTATGAGTTCGCCTGCTATAGTGAGCAGGGCGAAACCGTAAACATCATCGTTGAGCTTGTACGACGACGTATCCACATGGGAATTATCTCCTTTATATGCGGTATAGAGCCAGCCGTTAGGGACCGGCGTCTGAGTGGAATTCGCGAACGGAACTATGTACTTGGGGTCGAAGCCCACAAGCATTTCATCCTTGCAGTCGAATACCGTGAGAAATTCAGAACGGCTTATCTGCATTGCCGCCTCATATTCTGACAGCTTTATGACTGAACCGACTCTGATGTCTGTTACGAGAGGATTTTTGGCACGGTGGTTTCCGTTGAGCCAGATAACAAGTGTGTAGTGATAGTACGCGTCTCTGGCAAGAGTCGTTAATCGGCAGCGGAAAGGGAAGGAGAACCCGTCTGCCGGGACGTCCTTCCTTCTGTCACTTCTTTCGATATCGCATCTGACAAGTGTCTGTATGCCCTGGCCGGAAAGCTCGCAGCCGCGCAGATCTTCCATGGTCATGGATGAAAGGTATGACGCGGCATCGAAGTCGAGGTCGACCATCCTCATTATGAAATAGTTGATCGTCTCGTATGTTGACAGCTTCAGAGGAGAAGTCGTCTCTATCGCATCTTTTGTGCTGCAGTCCGCGGATGTTATGCCCCTGCAGTTGAGCGCGTCCTGCATGAATCCGAGACGCATCCTTGCATACGCGCGGAATGCCCTGTTCTCATCGTTATCGTACTCACGGGAGATGCTTTCAGAAGCAAGAGGCAGCGCGTCTTCTATGAGCCTCAGCATGCATGCTTCGTCGATGCTCTCAAGTGAGCCGCCCATGACTGCGACGAAGTGGTTCCACAGAGCGGACATCTCTTCTCTCTTTCCGGTATAATCTTCGCTTCCCGGAGTGCACAGAAACTCCTGATATTCGTCGATGCCGTATTCGGAGTAATCGAGGTGCATCACCTGATACAGGCGCTCTCGTCTGTCGGCCTTGCTGCGCCAGGTCACTTTAAGAGCAACGACTCCCATCAGCCTAGTGCATATCGCCCGGCAGGACTCAAAGTCGAAATCCCTGAAATGATCGTATTTTTCGGATTGTTTTCCAAATATCAGTTTTAGTTCAGCCATGCAACAAGTATAGCAGATGAGACTTGACTTTGCACACGCCCGAGATATAATAAGTACGTCCTTATTAAGAGCGGAGGAGGGACTGGGCCCTGCGATCCCGCGGCAACCTCACAGGAAGTGAAGGTGCCAATTCCCACGGGGCTGATGCCATGCCCCGGCAGATGAGGATCCATGGTTCTCTCTGCGTGCGGCAGAGGGGATCTTTTTTTCATGGCATGAAATGGCGGCGATGCCGCGTTAACAGAGGAGACCATATAAAAATGAAGAAACTGTTTACATCCGAATCAGTCACTGAGGGACATCCTGACAAGTTATGCGATCAGGTATCTGATGCCGTGCTCGACGCGATACTGGCACAGGACCCTGACGCGCATGTAGCGTGTGAATGCGCTGCCAAGACGGGCTTTCTCATGATATTCGGCGAAGCATCGGGAAACTTTGATGTCGACTACGAAGCGATAGCACGCAAGGTGATCTGCGATATCGGTTATGACAGCGAAGACAAGTGCTTCGACGGCAACACATGCAGAATAATCGTGCACATGGAGGAGCAGTCGGCAGACATAGCCATGGGTGTCAATGAGTCTTATGAGGTGAAGGAGGAAGGCGCCAGCGATGAGCTCGCGCACATCGGAGCCGGAGACCAGGGAATGATGTTCGGCTATGCCGTCGAAGAGACTGAGGAACTGATGCCTCTTTCGGTCAAGCTTGCTCATGTGCTCGCGCTGAGACTTACACAGGTGCGCAAGGACGGTACGCTCCCGTACCTCAGACCGGACGGAAAGACTCAGGTTACCGTCGAATACGATGACGGCAGGATCACAAGAATAGACACGATAGTGGTGTCGACCCAGCACAGCGAGGACGTTACGCTTGAGCAGCTCAGGTCGGACATCCATACTTACGTTATCGAGCCCGTAGTACCTGCAGAACTTATCGATGAAAACACGAAGTACTATATCAACCCTACGGGAAGATTCGTGATCGGCGGTCCGATGGGGGACTCGGGTCTCACGGGGCGTAAGATCATCGTTGACACATACGGCGGCCACTCGTCGCACGGCGGTGGAGCTTTCTCGGGCAAGGATCCGACTAAGGTTGACCGTTCAGGAGCATACATGGCGCGCTATATTGCCAAGAATATCGTGGCGGCAGGGATCGCTTCCGAGTGCGAGGTCCAGCTTGCATACGCGATAGGAGTCGCTGAACCGGTTTCAGTATGCGTCGATACATTCGGCACCGGCAAGCTCGATGAGGAGCAGATCGCATATCTTATAAAGGAGCACTTTGACATGCGTCCGGCTGCGATCATCAGGAAGCTTGAACTCAACAAGCCTCAGTACAGGGAACTGGCTGCCTACGGACAGATGGGCAGGACCGCTCTTGGGGTAAAGTGGGAAGAGACGGATAAGGCAGACGAGCTCAGAAGGGCGGCAGGCTGCTAACAGGAGAGCGTTATGTCACATTTTGAAAAGGTTTCATTTGAGCAATGGAAATCAGACTGCGGTGTCAAAGGACTTTCTGAAAAAGGGCTAAGGGAGTGGTATGACGCCATAAAACTGCCAAAGCAGGCGACCGCGGCATCCGCAGGCTGCGATTTCTTCATGCCATTCAGTCTCAACTTCGAAGGCGGCAGCTGCTTTCGCATAGCGACCGGTATACGCTGGGTCTGCGATGAAGAGGAGGGCAGAGACAAGGTGCTCCTCGTTATGCCAAGAAGCGGGCTCGGATTCAGATACGGCATAAGGCTGTCAAACACGGTAGGAGTCATAGACGCGGATTACTGCGATTCAGACAATGAAGGACATATTATAGTAAGTCTCGAAAACCCGTCAGACAAGACGGTGATGCTCGGTGAAGGGAAGCCTTTCGCGCAGGGCATCGTGGTGAGATATGAAGTGCCGGCAGGCGCGGAATCTGACAGCTCGCGCAACGGCGGCTTCGGAAGCACTGATAAATGAACCGGGAGCTGCAATGGAGAGATCTATCAGAAGAGCGGATGTTGTTATAGCGGGCGGCGGCGCGTCAGGACTGGCAGCGGCCATAGAACTGGGGATGAAGGCCCAGGCTCTTGACGTGCTGGTAATAGAGAAGATGCCTGAGCCGGGGCGCAAGATACGCGCTACCGGAAGCGGCCGCTGTAACATCAGCAATACAGGCGCCGCCGGATTCAGCCGCATAATGGAGTTTTTCAGAGAGATAGGCCTGGTCACAAGAACTTATGAGAACGGTCTTGTTTACCCATACTCCGAATCGGCGGCAGATGTGGCAGCTCTGCTGACTGAGCGGGCAGCATCGCTCGGCGTTGAATTCGCCTGCGGAGAAGAGATCATGTCCGTGAGGTACGTTCCGGCTTCACTTGTTTCGGATGCCGCTCCGGGAAGCAGCAATGTCTTCAGGCTCGAATCGGTGATCAAGGACCGCGACGGACTCAAAAACATCACTACATACGCGTCATTCGTAATACTTGCGATGGGCGGCAAGGCTGGTCCCACCTTCGGAACGATAGGCGACGGATACCGGATAGCCAGAAACATCGGCCACAGCGTTGTGACACCTGTGCCGGCTCTTACCGGAATTGAGTGCAGCGAATGGGATGAAGATAATGAGCCTTGCGCTGTAACTCTCGGCGGCACGAGGAGTTCCGGCGTTGTATCGCTGTATAAGGACAGGCAGGAGGTCTTCGGAGAAGAGACCAGGATCTTTGAAGAGGCTGGCGAGATACAGTTCACAAAATACGGTATATCGGGGATCTGTGTCTTCAATATGACCCGACACATGAGATACGACAGGCGGGCGGGTGAGAGTCTTGATGAGTTCCTCGTAAAGATCGATCTGTTCCCGGACGGCGATATTGCTGAGTACATCAGTGACCGGCAGGCGGGAAGGTTTGCTGATACACCGGCGGGGGAGATCCTCCGTACAGTGCTCAGGGAACCTCTTGCCGACTATATCATCGCTTCGGCAGACAGCGGCCCGGACGAAAACGGCAGATCCCTCGCGGACAGAGAATTATCCTCGCTGGGTGATGATGAGATACGCGCGATCGCTGATCGCGTCCACTCACTTGAGTTCCACCCTGCAAGGATACGCGGATGGAATGATGCCCAGGTCACGATGGGCGGTGTATCTCTTGACGAAATAAATGAAGCGACATCAGAGTCGCTTCTTGTAAAGGGCTTGTATATAACAGGCGAGCTCGCCGACAGGGACTTCCAGTGCGGCGGTTACAACCTCAGCAATGCCTTTATCACAGGTCTTGCTGCGGCAGACGATATTTCTCAATGATGTGCCATGCGGCTCTTATGCCGTCACAGGCTGCAGACGTGATGCCTCCGGCGTAACCCGCGCCTTCTCCGGCAGGGTATACGCCTTTTATATTGCTTTCACCTGACTCATCCCTGATGATCCTTACAGGTGATGAACTCCTCGTTTCTACAGCCGTGACCACTGCAGCCGGATCATCATATCCGTGTATCCTGCGGGCGAATTCCGGCACGGCTTCCCTGATGGCCTCCGCAGCAAAATCCGGGAGCGAATCCGTGACCTTCGCGGCGCCGGGAGCTTCGCTGAGGAAATCTTCCATGCTGCATGCTGGCGCGGTGAAATCCCCGCCTCCGTTCACGAATGCCAGTCTCTCGTATTTCTCCTGAAATCTCACTCCGGCAAGAACATCATCACTTCCGAAATCTTCGGTCCTGACGTCACAGAGAATGCCGCTGTTGGCCGTTCCGCTGTCGCGCTTCCTGTTGCTCATGCCGTTCACGCAGAGCTCCCCGTCCTTTGTGCTGCAGACGACTACTTCGCCTCCCGGGCACATGCAGAACGAATAGACTCCGCGGCCGTTTGACGCCTTGTGATTGATCCTGTAGTCAGCCGGAGGCAGCTTGCAGGCATTTTCCCTGCCGTACTGAGCCTCATCGATAAGGGCTTGCGGATGCTCCATGCGCACGCCTATGGAGAATGGCTTCTGCTGCATGTTCAGACCGGAAGCGTATATCATTGAGAAAGTATCTCTCGCGCTGTGACCGATGGCAAGAATTAGCACATCTGTCGTGACTCGTTCAGCTGCGGATGCGTTTTTCCTGACAATATCGACCGCTTTCAGGCGTCCGTCTTTCAGGACCAGAGACTCGAGCTTTGTGTCAAAAAGGATCTCCCCGCCGAATATTTCTATTTTCTTCCTTATATTTACGATTACTTCCCGCAGCACGTCCGTACCTATATGCGGCTTGGCGAGATACATGATGTCATCTCCGGCGCCGGCATCGCGGAACTCCCTGAGTACATCGCGTATGAGGCTGTCCTTGATGCCCGTCCCGATCTTGCCATCCGAGAACGTGCCTGCTCCGCCTTCGCCGAACAGCATGTTGGCTTCCGGATCAAGGATCCTGTCTTTTCTGAATCTTTCGACTGCTTCGATGCGTCCTTCCATCGCAGGACCGCGCTCCAGAACAAGAGGGCGGTAACCCGACTTCGCGAGCTCAAGAGCCGCGAACAGTCCTGCAGGACCCATGCCGACAACCACCGGCCGATGACCAAGGAGGGAACTCCCCGGAGAAGGAGGCAGGAGCCTCTCGCTTTCAACATCTACGGTGCTTATATCTGCTGACAGTTTTTTAGGTATCCGCAGCTTTCTATCCGCATCGAAATCGACCGTATACACATACTGTATATACGGCTTCTTTCTGCTGTCTACCGATTTGCGGCGGACCTCGAAGTTCTTCATGACGGAAACCGGAATGCGGAGCTTTGCCGCCGCGATATCCGGAAGCTCTGACATGGGAACGTCAATATTCGTTTTTATCCCCTTGAATCTGTATCTCATCAATAATACTAAAGTCCCATGGATTCGCGGATCCCGTACAGGCCTGCAGGCTTGTCTGCCATCCATCTGCACGCGTTGACCGCGCCCTTTGCACATCCTTTCCAGTTGAGACAGTGATGGGTGATCTCAAGCCTTTCGCCTTCGCCGAAAAAGAAGACAGTGTGGCTGGACGGCGTGTCACCGCCGCGCACTGCATGGAAGGTGACTTTACCTTTCACGCGCGGGTGACGGCCGAGCGGTCTGCCGTAAACGGCATCGTCGACAAGGTCGACGCCGACCGCTTCACCCATTGACTCGATAAGCTCGCGGGCGGTGCCGCTCGGCGCATCGAGCTTGGTGTTGTCGTGCATGTCCATGATCTCTATGTCCGTATCATCATAGAGTTCTTTCGCTGCATCCATGAGCAGCTTTCTCATTACATTCACCATGCGGTCGGTATTGGCTGCTATCATGATCGGGATCTCGGCAGCTGCAGCCTCGAGACGGCTGCGCTGCTCCGCACTGAACCCTGTTGTGCCCACAACAAGAGCCTTTTTGTGCTTCAGACAGGCATCCAGAACTTCCATTCCCAGTTCGACTGTCGAAAAGTCACAGACGACATCCGCCTCGTCGATCACAGACTCTATGTCATCGACGACCGGAGCTCCGACGGTCTTCCCGGTCATTGCAACTTCACCGATGTCCTTTCCTATATAATCTCTGCCTTCAGGTCCTATGCCGGCAACTATTTCCACATCATCTCTTGAAGCGGCATCGGCTACGATAAGACTTGCCATCTTGCCGCGCGGAGCGGTAATGATCAGTTTCATTTCAGTTACTCCTTTTTTATTTAGCGACCCTGAAGTCAAGAACCAGCTGGTCGATATCAGGGTGCATCTGTGTCAGTTTTACGCCTGCCGTGGTCAGCATCAGCTTCGATGCCTTCGTTGACGGAGTATCGGCATACTTGTCGGACAGATAAATCACTTCCTTTATGCCGGACTGGATAATGGCCTTCGCGCATTCGTTGCAAGGGAACAGGGCAACATAGATCCTCGATCCGCTGAGATCCTTGCCTGACGCGTTCAGTATCGCGTTGAGTTCTGCATGAACAACAAAAGGATACTTTGTTATCTCGCCCTCGCGGTCCCACGGAAACTCGTCATCTGAACAGCCCTTAGGAAAACCGTTGTATCCGGTTGTGAGTATGACGTTGTTCCTGTCGACTATGCACGCGCCGACCTGAGTGTTGGGATCCTTGCTCCTTTTTGCGGCCAGGATGGCAACTCCCATGAAGTACTCATCCCAGGAAATATAATCTTTTCTCTTGGTCACCATATAAACCTCCGAAACTCCGGCTGAAAGCCGGCAGAAAACGATCCATTTGATGTGATTTTACATCTTGCGGCGGACTGTTATCAAGCCCGCAGAGAAGTGCTGCGGACTTGAAAGAACAGCCTTGCGAGTGCTAAAATATCTATAACTATGGCTTCATAAAGGATTAACAGCAAATTGAAAAAAACAAACAGATCAGACAGAAGACAAATCAATATAAAACGCATGACTGCGATCTTCGTTCTCGCGGTCCTTGCCTTGGCGCTGCCGCTTGCATTTAAAGCGTTCGCAGCCCCTCAGGGCGAAGATGAAACAGCGTCTCTCAGCGCGGCCGGTGTTCAGGGCGGAGCTTTTGAAGTCACAAACTATGATTTCACCGCCGAAGTCGGCAAGGATCACACTTATTCAGTGGAAGAGAAGATAAGCGTAAATATACCTGACCAGCTCCAGAGCGTTGAGTTCGCGATACCGAGCGGAAACTTCAGGATAGGCGACATACAGGTTGAGGACGCGCTTTACGAAGCAAGGACTGCCTCGGAGGCGAGCAAGGTGAGGATCACCGATCCTGAAAAGCTGACTAAGGGTGAACATGTATATACGATCAAATACAGGATACGCGAATACCGTGACCACGACAGCGCGAAAGACATGTTCTACTTCAATGTGCTTCTTCCTGAATGGAGACAGCCGATCGGGCAGGTTGCCATTAATGTCAGCTTCCCTGAGGATTTTCCGTTCGATGACATGCAGTGCTACGCCGGCCAGTTCGGAGTGCAGGATGTAAATAACAAGATCACATTCAAGGCAGACGGGGACGCGCATGCTGTCAGCGTCACTGGAGAGAAGATCCCTGAAAACTTCGGCATCACCCTTAAAGCGCAGCTTCCTGACGGATACTGGGAGAAAACGCTTGACGGTAGCTGGTCGATCACAGCCATAACTCTCATAATGACCGGACTGCTGCTGATCCTCCTGATAATGTGGATCATCGGCGGCAGAGATCCGAGAGTAAAAAAAGAAACTGTGACAAGACCTGTAGCGGAGCTTTCGCCGGTAGAACTCGGATATATATTCAACAGTGAGGTAAGGACGAGAGATGTTCTGCATCTGCTGCTGCAGTTTGCGCAGAAGGGCTATCTTACTATAAGCGAGTACGAGCCGAAGCGCTTCAGACTTATACGCGGCAAGGCACCTGTCAATGAAGAAAAGATGTATCGAAGCGCATTCAGGATCCTTTTCGAGGATGTATACAAGAACAGACCGCTCGAAATGGACAAGATAGGACCGAGAGTCGAAAAGATCCGTGCTTCAATAACAGACGATGTTGCTGCGGGATTTTCGACAAGCGAGAGCTCGCCGTTCACACCGATCTCCCGCGCATTCAGGGCTGCCGGAGCTGCTCTGCTCGGCATAGGGCTTGGTCTGTCGGCCATGTTCTCGTACTACTATAACTATAAGACACCTAATTACATAGAGGCGGTGCTGGTGGCAGCTGCCGGAGCTGCCGCGGCCTTGCTTCTCTGCAAGACCATAGATGACAGGGATTCATCTTCGGCGGAATCGCGCAGATACGCTGAGATGCTTTCTGTCATGATATTTGCGCTTCCGGTGATATACACAGCGTTCAGGGTCGTAATAAATACCGGAAAGCCTTATGCGGTAATACCGCTGATAATAGCATCGGGCATCGCGGGATTCCTTATAATCATAATGCGTGCAAGGGGTCAGGAAAACGCAATGATCGTAAGCAAGGTGCGTCGACTCAGACATTTCATCTCGCATCCGACACCGAAAGAGGTCCTTGAAAATCATATTGCGGACAGTGATTATTACTACGACATGCTGATTTACGCTCTGGCGTTCGGAGCTGAGGAGGCGTGGGCAATATCTTTCCTGACACTGGACGTACCGGAGCCGGAATGGTATTCAGACGATATCGAAGGACACGCCTTCTCGAATCTCAGAGTCAAGCCGACAACCATCGATTACGCGAGAGACCTGAGATCATTCATCAGAACATTTGATAATAACTAAGGAAGAATAAATGGCAGACAAACAGAAAATCATAAACATTGCAGTAATAGCTCATGTAGACGCGGGCAAGTCGACACTTGTGGATGCTTTGCTCGCCCAGTCGCATGTATTCAGAGAAAACGAGCAGATCGTTGACTGCGTGATGGATTCCGATGCTATCGAAAGGGAGCGTGGCATCACCATTTACTCAAAGAACTGTTCCATAATGTATAAGGATTACAAGATCAACATCGTTGACACTCCGGGACACGCCGACTTCAGCTCGGAAGTAGAGCGCATCATGAAGACCGTCGATACGGTCATACTGCTTGTAGATTCCAGCGAGGGACCGATGCCGCAGACAAGATTCGTGCTCAGCAAGTCTCTTGCGCAGGGTATCAATCCTATCCTTTTCATCAACAAGATCGACAAAAAGGATGCCCGCATAGACGAGGTGGTCGACGAAGTATATGAACTCTTCATGGACCTCGAGGCTAACGACGACCAGCTGGATTTCCCTATAATGTACGGTATAGCCAGACAGGGCATCGCGGTATATGACCCTTCTGATGTAGAAGGCATACAGATCGGTGAGGGTACCGCCAAAATCAGAAAATCGCCGAAGGGATATGGCGGATTGAACATAGAGCCGCTGCTCGAGTGCATCACCAGTCACTGCGACCCGTATCCGGACAGAGATGACGAACCGCTGCAGCTGCAGGTCTCGACGCTTGCATATGATGACTACATCGGCAGGCTGGGCATCGGCAGGATCACCCGCGGCACTATAAAGGAAGCACAGATGGTATCCGTAACAAGGGGAGACGGCAGTGTTTCCAAAAACAAGATCAATCAGATCTTTGTTTACCGCGGACTCAGCCGTACCGTAACGCCTGAAGCGGGATCCGGCGACATCGTTGTAGTATCCGGTATCCCGGACATCTCGATAGGCGACACCATCTGTGATCCGGATCATCCGGAGTCGCTCGGCACGATCAGTATCGAAGAACCGACGCTCTCGATGAATTTCATGGTCAACACTTCGCCTTTCGCCGGCAAGGTCGGAAAGTACGTTACATCCAGACACATCAAGGACAGACTTGAGAAGGAACTCGAAGTAAATGTAGGTCTTCTGGTCGAGCCGACGGAGACGACAGACTCCTTCAAGGTGTCCGGCAGAGGCGAGCTCCATCTGTCTATCCTCATAGAAAACATGCGCCGTGAAGGATACGAACTCGCGGTTTCCAAGCCTGAAGTCGTCATAAAGCGCGGACCGGACGGTGAGAAACTCGAGCCGGTAGAGGAGGTGGTCGTGAGCGTGCCTGACGAATATACCGGTCCGGTCATCTCGAAACTGAACATGCGCAAGGCGCTCATGACCGCGATGATGTCCGAAGGCAACGGATATTCCAGGATAATATTCACTGCTCCTACCAGAGGACTTATGGGATACCGTTCGGAATTCATAAACGATACGCGCGGCGAAGGCACAATGGTAAGACGTTTCAGCGGTTTTGAACCGTGGAAGGGAGAGATACAGGGGCGCATCAACGGAGTCGCTGTCGCCCAGGAAGAAGGCAACTGCACGGCATATGCAATTTTCACCATCCAGGAGAGAGTGCAGATGTTCGTGAAGCCTCAGGACCATGTTTACGAAGGACAGCTTGTCGGCATGAACGCCAGATCCGACGATATGGTAGTAAATCCGTGCAGAGCCAAAAAGGCTACGAACATGAGAGCCGCGGGTTCCGATGATACCATCAAGCTTACACCTCCTCGCGTTTTCACTCTCGAAGAGGCGCTCGAATTCATCGATGACGATGAGCTCGTGGAAGTTACGCCTACAGATATACGCCTCCGCAAAAAGCTGCTTACGGAGCTTGAGAGACGTAAATATAACAACCGCATGAACAGGTGATCATGCAAAAAAGGGAAAAACGACAGAGATCAGCTGCAATACATACCGAAAGGAGAATCTAAAATGAAAATTCTTGTAATCAATCCGGGCGCTACTTCGACCAAGATCTGCGTATTCGAGGATGAAGAAGAAGTCATGCGTGTCGGCATCGACCATGATGCTTCAGAGATCGCTAAGTATCCTCATGTGGTAGATCAGGCGCCATTCAGAAAGGCTGCAATTCTCGAGACGATCGGGAAGAACGGTTATAAGCTTGAGGACTTCGACGCTATATGCGGAAGAGGCGGACTTTTCAAGCACATACCATCCGGCACTTACAAGGTGAATGACGCTGTCATCCACGATATCGAGAACCCTCCTTATGGTGAGCATGCAGCCAACCTCGGTGCATACATCTCCAAAGAACTGGCTGACTCTGTAGGCATCCCGGCATTCTTCGTTGACCCTGTATGCGTTGATGAGATGGAACCGCTGGCAAGATATTCCGGCCTCGGCCTTGAAGGCTTTGAGAGACAGTCGTTCTTCCATCCGCTCAACCATAAATCGGTAGCGCGCAAGGCTGCGAAGCACCTCGGCAGAGCTTATGAAGAACTTAACCTTGTTGTATGCCATCTCGGCGGCGGAGTTTCCGTTGCTGCACACAAAAAGGGCAGGGTCGTCGATGTGAACAACGTCAAGGACGACGGAGCCATGGGCATGGACAGAGGCGGTGCGCTCCCGGCTAACGCGCTGGTGAACCTTTGCTTCAAAGAGGGCATGACCAAGGCTGAAGTAAAGAGAATAATCGGGCAGGAAGCCGGAGTGTACTCATACACAGGAACAAAAGACTTCAGAGATGTCGAGAATGCCGCATTCAATGACGGAGACGAGAAGATGCTCATGGCTTTCAAGGCTATCGCATATCAGCTGGCAAAGGATATCGGCGCAATGTCTGCAGTCCTGCGCTTCAACGTTGATGCCATCATCTTCACCGGCGGCATGGCATATTCGGAAAGATTCTGCGATGAGATCGCTTCGTACGTCGACAAGATCGCTCCTATCATGAGGTTCCCTGGCGAAGAGGAGATGAGAGCTCTTGCAGAGGGTGCGCTTAAAGCACTCAGGACAGGTCACTGGGAGATCTACGAATAGAAATATATATTGACTGAAAATATATGATACCGATTAAGAAAAAGCGCCTTTCGGGGCGCTTGATCTTAATTCAGCCGGTTTGTCAATATAAGCGGAAGCCTGCCGGAGGGCAGTGAACAGGATTGAATGAGAGAAAAAGCATTCCGGGAAAAGCTGATAACGATAATGATCACTGTTGCAGCAGCAATGTCTGTCTGCTTTGCTTCAGTGCCTTCTTTTGCTGAGACTCCGGAACTTACATATCATGAAAATGAGCTGGGGGCTTCTGCCGAACTCAGAAAAGACATGAAAAACAGGGAAAGTCCGGTAAAAATCGGTATAGAAGGAAAAACCGATCAGGAAGGACTTCAGAAGATCATCGGCAGAGTGCTCGGTGAAGCAACTGAGCACACCGGAGAGCCGGATGAAGGAGACTACATTCTGTTCCAGTATTCTTCATATAAGGGTCAGGCACGCACGAAATTATCGGATCTGTCGCCTGTCGTGGAGATCGAATACGATCTCACATATTACGATGACGCAGAGCAGGAAGCCGAAGTCGACAGAAAAGTAAAGGAGATAATGAAGGAACTCGACCTCGGAAACAAGACGGACTATGAAAAAATATCCGCCATTTACGACTACATCTGTGACAACGTAGAGTACGAGGCTGCAGTGGAGGGAAGTGATATAAGACGTACGGCATATGGGGCGCTTGTCGAAGGCAGGGCAGTATGTCAGGGATATTCCGTGAGTCTGTACAGACTGCTTCTTGAGGCAGGGATAGACAACCGGATAATTTTCGGAGACGGGGTCTCGGGTTTTGGCATCACCGGCGCGCACACGTGGAATATCATTGAGCTTTATGGCAAGTATTACTACGCGGATATCACCTGGGATGATTCCACGCGGAGCCGTGACTATTTTCTGGTGCCGGCAGGCGCCGGATTTGAGGATGAGCATATAGCTGACAAGCAATACGGAGCAGAGGCCTTTACTGAGCGTTATCCTATGGCAGACGAAGCTTTCAATACAGAAAATGACAGATTGCTTTCAAGTCTTGAAGGGGTGGCATCTTCCATCACAAATGCCATGAAACAGTTTTTCAGCAGAAACGAAAGAGTATAGTTTTTCCTGTTCTTTCAGTTGCAAACCGTTACCCGATGTGTTAATATATTCGGGCTGACATAACAATTCAGATAATTAGCCGTGGAGGATTGACCGAGTGGCTAAGGAGCCTGATTGGAAATCAGGTAAGGCGTAACAGCCCCGTGGGTTCGAGTCCCATGTCCTCCGCCAGAAAAGCCTTGGAAATACTGAGTTCCAGGGCTTTTTTCATGGCTTCGGTTTTGGGTACAGCTGGGTACAGCTTATGCTGCCCCGGTGAAAGAGATCTGAACACGAGCATTTTCAAGCTGTTTAGCTCTTTCTTCCCGTGCAGATCTGTCATAACAGTAATTATTTAGAGTTGTTCTGGCATCATTGTGACCAACATAATTCTGTATGGTCCTGATGTTCACGTTCGCGTCAATAAGCGATGAAATGAAAGTTCTCCGGCCAGAATACGGAGTGTTTTGCGGTATCCCTATGCTTTTACAGATGACAGGGAATGTCTTGCGGAGCCGGTCGTAGAAACTCTTGAACTGCTCGTTCATCATGAAGATATACTCCGGGTTTTCTATTCCATCCTCAAGCTGCCTGTCTCTGGCAGCCTCGATCAGCTCTTTGGCCAGCGAAGTCAGGATGATACGCCTGAATCCATGACCTGCTTTGGTACGGTTTTCCTTTATCTCGTTCGCTTTATCTGAGTAATACCTTCTGATGATGATCTCGTCACCATCAATATCGGAATAACGCAAAGTAACGAGCTCGCTTGGCCTGAGACCTGCCTGAAAGAGCATTATGATGCCAAGCGGCAGGAGCTGATGAACAGGGTAGTACCTGTTTTCGAAATGTTCCCAGCACTTCCTGTAGAGCGCGAGTTCCATATCGGGCGAGAGAACTTTGTTCTCATCCGACTTGATCTCCGGCTGACGGAATACATTGCGGTTGGTTATCTTGAGCATAGTGTATGGGTTCCTGTCGATGATCTCCTCCATGGCAGCATATTCAAACATCTGCTTCATCCATGTGGCGATATTTCCGAATTCCTTCTGGGTCAGGTCATGATCTTTGATCAGACCATATGCCCATTCCTGAAGCTGTTTAAGCCTGATCTTTCTTATCGGAACATTGATGATATCAGTATCTTTATAATGATTCTTCCATACTGACAGGTTCCTTTTGACAGTAGACTCAGCCCAGGTTGTCTTCTTCTTGTACTCAAGAAACTCAGGAAAGATGCTGGCAAGTGTAGGCTCTTTGATCTTTTCAACGTTCTCAAGGTGCCACAGAAACACTTTTTCAAGCAATTCTTCTTCGGTAGGTGCCTTGATGGTATATCTGCCGTCACTGCGGCTGCTGTCCTTTAACTTGATATAGTATCTCTGGTCCTTGCCGTTAAGCTTTTTTATCTGTCCTCTGTAATTGTCAAGGATCTTGTTCTTGCGTGCTTTTCTCATATATTCTTTCACGCCGTCCAAATCAATACTACCATCCGCGTTGCGAAATTGTAAACATTCATCCGGACAACGTGTTATGAATTCCAGTACTTCGGCATCAGAAGGTGCGGATGCCTTCAGCAGGAATTCTTTCTTGCTGTCAGTCATCTAAACACCTCCCGTAACATTCATAATTACAGCAAAAAAATAAAGTGATGAACTTAGTTATCACCTCCCGTCTCGATCTCTGTGGTTCCTGCTGCGGGTCATTCCGCAGGCATTGAGTTCTGTTTCTATGTCATTTTGTACCTGCTGACTTCTTTCAAGTGTGAATTCAGCAGTCTTGATTTCCTTGCGCAGCTTACCGATCTCTGCAGTAAGTCCGTCTCTTTCAGCCTTCAATTGTTCTATCTGATCAGGCTCTGAAGCTCGTCTCAGTTTATTTCTTACTTTGTTTCTGGCTTCGGAAAGCTCTGCCACTTTCTGCTCAGAACCAGATATGAAAGTGTTCACATCTTTATTCGTTCTGAGATGTTCCCGTGCCATAAGCTTCGCGCAGGCGGAGTATTTATCACACATCCGGCCAGCCGCACGCATCTCAGGCGACAGCGGCCGGTGCTTTTTCTTCGGGCGGTATCCGAGAAGATACAGATAGTGAAGATAAAGGCTGTAGAGTCCTCCAATCTTTCGTGCTGTCTTCTTCGTACCGTTGACATGGATGCGTGTATGCTTCGGAGGCTTCGTGGTCATGAGATGTTTTTCGCGGTTGACTGCAATGATTTCGTAATCATTGGCATTGACTCTTTGAACGATCCTGTCGAGTTCATAATCCTCACCAAGCCGGTAAAGCCTTACAGCCTTCTGAGAATTAACAGACCTGATAGTCGGATACTTCCTTGAATAACTGTAGCTGATGATATATCCCTGCTGCTTCATTAGACTTATGAACGTTGGGAAATTGGTGCTGAGTGAAACCGTATTATCTATGGCTTCGCGCATCAGATTGTATCTTGTAGGCTCGCCGTTCTTCTCGGCAAAGTGGATCTGCCGAGGGGTTTTTCCGCGAGGCTTCTCTATAACAGAAAGGCCTTCCTCGCGGCATATCTCATCAGATAATCTGCGCAACCTGCTGTATGCAGCCTTATTGTCATTGAATTTCTTTCCGTCAATGAATGAAACAGAACAACATACCAGGTGGTTGTGCAGGTGATCACGATCCAGATGGGTAGCGACCAGCACCTGGTATCTGTCTCCCCACATCCTGCGTGCGAGTTCTACTCCAAGTTGATGACAGTGCTCAGGTGTTACTTCGCCCGGTTTGAATGACTGATAACAGTGATAGGCGATATTACCTCCGGTCTTTCCGAAGAGAGTCTGCGTGTTGATCATCTCCTCAAGCGCTGTATCAGCGGAACAATTAACACCTGTTACATAGCATGCTTTTTCAGATTCTCCTGTAGTATCAGCGACCGTTTTGTCTCCATTCATCGCGTACCTGATGACAGAAGCAAGGTCATCATCTGATGTTTTTTCGGGGTTGGATGCATAATCAACGACACGTTTAAGGCTGTCTCTGACGGGCCAGATCTTAGTCGTTGCCATCTGCTTTCACCTCCGTCTTTGGGTAAATATGCCTCATAAGCTGCAGAGTCTCGACCATTATTCTGAGCAGATCCGCATAGATATCATCACAGAATTTCTGCGTTACTGGATCAGAAGATTGTTTTTTCATATTGTTTACGGCTCCGATCACTTCGTTGATCCTGAGAAAACTTTCTTCGATTTCTTTCGACGGAAGCTCTTTCGGTACGACTTTCATTGCTATCTGCCTGAGGTATTCTGAGATACTCAGGCGACATTTTCTTGCATTTCGTTCTATCTTTTTCTTTTCTTCCGGGGTCACCCTGATGTTGATCCCGAGGTTTCTCTGTCTGTTTGCCATATATATTTCCCTCTCCTTAGACAATTATTTTCACACATGATTCTTTTGTAATAACTGATAGGGGTTGCAGGGGCAGGAGCCCCTCCCGGTATTGCCACATGTGGCAGTGCCGCGGCTATTATCACGGGCGGAGTTCTCCGACTGGCGATACATAGCCTATGCTCGCTACTCCTAAGGACACACCTTCGGTCTGTCCTTGCGGCAACACACGTGGCGATACACGGATGTTGTTCCTTTTTATAGCGGGCAATACAGTATGGCAATACTTATAAGCTGCAGATATGACGGCAATGACGCTAATGACGGTATATCGCTCCTAGAGCAGGGAAGCGTCATAAGCGTCACGAGCGTCATCTCTATTACCTGAGTCCTGACCTGCAGCAGGCTCTTCTGACACGGTGAACACATAGTTGCGATCACTGGATACACGTGCGCTGCTGTATGTGATCCCCAATGGGAGCAGGACTTCATCATGGAACTTCGAGAGGGCTCTGCTGAGAACATGCGGCTTGACATGAGGAAGACCGATCTCTTCAAGCAGCGCTGACATGGTGCCGGTGAATCCTCCCTCGGCCATCAGGAAGTCGACCACACTGTACACGATCTCAGGGACGTTCTCTCTTGCGATATCTTCTTCAGACTTCTCTTCTATGACCTGCCACTCGGGATGCTGCCACTGCATCACGAGCTCAATATCCGGAGCGTCACGACCGCTCACGCTGAGCGTGCCGGCAGTGCCTCCGCGGTTCTTGCGCAGAATAAGTATCATGTCGGCTGTTCCAGTGACTGCTGATGAGCCAAGTACATCGTTATTCCCGTCCTTTGAATCGTGTTTCTTGCGCGTGTGGTGGACAAAGACGATCGCTATCCTGCGATAATCAGCGATCTCCTTGAGCCTCGCAAGCTCCTCATACTCACATGCGTATTGGTTGGCATTCGAAGTCGGGTCACTGGTCCTGATTTTCTGCAGTGTGTCTACTATTACAAGTCCGACTCCCGGATTGCTGTCCAGACATCTCTCAAGGTCACTGATGAAATCATTGCACGGATCCTTTACTGAGGTAGCGTATATCAGTCCCGGCGGCGGAGCAGTTCCTATATCCAATAGTCTGCTCTTGAGCCTTGCATCCGTATCTTCAAGTGCGTAGTATGCTACATCACACTTCTTAACATCATGACCGAGGAATGGCTCACCCAGGCTGACAGATAACGCCAGTCTCAGCATCAGCCAGCTTTTACACGACTTCGGTGCACCTGCTATTATGGTCAGGCCCGTTGGGATGAGTCCATCGACTATCATGTCAGGCTTGCCGCCTTCGACAGGGTTATAGAAGAGTTCTTCTGCGCTTTTAAAGTTAGTAGTGCTTTGTTTTCTTTCCGGCATAAAGCCTCCTTTCCCGGCATCATTGCCGTTTCTTCTTGCTTCGTTTGGAATTGTATTCAGGGCATTGCACTATCACTGCTCTGAAACTCTGCTTACAGTCGCGGTCACATTTACGGCACAGCTCGTTATACGAGATGCGTCCGCGATCATTCAGGAAGAAGTTCCATTCCTCCTTCTCCTTCTTTGACATCCTTGGCATTGGCCTCACCTCCGATCTTCATTGAGATAACTGATACTTAGCAATAACATGCAAAACAATAACGCCTCTGTACCACGTGTTGAGATGTATAATCTCGGGGCGAAAAAAGGCGTTTTTCCTATGTGTAAACAATGTTTTTTGCAGATGAAATGCATCTGTCGACGCATATATCCTTGAGCGATAACAGGGCCGATTTGAGCTGTCCCATTTATTTCCCTCACTCCGTTGCGGGGTGAAAAACAAGTTGAAACAGGGTCTTGCAGGTCTTATAATAAACACATGTTCGAAACAAACGTTTTGTTTTCAACAATGAGAAAATGAAGACCCTAATCCTCCCTCTATTAATAGGGAAAATTTTAGGGGTAAAACGGAACTAAAAATTCTGAAATCGTAAAAAATTTTTTGAGGATATATAAATGGCTGGATTATCTCGCGAAGCATGGTACGAAGAATACATGCTTATGATGGATGAAGAATATGGGGACTATGGTTTCAGGGATGATCCGATAGCCATTGAGGAGCTTGCGCTGGAGGAAGAAGAGGAAAGTGAGCCTGTAAAAAAGTACGTTATAGTCAGCGATAACGATGAGGAGTGCAACGTACCCGCTGAAGTCATCAGACTCCGAGAAATAAAGGTGCCTGAGGGCGTCAAGAAGCGCAAGCGAGATGTGAGAATTGAGATGCTCAGAAGGCTTGAGCAAGCTGCAAGGACTGTTATTGACTTTAAGAACCTTAACGGTTGGTATGACTACCTCGAAGAGAATGAAAGGTCCAGGGTCGGGAAACATGAGATCCTAAGGAATGGTGATGATTTCCCGCTTGAATATGGTGAGAACGAGGACAGTGCATTTACTGCAGGTTGCTTGAGCAATGTCATAGCCAGACAGATGCGGAAAGGAGATGTCCTGGACTTCTTATACTGCAAGCCGGACACAATAGATCAACTCGTGACAAAAGACTATATGATACATTTCATGCGGGCTTTAGATAAGGACGATAGAGAATTGTTCTATCATAAAGTGCTGGAAGAACTGTCTTCCAAAGAGATCGCGGAGATGCGCGGTCATACGGACAGAGCAGTGAGGAAAGCGTGGAAGGATCTGCTATTTCACCTGAAGCAGAGAACTATGGGCGTGCTGATCTTCAGAAGTGATAAAGATTACTCTTTTACAGGTGATGAGCGTAGATTCTTTGATACCTGCCGGGAGGAGTATGAATTCAAGAATTGAGTTCTCATGCTGTACGCAACTAAAGCTATACCAGATGTGTGCTACAATAGTTATAGTTACAGGATCATTCATATCGGAGGATGAAAATGCAGAATAGTCAGGAACATGAAATTGTTTTATACCAGATAGATGATACGAATGTGTGCGTCAGCGTTTATTACAATGACGAAACATTCTGGCTGACAACAAAGGCAATGGCGGAGCTGTTCGGAGTCAATACTCAGGGTATTACGAAACATCTTGGAAATATATATGACGAGGGTGAACTCATCAAAGAGGCAACTTGTTCCAAAATGGAACAAGTTCAAATCGAAGGAGACAGAACTGTCCGCAGAATGGTTGATTTTTACAATCTCGATGCAATCATTGCTGTTGGTTATCGTGTCAATTCTAAAAAAGCCACAAGGTTTCGTCAGTGGGCAACAAGGACATTGAAAGAATTTATTACAAAAGGCTTCGTCCTAAATGACGAGATGCTGAAGAACGGAAAACCTTTTGGCCGTGATTACTTTGATGAGCTGCTTGAAAAGATACGCGAGATACGTGCAAGTGAAAGAAGAGCGTATCAGAAAATAGCAGACGTGTTTGAGCAGTGCAGTTATGACTATGACAAGAACAGCGACACAACAAAAGCTTTCTATGCATTTGTGCAGAATAAGCTGCATTATGCTGTCACCGGAAAGACAGCTGCTGAAATCATTTATGACCGCGCAGACGCGGAGAAGCCAACAATGGGTCTGACTACATGGAAAGGCGCACCGGATGGAAAGATCCTTAAAAGAGATATAACTATTGCCAAGAATTATCTGAGTGAAAAGGAACTGTCCAGACTTAACCGCCTTGTAACTATGTTTATAGATTATGCTGAACTTATGGCAGAGGATGAGGTGCTTATGAGCATGCAGGACTGGCTGGATCAAACGAATCGGTTCCTTGAAAACAACAGACGAAAAGTCCTCGATGACAGAGGCAGGATATCTCATGAAGATGCCATTAAAAAGGCTGAGCATGAATATGAGACATTCCGCATACGACAGGATCAGGATTATATTTCTGAGTTTGACCGGCAAACAGAGAAGTATTTAAAAGGTGAATTATGAACAAGCTCTTTAAATACGCCAATTCAATATGGGTGAGATACAGTGATTATGTTATCACTGAGACTTCGGATGGTATAAAGTACCTACAGCCAGCACCTAATGCCGTGCCGAAGCCGTATGATCCTGTAGAGGAGTTTGAGAATATCGCTTTGGATGCTGTTAGTGTAGGCCAGCTTTGTATGAGCCAGGAAGCAACCGACAGCGAGAAACAAGAAGCAATACGAGGCTTTGCACTTAAGTACGGCCTGTTGGGCATCATGACAGCGATTCCGACTACTCCGAAATTCCTGCCATATGAGAATGTATTCTTCCCGAAGAATCACTTTATCAGGGAAGAATCGATGACTGTAGAGAAATACATGGATGAGTTCTTTCCTTTCAAGAAACTGAACATCCGTAAGAAAGGATCTGAATACAGCTGGGATATTGAAGGTGGCAAAGAAGTAGTGCTTCTGGGAATGCTGAGGGATGGCAGGCCTGACGAAATACATATGACCTTTCAGCGTGAATATGCGGAGAGATTAGATTGGATGGAAGAACAGTTTAAGGACTGGGCATTCAATCTTATGGTTGTATTCTTCTATTATGAAGATAAGGATGGACTTACAGAAAAGCAGAAGGATTTTCACAAGCAAAGCATGGCGGCGTTTGATGGGCTGACCCCGACATACCACATTGGGCTTATGGATGACAGACCATATCTTGTCTGGAACTTCAATTCATTGCTTCAGGGGATACAGCTTATGGTGAGTATGATGCTGACTGACGATTCCAGGCCAATCAGAATGTGCAAAAACTGTGGCAAAGCATTTATAGCCAGACGTCATAGAGATAAATTCTGCAGCAAAAGTTGCTCTGAAGAGTGGAAGGAGAAGACCGATTCCTGAAGTAGCTAATAAAGCTGTTAATTAAGTCATTTTACAAATCAACATAGTCATTTTGCTGATAAATGACTATGTTGATTTAGCCTTAAGTTGAACGTTTGAAGTCTATTATTAGTATTTTGGTACAACTCTAGGTACAAGCGTGGACGGCGTGTTTCCTCCTTGAAATTTCAACGCTTGCGCCTTCTTGACCAATTCGAGTCCCATGTCCTCCGCCAATGACGACTGTTGAAATATTGAACTGAACCCAAAATGTGTCTAACATTTTGGGTTCAGTTCAGAAATAAACAGTCGTTTTTTATTATCATAATTTTGAAGATGAACAGAAAATATAAATAGGGGTTGATTATGAAAACGAAGACAAATGACGAAATGTTCATGAAGAAGGCCATAGAGTTATCCGAAATGGCTGTAGAACACGGGAATGAACCATTTGGAGCAGTACTGGTCAAAGATGGAGAGATCGTGTTCACAAACGAAAACCAGATATATACTATGCACGATCCGACTTTCCACGGTGAAGCAGGACTTATACGCCGCTTCTGTGCTGAGACAGGTATAACAGACCTCAGAGACTATACTTTGTATTCCAGCTGCGAACCATGCTTTATGTGCAGCGGCGCAATGGTATGGGTAAAGCTGGGCAGACTGGTATACGGGGCAAGCAATACAGAACTGGGAAACATCCTTGGAAATGAAGGATGCAATTGCAGCAGGATAGTCTTTGACAATTCATTCTGGAAACCGGAAGTGAATGCGGGGGTTCTAAAAGATGAGGCCATTGCAGTATTGAAAGACTACTTTGACAAGCATGAAAAAGGGTAAAACCATTAGCCCGGGACTTGTATCACCGGGCTAATATATATGAATCATTCATTAACTGTCAGGTCTTCAAGAGCACCTTCAAGAACCCAGACAGATACACTTTTTTCACCTACTGAGAAGACTCCGTAGCCGTCCTCGTCAATGATAACGGGATCCGGGCTGTTGCTCAGTGCATCGTAGTATGCGGTACCTGAGCGGTCCTTGCCTATGTACATTTTTTTGCTTCCGCCTTCTGCGTTGCTTAACAGAACAGCAAAACCGGAGTCACGATGCTGGTCATCGCCGCTTCTGACCCAGCCTACGATATGCTTATCGTCAAAATAATCAGTCTGATCTCCATATGAATATAAATGTCTCAGCTTGATGAGCTTACCCAGATTAGGTACCATCGGGCGGTTATGTGCAGGGTTGCCATAGTAGTCAGCATAAAAGACACATGGCAGCCCGTCTTTTCGCAGAAGGATAATGGCATATGCGAGCTGCTTGAACCAGTCCTCAACAAATGACTGAAGACTTTGCCCAAGCTGAGTATCATGATTGTCAACAAACGTGACCGCGTTAGCAGGCTTTTCAGTTACAAGAGTGCGTGAAAGGATGCTGCTCATATCATAATCACTGCCGGATTTGCTTGCATGGTAAAAGTTGAAATGCAGAGCAACGTCAAACAGGCTCATCGCGTTTTCCACTGAGTCAAGGTAGTAGAGGAGCTTGTCAAGATCTCCGCTCCAGTATTCACCGACTGCCGGATAAGCTCTGCCGGAATCTGTGCGGATCGTTTTCAGGAAATCACGATAGAAAGAGAAGCTGATGTGTTTGACAGCATCAAGCCTCAGCGCGTCAACATCTGTCTCTTTCAGATACCATTCAAGCCATTTTCTCAGTTCATCGCTGACCTCAGGGTTTTCCATATCGACATTCATTCCCATAAGATAGTCAAAACTGCCGTATTCCGGATCAGTATCGGGCTCCCAGTTCTTTCCTGTGAATCGATATATCTTTCCGGCTTCCTTTGAAGATTCATCCCAGTCTGTACCTGTGAAATGAGTGTGATCCCACTTGAAGCTGCTGTATTTGTCATTTCTTCCCGGGAAAGTGAACTTTGACCAGACACTTATCGTCTGCTCATCACCTACCGGCTGATATCTGTTCTCAGGAGAAACAGGCACTGCGCGGACCTTTTCAAGTTTATCGCCGCCCATTCTGTGATTGAGTACTATATCGGCATAAACAAGCATGCCTTCGTTGTGTAAAGCCTTAATGGCTTCGATATATTCTTCTTTTGTTCCGTATTTTGTGCGTACAGTTCCTTTCTGATCAAATTCTCCCAGATCATAGAGATCATAAATACTGTAACCCACATCGTTCTGAGATGTGCATTTATATGCTGGAGGGAGCCAGATATCTGTAATACCGAGTCCTGCCAGATTCTGTGCCTTTGCGGCACACCTTTTCCACCAGAACCCGTCATTAGGCAGATACCATTCAAAAAACTGCATCATGGTTCTGTTTGTTTCCATAGTGTTACCTTCTATATATCAATCTGCGAAGTCATATTTTTCCATGTCTGTCGCAGAAAAAAGTTCAATAATAAAAATACAGTTGCACGTTTTACCACAAAGTTACGTCATTGTCAAATAATGGGGCTTGATCCATGCTGCTCCCCGGGAGGTGCAGGATTCGCGGTTTTGCTGCAGTCAACTCTATAATGCTTAATTGATTACCAGTCAATGTGTTATTATAAAGACGTTCATTAGCGTATTTGGTGGCGATGAGCCATATGATGATTAAGAAGATTATGGATGCAAAAGGGATTATTATCTGGGCTGTATTTATCGTGATATGCGCAATCATTTGTTTTATCTCCCGAAATATGAAAAAGCAGATCGAGGAAAATGGGATAGAAACCACAGGAGTGATCTCGCGTATAGAGGATGAGGGTGGAACAGAAGACATCACTTTCATCTATTATGCAAAATACCGTACGGAAGACGGGGAAGAAATTGAAGGGATAATATCAAATCCTACAGCCGGGCTGAAAGAAGGTCAGTTTGTTCGTCTTAAGTATCACCCGGAGCACAAGATGAACGCGAGACTGATTTAAATAGAAACGTGCATAACGAAGAAAAGAAACATTTATGTTGCAACACAACAGCAAAAGACAAAGGAGAAACAATCAATGCACATTTTGATTGATCTGTATCTGACCTTTACAAAAATCGGGGCCATGATGTTCGGCGGGGGATATGCGATGCTGCCTATCCTTCAGAGAGAAATAGTTGAGAATAAAAAGTGGGCAACAGCGGATCAGCTGGCTGATTATTATGCAGTCGGAACGAATGATGCGGTAAAGAGCCAGAGCATCGATATGGCAGATGAGATGCTGTCACGAAGCGACATTTTCACACCGGATCATTATGTTTTCTACCAGAAGGACGGGGGATATCATGATTTTGACGCGGTCAGGGAATACCTTTATAACGCACTGCCGGTGTTCTTTGAAGATATAGAATATAACTCATCGGAAGCAGATGCCGGGCGCAGCTCGTCCGGTACGGAGATAAAAGACTATTATTCAAAGGGAACTGCGATAGCAGATGTTGCAGATGACCCCGCTTTCGGAGACTACGGCAGACTTATCTTTCCTGTAAACAGCGGATACATGAGCGGCAGCACTCTGGGTGATCTCAGACTGACATGGTACAACTACATTGACCCGGGCAAAACCGTAGAGATCTGCAATTACATGAAGACACATGCGGAGAATGGGGACGTCATATTTTATGACATCTATACTGAAGCAGAGAAGAAGGCGGATCCTGCAAAGAAAGACACGGGGCTGTTCTTCTTTAATGGCGATCCCGGAGAAAAGTTCGCTGTATGTAATGCCGGGGGAGGATTCGCATATGTTGGGGCGATGCATGACAGTTTTCCGCATGCTCTCGAACTGTCGAAGAAAGGCTACAATGCTTTTGCCCTCATATACAGACCCGGGTGGCAGACGGCCTGCGAAGACCTTTCGAGAGCCATCACTTTTATCTTTGAGCATTCGGATGAGCTGGAAGTTGATACCGATGGTTACTCTCTGTGGGGTGGATCAGCTGGCGGAAGAATGGCAGACTGGGTTGGAACATACGGTACGGAATACTTTGGTGAGAAAGTATATCCGCATCCTGCTGCTGTCATCGTTAATTATACCGGCCTTTCAGAAGTGACAGGATATGAGCCGCCTACATACAGTGCAGTAGGGACCGGTGATGGCATTGCAAACTGGCGCACGATGAAAGCCAGACTTGATGCCATGTCAAAGCAAGGGATACCTACTGAGTTTCATGCATATAAAGGGCTGCCGCACGGTTTCGGCCTTGGAACAGGGACAGAAGCGGAAGGCTGGATCAATGATGCGGTGGTATTCTGGGAAAACAATATGATTTGAGGCAGAGAATATAGATAATCAATAAAGGATTCAAACTGGTTTGGGTACAATACCGGGTACAAACGTGGACGGCGCTTTTCCTCCTTGAATTTTCAACGTTTGTACGATTAAAGCCCGAGATTTCAATGATTTCGGGCTTTTTTCGTGGAATTTTCTGTTACAGATGGGATCTGAACTGTTACATTTTTAAGATTTGCCCTGAAAAGTCCCATGGGTATTCGAGAATAGAGCTAAGAAGACAGTCCATTCTCGATGCAGATCTCATCAGATAACCTGCGGAATCTGGCGTAAGCTCCTTTGTTGTCGTTGAACTTTTTACCATCGATGAATGAGCAGCATAGAGTCAAATCATATGAAATTCGTATAGTAGCACCAATGTAATATGTATTTTAAAGGGTAAAAATTCGATTGTATCTTTAACTCACGATGTTTTTGTAAAGTGATGAGATAAGTTGGTGAACAAAATAAAAAGGGATAACGGAATGGATATAAGATCTTTACAATATTTCATTACTGTTGCAGAGGAACTGAACATTACAAAAGCCGCAGAAAAACTGCATATGAGCCAGCCTCCGCTGAGTGCGCAGATCAAAGGTCTTGAGGCAGAACTCGGCACACAATTATTCATTAGAGGCAATAGACGGTTAAAGCTGACTGAGTGCGGACAGCTTCTTTACAGGAGAGCCAAAGAAATAATCAGTCTGACAGATAAGACTAAGTCAGAGATACATTCTATGGGTGAAGGCGTGAGAGGCACTATATCCATAGGTCTTGTAGAGGGTATGGCTCCTGACATCGCAGCGGAGTGGTTCGTTGGATTCCTCAACATCCATCCCAATATCAGGTTTCGCATACTGGATGGAAGCACAGATGATCTGCTGGAAAAAATGAGGAGCGGGCTTATTAGCCTTGCTGTCATAACTTCGCCATGTGATTATTCGCTCCTTCACAGTTTCCATGTAGGAGAAGAGCGTATTGCAGCACTAATGAATAAATCCCATCCTCTTGCAGAGTACGGAGGCAATGAGATAAAAATTACGGATTTGGAAGGTGAAAGCCTCATCGTCCCAAGCAGAAAAGCGTTTATTGATACTATATACAGGTGGTTCAGGGAGGTGGGAGCTGAACCGAGAATCGTCTGCGAGATGGACAGTTACCTGGATGCTGCGGCTCTCGCCGGGAAAATGGTAGGGATAAGCATTTTTCCGAGAACGGCGTATATTCCTAATGATTATCTCGTTTTCAGAGAGCTTGAGGGAGAGGATAAAACAATTGAGTATCTGTTCGTGTGGAGAAAAGGGCATCCACTTCCTTCCATAGAAGAATACTTTATAGACTTTGTGAAAGAACTGGTGGAAGAGTATTATGAGTAATTATGAATTGTTGCAGCAGGAACTAGTTAAGTCTTATTGTGACCGGAGCTGGCTCAGGCTTGCAGGTATCAGCAGAGAAGATATCAGAAATTTCAGGCCTGTGTTTTATGATGCAGCTTCCATGCTTCTTGAGCTTACAGATGATAGGGGAAGAATCAGAGCAGAGGACATTCTTGTAGTTTGGAAAAAGACTGCGGGAAAATGCTTTTTTGATGTGGATGAGGATGAGCCTGATGAGGGATGGCTCATGAATACATATCTGTATCTCAGAAGTGTGCTTTTTCCTCATCTCGAAGCGCCACACACAAATGAAAGAATAACAGTCAGTAGAATATGCTTGCTGAGATTCCTGCGCGGCGTATATGAGTATGAAAGAAAGAATTGCCCGTTTGACCCTAGACGTGACATGCTGATTCTCTCAGACAGCGAGATTGATGAAAATGGATTTACTCGTGAATACCTGAGAATGAAGAGGGTAATACGTGATAATTATATCTACGAGTTTATGCGTATAGGCGCGGAGATCACTTCTTTCAATACACTGGGACACGTGAGCGGTGTTCATTATGTTGCGATGTATATTGCCCGACAGTTACACAGGTCTGGGGTGCCAGTAGATCTTGGACTGGTTTCCGCAGCTGCAGCTACCCACGATATTGGCAAGTATGGATGCCGTAAACGTGAAGAGAGACGTGTTCCATATCTTCATTACTATTATACAGACCGTTGCCTGGAGCGGTATGGGCTCATGCAGATAGCTCATATAGCCGCTAATCATTCGACATGGGACCTCGAACTGGACAATCTTTCTGTTGAGTCACTGCTGCTTATATATGCGGATTTCAGAACCAAAAGCACGCGCGAAAATGATAAAGAGATAATACACTTCTATAGTCTGAAAGAGGCTTTCGATATCATACTGAATAAACTTGATAATGTTGACGAAGCCAAGAGGCAGAGATATTTAAAGGTATACCGGAAACTGAAGGACTTCGAAGGCTATATGACTGAGCACGGAGTCAGTACATATATTGAAGATGAAACTGATGAATATTCCCGTGAATATGAGGGAAAAACAATACCTGTCAAACGGGAGACAGTGATGCTGCCGGCTGATGAAGTCATAAGGCAGTTATCATACAGAGCCATAGATCACAACATCAGGGTCATGAGCAGGTTCAGTGATGACAGACAGTTCGGGAGTCTCCTTGAAGCTGCACGCAGTGAGCATGACTGGAAAAATGTCCGTACATATATAGATATCCTCAAGAGGTATTCTACATATATGACAGACAGTCAGAAGGGAATGGCGCTGAGATTTCTCTATGAGATGCTTGCTCATAATGAGAGCGATCTGCGCGAGCAGACGGCTGATGCTATGGGGTATATAGTGGCAAAATATCGCAAGGAGTACAAAAAGGAACTTCCGGAAGATATACCTGCTCCTGATGACAATGTAACCAACCTTAGCATGTTTGAGCAGTATATAAAGCTGCTTCTCGAACCTGACCATAAGTTTACAGATATACACCGCAAGTGGATCATAGGCAGCACGGATTTCTTTGTGCGTTCTGTTGTAAAGAATTGCAAGGTATCCTGCAGACACAGGTATCTGGATATTCTTGCCGGATATCTCCTGGCAGAGAACTGCGATGAAGAAAAACTTACCGTTCTTATGATCACGGTGCTCAGAATAGACCCATTGATATGTAGCGAGAGTTTTATTAATACTGTCAAATCTTTTTGCAGCAACGTCAGGAATAAGTTCGGACAAAGTACCGATCTTATAACACTTGCTGTTGAAAGAGCTTATGGCTTTATTGAAGAGCCGGAATACAATACCCGCAAAAGAAATCTGCTCAGGATTGATAACGGGGTCATTTCCGATGAGAAACTTTCTTCTATTTTTCTTGATGACCTTAAGGTCCATATCCCATGGGTGATAAAAATGGCGAACATCTCGATCCTGCGTAAGGAGGCTGAAGGCGTGTCTGCTCATGGAACATTGATGCAGATAGCTACGCATTTCTCCAACATGATCAAAGTCAGTGAGACTGTGACTGTACGTAAATCCGCCGGCGAAGCATTGCTCGAGGTTGTAAAGAAGATGGGTCCTGATCAGATTAATGAACTCGTTATCGAACTTTACAACGGACTGGAGATAGAGGACTATCAATTCTCAGGGATGATCCCGGACTATCTTGGAAGAGTCATGCTGCACTTGCCTCCTGAAGAGCTTGATGAGACGCTGGGTGAATTTGAAAGACTCTTCAATTCAGGAAGCGACAGGACTGCATCTGCTGCGCTTAATACTTTAGCTGTCCTGACGGAGAATTACGGTACATACGGCTTTGACGAAGATGACGGAATAAAAACAAAGAGAAGAGACAGGATCCTTGGACTGCTGATGAAAGGATGCGCTTATTACAAAAAAGGCATTTCCAGAGAGGCAGTTAGAACTTTCTGCGTGCATGTTTTTGCAAGTGAGATGCTTTCTCTGGATGATAAAGCTGATGTGGCTGCATGCTGCTTTAAGAGGTTGCTTACATTCCTTCCTGAGGCGGCAAGTGCCGAAGAACTCGACTTTTACAATAACGCATCAGCGATAGGAGCAGTTTACAGTTTCATTTCGGAATACAGGGCCGAGAAGGGAGACATGGCTGCTGCGCCAGAGAAGCCTGCAGCGTTTTTCCCGGGCACTTTTGATCCATTCAGTCTGGGGCATAAAGCAATCGCAACTACGATCAGGGATATGGGAATTGATGTTTATCTTGCAATCGATGAGTTTTCATGGTCCAAAAAGACATTACCGCATATGGTCAGAAGAAACATTCTTGCCATGTCAGTTGCTGATGAAGAGGGATTATACATATTCCCTGATGACATATCTGTAAATATTGCCAGCCCGTCAGATCTAAGGTGTTTGAGAGAATTGTTTGAAGGCAGGGAACTATATATTGCGGTCGGATCTGATGTAGTAATGAATGCATCTGCTTATAAGAAAAAACCGCAGGAGAATTCCATTCATGGCTTCAATCACATAGTTTTTGAACGTGAGGCTAAGCGTATCGAAGCTGATGGAGAAGGATTCCCTATATCAGCTAAAGTGCTGCAGCTGCAGTTGGATAAGTATTATGAAGACATCAGCTCTACTAAAATACGTGAGAATGTAGATCTTGGCAGGGATGTGTCCAGTCTGGTGGATCCTGTTGTACAGAACTATATTTATGATATGAACCTGTATGTCAGGGAACCGGCAGATAAATACGTAATGGAGGCCAGAGAACTCAATATCAGAGCATATGATCCGGGTGAAATGACTAAGCGCGGATATTTCTCTTCTGCTCTCGGTGGCATAAGTGATAATTCGGAAAGGATTATAGAGTATCTTACAAGGCCGGATCTCAGAAAAGTCATCATAGAAACAGCGGACGGAAGGCTGTCAGCTGTAGCTGGAGCAAGAAGACTGAAGACCAGTGACCTGCTCGAAGAATTCAGAGATATTGAAGTCGCATCGCATATAAGAAGTAATGCCGGAGGGGAGATAGCTGTAATCGGAGCGTTTTTTGTTTCAGGCGGAGAACGTGTTTCATATATACGTCAGATACTATTGACAGAACTGCTGACTTCTCTTATGGCCAGAGACTACACCTATGCTGTTTTCCATCCTGTGTGCGGAAATGCAGCAGATCCTCTTGCAGTACAGACAATGATGGATCAGGGGTTTGTCAATATTTCTTCTGACGCTGATAATCCGGTATATGCAGTAGATATGAAGAACCCTATAGCCATTTTCAAGGATGCCGATACAGTCGTAAAATCTCCGCTAAATAAGAATCCGAGGGTCCAGAGGGCTTTTGACAAGGCACATGCCAAACTGCTTAGAACTTTCAGAGAAATATACCCTGGCAGGCTACTTCTATCTTTCAACACAAGCGCTGTCTACAGCAAGATAGCCGATCTTGTAGCGGAAGAGAACGGAGTGTCTGTCTTACCTGACCCGCATAGGAAGCGCGGTCCTTATCTTGCTGTACCTTTCGGCAAGGCACTCGCAGACATTGTGGTGCCTAATACTGTCACTAAAGCCATGAGAACAGAGAAGTATTTTCGTAATGACCTCAAAGGCTTTGATGTCAGGGAGTCAAGAGGGTACCAGACACTTGATGATCAGGCCAGAACGATAAAGTCTTTTGAAAGGCCGGTTGTGCTCATCGACGATCTGCTCCATTCAGGTCAGAGACTCAACAAGATAGATCCTATACTCAGAAAGCATGATGTAGAAGTCCGCAAAGTTATAGTCGGTCTTCTTACAGGTAAGGCGCTTGACAGCATGCGGCTTAGAGGAAGAGATGTTCGAGGCGCATACTTTATTCCTTCAATCAGCATGTGGGTCAATGAACGTGACTGTTATCCTTTCATCGGAGGCGACAGCATAGATAACCCGGAAGATGACAGGGACATTAAAAAAACAGGACATTCAGATGAGAGAAACCATGAAGCAAGCGCTGCGGGTGCAGGATGGTATGCTGTAAAGAGAAGGCCGGATGCGCCTGCGAAAGAGGGCAATGCTTCTGTAAATCTGATATTGCCATATGCAGAGCCTTGCTTCATAGATGACGGAGATGCAGAGAGCATGCGAAAGTATTCGATAACCTGTCTTGAGAATGCCGCAGATATCCTGCATGTTCTGGAGCAAGAGTATCAGAGTACTTTTGAAAAGAAGCTGACAGTCAGGAGACTTGGCGCAGTGCTGACTAACCCGCGCAGACCGGTGCTTGGATTCGGTCTGCAGTACGATGACCACATCGCTCCGTCAGTTTATGTCGAGAACGAGATTCGAAGGACCAAAAGACTGTTTATGCTCAGATCTAATTGCTAAACAGAATCGGATGAATGACTTTTAACAGGAAGAAATAATATGAAATATATACATGAAATACTAGACGATTTAAAAATAACTGATGCCTTACCGGTTTCAGGATGCCCGGTGAAACCAGGAGGCTGGAATAAAGTGAATATTCTTGCGCTTGGGGATGTAGGGATGACTATGCTGACAGGACTGCTCCTGCTTGGTGGAGATGTTATCTCAGATATCGGAATTATGGATATCCGCCTTGAAAATCTGGAACGCCTTGAGATGGAAATGAACCAAGTTGGGTATCCTTTTGGAATCAAAAGCCTGCCGCCGGTCCATATTGTAACCGAGGATACATTGTTTGACTGTGATTTGATGATCTTCTGCGCGAGTAAGGGAATACCTCCGCTGGAGTCAGATATTACAGATGTGCGCATGGCACAACTGGAGGCCAACAGGAAAATCATAGCACACTATGCCGGGCTTGCCCGTACGGCAGAGTATAAAGGCATGATCGCTGTAGTCAGTGACCCTGTAGACAATCTGGCGGCGGCATTTCTCGATTCCTCCGGTCTTGAGCCTTGGCAGATACACGGATACGGACTAGGCGTCATGAACAAGAGAGCTGAGTATTATGCGAACAGGATAGCATCGGGAGAATATCCTTTGTCAGATGGTGCATCTGTAACACCTGAAGTGAGGGAAAAGGCGGCACTGTACGCCAGTGAAGGAAGAGCTTATGGTCCGCACGGAAAGGACCTTGTCATTGCAAACAGCATAGATAATTATGATGAAGAATTTTCATGTATCCTCACTGATCTTGCTGTTAAGGCAAATATTCGAGTCAGGGACCTGGGATTCAAGCCTTATATAGCTCCTGCACTGTCATCTGCAGCAATCCCGATATTGCTTACTCTTAGAGGAGAGTGGCATTACGGGTCAATATACTTCGGCAGCAGGGAGTGTGGAGCATTTCTTGGTATCAGGAACAGAATGACCGCAGATGGATGGGAGTATGAGGACATTCCACTGCCTGAAACATTATATGAACGCATAAAAAGGGCATATATCAATCTCTGTAAGATAAGGTAATAACAAAAGGGTAATTAGATGTTAGATAGCAAGGGGAGTAGGCAGGCTTCAAAAAAGCCCGGCCTGCTTGTAATCAAACCGAAATGTGAGTTAGACAGCAGGACCGAAAGAATGGATGACATCCTTTCTTATGTTCTTGGTGATATCTCATCTGAAGGGGTACATATAACTGTAGTTGAAAAAGTTTCTGAACTGGACAATATTCATATGAAGGGACAGAGGGTGCTGTTTGCGATATGCCTTTCAGAGGCCGGAGTTAATACTGAATACTATCACCTTCTGGAAGGTTTCAGAAAGCATCCTGACTGCCTGGAGGGATCAGTCGGGGGAATTATAGTAGACGGAGGGAGTGAACTTTTTACTAAGGCTCTGGCAAGGAGGTTAGCCTTCTCCGCAAATATGGCCGGATGCACATTTCCGGGAAAGCCGTTGGTAGAAGCAACCGGATCGCTCGGTAATTTTCATGTATTGTCAGGTGTCAGAGGCGTGGAACCATATGAAGTGTATCGCCAGCAGGCAAAAGACCTTACAAGAAGGATCATTGAATTCAATTTTCCAGATGTAAACATAAGCTGGAAGCAACAGAAGATATTGGCGGTACATGCCAGCATCAGGAAAACATCGAATACGCTTCTCCTGTGGGATAAGGTGAAAAAAGATCTTGAGCACCGGGCAGATATCACCGAAATATCGCTGAGAGAGGGGGCTATCAGGGATTGTATAGGTTGCAAATATGAAGACTGTTTGCATTACGGAGAACAGGGAAGATGTTTCTATGGTGGAATAATGACAGAGCAGGTATATCCGGCAATGCTTGAATGTGATGCACTTATTATGATTTGCCCTAATTATAATGACGCTCTCAATGCTCATCTGACGGCCTTCATCAATAGACTTACGGCACTCTTCCGTGTTCATGAATTCCGCCAAAAGCGTATATATGCTATTGTAGTATCCGGATACAGCGGAGGAGATATCGTATCGGAGCAAATAATCGGAGCTCTGAATTTTAACAAAGGCTTCGTTCTCCCCGGCAGGTTTGCGATGGTTGAGACTGCAAACGATCCGTTCAGCATACTCGATGTTCCTGACATAGATGTAAGGGCAAAGGCGTTTGCAGGCCGAATATGACAAAATCTTATCTGGAGATCAAAAAGATAAGTAAGGATTGAAATATACATAAGAGGCGGGAGTTGGTGAGTGATTCTTAGCCTCTTTTCATATGTTTTAAGTATAAAAACGCTAATGCTATATGTATTTCATTTTGAATCAGAGAGGCAGTATTTTTAAAATATGTTATTTAAATACAAATTCATAATTTGAGCAGGTCATCATGTTTATCAAAGCTCAAGGCTAATAATATGAGGGGGTATCAATTTGGGTAGAGTATCTGACTATTTCGGCTCGATGGTCTTCGATGACAAAGTTATGAGGTCCATGCTGCCAGCTGACGTATATCATTCCATGCGCAAGACGATTAATCAGGGTGATCCTCTGAATCAGGACATGGCTAATGCCGTGGCGCAGGCGATGAAAGACTGGGCTGTGTCCAAGGGGGCGACCCACTTCACACATTGGTTCCAGCCCCTCAACGGTGTGACTGCCGAGAAGCATGACAGCTTCATACAGGCTTCGCCTGACGGCGGGGTAATAATGGATTTTTCCGGCAGGGAACTTATAAAAGGTGAACCTGATGCATCATCTTTCCCCTCAGGCGGTCTGAGAGCCACTTTTGAAGCAAGAGGCTATACCGCATGGGATCCGACGTCATATGCGTTCATCAGGGACAAGACACTGTGCATACCGACTGCATTTTGTTCGTATAGCGGCGAGGCAATGGATGAAAAGACATCACTTCTCAGGTCGATGGATGCCCTCAACCGTCAGGCCGTGCGGGTACTGAGGCTTATGGGAAATGACAGCGTAAGAAGAGTATACGCGGTCGCAGGAGCGGAGCAGGAATACTTTCTGGTGCCGCGCGATCTGTATGACAAGAGACCTGACCTGAGATTTACCGGGAGGACCCTGTTCGGAGTGATGCCTCCTAAGGGGCAGGAACTCGATGACCACTATTTCGGGGCGATAAAGCCTGAGATATCGCGATTCATGGAAGAGCTCAACAGGGAGCTCTGGAAACTTGGCGTGTTTGCCAAGACAGAGCACAACGAGGTAGCTCCTTCGCAGCATGAACTCGCGTGTATATACACCAAGGTAAATGTTACTGTCGACCAGAACCAGCTCGTCATGGAGATGATCAAGAAGGTCGCTGAGAGACACGGTTTTGTCGCGCTTCTCCATGAAAAGCCTTTTGAAGGAGTGAACGGCAGCGGTAAACATAACAACTGGTCGCTTGCCACTGATTCAGGCGACAACCTTCTGGCGCCGGGGGACACACCTCACGATAATGCGCAGTTCCTCTTGTTCCTGTGTGCAGTGATAAGAGCTGTGGACGAATATCAGGATCTGCTGAGGATATCTGTTGCCTCGGCCAGTAATGATCACCGTCTCGGAGCACATGAAGCTCCGCCTGCAGTGATCTCTATATTCCTCGGAGATGAGCTTACAGCTGTTTTGCACTCGATAGAAGAAGATATTCCTTATGAAGAAAGCGCAGGAGTACTGATGAAGCTCGGCTCAAAAGTCCTGCCGAGATTCAGGAGAGACAATACTGACAGAAACCGTACGTCTCCTTTTGCTTTCACCGGAAACAAGTTTGAATTCAGGATGCCGGGCTCGATGAGCAGTCTTGCTTTCCCTAACGTCATACTGAACAGTGCAGTAGCGGATGCTCTCGAATACTATGCCGAGAGACTTGAAAAAGCAGAAAATCTCAATGAGACCGTATATTCACTGATAAGAGAGACTGTACGTGATCATAAGCGGATCATTTTCAACGGCAACGGATATGAAGATGAGTGGCTGAGAGAAGCAGAAAAGAGGAAACTGTCCAATTACAGGACGACTCCTGACTGTGTGCCTCATCTTCTTGATGAGAAGAATGTGGATATGCTGGAAAAGCATGGGGTGTTCAGCAGATCGGAACTCGAGTCAAGATGCGAGATCATGCTTGAGAACTACTGCAAGACCATATGCATAGAAGCCAGGACGATGAGATCCATGGTGATAAAGAGGATAGCACCGGCTGTGGAGAGCTATACAGCAGAGCTGTCAGCAAATCTGAACGAGAAGAAGAGGGCTATACCTGATCTCGAGTGCTGCTTTGAGAAGGAGATAATCACTGAGCTGTCTATGAGGACAGACAGGATATACAGCGGCGTGCAGAGAATGGTAAGCGTGCTCGATTCACTCAGTGACGAGGACTATTTCCGCGATGCTGAGGTCATTCGCGACAGTTTGCTGCCGGAGATGACCAGGCTGAGAGAAGACAGTGATGCTGCTGAAAGGCTGACATCCAAGAAATTCTGGCCGCTTCCTAACTATGGATTGCTGCTGTTCGGGGAAAAGTAAGGAAGGAGGAACAAGAAATGGATTATAGTTTTCCGGTAACAAGAACAACAACACCAAAACAAAAACCGACAGACTGCAGCAACCTGGGATTCGGTAAGTACTTTACAGACCATATGCTCATCATGGACTATGATGAAGGGCAGGGATGGCATGACGGACGCATAGTTCCATATGGTCCTATTTCAATGGATCCGGGCTCTACTACATTACACTATGGCCAGATGATGTTCGAAGGACTCAAGGCATACCGCAACCCTGAAGGCGGACTTAACCTTTTCCGGCCGGACATGAATGCAAAACGTCTTAACCGCACCAATGAGCGTATGTGCATTCCTCCTATGGATGAGGACCTGTTCCTCGCTGCTGTCAAGGCAATAGTAAAGGTCGACGAGGACTGGACTCCGACAGATCCGGGCACAGCTCTCTATATAAGACCGTTCATAATCTCGCCTGAGGTAAGCTTTTCTGTCCTCCCGGCTAAGAAATACTGGTTCATCATCATTCTGTGTGCAGTAGGCGCTTACTATGCTGGCAATGAGACAAAGCTTCACGGAAGCCGCATCCTCGTTGAAGAGGAGTACATCCGCGCTGCTGTGGGCGGCACCGGTTTTGCGAAGTGCGCAGGAAACTATGCCTGCGGAATGATTGCTTCATACAAAGCACATGAATTCGGATGCGAGGAAGTACTGTGGCTGGACGCAAAGGAGCGCCGTTATGTTGAAGAGGTCGGTACTTCCAATGCGTTTTTCATGATCGACGATAAGATAGTAACACCGTCGCTTACCGGGTCGATCCTTCCGGGAGTTACACGTGACAGCACAATTCAGCTGCTTCGCAAATGGGGCTATGAAGTCGAGGAACGCCGCATTGAACTTGAGGAATTGTTTGAAGCCATTAAGGACGGAACACTCAAAGAGGCATGGGCAACAGGGACTGCATGTGTGATTTCACCGATTGGTGTTCTGAACTATAAAGGCAAAGACTATGTTATCAACAATGAAGAGGTAGGAGCGGTAAGCCAGCGGCTGTACGATAATCTCTATGGTATGCAGATCGGCAGGCTCCCGGACGAGATGGACGGTTGGATAGTAAGAATCTGATACGAATGCTCGATATGAAATAACAATTTGAACAATACTGATTAGGAGACCCGTATGGAAGCTCGTGAGCTGATTGAGTACATAGGAAAATCTGAAAAAAAGACTCCGGTAAAGATATATGTAAAGGAAAAGGGATACATAGATTATGGCAATGCCAGAGTCTTTGGCTGTACTGATAAAGTTGTTTTCGGTGACTGGGAAGATCTTCGGTCGGTGGTAGAGTCTAATATTGAAAAAATAGAGGACATCATAATCGAAAATTGCTGCAGGAACAGCGCGCTCCCAATGCTTGACATCAAGGATATTCCCGCAAGGATAGAGCCCGGCGCCATTATACGTGAAAAGACAGAGATCGGAGCCAATGCCATTGTGATGATGGGGGCAGTGATAAATATCGGTGCAAGTATAGGGGCGGGCTCAATGATAGATATGAATGCGGTGCTGGGAGGAAGAGCAACGGTCGGTTGCAACTGTCATATAGGAGCAGGGGCTGTCCTTGCCGGCAGCATAGAGCCCGCCTCTGCAGTTCCTGTAACACTGGAAGATGATGTGCTTGTCGGGGCAAATGCAGTCATTCTTGAAGGCATACATGTTGGAAGGGGAGCTGTTATAGCAGCGGGAGCAGTGGTAACCAGGGATATCCCAGCCAACATGGTAGCTGCAGGATGCCCTGCAAGGATTATAAAGGAAAAGGATGAGACAACTACGATAAAAACTGCACTTGAACCGGAGTTGAGAGCTATATGAAGGGATAGGGCGGCTTATGGCAATGAGAGAACAACTGAATCCCAATGTACATTCACTTAAAAGGAGCGCCATACGTGAATTCTCGAAACTGGCGGCAGATACCCCGGGATGCATCAGGCTGACACTGGGAGAGCCTGATTTTACGACACCAGGCAACATTTCTGACGCGGCAATCTCATCGCTGAAAAATGGTGAGACACATTATATTTCAAACAGTGGATCAGCAGACCTAAGACAGGAGGTCTCAAGATACGAAAAATCTCGCAATGGACTTGTGTACGAAATGAATGAAGTGATAATAACAGCCGGAGCGACAGAAGCTCTGTTCATATCCCTCCTTGGAATAATAGAGCAGGGGGATGAGGTGATAATCCCATATCCGGCCTTCGTGCTGTACGAAGAAATCGTTCATCTCTGCGGCGGGACAGTTGTCCCGCTTGATACCTCGGATTGTGAATTTCAGATCAGAAGTGATCGTCTGAATAAACTGATTACGGATAGAACTAAGGCAATAATACTCAACTCACCTAACAACCCAACAGGGTGTGTGTACGACGCACAAAGCCTGAATGCTGTCCGTAATTTTGTTGCAGGGAAAGAGATCTTCGTATTGTGTGACGATGTATACAGACAACTGTGTTTCACTGGTGAATATCATAGCTTCGCGGAATTCGAGGAGTTGCGTGAGCAAATAGTGGTGATTCAGAGTTTTTCAAAGCCATATGCAATGACAGGATGGAGAATGGGCTATCTCATGGCGGACCGCTCCATAACAGAAAGACTTGAACTGATCCATCAGTATGATATCGTGTCCACGCCCTCACTGTTCCAGAAAGCCTGTATAGAGGCGTTGTCGTATGACCCGTCCATCATGATTGGTACTTACAGGGGCCGCAGGGATTACATTTGCGGCGCTTTGTCCAGTGCAGGCCTTGATTTCACAGTACCTGAAGGTACATTTTACGTATTTCCGTCGATACAGAAATATGGCATAACGTCAAAGGAATTCTGCACCAGACTGATAACTGAAGCCGGTGTAGCGGTGACTCCTGGCGGAGCCTTTGGTTTGGATGACCATATACGTATATCCTACTGCTGTAGCATGGATGATATAAAAGAAGGGATCTTGAGACTGGAGGGGTTTATTCGGAAGATCAGTTCGGAAAGCAGATAATATGATGCAGATAGATATTAAAGAAGAGTTTTCAAAAATCGCCGAGGAGATACTGTCGATACGCCGTAACATTCATATGTTCCCTGAACTCGGTAACAATGAGTATAAAACTGCGGAGATAGTGGAAAAGGAACTGAAGAAAGCAGGTATACCGATACACAGAGTACTTGATACAGGCGTCGTAGGGGTGATAAAAGGCGCATATCCGGGCAAGACAATAGCTTTCCGCGCGGATATGGACGCTCTTCCTGTTGATGAGAAGACAGGTTCAGAGTTTTCTTCCAGGATACCCGGGATGATGCATGCATGTGGCCATGATGTGCATACCGCCGCACTGATTGCTGCTGCAAGGGTGATCGCAGATCATCGGAATGAGATGAGAGGAAGCGCGGTGTTTATCTTTCAGCCAGATGAAGAGGGCGATGGAGGCGCAGCCAGACTGATAAAAATAGGAGCTCTTAAAGCTGCAGATGCTGTATTCGGAGCGCATGTATCTCCAGATATCCCAGCTGGAACAGTCGGAATCAGATTTGGAGACTTCTATGCGGCAGCAGATACCTTTGACGTCAGGATAATTGGAAAAGGCGCTCATGCTGCAGAGCGTGAGAAGGGTGCGGATGCCCTAGCTGCTGGCGCAAAAATGACATCAAGGCTGCTCAGGATACCGCACGCTCTTTCCGATGGGAAAAGTGTACTGACTGTAGGGACTTTTCACTCAGGAAATGCAAGGAACATCCTTGCTGATGAAGCAATGATAACAGGGATCGTCAGGACACACGGACAGGCAGAGCGGGAAAAGATAAAAGAATCGTTCTATAGAATAGTAGCGGAAACTGATAAGGAGTACAGCACTGAAACGGAAGTCAGATATGTAAGAGGTTATCCGGGGATTTGCAATGAAGATGCCATGACTTCTCTTGTTGAAAACGCAGCCATAAAGCTGATTGGCAAAGAGAATGTGATACGCATCTCCAGCCCGACAATGATGACTGAGGATTTCGGGTGCTATCTCAACGAGTTGCCGGGTAGCTTCTATTATGTCGGAGCAGGCTGTGACATGCCGCTTCATAGTTCTGAATTCCTGCCCGCAGATGAAGCTGTACTGACAACAGCCGCAGTACATGTTGCTGTTGCAGCTGCGTTCCTAAAGTGATTGACCGGAAGAGCGGACATATATGGACAAATGGAGAGTACAATGAAGTTTACAAAAATGCATGGCTGCGGGAATGACTACATTTATATCAATTGCTTTGAAGAAACGATCAGAGACCCATCGAAGATGGCATTGAGGCTTTCTGACAGACATTACGGAATTGGCGGAGACGGTTTGATCCTGATAGAACCATCAAAAGCAGCAGATGCATATATGCATATGTTCAACAGAGATGGATCTGAAGGCATGATGTGTGGTAATGGCATCAGGTGCACAGCCAAGTATATATATGATCACGGATTAGTACCCGCTGAACGTGAAAATGTTCTGATAGAGACCGGTTCCGGACTTAAGAGGATATTCTTATACAAAGAGAGCGGGAAGGTCAGTATGGCAAAAGTTGATATGGGTGCTGTCGTATCAGGTACCGCTGCTGAGGTCATCACTGTTGCAGGAATGGAGCTGAAAATGACTCGCGAAGATGTGGGAAATCCGCATGCAGTCTTTTTCATTGAAGATAATCCATGCCTGCGGGTGAACGGATATATGACTACAGATTCTATAGATAGTCTGGGTCTTTTCTTGATTGGTCCACATATAGAAAATCACGAGGCATTTCAGGGACGTGTGAATGCGGAATTCGCTGAGGTTATAAGCAGAAGAGAAGTAAGGATGCGTGTCTGGGAGAGAGGCTCCGGAGAAACGATGGCCTGCGGCACCGGCGCAGTCGCTGTAGCTGCCGCAGGATACATTTCGGGCAAGCTGGATACGGAAGTAAAAGTTCATCTCAATGGAGGAGATTTGGACATCTCCTATGACCCTGACTCCGGGCATTGGTTCATGACAGGAACGGCAGAAGAAGTGTTCGAAGGAACTATTACAGGTGAGCCGCATGAGACAGAAAGGCCGGAGTGAGGTGAAGAAACGATGTGGATACGGGAACGATGAGCCCATAATAATAGAAGGTTATTAGCAGTTTGTATAGGGAGAAAAGGAAAATGATTAAAAGGGAACAAGTCTACGAGGGGAAGGCAAAAAAAGTCTATAAAACGGACGATCCAGAGCTTTTGATTGTTTCTTACAAAGATGATGCAACAGCTTTTAATGGGCTAAAAAAAGGCACCATCTCCGGAAAAGGGGTAATCAATAACAGGATGAGTAATTTCTTTATGAAAACGCTTGAAGAGAGAGGGATACCTACACATTATGTTGAAGAACTTAGCGACAGAGACACACTTGTCCGGAAGGTCGAAATAGTACCTCTTGAGGTAATAATAAGGAATATTTCAGCGGGGTCATTTGCAAAGAATTATGGAGTTGAAGAGGGCGTAGTATTTGATTCTCCTACGATAGAATTTTCATATAAAAATGATGAACTCGGAGATCCGCTTTTGAATGAGTATCACGCGCTTGCATTGAGCCTTGCAACCTGCGAGGAGATTGCGACGATCAAAGAATACGCGTTTAAAGTGAATGATGAACTTAAGGCATTCTGGGTCAGGTGCGGTATTACATTGGTGGATTTTAAACTTGAATTTGGAAGGCTCCTAGATGGGACAATAGTACTTGCGGACGAGATAAGTCCCGATACATCAAGACTTTGGGACAGCAACACGGGCGAGAAACTTGATAAGGATAGATTCAGGCGGGATCTTGGTGGCGTGGAGGACGCGTATATTGAGGTCATGAGAAGGTTGACGGAGGCAAGACAGAATAAACAATGAGTATTCACGAAGAATGCGGTGTGCTCGGTATATATGCAGCTGAACCAGTTAATGCTGCTGAAATAGCCTATTATGGTCTTTATGCCCTCCAGCACAGAGGGCAGGAAGGCTGCGGGATCACTGTCAATGATGATGGAGTCTTCACTTCATATAAAGATATAGGACTTGTTAATGAAGTCTTCAGCAAGGAAAGACTGAGCTCGTTTCCACGTGGATGTATGGCAGTTGCTCATACGAGATATAGTACCACCGGCGGTAACCGGCGCAGCAATTGTCAGCCTATTGTAGTCAATCATCAGAAAGGTAGCCTTGCTATTGCACATAATGGAAATCTCTCAAATGCAGAGAAACTCAGGAGCGAGTTGGAGCTGAGCGGAGCGATTTTCCATACATCAAGTGATACAGAAATAATAGCGCATGTAGTAACCAGGGAAAGATTGAGAAAACAGGCGATAGAGGAAGCTGTTAGCAGCACTATGGATCTGATTGAAGGTGCATACTCAATGATCCTTATGTCACCGCAGAAGGTCATATGCGCAAGGGATCCATTTGGTTTCAGGCCTTTGTGCTATGGTAAGACGGAGGATGAGATATATGTGATAGCATCTGAAAGCTGTGCTTTAAAATCGGTGGGTGCTGAGTTCATAAGAGATGTAGACCCAGGGGAAATACTTGTTTTCAGTAAAAACGGGATAGAATCAATGCGGGGACACTGCAATACAAAAGAGCGAAGATTGTGTGTATTTGAATATATATATTTTGCGCGGCCGGATTCGGTAATAGACGGTATATCTGTGCATAAATCACGCATAGAAACAGGGCGTATACTTGCGAAATCGCACCCTGTAAATGCCGACATAGTTGTCGGTGTGCCGGATTCAGGGCTGGATGCTGCGCTTGGATACAGCTATGAATCCGGAATCCCATACCAAATAGGGCTCATAAAGAATAAATATATTGGAAGAACTTTTATATCCCCTGAAGGCAGACTCGACCAGGTAAGAATCAAACTCTCAGCTATTGAAGAGGTTATCAGGAACAGGAGAGTGGTGCTTGTAGATGACTCTATCGTAAGAGGAACCACGAGTGGAAGGATCGTAAGGCTTTTAAGAGAAGCTGGAGCGTTAGAAGTGCACATGCGGGTATCTGCACCTCAATTCCTCTACCCATGTTACTATGGCACGGATATAGACTCGAAAGAAAACCTCATTGCCTGCAAAATGGATAATAACGAGATAGCGCGTCACATAGGAGCGGATTCACTGGGATATCTACCGATACATGCCCTTGACATTCTGTCAGAAGGCAGAGGGTGCTGCCAGGCCTGCTTTGACGGTAGCTATCCAACAAAAACATTTCCGGATATGGGAAGAGATAGATTTGAAAGACATCTTTCAGATAAGTAAGAGCAAAAGGTGAAAAATGGAAACACCCAACAACAGAAAAATAATATTTGAGGACGGCCTTGAGATTTACGGAAGCGCTTTCGGAGCCTCAACGGAGGCAGTCCTTGAAATCGTCTTTAACACATCCATGACGGGATATCAAGAAATACTTTCGGATCCTTCCTATACAGGACAAGCAGTAGTCATGACATATCCTCTGATTGGGAACTATGGAATAGCAGAGGATGATTATGAAACCGAGAGTCCAACTATTGGAGCACTTATAGTGAGGGAATATAATGATGAACCCTCTAATTATAGATCGGTAACTTCTCTTGGTGAAGTGATGAAGAAGCACAACATACCAGGCATAAGCGGTGTAGATACGAGAAAGCTGACAAGATCGATACGTGATAAAGGCAGCCGCAAGGTGCTTATCACAGACGCGTCAACAACTATAGATTATGGGCTTAAGCTGCTCCGTTCAGAAATGATTCCGAAGGATCTTGTCAGAAAGGTCAGCTGCAAAAAAGCATGGGAGTCACCTTCGGATAATGAGAGATATCACGTGACAGCCATTGACTGTGGGATAAAGAGAAATATAGTAAGATGCTTCAATAGCGCAGGATGCAGCGTTACAGTAGTCCCATGGAATACAACAGCTGAAACTATACTCGGAATGAAGCCTGATGGCGTTTTTATCTCAAATGGTCCGGGGGACCCGAGGGATGTACCTGAAATTATAGAAACGATTAAAGGTATACGGGCAAAGATCCCTATCTTTGGAATATGCCTTGGTCACCAGCTGATATCTCTTGCATATGGAGCTGAGACATATAAGTTGAAATTCGGACACAGAGGAGGCAATCATCCTGTAAAGGATCTGGTGACCGAAAAAACAGTCATGACTTCTCAGAATCATTCATACGCGGTAGATAGGGAGAGCATCAGGAGAACACCTCTTGAGGTAACTCATATAAATTTACTAGATGGCACAGTTGAAGGTGTAAGTTGTGAACGGGATCTGGTCTTCAGTGTGCAGTATCATCCGGAAAGCGCACCTGGACCACAGGATAGCAAATACCTTTTTGAGCGCTTTATAGGACTGATGGAGAGAAAAACCAATGCCTAAAAGAACTGATTTAAAGAGGATATTACTTATTGGATCCGGGCCAATAATCATTGGGCAGGCTGCAGAATTTGATTATTCCGGCACGCAGGCATGTCTTGCGCTGAAAGAGGAGGGATATGAGGTGATTCTTTGCAACTCGAATCCGGCAACGATCATGACGGATACAAGTATTGCCGATAAGATATATATGGAACCTCTGACACTGGAATACCTAGCCAAAATAATAAGATATGAAAGGCCTGATGCAGTTTTGCCAAGTATTGGAGGGCAGACGGGACTCAATCTTGCAGTGCAGCTTGAAAGAAAAGGAGTTCTGAAAGAATGCGGAACTGAACTCCTTGGGACGAGCTGTGACTCTATAGAGCAGGCAGAGGATCGGGAAAGGTTTAAAAGGCTATGTCAAAGCCTTGGAGAGCCGGTACTGCCATCTGCTACAGTCTCATCGTTAAAAGATGGCATCAGAATAGCAGAAGAAATAGGATTCCCTGTAGTGCTTCGTCCAGCTTTTACTTTAGGCGGTACGGGAGGTGGATTTGCATATAATGGCACAGAGTTCGAAGATCTTATGAAAAAAGCCCTTGAGCTTTCACCCGCAAATCAGGTTCTGATCGAGAAAAGCGTTAAAGGATATAAGGAAATCGAGTATGAGGTAATGCGTGACAGTGCTGATACCGCTATAGTTGTCTGCAATATGGAAAATCTTGATCCGGTAGGGATACATACCGGGGATTCAACAGTTGTGTGTCCTTCGCAAACTCTTACAAATAAGGAGTATCAGATGCTGAGAGACAGCGCACTGAAAATCATAAGAGCACTGAAAATTGAAGGCGGTTGCAATATACAGTTTGCACTTGACCCTAAGTCGTGCAGATACTACCTGATAGAGGTAAATCCCAGAGTATCCAGATCTTCAGCTTTGGCATCAAAAGCCAGCGGTTATCCAATAGCCAGGGTATCTGCCAAGATAAGCATCGGAATGACACTTGAAGAAATAAGAATTGCTAATACACCGGCAGCATTTGAACCTTCTTTGGACTATGTGGTGACAAAACTGCCGAGGTTCCCGTTCGACAAGTTCACAGATGCGGACCCGTCACTGTCCACGCAGATGAAGGCAACCGGAGAGGTCATGAGTGTGGGTAGAACTTTTGAGGAAAGCCTGCTCAAAGGAATCAGGTCACTTGAGACAGGAGCATTTCATATTTATCTACAGAAATTTGAGAGCATGAGCACAGAAGCACTTTCTGAATATATCCTCAATGCCATGGATGACCGCATATACGCTGTTGCGGAGTTGCTTAGACGATCGTGCAGCGAGGACTTTATTGCTGAAAAAACAGATATAGACAGATTTTTCATACGTGGAGTCAAGCGGATAACGAAAATGGAGAAAAGCCTGAAATCTGAATCGGGGAATATTCGGACACTCTATACCGCAAAACGAATGGGTTTTTCAGATAAGACTATTGCGCTCCTTTGGGGAGTAGAGGAGAAAGATGTTCTGGATTTGAGGCTGGAAAATGATATAAAGCCTGTATATAAAATGATCGATACATGTGCTTCAGAATTTGATAGCTACATACCATATTTTTATTCAACATATGAGACTGAGAATGAGTCTGTAATATCTGACAAAAAGAAGATCATAGTTCTCGGATCCGGACCTATACGCATAGGTCAGGGCGTGGAGTTCGACTATTCAACGGTACATGCGGTTCAGAGCATACAACGGATGGGCTATGAGGCGATAATCATTAACAACAATCCGGAAACGGTATCAACTGACTATACTTGTTCCGATAAACTTTATTTTGAGCCGCTGTACATGGAAGATGTCATGAATATTGTCGCAATGGAGAAGCCTGAGGGTGTCATTGTGTCGCTTGGAGGCCAGACAGCCATCAACCTTGCCGGGCCATTAAAGGAAAGAGGTGTAAGAATAATAGGCACGGACTGTGACGCGATCTATCGTGCGGAAAACAGAGATCTTTTTGGAAAACTGGTTAAAGAGTTAGATATACCACAGCCTGCAGGAGAAGCAGTAACGAGTATAGATGAAGGGCTGAAGACCGCGTCGCGCATTGGATACCCTGTATTGGTAAGGCCGAGCTTTGTGCTTGGGGGAAGGGCGATGCAAATCGTTGCATCTGACCAGTCAATGAAAAACTACCTCAAAGCTGCTGTTGAAATAGATATCGATAAGCCGGTTCTGGTCGATAAATATATAAGAGGCAAGGAAGTGGAAGTTGACGCAGTATGTGACGGCCGCCGGGTATTTGTTCCCGGCTTTATGGAGCTTGTGGAACGCACAGGTGTGCATTCGGGAGACTCAATAAGTGTATACCCCCCGGTAACCCTTTCGGACAAGGTCAAAGATACCATACTTGATTACACGGTAAGGTTGGGATTAAGCATAGGAATCATAGGGCTTTTCAATGTCCAGTATATAGTTGATGATGACGATGTGGTGTACATCATTGAAGTAAATCCACGCTCATCAAGGACAGTACCGTTTCTTTCAAAAGCGACAGGGTACAGTCTGGCCGACATAGGGACTATGGTAATGCTCGGACTGTCGTTGCAGGAACAGGGCATATTCGATGCAATAGCAGATGAAAAAGATCGCTTTTATGTAAAAGTTCCGGTCTTTTCATTTACTAAGCTCAAAGGCCTTGACGCTTATCTGTCGCCTGAAATGAAATCAACAGGAGAAGCAATCGGTTACGATGACAAATTCCATCGCGCGGTATATAAAGCCATGGCTTCTGCGGGCATAAAGCTGAAAAAATATGGAACCATAATAGCAAGCATAGCTGATGAAGATAAAGATGAGTCGATACCGCTTATCAGACGCTTTTACGATATGGGTTTTAATATAGAGGCTACGACACGAACAGCCGCGATACTGAAGAAAAATGGTATCAGGACAAGAGTGCTTCTTAAGCCAAGTGAAGGAAGCAGCCAGTTGCTTGATTCAATAAGATCCGGGTATGTCAGTTATGTGATAAACACAAGGACAATCTTATCGGCTGCTCATTATGGTGATGGAACCGCAATTCGCAACTGCGCGGCCATTAATGGGATAACGATGTTGACATCACTGGATACCGTAAGAATCATTTTAGATGTCCTAGAGGAAAGTACTATAGGTATATCTACTATAGATGCAGAGTATGTTAAATGAAACACTAATATGTTCGTACCTGTGCTGAGACATATCGACAATCAAAGGGGGTCATGGATATGAGTAATTGTGCAGTTGTAGGTGTTAATTGGGGAGACGAGGGAAAAGGCAGGATGGTCGATTTCCTAACTGAGGATCATGACATTGTAATAAGGTTCCAGGGAGGCGGAAACGCAGGGCATACAGTTGTCAACAGCAAGGGGAAATTTGCATTGCATCTGCTCCCGTCAGGAGTACTTAGAGAGGGCATTGTCAACATTTTAGGAAACGGTGTTGCCCTTGACCCTGAAAACCTGTTAATAGAAATAAAAGAAGTTCAGAGTAAGGGTGTTGTAATCAGTCCAAACAATCTGAAAATAAGCGAGAGAGCATCACTGTTGATGCCGTGGCACAGAGAACTTGATGAGCTGGAGGAAAAAAGGCTTGCTGACAAGAAATACGGATCAACAAAACAGGGTATAGCAGCTTTTTATTCAGACAAGTATCAGAAGAAGACCATACTTGCAGGGGAACTTTTGTATCCCGAATACCTGCAGGCTCATCTTAAGGATCTGCTTGAGTGGAAGAATCTCACCCTTTCGGGAGTATATGGTGCCAGACCTTACACTATGGAAATGCTTATGGAGTGGGTCGGGAATTATTGTCAGCCAATCATCCCATATATATGCGATACGGTCTCTTATCTTAAAGAAGCACAGGAAGAAGGAAAGAGAATCCTGTTTGAAGCGCAGCTGGGAGCTCTGAGAGATCTGGATTACGGTATCTGTCCTTACACTACTTCATCCACAACCCTTGCAAGGTATGCGCCTGTCGGGGCAGGGGCTCCATCAGCAGATATAAGCGAGATAATCGGAGTAGTTAAAGCATATTCTACATGTGTAGGCGAGGGCCCATTTGTGTGTGAAATGCATGGAACTGATGCAGAGACTCTCAGAAATACAGGAGCTGAATATGGCGCCAAAACAGGCAGACCTCGCAGAGTAGGTCCTCTCGATCTGGTTGCTACCAGATATGGCGCAGCAATGCAGAATGCTACCGGGATAGCAGTAACCAAGCTCGATATTCTCGGATATATGGACAGCATTCCGGTATGCACTAAATATATTGTCAATGGGAAAGAAACAGATAAATTTCCGTTTCCTGCCGCGCTGGATAAAGCTGAACCCGTCATAGAATGGATGCCGGGATGGAAAACCGATGTTTCAGGAGTCCGCAGTTGGGATGACTTACCAAAGGAAGCACAGGATTATATCAACATGATCGAGAGAGTGGTCGGGATTCCCGTGAAGTACATCTCGGTTGGAGCAGAGCGTGACAGCATAATAATACGATAGGAGAATTAGAACATGAGAGACGTATATGAAACTCCTTTTGCCTCCAGATATGCTTCGGATCACATGCTGAAGCTGTTTTCACCTGATAACAGATACCAGACCTGGAGGAAACTGTGGACAGCGCTGGCGCGGGAGGAAATGAATCTGGGACTGCCTATCACAGAGGAGCAGGTAGCGGACCTTGAAGCACATATTTATGATATAGATTATGAATGTGTCAGAGAAAGGGAAAAAGAAGTAAGGCATGATGTAATGGCTCATGTATATGCATATGGCAAGGCTGCCCCATCAGCAGAGGGTATAATTCATCTTGGGGCAACCAGCTGTTATGTGACAGATAACGCAGATCTTATCATATACAGGGATGCGCTAGTACATCTGAAAGAAAAGCTACTTACAGTTATCGCTGGCCTGACTCGATTTGCGGATAAGTATAAGTCGCTGCCGGTGCTGGGCTACACACATTACCAGCCTGCGCAGCCTGTTACAGTCGGCAAGCGCGCCACGCTGTGGATACAGGATCTGGTATCTGACGTCAGCGAGATAGATTTCGCACTCAGCAATATCAAATTCCTTGGCTGCAGGGGTACTACCGGAACGGAAGCAAGTTTTATGGAGCTCTTCGATGGAGATGAAAGTAAGATCGACAGTATGAACCGGGCAATTGCTGCAGAGTTCGGATTCAGTGAATGCTATGACATCTGCGGGCAGACATATCCGCGTAAGACGGACACCAGAATTCTCAACACGCTTTCGTCAATAGCACAGAGCTGCTACCGCATGGCCGGGGACATTCGTCTGATGCAGCATGATCGTCAGCTGGAGGAACCTTTTGAAAAAGATCAGATCGGATCATCGGCAATGGCTTATAAGCGTAATCCTATGCGATGTGAGCGCATATGTTCTCTTGCGAGGTATCTTATGGTCGATGCGATAAATGCTCCTTTAACAGCATCCTCTCAGTGGCTTGAAAGAACTCTGGACGACTCCGCTAACAGGCGTATATCAATGCCTGAAGGATTCCTGTGTGCAGATGCTATCCTACGAACCGTACTTAGTGTTGTAAAAGGTCTCAATGTTAATGAGAAAGTAATAGAGAAAACGCTTCAGCAGTATCTTCCCTTTATGGCTACTGAAAACATCCTCATGGCGGGTGTGAAAAGTGGCGGGAACAGGCAGGAACTTCATGAACTCATTAGAAGAAAATCTATGGAGGCATCAGAATTTATGAAAAAGGGGGAAGATTGCGACCTCCTTAAAATGCTTTCAAAAGAGAAGGCTCTAGGCCTTTCAGAAGAAGAAATCAGTGCTGTCCTCTATGCAGATTTGTATACAGGGAGATGCAGTAGTCAGGTCGAATCCTATCTGAAAAGGATAAGCCATCTGATAACAAATGTTGCGGTGTCAGATGAAGAAGACATAGAGATTTGAATAATATGTATGGTAAAAGAGTCAAGAAATTCAATAGTTCTTCTGCTATATCTAAACTGTGGGAAGACTATATGACAGATAATCTTTCGAGATTCAAAAAGAATTTACAAACCTCAGGAACTCAGTGTTTCTGGGGTTTTTCTTTTATCTATAATTGTATTCAGTTGTGGTGAAACGCAGAAAATTTTGTACCGTAAACAGCGAGTAAACAGCAGGT
>CACYLW010000011.1 GCA_902775345.1 uncultured Eubacteriales bacterium | reverse complement strand
CAACATACCTTGCGAGATAGAGGATATAGATGTTTCGGCGCTGATAGACCAGTCTCTTGCGGAGATGGGCGACCGCCTGGCAAAAAAGAAGCTGAAAATTAAAAAGAATATAAGGACGGACAATACATTGGTGCGTGCAGATGGAAAGCTCCTGTACCGTGTATTCGAGAATCTGCTGAGCAATATAAGCAAATATGCGCTCGACAGAAGCCGCGTATACATAGATGTAACCGAACCGTCGACATCATCAGGCAAACTCCTGGTGGAGGTGAAAAACATCTCTAAGGCAGAGCTCAACATATCACCGGATGAGCTCATGGAGAGGTTCACCCGCGGCGACAGCTCGCGCAACACCGAAGGCTCTGGCCTTGGTCTTGCCATCGCAAAGGATCTTACGACACTTATGGGCGGAGTGTTTGAGATCAGCATTGACGGAGATATGTTCAAGGCGTCGGTCATGCTCGACCGGGCTTGAAGCCATTCTGAATCAACTGGAGGATTTGAAGTCAATTTCTGGAGGAATCGCAAAATGTGAGGCCAGACTCGTTGAAAACACTGGGATACAGAAAATGCTATTTGTACACCTGCTCCATATCTGTCACAAGGGGAACTGCTTGCGACGGATTTCTTATAGTGAATAAATACGATTGGTTCTTTACCAAATAAAATGATCGAAAAGCACCAACATTTTGGTGTTTCTCTTATTTATTCAAACACTTAGGCACCAACAGATAAAGGCGGGTTTCTTAGAGATGAGGTGGATGAGGCTTACAATCAGTCTTTAGAAAAACCTGATAGAAGTCAGGAACACGTCATGCGTGTTTTTTATTGGCGTTTTACTGAATAATCATTCGAAGCCATGTAACATTATTGAATAATAGATCAGACTGGCAAATGCTGTTGGTGCCTATAGCATCAAATCGGGCTTTCGAGCACCACTTAGTTGGTGCTTAGTGAGGAAATCCAATGAAATCAGACCAATCGTATCAATCAGATAGGCATCAGATAGGCAATAGAATAAAGATGATCCCAGTCAATCGGATGGTCAGAAAACAGGAAAGCAACAGGGGGTTGCGTGTTCTGATAAACTATCCATAGTAGAATGGGTTGCAGGGAGGACGTATTGATATGACTACAAAAGATATAATATATGAGCTCAGATCAAAGAACGGTTTGTCACAGGATGATCTGGCGGAACAGGTCTTTGTTACAAGACAGGCGGTATCACGCTGGGAAAACGGAGAAACAGTTCCTAACACAGAGACACTGAAGCTGCTGTCAAAGTGTTTCAATGTTTCCATCAATACATTGCTGGGCTCGCCCCGCCGGCTGATATGCCAGTGCTGCGGCATGCCCCTTGATGATTCGATCATTGGCAGGGACAAAGACGGAATGCTCAATGAGGACTACTGCAAATGGTGCTATGCTGACGGAACATACACATACAATGACATGGACGATCTTATCGATGTCTGCGTCGGTCATATGGCAAAAGACGGTTTCACCGAAGAGCAGGCCCGCTCATACATGAAAGAACTGCTTCCTTCACTGGATTACTGGAAGAGACATGACGAACTCAGCGATGGCGGAAAGTTTGATGAATTCAAGAAGCAGCTTATCAAGGAAATAAACGATCTTCAGATTGAGGGAATGCCTGAAGTAGACGGCCTGAATGCACTCGTCGGGAGGTATGTCAATCTTGAGTATCCGCTCCCAAGCGGACTTACTGCAAAATTCCTGGATGACAGCACTACATACCTTGGGAACCAGCTTGAACCGGAAAGAGATATCGGGAGATGCTTTGGCATACTTGCAAACATTGATTTCATTCTGGTGTGCACCTATGGGGAAGGCGGAGCTGATCCGGAACTCCTTCTTTATAAAAAGAGACGCTGATGATCAGATTATGTGCCGGAGGAATCCGGGCAAAAATAGGAGGAAACCGCTGACAGCGGCAGCCGGATCGTTACGGGAATTGTCCTGCTTTCGACTTTTGCAGAATAAAGCGGTTGACAATCCCAAGAACCGATGCTACAATAACAATAATTTAATACCAACAAACCTTTGAGGGAGAGTGAGTAGGTCCCGATACTTGCATATGAGCGAACTGCCGGCGGTGAGAGGGCAGCATGAAAAGGCGTGACTGAATGGACTCCTGAGGGCGACAGGAAAGGGGCGAAAGTCCTGAGTATGGGAGACGGAGAGAAAACTTCGTTAACAAATGATGCATATGATGGTATGTAGTGAGTGGGCAGGGGCGACCCTGTCAAGCCGGGTGGCACCGCAGAAGTTTTGTATTAGCATGCTTCTGTCCCAGCATGTATTTTGCCGGGACGGGAGCATTTTTGTTTCTCCCTTTCAGGCAGAGGACAAGGCTCTGAAGAGTCTGTCCGCGTACATTTACTCACAAATCAGAGACTGGAGAAAAGGAGAACAAAAATGGAAAACTATCGCATCTATCTGACAGAGGAAGAGATCCCTACACATTATTACAATCTGAGAGCGGACATGAAGAAAAAACCTGCACCGCTGCTCAATCCGGGAACGATGCAGCCTATGACCGCTGAAGAACTTGCAGGCGTATTCTGCGAGGACCTCGTGGCTCAGGAACTGGATAATGACACCAGATATATCGAGATCCCGGAAGAAATACGGGAGTATTACAAGATTTACAGACCGTCACCTGTTGTACGTGCTTATAACCTTGAGAAGCAGCTTGGAACGCCGGCGGCTATTTACTTCAAGTTCGAGGGGAACAACACTTCGGGCTCACACAAACTCAACTCCGCCGCCGCTCAGGCATACTACGCCAAAAAGCAGGGGCTCAAGGGTGTAACGACTGAGACGGGTGCAGGTCAGTGGGGAACAGCAATGTCGATGGCATGCGCGCACTTCGGACTTGAATGCAAAGTTTTCATGGTAAAAGGCTCCTATGAGCAGAAGCCGTTCCGCCGTGAGGTCATGCGTACATATGGAGCTGATGTTTTCGCTTCTCCGTCTGATACCACTCAGGTAGGACGTGCGCTTCTCGAGCAGTTCCCGGGAACGTCAGGAAGCCTCGGGTGCGCGATCTCTGAGGCCGTTGAAGTAGCCGTAGGAACGGAGGGGTACAGGTATGTTCTGGGCAGTGTGCTCAATCAGGTGCTGCTGCATCAGAGTGTGATAGGACAGGAGGCGTATACGGCGCTGAAAAAGATAGGTGTAAAGCCTGATATCATCATCGGATGCACCGGAGGAGGCTCCAACCTAGGAGGACTCATCGCGCCGTTCATGGGAGAGAAACTCAGGGGTGAGGAAGACTACAGATTCATCGCAGCCGAGCCTGCTTCCTGCCCGAGCCTTACCAGAGGCAGGTATATGTACGATTTCTGTGATACAGGCAATGTCTGCCCGCTTGCCAAGATGTACACTCTCGGCAATAAATTCATCCCGTCACCGATACATGCAGGAGGACTCAGGTTCCACGGAATGAGCACGATAATCTCGGAACTGTATGACCAGGGCATGATGGAAGCAGTCGCATATGAGCAGACAGAAGTGTTTGAGGCCGCCGAAACATTCGCGAGAGCAGAGGGCATACTTCCGGCTCCTGAGAGCAGCCATGCAATCAAAGCTGCAATAGATACCGCGCTCGAATGTAAAGAGAGCGGAGAAGCAAAGACCATACTGTTCGGACTTTCCGGAACAGGTTACTTTGACCTTGTTGCCTATCAGCAGTTCAACGATGGCACGATGACAGACTATATTCCTACAGATGAGGATCTGGCGGAAGCAATAAAATGCGTTCCTCCGCAGCCGGAAGAATAGAAGCGGAACAATAGACGGAGAAAAGCAGAACCGGAAACGAAAGATCCCTGCCGGGCAGTTGCCTGCGGCAGGGATCTTCCGTTATGCGTGACTGTGGTGAGGGCCTTTATGCTGCTTTGAGAGGGCTGTTTGCTCTGCCTCTTGTGATGGTGATGTCTTCAAGGAGCGTTTCGATCGGCTTTGCTTCAGTCATGAGGCCGAGGATCTGTGTGGACTCCATGTCTGCGTAGCAGGTGGTTACGTTCCATTCTGTTTCCAGCTCAAACTCGAGCATGTCGCTGTCCCTGCTGATTATCCTTACCTTGTAATTCTCGTTGTCCCTGATACCTGCCTCAGCGGCTGCCTTTGTGATGATTGTATAGATCGTTGTGAAGCTGTTTGTCATTTTCTTTTCCTCCTTTATTCATGAGTACCAATTTTATTCTGTAAGGACCGGTCTTCGTTTTCCGGTGCTCTGTTTTCATCTGATGGTTGTAGTATATGACCCAAAATTAAGAGAATTATTAGAAACTGATTATTTTCAGAATATTTTTTTGCGACCTGATAAACTCCGCTTGTCTAATTGAATTCTTAGAATTATAAGGTAGAATTATTTTTGCAGCCGAAGGGAGGCGCGATGCTTCCCTGCCGATGAGTTCTGTGCAATACGGAGAGAGGGCCATGTAACATGAGGATCCTTGTAGTAGAAGACGAGAAAAACATGAACCGCCTTATCAGCGAGGCGATGAAAGATGAAAAGTACAGCGTCGACAGCTGCTATGACGGGCGGGAAGCTCTGGACTACGCTCTGGCAGTGGATTACGACGTGATAATACTCGACGTGAACCTGCCGAAGATGGACGGCTTTGCCGTGGTTGAGAAGTTAAGGTCTGAGGGCTGCGTGTCACCGGTACTGTTTCTGACCGCAAGGGACAGCATAGCCGACAAGGTGACGGGACTTGGCGCCGGCGGCGACTACTATCTTACCAAGCCGTTCAGCTTTGATGAGCTCCGCGCCGTAGTAAAGGTTATGGCGCGCAAGTACACCGGAAACAGGACTGATGAGTACTCCATAGCGGATCTGACGGTCGACACTTCTGCCAGGACCGTAGTCCGCGCTGGCGAGACCATCGAACTTACATCGAAGGAATTCGCCCTGCTCGAATACATGATACGCAACCGCGGAGTGGTGCTCTCGCGCGAGATGATAGAAGACAATCTCTGGAATTTCGACTATGAAGGCGGAACGAACGTGGTCGATGTATACATCGGCTACCTGCGCCGCAAGATAGATAAAGGCTTTGACAAAAAGCTCATCCACACGGTGAGGGGGACCGGCTGGGTCCTCAGGGAGGATGATTGAAAATGTCTGCGAAACTCAGACTGGCCCTGTGGGTCACATTTATGGTGCTGCTGGTATCGGTTATGGTACTTGTGTTTGTGCTGGTCATAAACAGACACAGCCTGCCGGAGGATCCGGCGGCATATCTTGTTGATGTCGTAATAGACAATGCGAACGATGTCGAATTTGACCGTGGGACCTTTGAATGGGATGACCTGTCGGTTTATAAGCGCGGTGTTTACTGCTCTTTTTATAACAATAACGGTGAACTGCTGCTTTCGGCAGACAAGGAGGACATGGACTTTTCCTCTGAGCCGTTCGTCGCAAATCAAATAAGGACCGTTGAATCCGGCGGGCGTGAATTCTACCTGTATGATACTTATGTGGACATGGAGGTCTCGGGGCTCTGGATAAGAGGGGTGACCATGACTGACAGTCACCAGGGGATCACTGCAATAATACTGAGACTCACCGTGATATTGCTCCCGGCGATACTGATCATCACGTTCCTGGGTGCGCTCTGGATATCATCACGCACATTCAGGCCGATCGAGAAGATAGTCGAAACCGCCAATTCGATCAATGACGCTGACGATCTGACAGACAGGATAAACCTGAAAAGAGGCCCAAAGGAGATGAGGCAGCTTGCGGGGTCGTTCGACAGGATGTTTGAGCGGCTCGAGAAGTTGTTTGAAGCCGAGCGCCAGTTCACTTCCGATGCATCGCATGAGCTCAGGACACCTACATCCGTGATACTGGCTGAGTGCGATCACGCGAAACGCAAGGACCGGACAACTGAAGAATACCTCGAGTCGATCGGACATATAGAGGCGCAGGGACAGCGCATGTCTGCTCTCATAGAGGAACTTCTGGGAATCACGAGGCTGCAGCAGGGCACGGAGAAATACCCTCTGAGAGAAGGTGATTTCAGCGAGTTCGTAAGCCTGACGGCAGAGGGCTTCGTCCCTCAGGATGACCGTGGGATACGGCTCGAAACGGATATTGAAGACGGGATCACATGCAGCTTCAACGCGTCGCTCATCTCGCGTGCAATATATAACCTTCTGCAGAACGCATATAAATACGGAAGTGAAAACGGATTTGTAAAGCTGTCGCTCGGGCGTGACGGGAAAATGGCCGTCATGAGCGTAGAGGACAATGGGATAGGCATTGCTCCGGAAGATCAGGACAGGATTTGGCAGCGGTTCTGGCAGGCTGATCCTTCGCGGGGTGAAAACGGCAGCAGCGGTCTGGGCCTGTCCATGGTAAAAGAGATCGCTGAGTTCCACGGTGGGAGTGTGTCGGTAAAGAGTGCCCCTGGGAAGGGAAGCTCATTCTCGCTGCGCATTCCGCTTGAGGAAGCTGGCCAATAATTGGAGAAACCATAAAAAACACATTACGGAACACAGTCCGCGATGAGCCCCCGGAAGGGGGCTTTTGAAGTCCGGCAAATCTGCCCAAACACACAATTGTCGGCTGTTCGGTACTGGTGTAATATAATTACAGCTTTTAAAAACGAGACAGCGGTAATGTGATATCACATAATGGTGGAGCCGTTTATTCATGCAGAAAAGCGGAAAGATCACTGATAAACTGAGAGTTCATTTTGATGGGAATCGGTCTGCGGCACATGTAACTGAAGCCCTGTTTGCCATAGGAATGCTGCTGTTCATCATAAACAGCGTTATACTGCTCTCTTCTCCGGAAAGAGCATACCGTACGCTGAGGATCTTCCTGAAGACCGGAACGGATATATTCTGGATCGCGGCAGCCATGCTCGGGACGAAGTACTATCCGACAAAAAGAAACAGGATCCTCATGTGGACGCTGATCTGGTACACGCTCGGCGACATCGCGGTCATGTTCTCGTATCCCGTGGGAGCTGTGCTGTATTGCGTTGGTCATCTGTTCATGATGTGGGCCATACTTGAGACTACATACATTCACAGATGGCAGAACATAACGCTGATACTGTGCGCCCTGGCGGCGATAACGCTGCTCATGTGTTTCGTGAAAGACATGAGGCTCATTATAGTAGGGTCGTTATATGCCGTTATTGTCACTGCGACAATGGTGCTTTCCCTGTCGAACCGGTTTTTCTGCCTGGCAGGCATCGTGTTCGCTATCTCGGATATCACCGGCCTTCTGCGGGTCTCGCTTTCCAACAACAAGTATACTTATTTCGTAACGACTACCATTTATACTGCGGCGTTTCTGATGCTGTGCATATCCGTGTACAGTACGAGCCGCAAGGAAGTAGTCACCTGGTACGACCTTTTCAGCATGCTGAACGATTCAAAAAGCATGAAGGTCTCATTCTGGGTGTGCGGAAGGTGGGCTCTCGGCCTGATAAGAGGCGACAAGCATTATTCTTATAAGCGAATAGACCTTGCTTATGATATCGACCATGTCGATGAGTTTCTCGCGTGGATAAAGCACGCGCGATATGAGGCGAAACACAGATACGCGGATGGTGTCAGGAGCTATTACAGCGAGAAATACGGTGAACTCAGGATATTTCCGTGCCTGTTTGAGCCGGACGGATCTGCAGTGCTCACTGCGACCGACGGGAAGCGGCTCCTGCTGGACGAAGGCTTTTTTGAAGATGTGCGCGTTTTAGGCAAAACGATACCGTGCATAGCACCCGGCGGAGCTGACCTGATACGTGAATTGTTATGATAAAGACGGACGGGACAAAAGAGATCAATAATATGGGAGAAAGAAAGGAGCCTGAATAACAATGATCCAATTGCTGGTAAAAAATGAATCCGATTTGTACAATCCATATGATCCTTCCCGGACGAGGATAAATGAGGGAGTTTATCACTATCTGAAATCGTATTGTTCGCCGCTTGAGGCCTCGAAACACGCTCATGACACTCTTCAGATCATTACGGAAAACCCGATAGATGCGGACAGGTTCCGGAGCGTCCTTCATGATGCTGTTGAAAGAGATATTGCGGAGTTTGACAGGCAGATCGCCAGGAACAACCGCAGAATGATATGGGAAGGTATTCTCGGCGTCTTATTCTGTGCCCTCGGCATAATGCTTGCAGCATACATGGATGAGCTGTTTCTGACGATCATTTCGCTTCTGGGTACAATGGGCATCAAAGATGCCGTCACGATAGAAACTACGTTCAATCACGACATCAAAAACCTGAAAAAGCTGCTGAAGCCTATCAGCGATATCAGACTGGAAGTAAAGGAGGCGGGATAGAGATAATGGAATACAAGTATTATTTATTTGATCTTGACGGAACTCTGACGGATCCGGGCATCGGAATAACCAATTCTGTCATGCATGCGCTGGAAAAGTTCGGCATCCATGTATCCGACAGAAGCGAGCTTTATCCGTTTATCGGCCCGCCGCTTACAGACTCATTCAGAAAGTACTTTGACTTTACTGAAGAGCAGGCGCTTCAGGCCGTTGAGTATTACAGAGAGTATTTCCGCGCAGACGGGATCTTTGAAAACAAGGTATATAAAGGAATACCGGAGATGCTCGGAGAGCTGAAGGCCGGTAATGCGGTAATTGCGCTTTCCACATCCAAGCCGTATGAATTTTCGGTTCAGATACTCGAGCATTTCGGCCTTTATCAGTACTTTGACTATATCGGAGCAGCAACGATGGATGGACGCATCAGCAGAAAAGCAGATGTTATCAGGCATCTTATTGATGAGTTGGGAGATATAGATATGGAGTCTGTTCTGATGGTCGGAGACCGTGATCAGGATATTGACGGGGCGAAAGCGAACAGTCTTCACTGTGCGGGAGTGCTGTGGGGATACGGAAGCAAAGATGAACTGATGAATGCGGGCGCTGATTACTTACTGGCAGCACCATCAGATCTTATTAACATTCAGAAGGAAGCAAAATGACAAAGAAGTGGTGGCACGACAAAACAGCATATCAGATATATCCGAAAAGTTACTGCGATTCAAACGGGGATGGTATCGGAGACATACAGGGCATCATTTCCCGGCTTGATTATCTGAAGTCGCTTGGCGTTGACATAATATGGATCTCGCCGTGTTATCCGTCTCCGTGGGCCGACCAGGGCTACGATATTTCCGATTACTATAACGTGGACCCGAGATTCGGCACCATGGACGACATGGATCAGCTGATCAGGGAGGCCCGCGGGCGTGGCATGTACATACTGATGGATCTGGTGGTGAATCACTGCTCGGACGAGCATGAGTGGTTCAGAAAGGCATGTGAGGATCCTGACGGCAGATACGGAAAGTACTTCTACATCGAAGACAGGGATCCGTCTGGCGGAGTACCGTGCAACTGGCGGTCTGCTTTCGGCGGGTCTGTATGGGAACCGCTTCCGGGACATCCGGACAAGTGCTATCTCCATCTGTTCCATAAAAAGCAGCCTGATCTGAACTGGGAAAACCCTGAAGTGCGCGAAGAAGTGTATAACATCATAAAGTGGTGGATGGAAAAAGGCATTGCAGGGTTCAGGATCGATGCCATAATCGACATCAAAAAGGCGCTTCCTTTCAGGAATTATGCAGCCGGAAGAGAAGACGGCCTGTGCGATATAAGCGCAATGCTTGAGAATGCAGAGGGTATCGGAGAATTCCTCGGTGAAATGAGAGACGTGGCCTTTGCACCATATAAAGCACTTACTATAGGCGAAGTGTTCAATGAGAAGTATGACGAACTGGAGGATTTCATAGGAGAAAACGGATACTTCTCTTCTATGTTCGACTTCTCGCATGTCGTGGAGGGGCAGAGCCGCCTCGGCTGTTATGCCCACAGGAGGATCGGTGTTGATGATTATAAACGCTGCGTATTTGCCGCACAGAAAAGAATAGGAGATACGGGTTTTTTCTCAAATGTGATCGAAAACCATGACAGGCCGCGGGCGGCAAGCTATTACCTTCCTGAATCCGGCAGGACGGAAGAAGGCAAAAAGTGTCTGGCTCTGGCATACTTCATGCTCAGAGGTCTGCCTTTTATTTATCAGGGGCAGGAGATAGGCATGGAAAACACCGTGTTCAGCTCACCTGATGAATTCGATGATATCGGCTCCATTGATGAGTACCGTGTGTCTGTTGAAGCGGGGCTGAGTGAAGAGGAAGCTCTGAAAGTGGTGAGTCTGTATTCAAGAGATAATGCCAGAACGCCGATGCAGTGGAGTGCCGGTCATAATGCAGGCTTCAGCGAGGCGGAACCATGGCTTCCGGTCAATCCGGATCATAAACTGATAAATGTGAATGAGCAGACTGAACGTCCGGATTCCGTTTACAGTTTTTACAGACAGCTGATCGCCCTGAGAAATTCCCCGGAATACCGCGAGACCCTGGTATGGGGGGAATTTGAACCGGCGTATGAAGACCGTAAAGGGCTGCTGGCATATTACCGCACAGCCGACCGGGTCCTGCTGATCCTGGCAAACCTCAAGTCAGAATCTGAAGAGATCGATACCGGCTGTGAATACAGGGTCCTTCTTGACAATATGGATCCATGCAATACGACCCGTCACGGCCGTTTACAGCTGCAGGCCTGGCAATGCATGCTTCTTGAACTCAAAAGAGGGTCGACGATTAGGTAAACGAACTTAACCCGGTATATGCTATAATTTTTTTGCTACCATTGGGGGCTGATTGTTTGTGCAGTACACCGCAAACGCCGGCCACCATTTTTTCAATAAGATACTGTAAATTTTTGGAGTAAGTATGTTTGGTAAAATTTTTCTCGTTCTTTATGTTCTGGCCCAGGCTGTGGTTTCCGTTCTAACGGAATATTCCGTTAAAAACAGCAGGAGATTCAGCAGGATCGGAAGCAAGACCAGAGTGATCAGGATCATCATTTATGTGCTTCTGGCAGCCGTTCCTGTGCTGGGCGCATATCTTCCTAAATCGCAGTTCAAGTTCCTCTGCATGGGACTGGGTAATGTCTGGCTCGGCTTCTTCATGTTTTATTCCATCTTTGTCCTGCTGCTTTTCCCTGCCTGCCAGATCATCATTAAGAAAAAGAATAGAGACGATAAGTCGCTTGTGGGGAAGGCGTTCCAGTTCGCTTTCATTGCGGCGTTCATCATACTGGCATACGGCCTCGTTCACGCTCAGCAGCCAAAACTCGTCAACTATGATGTTGAACTGGCAAATGAGGCTGCTAAGGGTGAAAAGGTAAAAATAGTCCTGCTTGCGGATCTGCATCTCAGCGTCAATTCAGACGTAAAGGCTACGGAGAAAATGGTTGAGCTGACAAATGAGTGCGATCCTGACATCGTTGTTATCGCAGGCGATATTTTCACAAGCAACTTTGACGGTTTAAGGGATCCTGAGAAATACTCAGCCGCTCTCAGCAGGATGCATGCGAAGTACGGAGTTTACGCTGTGTGCGGAAATCATGACGTGGATGAAAATCTTATCGGCGGTTTTTCCATCTCACCTATTTCCGAAGCGTTCAGAACTCCTGACATGGAGAAGTTCTTTGCCGATTCGGGATTCAGAGTGCTGTACGATGAAAATGTTGAGATCGGTGACGGACTGTTCACTCTTTCCGGAAGGATCGACGGAGAAAAGGCCGGCGACGGTACTGCCGACAGGCTGAGCGCAGATGTGCTTTTAAAGGATGCAGACAAGTCAAAGCCGATCGTTGTTCTTCAGCATGAGCCGATAGATTTCGAAAACCTGGCTGAAAACGGAGCGGATCTGATCCTCTGCGGACACACGCATAACGGTCAGATATTCCCGGGAAATCTCGTCGTTCCGTTCTTTAACGAAAATGCATACGGAGTGAAAGAACTGTATGGAGCAACAACGGTCGTAACTGCCGGAGTCGGTTATTACGGCCCGCCGATCCGTTTCGGAACTGACAGCGAAGTTACAGTGATCAATGTCACGTTTAAATAGTATTGCTGGTACATCGGAGGATATTCATGATGCAAAGTGAAACAGCTGAATTCAGATTGGGGTTCAGAGAGATCAGAAGCAGAGTCAGGCGGACGATTTTTACCAAGGGGGTAAAACCGTATTTCGTACTCGTTCTCATAATCTTTATATTCTCATTTGTCGGAATACTGGAGTTTAACGCTTCCGGCCTCATAAACAATCTGGACATGAAATACGGCAGGGGGGTCGTGCAGAAAGACGACATACTCAGCATTCTTGACTACGTCAGAAATACCCCGCTTGTACAGTCCCTGCCTGAGTTTGTAAGAGAGGAAATTGTCGTAGACGTCGTCTGGGGCATATTGTCCACATACAGCTGGCTTATCAACCTTTTCGCCATGAACCATGCATACATGGAACGAAACCTGGGAGAGGTCTTCGTCTTTATCATGCTGTTCATGGTGCTGTATAAAGGCGTCACCTCGTTTTTCAAGAAAACACTGGCTGTCGGACTTGACAGGGCGGTTCTTGAAAACAGGTTCCAGAGGGATGTCAAGATACGGCGTATCCTTGCCCCTTTCGGCAACCATAAATTCCTGCATGTGATAGGCGTGATGAGCATTTATGTTTTAGTGATAGCCTTATGGTGGATCACCGTCATAGGAGGCATCATAAAGCACTATCAGTACTTCTGCGTGCCTTATATATTAGCTGAAAACCCTGACCTGAGCTGGAAGGAAGCCAGGAATCTGTCAAAGGAGATGACATATGGGTACAAGTGGAAAATGTTCCTGATCGACATGTCATACCTTTATCTCCTTGTACCGGGGTTTATCATGCCGTTCACGGACCTTTTCATCATGCTTCCGATCGATTACACAGTCGGGGCTGAAGTCTATTCCGTTCTCAGGCAGAGACCTGACATCGACAGGAGCAAGTTCATAGAGCCTGCATTTGACGGCTGCGCATATGTTGACAGGGTCAAAGCCGGAGAAAAGCCGGAGGACATCCATCCGGAATATCTGATGCCTGACATGCACATCAGGAATTCAAGCTTTGATGCCGCGGATGAATACCGGATCATTGACTACATAGCTATGTTCTTCATTTTCTGCTTTATCGGCTGGCTGTGGGAGGTCGGTCTGCATCTTGTACAGGAACAGGTCTTCGTTAACAGAGGTGTCATGTACGGCCCGTGGCTTCCGATATACGGTGCGGGAGGAGTGTTCATCATAGCCTTGCTTAACAAACTCAAGCACCACAAACTAAAACTCTTCATCTCGACAATGATACTGTGCGGCATACTGGAATATTTCACCAGCTTCGTAATCGAGTTCTTCAGCAACAGGTCGTACTGGGACTACCATGACATGCAGCTGAACCTGAACGGAAGAGTGTGCCTGGCAGGTCTTATCGCGTTCGACATAGGCGGTTTCCTGGGAATATTCATTGTGGGGCCGCTTATCAAGAACCTTGTGCACAGACTCGGTGACAAGAAGGCAAAGGTCATATGCTCCATACTGATAACGCTCTTCGTGATCGATATTATCTGCTGCAATATTTTCGGACCTAACATCGGAGAAGGCATAGGAAAAGAGTATTCGGAAAGAGATATCTGCCGTGAGACCGTGTGCGTTTCTGAACAGACCAAGCCGGTCAGCGGCATAAACTGGTGAATGAAATGGATATTTACGTAGATATAAATGCGAAACCTCATGGCGACGGCAGCCAGGCAAGCCCGTTCAGAAGCATAAGCGAGGCGGCCGTGTCTGCAAAACCGGGAGATACAGTCCATGTATGCCCGGGTATCTACCGCGAAACGGTAGATCCGGTAAACTCCGGCACTGAGGATGAAAGGATCACCTACGTAAGTACCGAGCCTCTCGCTGCAGTGATCACGGGAGCCGAGCAGATCTCCGGCTGGGAAAAGTATTCAGACAATGTCTGGGTAACAAGGATCGGAAACAGCCTGTTCGGGGACTACAATCCATACACTACGCTCGTGTATGGCGACTGGTATTTTGCCAGAGCGGACAAGCACACAGGCTGCGTGTATCTCAACGATGAGGCTTTGTATGAGACCTCGGATATTGAGGAGTGCATGCGCGGAGAGATCAGCGATGTCAGCTGGGACCCGGGCAACTCGAGGCTGAAATGGTATACGGAGCAGGATGAACAGCTTGACGAGACCGTGATATACGCGAACTTTCAGGGCGCGGATCCGAACCGTGAAAACGTTGAGATAAATGTCAGAAGAGAATGTTTCTGGCCGTCTGAAACGGGCATAAACTGCATCACTGTCAGAGGCTTCAGGGTGGAGAAAGCCGCCACGACATGGGCGCCTCCGGCTGCTTTTCAGGATGGTATGATAGGACCGCACTGGAGCAGGGGCTGGATCATAGAAGACTGCGAGATTGCAAACAGCAAGTGCGCAGGGATCTCGCTAGGAAGATACTATGATCCGGATAATGACAATTACTTTACTACAAAATACGTTAAAAGCCCTACGCAGATGGAAAGGGAAGCCGTGTGCCGCGGACAGTATCACGGATGGCTGAAGGAGAATATCGGCGGACATATCATACGGCGCAACAACATACACCACTGCCAGCAGGGCGGCATCATCGGACGCATGGGCGGCGTCTTCAGCATAATCGAAGACAATCACATCCATCATATCAATAACATGATGGAACTGGGCGGAGCTGAGATCGCGGGCATAAAGCTGCATGCAGCCATAGATGTGATCATCAGGAGGAACCACATCCACCACTGCACGATGGGCATATGGTGTGACTGGGAAGCCCAGGGAACAAGGATAAGCTGCAATTACCTGCATGACAACCAGCGGCCGAAGGGTGTCAGGCAGCTGAATGGCGGCATGATGTCGCAGGATCTGTTCATCGAGGTGAGCCACGGTCCGACACTGATCGACAACAACATACTGTTCTCTGATGTGAGCCTCAGGTTCGCTGCTCAGGGAATAGCTATGGTACATAATCTCATCTGCGGAGCCTTTACCTGCGTGGGAGCCGGCACGGACTGGCGGTACACGCCTTATCACATACCGCACCGCACAGAGGTCATGGGATTCATGACGATACTGCACGGCGACAACAGGTTCTGCAACAACATATTCATACAGACCTGGCCGTCAGAAGATGCGGAGATACTGCACGATACAGATGACGGAAAGGAGTATGAGAACCGCAGGGTCGGAACCTGGGTATTCGACGGATATCCGACTTTTGAGGAGTGGTATTCGCAGTTCGATTTCTCACGGCCGGCGGACATGGCGGAACTTGAGAAAGCGCACTTCGGGCATCTGCCGGTCTGGGCAGAAGGCAACATCTATCTGAATGGAGCCAGAGCCTGCAGACATGAGAAGAAAGGTGAGTGCAGGATGATCAGCTCGGACGTACTTGGCAAGGCTTTCGAACCTGAGCAGCGTTTCGAGTCGCCGGACGGTTCGGATATAGTTCTTGACACTGATTTCTACGGTGTTGAACGTACAGGTAAAATAGTGCCGGGACCGTTTGCCGATCTGAAACATGAGATCATAACGGATGGCAGAAAACAGATATTGAAAAAATGGTAAATGAAGAATCAGTAAAATATTACGACATGGAGTTTCACAGGGGCGGAAGGGACGCGCGTCCCGAGAACACGCTCTGGTCTTATCAGTATTCGCTTGAGAACGGCGCGATGACCATCGAATGCGACATGCAGCTGACCGGAGACGGCCGGATAGTGATGTCGCACAATCCGGCGCTGAATCCTGACCTGACAACAGACAGCGAAGGCAGACGCATCGAGGGCCATGACCGCTATATCCACGACATGACGCTGGCTGAAGTGCAGTCGTTCAATGTCGGCCGCATGGATCCGTCCGTCGAATACCATGAACTGCACGGACGCACACAGGTGCAGACGGATGCGTTCATACCGTCGCTGCGCCAGATGTTTGAGCTGGTCAGGGACAGCGGCAACGAAGACATCAGGATGAGCATAGAGGCTAAGGCCTATCCGGATCCCGCGCTCGGAACCAGATACGAAAAGAATCCCGACTACGACAAACTGCTCAGAGAGTTTCTGTCTCTTGTGAATGAATTCGGTTTCCGTGAACAGGTGATACTGCAGTCATTCGACTGGCTTGTGCTCGTGAAAATGAAAGAACTCGATCCGGGCATCAGGACGATAGCGCTCTACAGTGAGCAGCCGTCCTGGGGAACGGCGGACGCGACCACGCTGTGGCTTGACAGGGACGAACCGTCACCATGGCTTGCGGGCATAGACATCCGTGACTTTGGCGGGGATCCGGTGCGGGCGGCGCATTCGCTCGGGATCGACGATGTAAGCCCGTACTTTAAGGAGATAACCAAGGAACTAACAGAAGAGGCGCACGGACTGGGAATGAAAGTCGTGCCGTGGACTGTGAACTTCGTGGACGATTTTGAGATCATGTATGAGATGGGCGTCGACGGCATCATCACGGACAGACCGTGGGCGCTGAGAGAGTTCCTGGAGAAAAAAGGCGAGAAACTGCTTCCTGCAAGAGCGGTGGATCTGCCTTATCACCTCGAACCGGATCATTTTGAAGCCGGAGACAAAAAGTCTGAAAGCGGAAGAGACGCAGCATATTAACGCAGCTAAAGGAGACCGATGAAAAAAGTAACCATAGAGACCGGGCTCGGCAAGGTCACCGGTACCGAAGAAAACGGAATACGCATGTTCCGCGGCATACCGTACGCGGTCACGGAGCGCTTCGAACTCCCTAAACCGTATCCGGCGTGGGAAGAGTTTGATGCGACCGGGCCTGAGACAGACTGCTTCCAGTTCAGGGCGTACCATAAGGAATCCATCGGACGCTACTGGTTTTATCACAGCGAGTTCAGATACGGCCAGGATATTCCGGACTGGAAATTCGCAGAGTCCCCGATGACGCTCAATGTCATCGCGAGGGAGGAAGCCCGGAAGGATCCGGTGCTGGTTTTCATCCACGGAGGCTCATTCGAGAACGGAAATGTGGGAGAGCACCCGTACGGAACGAGCACTGAATACGCAAGACGCGGTATCGTATATGTTTCGCTCGGATACAGACTCAATGTGTTCGGCCTTTATAAATCCGGCAACTACGGGCTCCACGACATGGTGTTTGGTCTGCGCTGGATCAAGGAACACATAGCGGATTTCGGCGGTGACCCTGAACGTATCACGATAATGGGACAGTCTGCCGGGGCGATGGCTGTCATGGATCTGCTTTACACACAGATGCTCAAGGATGTTGTCAAGGGCGCAGTCATGATGTCGGGTGCCGGCAGTGTACCTGACTTTGCGGGCCCTTACACTCCGGAGGAATCAGACGAAAAGTTCTGGTCAAAGGTAAGGGAGCGCGCGGGGGCGGAGACTGAAGAGGAATTCAGGACGCTGCCTGATCAGACGATATTTGATGCCTGGTATGCCACAGGCAGGGAGATCGGAAGCGTGCGCACTCAGCAGCCGGGCATCGACGGCACCATAATACCGAAGATGCCGTCAAAGATAATGAAGGAGGGCTCATACCTCGATGTGCCGGTAATAGCCGGTGTCACGTCGCAGGACTTCATGCCTTACCTCATATACGACCTCGCTCTGAGCCTGGGAAAGCTGCATGCGAAACGCGGTCAGTCACCGGTATGGGGCTACATGTTTGACAGGACTCCGCCGGGAGACAGGTTCAAGGCATATCATGCGGCGGATCTCTGGTACATGTTCGGAAACTTTGACAAGAGCTGGCGCCCGTTCGATGAGAACGACCGCAGGCTCAAGGACGAGATGGCGGACTATGTGGCGAACTTTGTAAAGACCGGAGATCCTAACGGCGCAGGCCTGCAGGACTGGCCCGCGATCAGCAAAAGAAACAGCAGGTTCCGGCTTTTCGACGGAAAAGGCGGCGGCCTGATCGGTCCGGCACAATGCCGCCTCAAGGAGTGGAACAGCTTCCTGCGCGACAAGGGGCCAATGTAAAAATTCATCAGTACCTAAACTTATATGCTGCATCTTCGGCGTGCAGCCATACATCTTTGTTTTGGATTTAGCAGGCATGACTATGCTAATATTGATAAAGCAGCAGAGTTTTATCTGAGAGAGGGACGATCACATGAAAGAGGAAATCGCAGGCAGAAAGCCGGCATACGGCTTTTTTAACAGACTGACTTATGGAGTCGGAGAGATCTTCGGCGGAGGATGCTTCGTTATCATCAACGCGTTCTTCATCGTATTTCTCACAGACGCCATGGGAATGAATGCGGCTCTCGCAGGAACCATCCCTATGGTCGGAAAGATCTGGGACGCCATCACTGACCCTATAATGGGCAACATCACCGAGAGGACGCATTCGAAGTTCGGAGCCAAGAGGTTTTACATCCTCGTCGGCAGTTTTGCTTCGGCAATCACTTTTGTGCTTATCTGGATGAATATAAATGCGCCGTCCATGACTGCGAAGTACGTATTCTACATGGTAATGTACTGCCTGTTCAATACAGCCTTCACGGTCCTGAGCGTGCCGTACAACGGTCTCCTTCCGGACATGATGGACGATTACAGGATGCGCGCGAAATTCTCCAACATGCGTATGATATTCTCGACTCTCGGAGCGATGATCTGCGGTTTGGTACCGGGAATGATCATCAATCCTACCAATGAGCCTGCATTATACATGAAGTGCGGACTCATATTCGGCGTGCTGTTCTTCGTTGTATCGATAACGGTTTTCTTCGGGACATGGGAAAAACAGAAGGAACCGGTCAGGACGACGCTGGGCGAGAGTTTCACACAGGCTGCAAGCGTGTTCAGAAGCCGTTCGTTCCTGCTGTTCCTGGGGCTCTACCTCTTCGGACAGGGCGGCATGGACTTCATCTCGGGTATGGCCGTCTACTATGTAAAGCACACGCTCGACGCGTACAATGACAAAGTCAATTACTATCTGCCGATCCTGGCAGTCCTCATGATAGCCCAGCTCATCGGAATGCTTATCTTCGGACCGGTCATGAGAAAGACCTCGAAGAAGATGGCGATCATGATCGCTGCTCCTGTAAGGCTGATCGGTGTGCTTGGGCTGTTCGGGTTCTCGCACAGCGGAGTATCGCTTGCGCCGGTGCTTGCTCTTGCGGCTCTGATCGGACTGGGCAACGCGGGCTCGCTCACAGGTATCTTTGCGATCATGGCAGACATGACAGACGTCGATGAACTCATAACATCGATCCGCAGACCTGGTATCGTATCCAGCATGGCTACGTTCATCAGGAAGATAGCTTCGGGTATCTCGGCTGCGCTTATCGGATTCATGCTTTCGGCCGTACACTATGACGAAGCGCTCGCGAACGCCGGCATGGCACAGAGCGCCGCGACCCAGCATGGAATAGGCGTATGCTTCATACTGGCGCCGGCCATCCTCTCGGCGCTGCTGCTCATCGTAGCGGTGCTCTTCCCTATGACGAGCACTGAGTTTGACCTTGTGCAGAAGGAAGTTGCCCGCAGGAAGGGTGAGGAAAGCGGAGTCACCACGGATGAGGAGAAACGCATGCTCGAGAAAGTGACAGGTTTCTCATACGACAGACTCTGGAGCAAGGAAAATGCAGGCCTGAAGAAAAGCCTGTAATAATATAAGGTGAACAGGACTTATGACCGTTTGAAAGAAGTATTCAGGCAGGAGTCGGGATATAAGGCGTTTTTCATATCGATGCTGACCTTCGCGCTGGCGTACGGTATGTATAAGGGCGTTATTGACAACTATCTGGCTGAGGTGGTATCGATGTCAGGCTGGGATAAGGGCGTTTCGGAATTCTTCCGGGAGATGCCGGGCCTGGCATTGGTTTTTGTGCTCGCTGCACTGTATACGTTGTCTGCCGAAAGGATATACCGCATCGGTGCGGTCATAATGCTTATCGGACTGGCTGCACAGTCGCTGGTGCCGGCAGACAAGGTGCTTGTGATCCTCTGCATATTCATATTCTCGCTCGGAGATCACATACAGCTTGGGATGCGCAATACGCTGACCCTTCAGTACTCAAAAGAGGGACGCGGGGGAGAGGCCCTGGGACTTCAGAATGCCGTTTACCAGGTGGGAATGCTTGCCGGTTACGCGGTCATCATCGTGGTGTTCTGGAGACTCGAAAGCACGGAGCATCTCTTCAAGACGGTATTTGCCGTCAGCGCTGCGATCATCGGTATCGGCACGGTGTCGACCTTCAGGATGACCGGCACGAGTGCCGCCGATTCCGCGAAGCACAGATTCTATTTCCGGAAGAAGTTTTCCAAGTTTTACATGCTTGAGGTGTTCTACGGCGCACGCAAGCAGGTGTTCTTCACTTTCGGACCTTACGTGCTGGTGCTGTTCTATGGCGCCAACGCGATGACCATAAGCATACTCTTCGCGGTGTCATCGGTATGCGGCTTCTTCGCTTCACCGCTGGTAGGAAAGATAATAGACAGATTCGGATATAAGATCGTGATGATAAGCGATACGCTCATCCTTGTGATCGTGTGCTTCTTCTATGGTTTCGCGCATCACATATTCCCGATGAACATCGCGTTCGTGGTGTGCTGCATCAACTATGTTCTTGATTCGGTGATATCGCTTGCCTCCATGGCTTCGAACGTCTACGTTCAGGACATATCGGACAGTGCCGAAGAGATGCGTGCCACGATATCCACGGGAGTATCCGTCAACCATCTCATAACCATTCTGGTCGCTCTGTTCGGAGGCTGGATCTGGAAGACGCTCGGCATAGAGACGCTGTTCATGCTTTCAGCGGTTCTCGGACTCTGCAACAGCGCTTACGCTGCAACCATAAAGACATCCGGAAAAAGAGCGGTATAAAACAGAGCAAATATGGTATTATTTGCTTACAGTTAACAATAGAAAAAGGGAGGAACAACAGACAATGAGTACGGTTTATGATTTCACAGTAAAAGACAGATTCGGAAATGATGTGTGCCTTAAGGACTATGAAGGAAAAGTCCTTCTTATAGTAAACACCGCGACAGGCTGCGGATTCACACCTCACTATGAACCGCTCGAGGTCATGTATGCTGAGTTCAGGGACAAGGGATTTGAGATCCTCGACTTCCCGTGCAACCAGTTTGCGGATCAGGCTCCGGGCACGGACGATGAGATCCATGAGTTCTGCACGCTGAAGTTCGGTACTGAGTTCCCTCAGTTCGCAAAGATCGATGTTAACGGCGAGACAGCTGATCCTCTCTTTGCATATCTGGCATCCGAGATACCGTTCAACGGATTCGGAAAGGGTCTCAAAAATGCGGCGCTCAACAAATTCGCTGCAGCAAACAACAAGAAATACGGCGACAAGACGTATATCGGATGGAATTTCACCAAGTTCCTCGTAGACAGGGAAGGTAAGGTCATCGCAAGATTCGAGCCGACCTTCGACATGGCAAAAGTAAAGGAAGAAGTAGCGGCTGCCCTGTAACAACACGGTTCAGCAGATGGACAGGAATATAAGAAAGTATTCTCTTATAATGTTTGCGGGCATCCTGTGGGGAACCATCGGGATGTTCGTCAAGGTGCTCGATGCAAAAGGATCATCTTCAGAATATACAACATTTCTGAGGATGTTCTTTGCGTTCCTGCTCCTTTTTGCCATCACTCTCGTCAGGGAGGGTAGCGGCGCGTTCAGGATAGGAAAACGTACCATGCTCTCGTGCGCGCTTCTCGGCTTCGTGTCCATGTCCCTGAACAATCTGTGTTACACGAACGCGGTCAGCAGGCTTGGCATGTCGCTTGCGGCAGCGATACTGTACATGGCTCCCATATTTACCAGCATACAGTCAAAAGTGTTCTTCCATGAGAAGATTGGGAGAAACAAGATAATAGCCCTCGCAGTCAATGTACTCGGATGCGTGCTTGCCGCTACCGGCGGAAAACTGTCGCTCGAAGGCGTATCGGTCATAGGCCTGCTTTTCGGTATCGGGGCAGCATTCGCGTATTCGACGCAGAACATATTCGGCAGGCTGGCTACTGACGAAGGGTCCCCGTTCGTGGTGGCTACATACAACTTCTTCTTTGCGGCTCTTTTCACGCTGATCGTCGCCAGACCTTTTTCGACTGTCAGCGACCCGCTTGATCCGCAGATACTGATATGGGGACTCCTGTTCGGACTGATCCCGACAACGATCGCGTATCTGCTGTACTTCGCCGGGATACAGGGTCTTGAAGAAACGAGCAAGGTGCCTGTGTTCTGCTCGCTGGAGCTGGTGGTGGCGACAGTGCTCGGAGGCCTGATCTTCAGTGAGGTCATGCCGCCGGCGTCGCTGGCTGGCACCGCGATGATACTTATATCGATCATGCTGATGAACCGCAGAACGGAGGACAGAGATGCTTCTTGATGCAAAAAACGGAAATGTAAGATTCGGCGGCCATGACTGCGATTACATAAGCTTCGGATCCGGGAGCGAAGTACTGATCATGCTTCCCGGCGTGGGAGACGGATTCAAGACTGCAAAAGGAGTCGCGTTACCGTTCTCACTTATGTACCGGTGCTTCGCCAAAGACTTCAGAGTGTTCGTATTCAGCAGAAGGAACAGGATGCTCAGGGGCTTCACTGCGAAAGACATGGCTGATGACCTTGCAGCGATCATGGATAAACTCGGCCTGGAGTCTGCGCACGTATTCGGAGTGTCGCAGGGCGGCATGATAGCTCAGCAGATGGCCATACGTCATCCCGGAAAAGTAAAGAGTCTGGTGCTTGCCGTGACAGCTCCGTGTCCTAACGAGGTGATGAAAGATTCTCTGGAAACATGGCTCAAAATGGCGGATAAAGGCGACTACAAAAGCATCATGCTCGACACGGCTGAGCGCTCGTATACCGGCGCCTACCTTGAGAGGGGCAGAAGGCTGAACAACATACTCGCGCTCGCAAAGCCGAAAGACTACACCAGATTCAGGATACTGTGCGAATCGTGCCTTGAACATGACGCTTATGACGATCTGGATAAGATAAGCTGTCCCGCGTTCATTATCGGAGCTGAAGGAGACAAGGTGCTCGGAGGGGAAGCGTCGAAAGAGATCGCCGGAAGGATACCGGGGTCAGAGCTGTTTATGTATGAGGGGTACAGCCACGGCGTGTACGAGCAGGCAAAGGACTTCAACGGCAGAGTGTTGGAATTCCTGAAAAGACACAAATAAAAAGGCTTAAATAAAAAGTGTCAGAGAGCTACTTGCGCTCTCTGACACTTTTTGTGAGCAGATATTCTATCTGTCCGTTTATGGATCTGAAATCATCTTCGGCCCATCGCGCTATCTCGTTCCATAGCGATTCCGGCAGCCTGAGCACTATCTGCTTGCGCTTTGATTCCTTGGCTGCCAGCTCGCGCTCGCGGGCTTTTATGCCGGCTTCAAGAGCGTCCAGCCGCTCCTTGCGCCGCATGAGTTTTTCTTCGCGGGCGTCCAGCTCAGGGCCGCTTATTCCATTGCTGTCAGCGTTGTTTCCGGGCATGATTACCTCTTATCTTCTTCGTCAGAACTTGTTAATAGATCGAGCCGCTGTTGACTATCGGCTGCGCATCCTTGTTGCCGCAGAGCACTACGAGCAGGTTGGATACCATCTGAGCCTTACGTTCCTGGTCGAGTTCGACGATATCCTCATCGTTCAGCTTGTCGATGGCCATCTTGACCATGCTGACTGCACCGTCAACGATCTTGGCGCGGGCAGCTATTATTGCGGAAGCCTGCTGCCTCTGGAGCATGGCTGCGGCGATCTCCTCAGCGTACGCGATGTGTGTTATGCGAACTTCCTCGATGACGAGTCCGGCGAATGCTACCTTTTCAGCGAGCTCGACCTGCATCTTTTCGGCGATCTCCTGGGAACTGCCGCGGAGCGTCTGCTCAGCCTTGGCGGTGGTGTCGTCGTCGAGTCCGTCGTCAAACACATCGTAAGGGTAGAGCCTTGCCATGTTTCTGATCGTGGAGTCTGTCTGTATCGACAGGAATTCGGTGTAGTTTTCTACGTTGAACACGGCCTTCGTCGGGTCTTCGACGTGCCAGAGCACGACTGCGCCGATGATGATAGGGTTGCCGAGCGCGTCATTGACCTTCTGTGTGCCGTTGTCGAGAGTCGCGCGCTTCAGGGAAACGGTCTTTCTTACTCTCGTGCTGCCTGTCTTGCTGGTCTTCATGCTGCTGCCCTTCATGGTGTTGCTGACTTCTGTCAGCTCAGCAGCAGCCTGGCTTTCGTAAGCCGGGTTGTTATATCTCGCGAAAGGATTTACGAAGAAAAATCCCGGTTTTACGATGGTGCCGTAGTACTTGCCGAAGAGGGTGAGTACGAGGGCTTCGTTAGGCCTTACGCTGCGGAGTCCGGCGAACATGAACGGGAGAATAATGGTGAGCAGAAACGCGAGCATTATCCTGATCGCGCCGCCTCCCCATGCTGTCACGCCGCTGATGAAGAGCACCGGTACCATGAGGCACAGGAATATGAGTATGACCAGCACGAGTATTCCGCTCGGCGGATTGATCACCTTCTGCTGGACCGGCGTGGCCTTAGCGACCTCATGGGCTTCAGCAGCGTCCGTTACCTGGGTTTCGAATTCAACATTTTTATCGTCTGCCATAATATAAACCTCCTTCTGAGAAGTGATATCATTTTGATATCATTTATATATCACTCAGGAAGGCTGCTGTCAACAGGCATGTGAAATAAATCCTGCCCGGGCGCACGCTTTGCACCGGTGCTTTCACATCAAAATCAAGAGGAGGAAAAAGTTTTTGTTTACATTGAAACTTGTTGTATTATAATGGGCGCATGGCTGTAATAATTGATTCGATAATTGATACCGTAAAGGACACAGTCACACTGATACCGTTCCTTTTTATAACATATCTGGTGATGGAATGGCTCGAGGACAAAACCGAAGAGCAGTCGGTCGCCATGCTTTCGCGTATCAGCAGATTCAGTCATGTCCTGGGAGCAGGGATCGGACTTATTCCGCAGTGCGGATTCTCGGCCGGCGCCGCGAGTCTGTACTCGGGTGGAGTGATCACGGCGGGCACGCTTGTGGCCGTGTTCCTCTCCACCTCCGATGAGATGATCCCTATATTTCTCAGCTCATCGGTGGCGCCGGCCACTATAGGACGGATCCTCGCGGCCAAGTTCGTCATCGCGCTCATAAGCGGTATCGTGATCGATGCTGCCTCGCACGTGATACGCTACGGCTTCCATGCTGACAAACACATACATGATCTCTGTGAGCGCGACCACTGCGGATGTGAAGATGAAGAGGGCGGCATAGTCCGTTCCGCGCTCATACATACACTGAAGATCACGGGATTCATCTTTGTGATATCCTTTGCGCTGAGTCTTCTCATGGGATTTGCAGGCAAGAACACGATCGCGTCGCTGCTGTCGGCAGCCCCGCTGCTCAGCACGATCCTGACAGGTGTTATCGGGCTTATCCCTAACTGTGCCGCGTCGGTAGTCATAACTCAGATGTACCTCGAGGGTCTGCTTACAGGCGGCCAGCTGATGTCGGGACTGCTCGTCGGAGCCGGAGTCGGACTGCTCGTGCTTTTCAGGACCAACAATCATCATAAGGAAAACATCGCGATAACCGCGGTACTTTTGGTGCTTGGCATATGTTGGGGAGTGCTGATCGACATGCTGGGCATTGCTTTTTAATAATAAAAAACGCATTGCCTGAAAAGGCTGTCAGGGCTATAATATACGGGAATTTGTAACAGGAAGAGAGACATAAAATGGCAGAAAATAAAGAACTCAAGGCATCAACCGAAGCGAAGCGCCAGAAAAAGGCTGAGAGAAGAGACGCAAAGGCGGCACGCAAGGAAGCAAACAGGGTAGAAGAGAAGAAGAGCAGACCTAACAACATCGTGCTTGCTTTAATGATCTTCGGAGTAATTATTCTCATGTTTGCCTTCGCGGGCGGATACAACTACTTCCAGAAGCCGGCAAATATCGAAAAGTACATGAAGGACAACGGCGTACTCGATATGTATCAGGACGTTCCGGTCAGTGAACACACGACAATGAAGCTCGGTGCTGACAAAAACACCATCAAGATCTGGCTCAACATAGATGAAGACGCGCCGAAGAAAGAGATAAAGCAGTACAAAGGCGAGGACGGAACCGAGACTCTCAAGAACATGGGAGCTTACTTCCTGACTTCAACGAAACCGGAAACACGAGCTCTCAGCGGAACCGTAAAGGTAAAGGTGAAACAGGGCGATGAGACGGTCAACTACCTGAAGATGTCGTACAGCGAAGCAAAGAAGTTCGTCAAGGAGGCACAGGAAAAAGCTGAGAAGGAGGCTGAAGAAGCTGAAGAAACAGAAGTCGATACCGATGCCGCGGCAGAAGATGATGCGGCAGAGAGTGAAGACTAGTAAAACCATCAGAAAACCTGCGCTTCTGAATATCTGAATAAGAGAAATCAAAAAAGTTACATAACGGGCGGCTTGCCGGGATATGTAACTTTTTTATGTCCTCTTATGGTTTGGATCTGACAGAGTGCTATCTGACTGTGAACCTGTATCCCAGGCCCCTTACGGTGATGAGATAACGCGGGTTCGACGGATCATCCTCGATCTTCTGTCTGAGCCTGTTTACATAAACCATGATGGCGTTCTCGTCGATTATTGTCTCGCCCCAGATGACGCTGTAGATCATGTCTTTTGAGAAAATGTGGTCTACATTGTCTATGAAGAGCTTGATCATGGAGTTCTCTTTGGCGGACAGAGGGATCTCAACATCATTCTTGTAGAACCTCAGTGTCGAGGTGTTGTATGTGAAAGGACCTGCCTCGATTATGTTCGAAGTGCTCTGAGGAGAGCGTTCGCGGCTCCTCCTTATGAGAGCCTTTGCCTTTGCAACAAGCGTTACGGGGTTGAACGGCTTGATGATGTAATCGTCTGCGCCGATCTCGAGTCCGTAAAGTGCGTCCTGATCCTCCTTGCGTCCGCTGACAACCATGATCGGTGTGGTCAGGCCCATGGACCTTATGCGCTGAATGACCTCAAAGCCGTTGATGCCGCGCATGTTTATATCGAGCAGAATAAGGTCGTATGTATTGACTCCGAGCAGGTCAAGAGCAGCCTCGCCGCTAATAGCCAGGTCGTTTTCGATTCCGTTGCTCTTAAGAGCCTTATGGAGCATAGTCAGGATCGCTTTATCATCGTCCACTACCAGAACTTTGTCTGCCATGTGAGCCTCCTATCTTTACTGTTTTGTTCTCAGACCCCATACCTAGCGTAATATTACCACACTTGCCACAGAATATGTACTTTTTTGTTTCTCTTCGTGTTAAAATATGACACGTAAAACATGCGCGGGTCCTCCGGGGACCCCCTGGACATCGGAGGTGTTTTTTGAAAAAGAGGACTGCCGGAAGAGAAGTTTTCATAATAGCTCTCGTGGTGGCGGTTTTATGCATAGCCCTTGGAATAAATGGCGTGTGGAGATCTTTCGAGAGGTTCGACAACAGCATCCTTGCAGAGAAAGATACCCAGCTGTATAGTTTGATGCGCTCCGGAGACATAAACATCGAGAACTCCATCAATGCGCTGCAGCGCGAAACGGAGACGTTCCTCGGACGCGAAAGGCTCAAGGCGGAGATAGCTTACTGGAAGGAAAGCGGAGAAACCGAAGGCCTTAAAAACTACATCAGCAGCAACACTCTGGTTACAAACCCGATCTACGCTGATCTTGTCATGAGCCACAAAGGCAAGGTCGTCTGCACCGCATCCGGCAGCAACTCATATGCTCCGGTGACAGGCAGCGACGCAAACGGCATGTCCCTGTGGAAAGACGGCAATAATGCGTACTACATGGCGTGGCATCAGGAGGCTGCGGGAGACATCACTTACGATATCCTGATCGACCTGCTGAGGCTTTACAGCCTGGCGATAGGCAACAGCAACGACCGCGAGATCATGTTGCTGGACGCTGCTTCCGTGCTGGCCATGACAGCAGGGCCGGACGGACCGGTCATAATTGAAACAGAAGCTGAGACCGGCGAAAGGCTCTCGAACTTCAGGGACTTCATGATGAGCTGTCAGAAAGAGGGCATAGCCGACGGCATATCTGTTGATACAACTGATGATGCAGGACATCCGTATACGGCCAGAATGGTTGCCCTCCCGAGCGAAAGCACCGTAAACGGCGAATTCGCCATGGGCATACTCGCAAATTATGAAGACGCGATCGCTCCGTCGAGGAAGGCTGCTGAAGAGATACTTCTGTACGGCGGCCTCGCTGTAGTCGGCGTTGCAGGCCTGCTCCTGCTCCTCGTAATGATGAGACGCGCCAACGCCGCGAGCTCGGCGGAACTCCGTGTCCTCAAAAAGAAAAACGAGACCATGGAAGAGATCAACCAGAAGATGCAGGCGCTTGCTCATCACCAGCGCCTTGAGACCATCGGTACAATGACGGCGAGCATCGCACATGACTTCAACAATCTCCTTACACCTATCATGGGATACAGCATCATGACCATGGAGATGCTTCCTGCGGACGCGACCGATCTTCAGGACAATCTGCTTGAGATATATGATGCCTCGGTAAAGGCCAAGGATATCGTGACAAGACTTGCTGATCTTACCAAGAAGGGCAATGAGGAGAACTTCAAGGAGATAGAAGTCGATGATGTCATCCAGAGCGCACTCAAGGTGACTCTGCCTGCCAAGCCGAAGGAAGTTGAGGTCAAGGCAAACTTCAACGCGGAGGGCGAGATGATAAAAGCCGACCGCACACAGATCTCGCAGCTTGTCATGAACATAGTGCTGAACGCCTACGATGCTATGAAGGAAAAAGGCGGCACGCTCCTGGTGTCCACAAGAATTTCAGGAGAAGAGGTGGTCATCAGGTTCAAGGATAACGGATGCGGAATGGACACCGAGACGATGTCGAGGATATTCGATCCGTTCTACACGACTAAGGAATCCGGTAAGGGGACCGGTCTGGGGCTGGCCATAGTAGCGCAGATCGTGGAAACACATGGCGGAAAGATATACGTGGACTCAGAACCGGGCGAGGGCACTGAATTCAGGATCTACATACCGCTGGCCGGTGCCGACATGGAGAGCCTCGCGTGGGGCCCGGGCGGCGAAGGAAAGTTCGATACGAAGCGATACAGCGTAAATCTCATCCGGAAAGAACTCGCCAGGATACAGGCAGAGAAAGAGGAAGAAGAGTCGGTTTAAAAATAAGAGCAATAATACTCCCGATAGGGTAGAGAAAATCCGCATTATTGTGATACAATATATGCGGATTTTTAGCGACGTTTCAGACGCCCACCTGTCTTACGTTGCGTCTAAAAATTTATAAATGAAAGGAAACAAAACATGATAATTCTGGTAGTCAACACAGGAAGTTCATCCCTGAAGTATCAGCTGATCAACATGGACAACGAGGCAGTTCTCGCGAAGGGCCTCTGCGAGAGGATCGGCGAAGACGGTCACATGAATTATAAGACAGACGCGGGTACTGTATTTGACAAGGACATCGCGCTGCCTGATCACGGCGTTGCAATGCAGCTGGTAATCGATGCTCTGACTGACAAGGAGCACGGTGTTATCTCAAGCATGGACGAGATCGGTGCTGTAGGCCACAGGATCGTACAGGGAGGATATATCTTCGATAAGTCGGAGATCATCACTGACGAGGTTGAGGCAGGAATCGAAGAACTCTGCACGCTCGGACCTCTCCACAATCCGCCTGCACTCGTAGGAATCAGAGCCTGCAAGAAGGTTCTCCCGAACACACCGGGCGTTGTCGTATTCGACACGACATTCCACAGAACAATGCCTGATGAGTGCAAATACTATGCTATTCCTTGGGTATATGCCGAGAAGTATCATGTTCAGAGATACGGAGCTCACGGCACAAGCCACCGCTATGTTGCCAACAGAGTAGCAGAACTTATGGGCAAGGATCTCAAGGACATCAACGTCATCACATGCCACCTCGGAAACGGCTCCTCCATCACAGCTGTCAAGGACGGAAAGTGCTATGATACATCGATGGGCCTCACGCCGCTCGAAGGTCTCGTAATGGGAACACGCTGTGGATCGATCGACCCTACAGTCGTCAGCTTCATCTATGAGCAGACAGGAATGCCTGTAAAAGAGATCACAGACATGATGACAAAGAAGTCCGGACTCCTCGCTATCTCCGAGATCTCCGGCGACTGCAGAGACATAACAAAGGCAGAGGCTGAGGGCAACCACAAGGCTCACGTTGCAAGAGAAATGCTTCTCAGATCCGTTAAGCGCTTCATCGGTGCTTACGCTGCAGAACTCGGTCATGTAGATGCCATGGTCTTCACAGCAGGTATCGGCGAGAACGACATCGAGCTGAGAGAGAAGGTCTGCGCAAACCTCGGATTCATGGATCTTTACATCGACAAAGAGAAGAACAACTGCAGAGGCAAGGAAGTTGAGATCACAGGCGAAGGTTCAAAGGTAAGAGTATTCGTGATCCCGACCAACGAAGAGCTGATGATCGCTAAGGATACACAGGCCCTCGTAGAAAACATGTAAAAAGAGGGTTTGGGGCTAAACAACCAACGGAAATAATTATTTCACCATATTATTTCAAAAAAGTGCTTTTTTACTAACTATCACTCAATTTCAAAATCTTTTATAAGGGAGATGAAAGAATGAAGAGACAATTCAAAACAATGGACGGCAACAACGCTGCTGCACATGTCTCCTACGCGTTCACAGAGGTATCCGGAATCTATCCGATCACTCCGTCTTCGCCGATGGCAGACTATGTAGACCAGTGGGCAGCCGCCGGACGCAAGAACATCTTCGGATCCACTGTACAGGTAGTCGAGATGGAGTCTGAAGCTGGTGCTGCTGGTGCTGTACACGGCTCACTCGGAGCTGGCGCACTCACCACAACTTACACAGCTTCCCAGGGACTTCTCCTGATGATCCCGAACATGTACAAGATCGCTGGTGAACTTCTGCCGGCAGTATTCCATGTATCAGCACGTACAGTTTCGACTCACGCGCTGAATATCTTCGGAGACCACTCAGACGTTTACGCTTGCCGTCAGACAGGATTCGCAATGCTCGCAGAGAGCAACGTACAGGAAGTTATGGACCTCGCTCCAGTAGCTCACCTGGCTGCTATCGAGGGCAGAGTTCCTTTCCTGAACTTCTTCGACGGATTCAGAACATCCCACGAGATCCAGAAAGTCGCTGTATGGGACTATGAGGACCTCAAGGAAATGTGCAACATGGACGCTGTTAAGGCATTCCGTGATGCTTGCCTGAATCCTGATCATCCTCATCTGAGAGGATCTCACGAGAATGGCGACGTATTCTTCCAGCACAGAGAAGCATGCAACAAGTTCTATGATGCAGTTCCTGACGTTGTTGAGAAGTACATGGCCAAGATCAACGAGAAACTCGGAACAGATTATCAGCTCTTCAATTACTATGGTGCACCTGATGCTGACAGAGTCATCATCGCCATGGGATCCATCTGCGACGTTGCTGAGGAAGTTATCGACTACCTCAACGCAAAGGGCGAGAAGGTCGGTCTCATCAAGGTAAGACTCTACAGGCCGTTCAGAGCAGACAAGCTGATCGCAGCTCTGCCAAAGACATGCAAGAAAGTTGCAGTTCTCGACAGAACAAAAGAGCCTGGTGCTCTCGGCGAGCCACTCTACCTCGACGTAATGACAGCATTCGCTGAGGCAGGAATGAGCGACGTTAAGGTTATCGGCGGACGTTACGGACTCGGTTCGAAGGATACTCCTCCGGCATCAGTATTCGCAGTTTACGATGAGCTTCTCAAGGACGAGCCAAAGAGAAAGTTCACTATCGGCATCGTAGATGACGTTACGAACCTCTCACTCGAAGAGAAGCCGGCTCCGATCACAGCTCCTTCGGGAACGATCGAGTGCAAGTTCTGGGGTCTCGGCGGCGACGGAACAGTCGGAGCCAACAAGAACTCCATCAAGATCATCGGAGACCACACAGACAAGTACGTACAGGCTTACTTCCAGTATGACTCCAAGAAGACAGGCGGTGTTACGATTTCCCACCTGAGATTCGGTGACAAGCCGATCAAGAGCTCATACTACATCAACAAGGCTGACTTCGTAGCTTGCCACAACCCATCCTACATTGATAAGGGATTCAAGATCGTTCAGGACGTTAAGCCGGGCGGAATCTTCCTCATCAACTGCCAGTGGAAGCCGGAAGAAGTCGGACATCACCTCAATGCTGCTGCCAAGAAGTACATCGCTGAGAACAACATCCAGCTGTACATCATCGACGCTATCGATCTCTGCGCTAAGATCGGAATGGGCAAGAGAACAAATACAACTCTCCAGTCCGCATTCTTCTCACTCGCAGAGGTACTGCCGAAGGCAGACGCTATCAAGTACATGAAGGACGCTGCTACGAAGTCCTACCTCAAGAAGGGCCAGGATATCGTAGACATGAACCACAAGGCTATCGATGCCGGTGCTGACGCTCTCGTCAAGATCGATGTTCCTGCTGAGTGGGCTAACCCTGCTGCTGACGCTGAGAAGGCTGCTCTTGAAGGACCTGAAGCTCTCGTTAAGCAGGTCAAGAACATCCTCATGCCGATCGACAACATGGATGGAGACAGCCTGCCTGTATCCGCATTCCTGCCACACGTTGACGGTGAGTGGGAACTCGGAGCTTCCGCATACGAGAAGAGAGGCGTTGCTGTTATGGTTCCTGAATGGGATGGCACAAAGTGCGCACAGTGCAACAGATGCGCATTCGTATGCCCACACGCTACTATCAGACCATATCTGCTTGACGAAGCTGAGATGGCAGCCGCTCCTGCAGGATTCAAGGCTGTTGATCACAAGCTGAGCAAGGGCGCATATAAATATGGCCTCGCTGTATCCCCGCTCGATTGTATGGGATGCGGAGTATGCGTAACAGTATGCCCAACCAAGTCACTGGAAATGAAGCCGCTTGAGGAGCAGCTCCCAGAGCAGAAGAACTTCGACTATGCTGTAAAGAGCGTATCTGTCAAGAAGGAATTCGCAGACAACAGCAACGTAATCAAGTCGCAGTTCAAGACTCCTCTCCTCGAGTTCTCGGGATCCTGCGCAGGGTGTGCTGAGACTTCATACGCAAGACTTATCACACAGCTTTGCGGAGATCACACATTTATCTCCAACGCAACAGGATGCTCCTCCATCTGGGGCGGCCCTGGAGCAACAGCACCTTACACAACTGATGCATGCGGACACGGTCCTGCATGGAACAACTCCCTCTTCGAGGACAACGCAGAGCACGGTCTCGGCATGAGAATGGCTATCAAGGCCAGAAGAGCTAAGATCAAAGCTGACGTTGAAGATCTCGTAGCTGCAGGAGTACCTGCAGAGGTCAAGGACGCAGCTGATGCATGGTTCGCAGTATTCAATGATCCTGTTGAGTCAAGAGCTAAGGGCGAAGAGCTCGCAGCAGCACTCGAGAAGGCAGGCATCGGAGCTGAGATCGTAGCGCGCAAAGACCTCCTCGGAGAGAAGACAGTATGGATCTTCGGCGGAGACGGCTGGGCATACGATATCGGTTACGGCGGACTCGACCACGTACTCGCAAGCGGCGAGAACGTAAACGTAATGGTATTCGATACAGAGGTTTACTCCAACACAGGCGGACAGGCTTCCAAGGCTTCCAACATCGGTCAGGTAGCACAGTTCGCTGCTGCCGGTAAGGCAATCGAGAAGAAGTCACTGTCTCAGATCGCTATGGCTTACGGTTATGTATACGTAGCTCAGGTAGCTATGGGTGCTGATCCGAACCAGACTCTGAAGGCAATGAACGAAGCTATCGCTTACGACGGCCCATCCCTGATCATCGGCTACTCGCCATGCGAGATGCACTCCATCAAGGGCGGCATGATGAACTGCCAGATGGAAATGAAGAAGGCCGTAGAGTGCGGTTACTGGAACCTCTTCAGATTCAACCCTGCTGCAAAAGCAGAGGGCAAGAACCCGTTCACACTGGACAGCAAGGTACCTGCAGGTGGATATCAGGAGTTCCTGAAGAACGAAGCACGTTACAACAGACTGACCAGAGAGAATCCGGAAAGAGCAGAGAAGCTCTTCGCGGAGAACGAGGCAGCTGCAATGGCACGTTACGAGAAGCTGAAGAAGTTCGTAGACTTCTACGCACCGGAAGCTTAATCGCGGCGAAACATCAGATTGAAGGAGCCGGTCTTCGGACCGGCTCTTCTTACTTATATGGCGAAGGTGCGGCTGAGAACACTCCGCAGAAAGTGCAGAAGCACACCGCGGCAGCGCTCTGACGGCGAAAGGAACCGCGGGAACTTTCCCGCGGGCCATCGGAGGAGCGATGAAGCGGCATGTGCTTCGTGCTTTCGAGGACGTTCCCGGCCGCACCTTCGCCATATGTATTTTAAAGAAGCACAATTGCGGTTGAATGTGCGCTGTTTAACGGGTAAAATATAAGTGTGTTATTTCGCAAAAAGGAGGTAGATATATGCCACTCGTAACAACAACCGAAATGTTCAAGAAGGCTTATGACGGCGGTTATGCTATCGGAGCTTTCAACGTAAACAATATGGAGATCGTACAGGGTATCACAGAAGCTGCCGGCGAACTCAAGAGCCCGGTCATCCTGCAGGTTTCAAAGGGCGCGCGTGCTTATGCTAACCATACATACCTGGTTAAGCTGGTAGAGGCTGCAATCATTGAAAACCCTGAGATCCCTATTGCACTTCACCTTGACCACGGTGATTCATTCGAGCTTTGCAAGAGCTGCATCGACGGAGGATTCACATCGGTAATGATCGATATGTCTTCGAAGCCATTCGAGGAGAATATCGCTGTAACAAAACAGGTAGTAGAATATGCCCATGCTCATGGCGTAGTTGTTGAGGCTGAACTCGGAACACTTGCCGGAGTAGAGGACGAGGTAGTAGTAGAAGCAGGACACGAGAGCTATACAAGACCTGAAGAGGTTGAGGAATTCGTAAGCAGAACAGGCTGCGATTCGCTGGCTATCGCGATCGGAACATCCCACGGTGCATACAAGTTCACACCGGCACAGTGCACAAGAAACGAAGAAGGCATACTCGTACCGCCTCCACTGCGTTTCGACGTACTCGAGGAAGTAACAAAGAGACTGCCGGGATTCCCGATCGTTCTCCACGGATCCTCATCGGTTCCACAGGAATTCGTAAAGATGGTCAATATGTACGGCGGCAACATGCCTGATGCTGTAGGTATTCCTGAAGAGCAGCTCCGTAAGGCAGCCAGATCTGCAGTATGCAAGATCAACATCGACTCGGATATCCGTCTCGCCATGACAGGAAACATCCGCAAGTACTTCGCAGAGCATCCTGAGCACTTCGACCCACGTCAGTACCTGAAGCCGGCAAGACAGGCTGTAAAGGACATGGTAGCTCACAAGATCGTGAACGTACTCGGATCGGACGGCAAGATCTAAAGATCAGAAGCAGTCAATCAGAAACGGTAATACAAAAGGCGGCGCAGATATGGTTCTGCGCCGTTTTTTCAGTGCTTTGAAGCCCCTGCTCATTATGTATATTCTGTAAGGATTCAGACTGGAGTCAGCCCCGGATGTTATAATACACGGGAATATGATGTGCCATATATCGTGGCAGGGAGGATATAACTTGTCTCATACCATAGAATTAAGAAAGGTCTCGAAGTACTATGCCGGCGAAGATTCCGTCAGCATGGGTTTTTCGCGTATCGATCTTGACCTCGACATAGGTGAATTCGTAGCGATAACCGGTGAGAGCGGAAGCGGCAAGTCCACGCTGCTCAACGTCATTAGCGGTCTCGATACCTATGAAGAGGGCGAGATGTTCGTGTGCGGTGAAGATACCACTGCATACGGGACCGAGGACTACGAGATCTACCGTAAGACTTACATAGGAAACATTTTTCAGGATTTCAACCTGATAAACAGCTACACGGTCTATCAGAACATAGAGGCCGTGATGCTTTTGTGCGGAAAAAGAAAGAGAGAGTGCAGGGAACGCATCAATGAGCTTATAGAGCTCGTGGGACTCACAAAATACCGCCGCACAAAGGTGTCCAAGCTCTCCGGCGGACAGAAGCAGCGTGTCGCAATAGCCAGAGCTCTCGCAAAGAACGCGCCGATAATAGTCGCGGACGAGCCTACAGGAAACCTCGACAGCGCTTCAGCTGAAAGCGTAATGGAAACGCTTGCAAAGGTCTCATCGGACAGGCTGGTGGTTATCGTAACGCATAACTACGAGCAGGCTGAGCCGTATGTGACCCGTAAGCTCACCATGTATGACGGCAAGATAATCGAGGATAAGAAGCTTTCTCACTCGCGGCTCAACAGCGCCGAGGATTATTATGCTGAGGTTGGTGAATACAGCGCAGATCCTGACGCGGCTGCTGCCGGTACGCAGAAAAGAGAAGGCCGTGTCGCCAGAAGCGAAAAAGCAGAACAGGCGGCTGAGGAAGGAAAGGATACTCAGCACGGAGAAGTGCTGGCGCCGAGAAAGATGCGCAAGGGCGCGGAACTCCGCCTCGGAGTCAGGAACACATTCAACCTTCCGGCCAAATTCATACTGCTCTTCATTGTGTACTTCTTCGTTTCGACGGCAGTACTTTCGCAGTACGCTACTACGAAGAACAGCATGCATGAGAGCGACCTTCTCGGAAACAACCCGTACTTCCTCAATTCGAGCTCTGACAGGATAATCATCAAAAAAGCAGACGAGAGCAACTTTACTGATGAGGATTTTTCGGCGGTAGAGTCAACGGCAAATATCAGGGAAGTCGTGAAGAATGATCTCGCCATCGACAGCGGAGTCAGCTTCAACATGGGTGATGCCTTCGTAGAGGGTCCGGTCATGCCTGTCGCGGATGTGAACGAAAGCGAACTCACATACGGACATATGCCGGCAGGTGATTATGAAATAGTGCTGAAGGTAGACCCTTCGAGTGACGCGTACGTTTCCATGGCCGATCCGAATGAATATATCGATCAGGAAGTCACGCTCAAGGACATGGGTCAGATGCAAAAATACGAATTCGCTGAACCGATCAGGATAGCGGGCATCATAATCGAAGAATCAACGAATGACGATTCCGACTATGCTCTTTACGGCTATTCGACGGTATATGCAAGTGACGCGGTCGAAAACGAGCTGCTGATATCCATGATGGCTGCAATGTCGAGGTCCGAGCTGGACTTCAATGGTACGCGCATAAGCAACGAATACGAAAGATCCATCTATACATCTTCAAAGATACCTGACGGATCGGTCTATCTGCTTGAAGACCAGATTTATTACTATCCGGATGAGCTGGCCGTGGGAAAGGACTTCAGCCTTACGGTGAAGAACAGATTCTTCGAGTCCGAAGGGAAATACACCGTTGATAAAGTGGTCACCAGTGACAACTGCAAGGACCTGCTCGGCATACCTAAAGATGATTACGACATGTTCTACAACTGTGTATTCATCAGCAAGAATGATTTCAGGAAGCTCTTCGACAAAGGCTACTTCCAGGTAAGCGCATACATGGAAAATGAGCAGGACTCCGAGGAGACTCTGGCGGAACTCAACGGAAAGGGGTTCACAACACTTGCGCTCAAGGACTCGCTGACAGACATGACGGGCGGATTCAACGTGGTGCTCAATCTCATGACATACGGCAGACTGCTTCTTGAGTTCGTGATTCTCTTCTTCATTGCCTATGCTGTTATCAGGCTGATCATGAGATCAAGGAATTCGTACTACTCGACGCTCAGGATACTCGGAGCGTCCAAGAGCAACACTGACACAATACTCAGAGTTGAGCTCATACTCATGATGATCATCGCTTACGGCGTGGACATAGCTTTCGTAGTGCTCGTGAAAAAGGGCATACTGCAGGAGCTCGTGCATAACGATCTTACTCCTGTGATGAAGCTGCTGCATTACCTGACTCCGGTCGATTACGGAGTCCTGGGATGCCTGCTCCTTCTCATGTCGCTCCTTATCGCCAACAGATACTCCAGGCACATCTTTACAAAGAGTGCCATGAAGGCATTCAGAGAGGGGGCGTAGCAGATGATAAAGATCGAAAAGGTCAACAAGTATTACTACAAAGGAAAGGCCAACCAGATACATGTCATCGACAATACCTCCATGACACTGCCTGACAAGGGCATGGTATGTCTGCTTGGTCCTTCCGGATGCGGCAAGACGACACTCCTGAATGCCATCGGCGGACTTGACAAGGTCGACAGCGGAACCATCACGATCGACGGACAGCGCATCACAAGATTTTCGTCGAGCAAGATAGACAGCATTCGTAACGCGCGTATAGGCTACATATTCCAGAACTTCAACCTGCTTGATGACAAGACGGTGTTTGAGAACGTAGCCATAGCACTCCGCATGATAGGTATCAGAGACAACACAACGGTCACCGCGCGTGTAAGATATTGTCTCGAGATGGTCGGCATCGATCAGTACAGAAACAAGCTTGCCGGCTCACTGTCGGGAGGTCAGAGACAGAGGGTCGCGATCGCCAGGGCGATAGTCAAGAATCCTAGGATAATCATAGCTGACGAGCCTACGGGCAACCTCGACAGCGCAAACACCCTCGAGATCATGAACATCATCAAGACGATCTCAGAGGAAAGGCTGGTCATCCTCGTCACTCACGAGAGAAACATCGCGCAGTTCTACTCCGATCATGTTGCGGAGATGAAGGACGGGCGCATCGTAAAAGCTTATAATAACGACTCCTCCAGATATCTCGACTATCAGCTCGAGAACAAGATCTATCTGAAGGACATGGCTGTCCACAAGGGATTCAAGAAGGATGACGTCAGCATCGATGTGTACAGCGATGAAGAGCGCCAGGCTGACATCAAAGTAGTAATAAGAGGAAACAATCTCTACATCAATACAGGCGGAAGGCTCAACATAGTAGATGAGAGTTCAAACATCGAGATGGTGGACGATCATTACACCGCGATGGACGAAACATACTTTGACGAGAAGGATTTCGACTATACTGCATGCCTGCCGCAGAAATACAAGGCGAAATATACGTCAATATACCGTCTCAGCAATATGCTGAGCAATGGGTGGAAGACGGTAAAGGGATTCAAGAAGATAAGGAAATTCCTCATGCTGGGATTCGTATTTGCCGCGATGTTTGCCTTCCTCGCCGTCAGTAATGTCCTCGGACTTCTTGAGGTGAAACCGGTCGACTACAGGACTACCAACGGCAATTACGTTACGATCGCGAATACCGATAAGACGGAGGACATGCTCGATCTTGTAGGAAGCCTTGAGAATGTGTCTTTCGTGATACCGGGAAATACAAAGAAGAGAGTAACGCTCCCGATGGATGATTACCTGCAGACCAGTTACGCGCAGGAGGATCTTACCGTTTCTGTCGTGATGACTAAAGTCCTCAAGCCGGAACAGCTTATTGCTGGAAAGATGCCTGAGGATCCGCATGATGTGGTGATTGACAAGTCTCTGATCGACAATTTCCTCAGAGAGAATCTGGGAAAAGCAGTGGGACTTGACACAATGGAAGAATTTCTGGGGCGAAGGATCACGGTCCAGAATCTCGATGACTACCATATCTGCGGTATAGCGGAAACGGAATCTCCATCACTTTTCGTGGATGAGAGCCAGGTGATGTATATACTGACCAACGGAGAAGATGCTGATGAAGAATTCACTTTCATGGAGGAAGAGGGATATGAGAATCTGATCAGAAGCGGAAAGGTCAAGGACCTCGCCCTGGCCAAGAATAATGTGAAAGTCAAGGAAGGCCGCGAACCGCAGCAGCTTTGTGAGGCGGTCATCAACATCGAACACAACGAAGAATACGAGATCGGCAGCACACTTTCGGTCAAGGCTGCAGGGCGCAAGCTGACCGTCGTAGGATTCTTCACCAGTGACAATGCCGATGACGATACTTACTACGTGCATGCAGACACCATAAAAGAGGATTATATAATGCAGCAGAAGGAGTTCTCCGCATATGCCGAAAACACAGCGCTGCTCAAGCACATGCTCAATAAGGAGAACCTGCAGTCCAAGCTGAACGATGCGCGTGATAAGAAGACGTATATCAATACCCGCAAGGATCAGCTTACTTCTGCCATAGTTGTGGCGGGAATCATCATGCTCATCTCGCTGATCGAGATGTTCCTGATGCTCAGGTCGTCATTCCTCTCAAGGATCAAGGAAGTCGGTACTCTCAGAGCCATCGGCCTCAAGAAGAGAGATATATACAGGATGTTCACGGGTGAGATCATGGTGATCACATTCCTGACTGCAATACCGGGCATAGCAATCATGTACTTTGCCCTGACTCAGGTGGTAAAGATAACCTATTATGTCGAAGGCCTTTACCTGATAACACCTGCGATAGCCGCGATCACGCTCGGCATCATCCTGCTGTTCAACCTGATCGCGGGACTCATCCCTGTTTACGTGACGATGCGCAAGACACCGGCACAGATACTTGCCAGGACGGACATCTGATCAGAACAGTCAAAAGCATACAAAAAACGCCGGCTCCTCAGCCGGCGTTTTCGCTGTTCCTGTTTTTGCTATAAGTACTGCACTTCACATTCCTTGAAGTAGTTTTTGATGAGAGCTCTCCTTATCTCGTCGACGGTAGGGAACCTCAGACCGATCTTTGCTGCCATGGACGGGTCATCGACTTCATCGTTTATCTTTGTTCCTACGATGATTTCCACCTGATCCGTCTCTCTCAGAATAGCTATCATGCGCTTGGCGGCATCTTCGCTCATGTGTTTGAGCAGTGTGCCGTTGGTAAGCCTTTTGGCTACTTCGGAGAGCGTGAGCATGCCCTCTGTGACAAGATCGATCCCGTCGATCTTGCTTGCAGGAGGCAGGTTGCCTGCAGGGGACTTATCAGCCTTGACATCCTTGCCGAGCTCGCGCGCAACTATCTTGGCGGTTGTTCCGCCGCATACGATGACCTGACCGTCGAAGTTCTTAATGCGTTCTCCGAGCTTCTTGTCGGACTCGCGGCTGCGTGGCGCGCCGGTCACTATAAGCGTGCGGCGAGGCTTCTTGACACCTATGACGCAGCATGTAATGTCGTCGTTAGGCGTATACTTGTCGTTTTTATTTGCCTCAGTGACGATCGCGCGTGCGAGCTGTCTCGAGGATATGTCCGGATTATTTGTCAGCTTTCTCTGAATGAACTCAGAAACATTGTCTGTTCCCCAGCCTGTTGCCTTAACGACGGATGGCAGTGACTGAACAATGCGTCTCTGAGACCTAAATACAGCATATGCCGGATCGTCTTCCCGTTCTTTGTTTGACGGTCCAAGCGCGATGCCTGACTGAGCTACTCCGTCGCTGAAGAATATCAGCCTGTCGCCTTCTTTCATCTCAAAGGTCGATGAATATACGATTTCTTCCTTTATGGCTTTTTTACGTTTAAGTCTGATTGCCGTCTTATCCCATTCTACAGGTTCACTGCCTGTGAACCTGAGACTTTCAGGGTTGTCGTACTCGGCAAGTTCCACGCGGATAAAGGATTTGTCATCGGAGAAGATGACCCTGGCGATGGTGAATGTGGAATAACTGATGCCCTTTACGCTGTCGATAGGAAGAGTATCCATTATGACTTCCGCAGACTTCTCGAGATCCATGGTAGACAGCGACAGCTTACTTGCCATGTGGGAAGTCAGAGATGCCAGCACGTTGGCTCTTACACCACTTCCAAGGCCATCCGAAAGGATGACTGTCATTACGTTGCTGTCCGGGTTCCTGTCAATATAGTAGACATCTCCGCCGATGTTCTGACCGTGCTTGAAAAGCTGTGAATAATCGATATCGATACATAAATCGTTCATTCTAGACCTCACTGCTTTCTTCGGCCATCAGGCCGTCTTCTCCGGCTTCACTGTTGTTAACGTTGAATTCCTCAATGATAGAGTTGAGCATTATCTCTGTCTCGGCGGCGTTGTCACCGAGGAGAGCGGCTATCTGCTGAACTGACGTCATTGACTTTCTGATGACTTCTTCGGCTTTCCCCACAACGGCCTCTCTTCTTACTGAAGGTGTCGTTATATCTTCGAACATTGCTCCGAGAAGCTCCTTGTTTTCTACGAGGAAGAAAGTGATCCTGTAAATTTTGCCCTTATGACGGAACCTGTACTGCTGAGGCTTGCTCATGAAGAACTGCTCGCGGAACTTTTCTTCAAACGGAACGAATGCCGATACCGGATAACCGCGGAAAGATCTCAGACCTTCTGAATCGAGGAACTCATCAGGATAATCTTCAAATATCTTGATAAAGCGCTTGTTGCACTCCGCGATGGAAAGATCGCTGTCTACTATGACTACGCCGTGAGGTATCGTAGAGAGAAGGATGTCGACCTTGGTCTCTGCGTCCTTGCGCATCTTGGTAACGCACATCTCGGTCTCTGCGAGGCCTGCCAGCAATGCCTTTGCCATGTCGCGGCATGTAGGGTAACCGCAGCCTCCGCAGTTGAGCTCATCTTCTGTAGATGTCTTGCCGAGTCTGGCGAGAGCTCCGCGGATCTCTTCTTCGGAGTAATCAGACGAAGTCAGTCCCGTCGGGGCAGGGAATTCCGCATCGAGTATGCCGTAGCCTTTCTCGTATACTTCTCTGGCAAACTCTTCGTCACCGTCGAAAACATCAGGGTCATTGATACGGTCAAGAACATAAGATGCAACAGCCTTTTTTCTGACTACTGCTGAATCGTTATGAGAGGTTCCCGGACCGCTGATGCATCCGCCGTCGCAGTTCAGCGCCTCAAGGAAGTCATCCGTATGTGTGCCCATGAGCGATGACATGACTCTTGTAACGCCAGAGACAGAAAGGGCGGACTGCTCAACAAAGCGGCCTTCCCATATCTTTGAAGTCTCTATCTGACCGTTCTCTATTGGATAGATGGCAGCCTTGCCGGCTTTTGCAGGTACGAAATCGATAGGGATGCCGGTATCCATGTTGGCGAGGTCGATGTTTTCCTCTTCGAGCCACTCGCGAACCTCTCTGAAGGTGAGCGCGATGTCAGGATATCCCGGATGCTCGTCTGCTTCGACTTTCTTCGCGATGCAAGGTCCGATGAATACAATGACGATATCATTGCCGTACAGCTTGCGCAGATAAGCGCTGTGAGTCTGCAGCGGGCTCGGTACCGGTGCCAGTGCCTTTATATCTTTAGGGAAGTATTTTCTGATCAGCTGCACTACGGAAGGGCAGGCTGTAGAAATGAATGGTGCTTCTCCATGATCTTTAATGTAAAGGTCGAGAGCCTGGGATACCAGCGCAGCTCCGATCGCGGTCTCTGAGACGGCGTGGAAGCCGAGCCTGTAGAGGGCTCTTACGAAGTTGTCTTCGTATCCCCTGAATTCCGAAACGTATGCAGGAGCCAGAGATACGATGACCTTGCGGTTAGAAAGGAATGCCATCCTTACTCTGTCGGTGTCGTTCCTGATGACCTTTACTGAGTTAGGGCATTCGTTTACGCATGTGCCGCAGAACGTGCAGCGGTCATAGATGATCTCCGCGTGCGCGTCTTTGATCTGGATCGCCTTTACAGGGCAGTGCCTGACGCAGCGGTAGCAGTCACGGCAGTTGTTGATTTCCGTATAAATAGGATACTTTTCCAAAACAGTACCTCCAATGATTATTAGCTGTGCTGGGCAGCCCGGAAGTGATAGTGTTCCGGAGCGGTGCCCGCAAATAAAATTATAACATAACTTCTGATAACACTGCACGGCAAGGTGTGCCTTGTGCTATAATATATAAGAATTTTTGGGACAATGATCCGGAGGTATTTAAATGGCATTTGCAACAGCAGAAGAATATAAGAACATGGCGGGCAACTTCATCCACGATATCATCAACGAAGACCTCGCCAGCGGAAAGCACACTACGATCGTTACGAGATTCCCGCCGGAGCCGAACGGCTACCTGCACATCGGACACGCCAAGTCGCTCTGCCTCAACTTCGGTACGGCTCTGAAGTATGGCGGCCGCTGCAATCTCAGATATGACGACACCAACCCGACCAAAGAAGACATCGAATTCGTAAAGTCCATCGAAGCTGACGTAAACTGGCTCGGATTCCAGTGGGATGAAAAGCTCTGGGCTTCTGATTATTTCGATACGATGTATGACGCTGCAGTCGAGCTCATCAAGCAGGGCAAGGCTTTCGTGTGCGAACTCACTCCGGATCAGATCAGAGAGTACAGGGGTACGCTGACAAAGCCGGGCAAGGAGAGCCCATACAGAAACAGACCTGTAGAAGAGAATCTCGAGCTCTTCGAGAGAATGAGAGCAGGTGAGTTCAAGGACGGAGAAGTCTGCCTCAGAGCCAAGATCGACATGGCCAGCCCTAACATCAACATGAGAGACCCTGTCATCTACAGAGTCGTTCATGCGTCGCATCACAATACAGGCGACAAATGGTGCGTATATCCGATGTACGATTTCGCGCATCCTATCGAGGACGCGATCGAGGGCATCACGCACTCCATCTGCACGCTCGAGTTTGAAGACCACAGACCTCTTTATGACTGGGTAGTCAATGAGGTAGGCTGGTGGCCGAATCCTCCTCGCCAGATCGAGTTTGCGCCGCTCAACATCACAACGATGCTGATGAGCAAGAGATTCATCCGCAGACTTGTAGAAGACGGCAAGGTAGAAGGTTGGGACGATCCTAGACTCTGCACACTCGCAGGAATCCGCCGCAGGGGTTATACACCTGAAGCGATCCGCAAGTTCTGCAATGACATCGGAGTCACAAAAGCGGATACAATGATCGACATAGCTCAGCTTGAGCAGTGCGTAAGAGAAGATCTCCAGCTGAAGGTCCCTGCTGTCAATGTCGTAAAGAACCCTATCAAGGTCATCATCGACAACTATCCTGAAGACAAGATCGAGATGTGCACTGTTGAGAACAACGCGAAAGTACCTGAGATGGGAACACGCGAGATCCCGTTCGGCCGTGAACTCTGGGTAGACGGAGACGACTTCATGGAATTCCCTGTAAAGAAGTACTTCAGGCTCTTCCCGGGCAATGAGGTAAGATTCAAGGGAGCTTATTTCATCAGGTGCAATGAGGTCGAGAAGGACGCTGACGGCAATATCGCAGCGCTCCACTGCACATATGATCCGGAGACACACAGCGGCAGCGGATTCGAAGGCCGCAAGGTAAAGGGCACCATCCACTTCGTTGAAGCTTCCTCGGCCGTAAAGATCAAAATCAGGGAGTACGGCTATCTCATGAAGGAGAACGAGGAGACAGGAGAGCAGGAGTTCGATCCTGAATCACTTGTCGAGACATGGGGCTATGCAGAGCCATCCGTAAAGGATGTCAAGCCGGGCGAAAGATTCCAGTTCTTCCGCAAAGGCTACTACATCGCGGATACAAAGCTCACAACAGACGACGAAAAGGTATTCAACAGCATCGTAGGACTGAAGAGCTCCTGGAAGTAGAAAACAGGGAGGTGTATATACACCTCCTTTTTATTGCCTGAAAATGTGTATATTCTTTAAGGTTCGGGAATTCTGCGGATTTGCTACGTATAATTACTATGTATGATAGGGTAACTGTCTGCATACAGGAGGATAACCATAGAAACACTTATCAATGAGATTCTGACATTCTCAGAGAACAACCCTGAGATCGCGGTACACATAACCACCGTTTTCCGGTGGATCTTTGTTGTGCTTGCGGCATACATACTCCTCATATCCATAGTGTCGCTTCTTTCCACCAGGGCGACCCCGGAGATCTGGGGCTACTTCATGGTGGAGGACGGCGGAAGTTACCCGATAACCCACTGGGAAAACGTGATCGGAAGGTCGAGATCGTGCGACATAAGGATTCCTCTCAGGACTGTTTCGAATAATCACGCGCTTCTGGTAAGGAGGGCGGAAGATAAATGGATGATAAAGGACCTCGGCTCCACCAGCGGCATCAAGGTGAACGGCTTCAGGCTGGATGCGGAGAAGCGCTATGTGATAAGCCCGGGAGACCTCATAGAAATGGGCGGCACCAGATCCACCATAAGCCCGCCGAGCATTGAGGAGACCCGCAACAACAGATACATGCGCCGCCTTGATAACGAACCTGTCGCTCCGTGGAAGATCCTTCTTGCGATCACGGCGTTCCAGCTGATGACCATAGTGCAGCTGGTGCTTGGCATGGGCACTGAGATAACGGCGTCGGCGCTCATCAGCATAGCGATCCTCATGGTCGTCATGTGGACTTATATAATGGTATTCAATGCGATGGGAAGACGCGGCTTCGAGATGGAGATGATAGCGTTCTTCCTCTCGACTATCAATCTTGCGGTCACTGCGTCATCGGATCCGGGGGCAGTGTTCAAGGAACTCATAGCGATACTGCTCGGTCTCGCGCTCATGATATTCATGTGCATATACATGCGCGACATAAACAGACTGCATAAAATAAAACCTGTCCTTATAGGACTTTCGGTCGTCGCCCTGATAATCAACCTCATATTTGGTACAGCCAAATACGGGGCTACAAACTGGATAAAGATAGGTGAGAGCGGATCGATACAGCCGTCAGAAATAGTAAAACTGGCATTCATCCTCATAGGCGCCGGCACGCTGGAAGAACTGTACGAAAAAAGAAATACGGTCGTTTACGCGGTGTTCTCGCTGTTCTGCCTGGGATGCCTCGCGCTGATGAGCGACTTCGGAACGGCTCTCATATTCTTCGCGACTTATCTGGTAGTCTCATTCCTCAGGAGCGGAGACTTCTCGCGCTTCATCCTTACGGGTGTAGCTGCCGGTGCGCTTGGACTCATCGTGCTCAAGTTCAAACCATACATCGCGTCCAGGTTCGACGCCTGGGGACACGTCTGGGAAGCTGAGTTCATGGATGACCTCGGATATCAGCAGACGCGTACCATGTCGTTCGGCGCCGGCGGGGGACTTCTCGGTCTCGGTGCAGGCAACGGCTCGCTCAAGTATGTAGGGGCGTCCAATACAGACCTCGTGTTCGGCTTCGTCATGGAGGAGTGGGGCTTCATCATAGCCGTGCTTGCGGTGCTCTGCATCGCCACACTCTCCGTGTTCGCCGTCATGCATATAGTAGCCGGCAGGTCCACCATCTATACCATACTCGCGTGCAGCGCGGCAACGATGTTCCTTGTGCAGACGATGCTCAACATGTTCGGAGCCATCGACCTCTTCCCGCTGACGGGAGTCACGTTCCCGTTCGTATCGACGGGCGGAACAAGCCTTATGACTTCGTGGGCGATGCTTGCGTATTTCAAGGCCGCTGACATGCGGCGGAACGCGAGCCTCGCGGTGAGGAAGGAGGAATAGCCATGCGAAAACAGGAAAGAAGAGCGTGGATATGCCTCCTGCTGGTGATCATGCTTCTTGCAGGCACGGGGCTTTTCGGATACAGATTCGTTAAGCACGGCGGAGAATGGGCGACATTCTACGGGAATACACAGATATATACGGACGGCATGATAAACCGCGGCACCATTACGGACCGCTACGGGGAAGAGCTCCTCAGCTGCACCCCTGACGGCTTCTATTACAGCGGCGACTATGAGACGAGGGTCGCTACCGTACACGCTGTGGGTGACCCGCAGGGCAACATATCCGACGGAGCGATATCCATTTTCAAGAGCCAGCTCATAGGCTACGACATAATGAACGGCACCTATGACACTACGGCTAACGGCAAACGCATAGCCCTCACCATAGACGCCAACGCGAACCGTACGGCATATGAAGCGCTGGCCGGCAGGACCGGAACGGTAGGTGTATATAACTGGAAGACAGGTGAGGTCGTGTGCATGGTCAGTACACCGACGTTCGACCCGGCATACGAACCGGAAGCCTCGGCTGAAGAGGATAACTCATACTTCTTCAACAACTTCCTTGACGGACTGCTTACTCCGGGATCCACCTTCAAGCTGGTCACAGCTGCTGCTGTCATAGACAATGTGTCTGACAGGGATTCGTTCACATACGAATGCGACGGAGTCAACCAGCTCGGAGAGGGCGATGATACCCAGCTTACCGACGTAACTGCTCATGGTGAAGTCGACTTCAGGGGCGCACTTGCGCAGTCGTGCAACGGTGCTTTCGGCGCCCTGACACGCAAGGTCGGAGCAAAGGCCATGGCAAAATACGCTGAAAAGGCCGGTCTCACTGAACCGGTGCATGTCGACGGCATCGAAACAGCGGCGGGTTCTTTCGACTTCCCGAAAGACAATGACGTGAAGCTCAGCTGGGCGGGCATAGGCCAGGCCGACGATCTCGTGAATCCATGCGCCATGATGGTCTACATGGGAGCTATCGCGAATGAAGGCGAAGCGATGCAGCCGACCCTCATCAAGAGCGCTACATTCATAAAGGAACTTACCGGAGGCAAGAGCCTGGGAAGATATCTGGACAAGGATACTGCGGCTGAGCTCAAGGACATGATGAAGAACAATGTCGTAGAGAACTACGGAGAGTGGAACTTCGAGGGCATGGACATGTATGCCAAGTCCGGTACTGCTGAAGTGGGTTCGTGGAATCCGGATGCGTGGTTCGTGGGATTCACTGCTGACGAGGATGCGCCGTATGCCTTCGTAGTCTGGGTAAAGGATGGAGGCTTCGGATCGGAGGTAGCGGCTCCTATCGCGGCACGCGTGATCCGGTCTCTCGGCACCTATGAAGAATAGAAAAGCGCTTTTGTGAATCAATACATCAGGCGTGCTGATTTGCCGCATTGTTTTTGTATTAATTCACAAAATCAGTTGACAACACATTTTGTTGTAATTATTATCTATCATATCGACAAATGAATAACCCTGACCCGATAGAGGTTGCGGAGATTATCAGTACTGGCCGGTTAAGCGCAGGGGGGCGCGGTCAGGAAAGGATGATCCGCCGAAGCTTACCGGAAACCCGAAACCGGCTAGCTGGGACGGTGCAATAAGATGCGCCGGACTGTCACGAAAGTGGAGCGCTATCATGGTAGGAATAATATAAAACCTGATCCATGGCAGTTTCGTTTCAAGCGTTATTCATGGATCATTTTCATTATATGGAGGTATTATTTATGGACACACCTGCTCTTTACGCAACCGCATGGGCGGTTCTGCCGCCACTCATTGCTATCGTATTGGCGCTCATTACAAAAGAGGTATACAGCTCGCTCTTCCTGGGCGTGCTCGTAGGCGGAATCCTTTTCGCCGGCGCTGACTTCGATGGCATAGTAAATCACGTTCTTCAGGACGGACTTATCGCATCACTTACAGACGGATGGAACGTAGGAATCCTCATATTCCTGGTCATCCTCGGAATCATCGTAGCGCTGATGAATCTCTCCGGAGGTTCAAAGGCTTTCGGAGCCTGGGCGCTGAGACGTGTCAGGACACGTGTAGCAGCTGAGGTCGCTACAGTCCTTCTCGGTATCGTGATCTTCGTTGACGACTACTTCAACTGCCTCACAGTCGGCAGTGTTATGAAGCCTGTAACAGACGAGTTCAAAGTGTCGAGAGCTAAGCTCGCTTACATCATCGACGCAACTGCTGCTCCTGTCTGCATCATCGCTCCTGTATCTTCATGGGCAGCTGCAGTATCGAGCTTCGCAGGTGAAGGAGAAGGCATTTCGCTCTTCATCAGATGCATACCTTATAACTTCTATGCGATCTTTACACTTGTAATGATGTTTGCGCTCATCTTCATGAAATTCGACTATGCAAACATGTCGCAGTTTGAGAAGAACGCGATCGAAAACGGAGATCTCTTCACAGTCGAGGACGCTAACGCAGCCACCGCTGATGCTGTAGAGCAGGGAAGCGATAACGGCACAGTACTCGACCTCGTACTCCCTGTAGTGGTACTGGTAATAAGCTGCGTGCTTGGAATGGTCTACACAGGCGGATTCTTCGACGGCGCGGGCTTCGTAACAGCATTCTCTGATTCAGACGCATCTGTCGGTCTCTCTATGGGAGCTCTCGTTGCGCTGGTGATCATTATCGCTTACTACACAATAAGACGTACCATCAGCTTCACTGAATGCATGAGCTGCATCCCTGAGGGCATGAAGGCAATGGTACCGCCGATCCTGGTACTGACACTTGCATGGTCACTCAAAGCCATGACTGACAGCCTCGGCCTTGCTGATTTTGTAAGCGGGCTTGTTGAGGGCATGAGCGGAGCTGCAGTAGGCGTTATCCCTGCGGCACTCTTCCTAATCGCCTGCGTACTGGCATTCGCTTCCGGAACATCATGGGGAACATTCGGTATCCTGATCCCGCTCGGACTGGCTATCACAAACTCGCATCCGGAGCTTTCCACACCGATCATCGCAGCCTGCATGGCCGGTGCCGTATACGGAGACCACTGCTCACCGATCTCGGATACAACGATCATGGCTTCCGCAGGCGCTAACTGCAACCACGTATCGCACGTATCGACACAGCTTCCTTACGCTACAACTGTTGCTGTAGTATCTGCCATATCATATGTGATAGCAGGCTACGTAAGCAGCCCGGTGATCCCTCTGATCGTAGGAGTCGTTCTGCTCGTCGGAACACTCTTCTTCCTCAGGGGCCGCGAAGGCAGCTACAGAGTACCTGAGTCGGCAAATACCAACAGCGCCGCTGTAAACTAAAAAAACAGACACTATAATAAAGAATAATGAAACACAGTCCGCAGCTTAGCCGCGGGCTGTGTTTTTCTTTACGCGTTGGAGTATAATTACTGAAAAGAGGTCATGAGCAAAGAGAGGGAACAGAGATGAATTTTACTTCCAGCGAAATGGATTTTGTAAAAGAGAATGAGGCATACAGGCCTGTCCCGGAAAGTGACAAACGGCGCCTCGAATCGGCGGAGGCTTTTGACGCTGAACTTGAAAGGATGCGGGATGCTGCGGCCGGAGCCATGCCAGACATGCGGCACTGCATCATAAAGGGGATAGATCTTGCCGGCCGCGACCTTACGGGCATAGATTTCAGACGCGCCACTTTTGATGGCTGCAATCTGCATGAAACTGACTTCAGCGGATCGCAGATGGATAACGTTGCCTTCTATAATAATGACCTTACGGGAATGAAGCTCTGCGGATGCAAGGCCCGCGGATGCAGCTTCCGTTTTCAGGACATGACGGGCATTGACCTCAGAGGAGCAAATATCTATTCATCCGTCCTTGAGGATGCGCTTAATCAGGATAAGGTCATCATCGATGATGATACACAGTGGTATAAGATGCGCTGTCCTGAGGAAGGGGAGGCTTTTATCGCGTGGAAGTGCTGTACTGATCTGCGTGTCGTGATGATGCTTGTGCCGAGAGACGCGCACCGCTGCATGGCAACAATGGAGACCGGAAGGGTATCCAGGGTGAAAGTGCTCAAGATAACCAGCATAGATGAAACTGAAAACTACACATGGGCGCAGTCGACTGTCGACCCGGACTTCTACTATGAAGTCGGCAAGTGGCTGGAGCCGGCCAACGGGTTCCAGACGGACCGCTGGAAGGACAGCTCGCCTGGCATCCATTTCTTCCTCGACCGTCAGCAGTGTGTCGATTACCAGTCTAAATAAAAGATGATCTGAAGCGGGGGCGAGAGCCCTTGCTTCTTTTTAGTGCAAGCGTGAGATTGAAAGAGGCGTCTGCACGATGTATAATAATCAATGCAAAATATAGTTTTTCTTCTATATATAAATAGAAGCTAATGATGGCGTAAGGGCATTTGAAAACAACGGTATCGCCTTACAGGCGGTACCTGCATTATGTAAAAGGGAGGAAATGCTTTATGAAAGTTATCATGTCCGGTAACGAAGCGACCGCTCGCGGAGCATGGGAAGGCGGCGCGAGATTCGCTTCGGCATATCCGGGAACACCGAGCACCGAGATCCTCGAAAACATGCCTCAGTACGGAGCAGAGTGCTACTCCGAGTGGGCACCTAATGAGAAGGTAGCCACAGAGGCAGCAATCGGTGCTTCCATCGCAGGCGTAAGATCCTTCTGTGCCATGAAGCACGTAGGAATGAACGTTGCGGCAGACCCTATCTACACATTCGCGTACACCGGCGTTACCGGCGGTTTCGTAATGGTAGTAGCGGACGATCCGGGCCAGCACAGTTCACAGAACGAGCAGGACAACAGAAACCAGGCAAAGGCAGCAAGGCTTCTCATGCTTGAGCCGTCCGACAGCCAGGAGTCCAAGGACTTCATGAAGAAGGCATTCGCGCTTTCGGAAAGATTCGACATGCCGGTACTCTTCCATGTCACAACAAGAACATGCCACTCCAAGGGACTTGTAGAGCTTGGCGACAGAGAAGAAGCTGAAGTACCTGACTATGAGCCAAAGATCAGGAAGTATGTAACCGCTCCGGCTAATGCCAAGGTTCTCAGAGCGACACTCGAAGACAGGATCGCGGCAGCAAGAGAGTTCTCCAATGACTGCGAATTCAACAGAGTCGAGATGTTCGATACAAAGATCGGTGTTATCACATCGGGTATCTCCTATCAGTATGCAAAGGAAACATTCGGTGAGAACGCTTCTTATCTGAAGCTCGGTCTCACATTCCCTATGCCTGACAAGCTGATCAAGGACTTCTGCAGCAAGGTCGACAAAGTATACATCGTTGAGGAAATGGATCCGTATATCGAAGAGTTCGTAAAGACTCTCGGTATCGAGTGCACAGGCAAGGATGTGATTCCAAGATTCGATGAGCTCAATACTGATATCGTAAGAAAGGCATTCCTCGGAGTAGAGCCTGAGACTTACACTACAGACATGAAGACTGTAGTCAGACCTCCTGCACTTTGCGCAGGCTGCCCACACAGAGGACTGTTCTATGCTCTCTCCAAGAGAAAAGGCATCATGATCACAGGAGACATCGGATGCTATACACTCGGTATGGCAGCACCTCTGAACGCTCTGCACTCCTGCATCTGCATGGGCGCTTCGATCTCTCAGGGACACGGCGCTTCGATCGCTTTCAGGGATGCCGGCAAGGATACAAAGGTAGTTTCGGTCATCGGAGACTCTACATTCTTCCATACAGGTGTCAACTCGCTGATGGATGCTGTATATAACAGCGGCAGCAACCTGTCCATCATCCTCGACAACCGTATCACAGGCATGACCGGTCACCAGCAGAACCCTGGAACAGGCTACACACTCATGGGCAAGGAAGCTCCTGAGGTAGACATCCCTGCACTCTGCAAGGCTATCGGAGTCAAGGAAGATAATATCATTACTGTAAATCCTAACCACCTCGACGAGGTCAACGCTGCTCTCGACAAGCTGCTGCCGAAGGATGAGCCATGCGTACTCATCACAAGATGGCCGTGCGTGCTCAAGAAGTTCAGCCAGCAGGATATCGACGAGTTCCCGACACTGCACAAGACACAGTGCGTGATCGATCAGGACAAGTGTAAGAACTGCAAGATGTGCGTAAAGACCGGATGCCCGGCTCTGATCAGCACAAAGGAGAAGGTAGTCATCGACAAGACAAGCTGCAACGGATGTACAGTCTGCAAGCAGGTTTGCCCATTCAAGGCTATTGAGGAGGTGACAAGGTAATGAGTGAAGTAAAGAATATCCTCCTGGTAGGAGTAGGCGGACAGGGAACTATCCTGGCAAGCAAGATCCTGACAAGCGGTCTCATCAAGGCCGGCTATGATGTCAAGATGAGTGAGATCCACGGAATGTCGCAGAGAGGCGGCTCCGTATCCACACAGGTCAGATACGGTGATAAGGTATACAGCCCTATCGTAGGAAAGGGATCGGCAGACGTTATCGTTGCGTTCGAAGAGATGGAAGCTCTCAGATGGCTCGACCACCTCAAGATCGGCGGCAAGATGGTCATCAATGACTATCGCATCCAGCCTGTACCGGTCAATCTCGGCGCAGCTGAGTATCCTGAGGGAATCATCGAGCATCTCAAGGAGAAATGCGAAGTGCTGTCCTTCAAGGCTGCTGAGGTAGCTACAGAACTCGGCAATCCAAAGGCCATGAACATCGTTCTTCTCGGAGCCCTCGTAAAGGCAATGGGACTCGATGAGATCGACTGGGATGCTGAGATCGAAGCAAACGTAAAGGCAAAATTCATCGACCTCAACAAGAAGGCGTTCCACGCAGGTTACAGCCTGTAGTGAAGTCTTTAAAAGATTCCTGAGGTGCCGGCGGCAATACGCCGGCACCTTTTGATTTGCGCATCCTTGAAACGCGGCGCGCGGCGTGATAGTATAAAACGGATTTCAAAGGAGGAAGTAATGAGAACATTGATGATGATCGCGAGCGTCGCGATGATAGGCGCGGGAATATTCTGCGTCGCAAATGCCAGCGCAGCCTTTCTGTCGGTCGCATTTGTTATAGGACTCATATTCATACTGCTCGGTGCTTTTGAAATACTCATCGGAAGGCGGGCGGATTTTGATGTGTCCGAGACCGGCGTCGGAATTGCAAAAGACGGATTCCTCATGCTCATCTTCGGCATCGTCATAGTTTCGGGTCAGGTCACAGACGACAACAGCGCGCTGATGATGTTCGCTCTCTGGATGCTCATCGAAGGCGTCCTTGCATTCAGATCAGAATGGCTCGATATCATGGAGTCTGATGCAGACCAGAGGATAGGCGTAACGCTCTGCACGCTCATGCTCATCGCGGGCGGATACATGTTCTTCAATAACTCCACGCTCAGACTGAGCCAGACACTGCTCATCGGCATCTGCATGATAATACTCGGACTCAGAAGGTTCTGGCAGTCGTTCAGCATCGAATACTCCAGGCCGAGCTTTGTTACAGGCAATGAAGAGAAGCTCATGGAAGCCCAGGAAGACGAGAAGCGGGCGCTTGCCAAGGCGAAGGAGGGCATACGCGAGCAGAAGAACGCTCAGAGGCGGATCGCTAAGATAAAAGCGGACATGGCAGCAGAGCAGGACATCATGATGAGCGCGGCGATCACGCGTCAGGAGAGAGAAGCCGAGCGCGAAATGGAGGAATAAAAAGGGCTGCAGATACGTTCGCAAATACTTAAAAAATAAAATTAAAAATCGCAAAAAGGTATTGACTATTTTATTTAAAGTAGTAATATAAGTGAGCGCTTGAAAACAGGGCAAATAAAAGCCCTGATTTTTTAAGCCAGTGAGCAGCTGAGCGCTGCCGCAGCTCAATAAAGAACTTAAAAAGAATTTAAAAAATTCCAAAAAAGTTCTTGACAGAAACGATTGAGTTGTGTATACTGAACAAGCTGTCGCTGAAAAGCACAGCGGAACCTTGAAAACTTCATAGTGCAGAACAGGTCTTGAATTAATAGGGCAAAAGCCCTGAAAATGAAAGACTTTGAAAGAAAAGACAAACAAGCAAAACTTGTTAGTCCTCGAAAATTCAAAGCACAATAATGACGCATAATG
>CACYLW010000010.1 GCA_902775345.1 uncultured Eubacteriales bacterium | reverse complement strand
GGCATCGAGAATGCCTCTTTTGTCATGCAGTTTTCAAGGTTCTAATCATCTAAATAGATTTCTTCAATTTAGGCTTGATTTTTAATAGTTAGTCTACTGTTTATGGTATTGGGAAGCCGTAATAAGGTTCCCCTGTAAACAATGTGAATTCCTCTTCAGGATCCGGCCTGTCATCTGAGGAATATTCATACACTTCTTCACCCTCATGCGGAAGTCCGTACACCATGCCCTGGCATCCGCCTCCGCCCGGTGTGCTGAATACCGCCTCAGCAGCATCGAAGTGTTTCGCTATCATGGACGCGATCTCTGAGTCGATGTCCATTGACAGCTCCTGCAGCACGGGGTTCAGTATAAGTTCAGCCATGACGACCCTCGCAGGATCAGCCTCGCTCACGATGCAGACAGCATCGCCCCTGTTGACTGAAAAAAGACTCTTTCCGTCCATGCTCTCTGCCTCCATGAGAGAGAGCATCGCCCGGTTCGGCTCTATGTGAGGCCGCCCTGAAAGGAAGGCCTCTCTGTATATGTTGTATTTTTCAGCGGTCAGAGGCTGGAGATCTATCTCCGGCCTGAACGGCTCCGAATCTCCGGCTCCTTCGATATCGAGATCGAACTCATCATAATCATCGTAATCCTCGAAATCATAATCAGGCGAGAGCACTGCCCTTTCCACCGAGAAGAAATGCGGCTCATATCCAAGTTCAGCGTAATAGGATATCAGCGAAGGCTCAGCAGGCGACACCACTGAGATGCCTCCGGAAGAAGTCACTTCATCCCTGACAAAGGATGTCAGCATGGCACCAAGACCCTGCCCGCGCATGTCCTCACGTGTGCATACAGCATAGCTCACATACACCGGCCTGCTTTTATATTCCCCGCAAAGATAGCATGTAAGCGCGGAGCATATTTCACCGCTCTCGTCTGCCACGGTATAACCTGCTATTTCATCGCCGAAGTTCTCATAGAAAGCGTCGATGTATTCCGGTGGATCTCCGAAGACCTCGCTCCACAGGGAACGGAGTCCTTCGTATGCAGCCCCACTCCCGGCAGGCAGTATCACGAATTTTTTTCCGCTTCGGTTTTCCGTCATATTACTGCTTTACTTTTCTATCGCGAAATATTTCATGAGCAGGATGTCCGGGTGGTAACTGAGCTTTGCCTTGCGCAGTCCTTCTATTCCCATGTCCTCTTCGCGGTTGAAGGCGGCTATGTCCGGGAATTCGGCTCTGACAAGTCTGGCAAACTCGCGGTTAACCATCGTGTATGCCCCTTCTACTCCCGGAAGAGCTTTTTCAAAATGAGTATCAAAGACCTCGTCATCGAGCTTAGTGCCCGCCGTGAAAGCCACCGGCTCTCCGTTCTGATAGAGCATTCCGCCCAGGAACCCGAGATCTTCATAGTGTTCGAACATTTCTTCGATAGCTCCTGCTTCATCGGCCAGCTCGGGATCGTTCTTTTCTTTATAGAACTCATCCACGAAGGCTTTTGCTTCTGCTATGGATGAGAGCCTTCCGCATGTGCCGCCACTGCACGAGGTGAACACTCCGCAGGAATCCGCGGCTATCCTGTGGAACTCCCATTCACCATTGCGCTCAAAATGCTTTATGTGATTGCGCTTCGATGAAAGATGCCTGCCCGGAAGATCGCACAGCTTTGCCGAAGTATAAATATAGTCGGCATTATCACGGTCCTCTATGATCTCGAATCTGTCACCGTAAAGAGGCAGGAACTCCTCGAGAGTCTTATCCGTAAGTCCTCTTATGCGCAGCTTATTGCCAAGTGAATGCGCTTCATCGAGCAGAAGCTCAATGGAGTTCCTGACTTCTCCTCCTCCCTTCGGGTATGCGTAAACATTCCACTGCGGCATGCCGACCAGCAGCCGGTCATCGCAGAAGGCTATCTTCGGCCTGTAAGCCTTGCGCCATATGAAGAGATTTGCGAAGCCGTAATCTGCTCCATGGCAGCCGCTTGCGCAAATCTTCTCTTCTATGCTTGCTTTATCCTCAATCGTTATATCTCTCCAGTCGATCATATAACCCCTTATTCGAGTATATCAGCCTCTCTTGCTGCTGCCCTCAGAGCTTCTATTGCGTCATCCTTCGGAGGTTCAGGTTTCTCAGCCTTTGGCGCTTCGTTCGTCTCGGCATTCTGCTTATCTGCAGCAGGTTTTCTGCTGCTTCTTCTTCGGTTACCGCTGTTCCTGTTCCCGCTTTTGCCGCTGTTCTTATTTGCGCTGTCAGGATCCTTTGTTTCCGTCTTCTGGCCTTCCTTTGCCTCAGCGTCAGGCTTGTCGGCAGCAGGCTTTTTATTGCTTTTTCTGCGATTGCCGCTTCCGTTGCCCGTCTTTGCACCATCAGGGTTTTTCTTGCCCTGGCTGCCCTGATTGCTGCGGCTGCTCTGATTGCCCTGACCGTTCTGGCTCTTCTGATTCGGCTTGTTTTCACCTGTTTTTTTCTGACCGTTGCTGTTGTTCGGCCTCTTACGCGGAGCCTGCTTCACATCAGCCTTGTTCAGTTCTTCATCAAGGCTCTTTACAAAATCTTCCTCAACAGACATTTCAGCAGCGGCAAAATCCGCCTTCACCGCAGCAGCGTCTTCAGCAGCTGCTTTCTTTGCGGCTTTTTCTTCCTGTCTGGCAGCCTTTGCTTCCTGCCTGGCTATCTTTGCCTGTTCTATGTCTTCATCGCTCAGGTAATAAGCCTTATTGTTCTTCCTGACTTCATCAAGTATGTATCCAAGCATGAAGAATATCACTGCATTGATGAGAGGCTCGAGGATCGTCTGCATGATATATGTGACATATTCCATCGGCTTCGCGCTCATGTCGTACTGCGCATAGTACGCGTTGATCTGAGCAACAGTACTTCCTGCCAGATACACTATGTAAAACAGCATCAGCAGGGCGATCACATAGCAGATCACCGACATTGCCGATCTTCTGTATTTCTTCTCATTATCTTTCATTAACGGTTCTCTCTTTCTTTTCAGTTTAAGTATACCCGCATATATTAGCAAAATATCCGCGGTTTATCAACTGCAACAACTGCTGCAGTTGGTTTACAGCCTCCAGTCCACAGGGCTTATTCCGTTGTCTTCGAGGAAATAATTGCAGCGCGAGAAGTAGCTGCCGCCGAAAAAGCCGCGGTATGCGGAAAGAGGACTCGGATGCGGTGCAGTTATGATGAGATGTCTGCGTCCGCCGCCTTCCTGCGCCTTCAGGATAAGGTTCTTTTTCGCGCCGGCATTTGCGCCCCAGAGAATGAACACCATAGGCGTCTCTCTTTCAGCCAGCAGCTCTATTACTCTGTCTGTGAAGCGCTCCCATCCCATTCCCCGGTGCGAACCCGCCTGATGTGCACGCACGGTCAGCACGGTATTGAGCAGCAGTACACCCTGCTTTGCCCAGGGATCAAGGACTCCGCGTGAGCTGTCGGGTTCGTGCTGCGTACTGACCATCCCCGGACCGAGATCGTCCTCGAGTTCCTTAATGATGTTGACCAGAGACGGCGGAAGCGCGACTCCTTCACGCACACTGAATGCAAGACCGTGCGCCTGGCCGGGCTCATGATAAGGGTCCTGCCCGAGTATCACGACCCTGACATCGTCATAGTCCGTAAGCCTCAGCGCGTTGTATATGTCTGACGCCGGAGGATACACGGTCCCGTCCCTGTATTCTTCAATAAGAAACGAGCGTAACTCCTGATAATACGGCTTCTGCCATTCGTCAGCGAGCAGCTCGTCCCATTTATTTCCTATGATCTTTTTCATTTTGTTCTCTCCGGATTCCTGGAGAACCAGCCTTCCATCGGTCCGCGCCTGTCTTCTGCCATGAGAATGATCTTATATGCTATAGCCGCCATCAGCATGCCTGTCAGCAGTCCGCATACTACATCCGATGGATAATGCATGCCGAGATAAAGTCTCGAGATGCCGATCAGCACGGCGAGCACAACCGCCGCTATGCTTACTCTGTGCATAAGGCAGGGTGAAAGGCCTTCGCCTTTCCAGCCCAGGCATCTCACATCATCGTAGTTCCTGCCATTGTCTGTCCTCACAGGCATCGTTGCCAGGAACAGAGCCCATGCAACTCCCATGGAATTCGCCGAATGCCCGCTCGGGAATGAAGCGTCTTCAAGGGGCGGCAGCATGATGTTCACCATCTGGAAAGTCACCCACGGTCTTACCCTGTCGACTGCCGGTTTGAGACACAGGTTGCAGACAATAAAAGTGAGCATCAGTGAAACTGCGCATATGACTCCGAGTCTTCTGGTGCGCCTGAATACAATCATGACCAGGCATATAAGGATCAGGAAAATGCCGTCTTCTGCGAGCATTGTGATCGCTTTCATGACCGGAGTAAGCCAATCGGCATTCAGCGCATGCTGGATGCCGATCAGCAGGTTACCGTCTAATTGTGTAAAAGAATCCATCAGTCTCCTTTATTTGCACATACCTTCCGGATAATTGACGTAGACTTTAGGGATCCTGAGATCGAAGCAGCATGTGATCTCGTAGTTGATCGTTCCGTTTATCGCCGCCAGATCGTCAGCGCTGATCTCCTGATCGCCCTGCTTACCGAGTATGACTACCTCGTCTCCGAGCTTTACATCAGGTACTGCGCTTACATCGACCATGCACTGATCCATGCAGATGTTGCCTACTACCGGGCACTTGATGCCGCCAACCAGCACGCTGATCTTGCCGCTGTTGAGTCTCGAATATCCATCAGCATATCCGAGGCCGATGGTAGCGATCTTCGTCTCTTTGGCCGTTGATGTGAACTTGCGTCCGTAGCTGACTGATGTTCCTGCAGGAACAGTCTTGAGGTTCACGATCTCTGCCTTTACCGTCATTACCGGCTTGAGGTCGAGGACCTTGCCCTTGAGGTATCCTGACGGAGCGAGTCCGTAGAGGATGATTCCAGGACGGCAGGCATCAAAGTGGATCTCAGGGTATACCATGATCGAAGCGGAGTTGGCGCAGATCTTCTTAGGATCGTATCCCGCAGCATTCAGTTTCTCTATGAACGCCTTGTAATTGCTGATCTGCATTCCGGTGTATTCCCTCTGCTCTTCGTCAGCTGTCGAGAAGTGTGTGATGACTCCGGCAATGTTGATTCCCGGAAGTTCAGAAAACTTCTTATACTGTTCTACTGCGTAGTCACGCTCTTCTTCTGTGAATACTCTGAAGCCGACCCTTCCCATGCCTGTATCAAGACCGAAAAGGACTCTTGCAGGCTCAGCTCCCTGAGCCATTACCTCATCGCTCAGTGCCTTGACATAATCGTAATGCATGACACCCGGGATCAGGTCATACTCGATCACGGTATCTACGCATTCTACCGGTGTCAGGCCCAGAATCACGATATTGCCTTCGATACCGTCTTCGCGGAGATTGATAGCTTCCTCAAGTGTAGCTACGGCAAAATTCTCAACACCGTTATACCTAAGGACTTTTGCGCACTCTGTAGCACCGTGTCCGTAACCGTTCGCCTTGATGACGCCGATCATTTTCGGGCACTTCATCTGTGCCTTGATCTGTTTAACATTGTGGTCGAAAGCCGACATGTCGATCTCGGCCCAAACCTGTCTTAACGTCTCCTTATACATAACAATTCTCCTTACATAATACTGCAGTTTATATGGTCACTAAAATTTTACTACTCAGTAATTGTCATATCAAGATTAAGCGCATAATCCGAAGGAGTCTTAACCTTCTTCGGCAGCAGGCGGTTCAGGTCTGTCGATCAGTTTGATCTCCTTGAGCACCATGCCCTTCTTTGTGTATTTAATCTCTACGACATCATCCTTTTCAGGGAAGTATCCGCTTGCGATCTTTGTATCTCCGTCAGCCGTAAGAGTGATTTTATTTCCTTCCTCATCCGTCAGGGTAACTGTTTTATTGCTCTCATTGCCGTCGATAATGGTGCCGCTTGCTGAGACGACGATATCAGGTTCTTCCTTAGGTTCCGGCTCTGGTTCCGGTTCTGGTTCCGGTTCTGGTTCTGGTTCTGGTTCCGGTTCCACCACTTCCTGCTGTACAGGTTCCTCCTCCGGCTCTGCAGTCTCTTCTTCAGATTCCACTGTCTCTTCCTCAGGCTCTGTGGTTTCTTCGTCAGCAGGAGTGCCTGGATCAGGTTCTATGGTTTCACCTTCAGGTTCTGTTGAAGGAGTGTCTCCTGAACCGTCTCCGTCCTCATCACCCTGATCATCATCCCCGGATGCAGCCTTTTCAACAAGCTCTATCCTAATTGCCTTCATCTCCGATTCAAGATAAGTTGCCTTGATCCTGTCGCCGGCAGCAGGGAAGTAACCGCTTGCGATTTCCGTAAAGTCTCCTGCTTCAAGAGTTATCTCGCTTCCGTCCTCCAGCTCCATGCTGAATTTGTTTTCATCATCCGTTGTCCATACGGTGATCGTTCCTTCGGATACGATCTCCTCCTCCGGCTCCGGAGACGGCGCAGCGTTCTTCTTCCATACTGCTGAAACAGTCAAATCTGAAGTGATTTTGCTGAAGTCCTTATCCCAGCCCTTGAAGGTATAGCCTTCTCTTACAGGATCCTTCGGAGCTGTTGCCGCCTTGCCCTTTTCCACGGTCTGTGTGCTGATAACATTGCATGTTCCGTCTGTGAATACTACCGTGAAAATGACTTTCTTATCAGGCGAGACCTTTACACAGTATATATTGGAAGCCTTTGCGCTGCTGCCGAGGCATCCTGTATAAGTGATCTCTGCCTTATATCCCTTAGCCGGCTTGTCACCGGTATATTTCGTGTTTTTATCAGTATGGATAATGTATGAACGTCCTCCGGTATTCAATGTAACATAGTCCTTTTCGACGCTGCTGATCGTACCGTTTACCGTCCTCTTCTCTTCCTGGGCTTTCTTCACGATGTTGATCTCGAGCACCTCAGGCGTTTTGCCCAAATCACCCTTATATGTTACATTGACGCTGTCTCCGGTATGCACGTACTTGTCTGCTCCGGATACCTTGAAGTCGCTCTGAAGAGAGAATCTGTACGAGGTAGCGGAGTCGATTGCGAGGAGCATCGTTTTTTCCGTAAACTCAGCAACTATACCGTTGACTTTTCCGGTCTTGACCTCCTGTTTTTCGGCTTCTTTCTTTTCTTCTTTCTTCGCTTCCTTTTTTTCGTCCTTCTTCTTTTCTTCTGCCTTCTTTGCTTCTTCTTTCTTCTTTTCTTCTGCCTTCTTTGCTTCTTCCTTCTTCTTCTCTTCGTCCTTCTTTGCTTCTTCCTTCTTCTTCTCTTCTGCCTTCGCGGCTTCCTGCTTCTCAGCCTCCTCAGCCTCCTCAGCACTCTTAGTTACCTTGACCTCCTTTGCATAAGGATACTCGCTGAGATCTCCTTCGTAGGTCACCCTGGCCTCGGCACCTGTCTTCAATTCACCGCTGACAGCTGTATCTTTATCGCGTGTGAACGCAACGGTGAGACTCTTTCCGCTGAGCGTGACTCTTCCTTCTTTCAGTTCAACTACACTGCCCTCGAAAACACGCTCAGGCTCGAAGTGCTCAACAACGGTCACTTCATCGACGTGATCCTTTCCCAGACTCTTATGATATTTAACTTTGATCGTGTCACCGACAGTAAGTTCACTCGCGTCTCCGAGATTGTACACCGTATCATCTGCCGTTTTGAAAACGACAGGACCGCTTTCTGTCTTTAGCGAGATCTGCTTATCGACAGCATTGGTGAGAGTGCCGCTGACCTCCAGTGGCTCTGCTTTTCCGCATGATCCCAATACCAGAGTAAGAGAAGCAGCCAGCATCATGACAAGGAATGCTTTCAATGCTTTTCTCATATATACTATCCTCCTTAGTTAATGTCTGTTTAAAACTTGTTTCATCTCACATTTCTACCCATATTATTATACGACTATCCATATGTTGATTGTATGAACTCTTTCTTTCAATTTGTTAACGTTAACCCCTGCTTTTGTTCACTTCCGCCTTGATATATCAAGTGATCTGTGTTATCATACTCGGGCACGCAACAGATACTGCGTTCACTTTGTCTCGGTAGCTCAGGGGACAGAGCACCGCTCTCCTAAAGCGGGTGTCGGAGGTTCGAATCCTCTCCGGGACACCAACAAAAGCAGCAGGCTTCATGCCTGCTGTTTTTGTTTTTGAACGGAGTGGATGAGAACCTTACTTGAAAAGGCATGTTCCTCCTGTTCCGCTCTGTTCAATGACTGTTCTTTTACCGATAACGACCGCCTTTGAGTCATGTCCGTGTCCGATCTCTCTGGTAGCCGCCACCGGAAGTTCCTCATCTATATGCATTTTCAGGAGTTCGTAAACCGGCAGTTCCAGACCTGCCTTTTCGTAGTTTGTGAATGTCCCCAGCAGCACTCCCGCGATCTGCTCAAACACTCCTATCTGTTCCAGCTGAGCAAACAAGGTTGCGATCTGTCCTGATCCTCCGCCTAAAGATTCCAGAAGCAGTATCTTACCATGCATATCAGGCCAGTACTTTGTTCCCGCAAGCTTTGTAAAGCATCTTATGTTGCCGCCGACTGCGACACCTTCCATCCGCTTTCCCTGCAGGAAGCTGCATCTTATGCCAAACAGCCCGTCCGGAACGCCGCCAAGGTAATCGCGGAAGCGTTTCTGTTGTATTTCAGATTCCGGACCAACCAGGTTCCTGATCTGCCACAGCACCGACTGCTTCCCGGTCATTGTATAGATCGCGTTGATCACTGTCGTCAGGTCGCTGTAGCCCCAGAACGTCTTTTCCGCATCTGCGATGAGGTCAAAGTCCAGGTATTTCAGGACTCCATTAGCCAGGTCTCCTCCCGATATATCATAAATCGAAGAAATTGAGTCGTCGCTGTAAAACTCCATGAGTTCAGCTGCGCGCTCCCTGTCAGTTCCGCTGAAATCGTCCCTCGCGGCATAAATATGTTCAGCAGGTACAGCTTCAATGCCTGATTCCCTGAGCACGGCCATCAGCTCGTCATTCTTTTTTTCCGCCCGCGGGCTCAGCCCGTTGGAGCATGCTGAGATTCCGACTTTCATAACTCAACCTTTTCCCTTTTGATCATTCAAAGCATTTCCGGTGTGTTACTTCTTCCCTGTAAACACCGCTATGCTGTAAGCCGGCATTGTCAGTATGCCGTTTTTATAAGTGATTTTTCCATTATCCGCACACAGCTTCTCAACCGGTTTAAAGCCTTTCCCGGCTGCCTTCAGGTCTTTTTCGGCCATCTGCCCGCGGAGGTTCATCACGATCAGAAGGTCTTTGTCTGTCTCGCTTCTGCGGAAGAAAGCCGCCACGTCATTATCACAGACGGATGCTGCTCTCTCTGTCTTGCCCCCTGCAAGAGCGGGATAGGCATTCCGCACCCTGATGACCTCCCTGAACCAGCTGTACAGTGATTCCCCGTCCTTTTTCTGATCTGCCAGAGACGGAAACTTCATCTGCACTTCATCCATATACGGCGGCCCGGCACACATGTCCGGATCTTCCGGATCATCGCTCCAGTACATTGGCGCTCTCCTGTTCTCATCCTTGTCTGCGCCTTCCATTCCGAGCTCTTCGCCGTAATACACAAAAGCGTTGCCGGTCATGAACAGGTTCACGGCGTATGCCATCTTCGTAACAGGACCATTGTCTTCAGGATAATAGGATGCGCTTCTGTCCATGTCGTGATTCGTATAGAAAGGGGCATCGGTAAAGTCCGGATTGGCTCTGCTGTATGCTTCTTCGGCCTGTATCATGCCCTCAACAAAGTCTGAAGCTCCGCAGCTTCCGTTAAGCGTCTTAGCTATGAGTCCCTCTTCACTTGCAAACGGAAAATCGAACAGTGAATCGATCCCGCTGCTGTACAGAGCTGCTATGGTGTCCCTGTCCGTCCAGGCCTCTCCTGCAAAGCTGCAGTCAGGATCAATGCTGCCTGCCGTGTCTTTCAGGAAACGAAGGAACTCAGTGTTCGCATAGGTATCGTTATTAAAATATGACGTTACAGCATCCAGCCTGAAACCATCAACACCCTTTCCGAGCCAGAACGCCATTATGTCACGTATCTCTGTCCTGACAGCTTCGCTGCTCAGGTTCAGATCAGGCATTTCCGACCAGAACCGCGCCTCATAGTACCATTCAGTGCCTTCAAGATGAACGTATCCGTCAAGCGGTTCCCTGGAGAAATTATAATATTCGAAATACTTGCAGTACGATGTGTCAGGTTCCCAGCCGGAAGGAAGCTCGTGCAGGTAATCCGATGCCGCCCTGAACCATGCGTGCTGATCTGACGTGTGGTTCAGCACCAGGTCCATGTACACCAGAATGCCTTTATCGTGGCACTCCTTCAGAAGAGCTTCATAATCCTCCATTGTTCCGAAGGACGGGTCGATGGCGCAGTAATCGTCCACATCATACTTATGATATGTGGCGGAAGGATGTACAGGCGTGAGCCAGACAGCATCAAAGCCGAGGTCCTTTATGTAATCCAGTTTGGACCGTACGCCGTTCAGGTCTCCTGTTCCGTCACCGTTTGAGTCACAGAATGAGCAGACAAATATCTCGTACGCAGTACGGTAATTATCGCCGGCGGCACTGCTGATATCCGGTGTCCTGCCTGCCCTGCATCCCGTCAGGATCAGCACGAGGAGCATGCATGCCAGCCACAGGGCGCACCTCTTTATTCTACAGCGTTTCGCTGACATAATACGCCCTCACTATACCCTCGGTTATAAGCACCGATTCCTGATGGAAAAACAGGCACAGATCCTTCGCGATCTCATTGACAAGGGTCTTGTCCGTATCGATCAGAGTAAGTACCAGCGTCGTCTCCTTTGTATATTCCCCGCTCTCGTGGATATATCCGCCTTCCTCCACGTCAAAGGAAAACGGAGTATTGTATGCATAGCATACATTCCTCAGCACGCTTATGTACTTTTCAGTCTCCATAAGCTGCTTTTTCTCGACTGAGTCATTCAATCCTACATATATTTTTGTCTCAACCATTTCTGATTCCTGCTAAATATCCCTTGTAAACATGTCCTTCGGTTTTATTCCGTTCTTTCTGGATGTACGGTTCCAGTTTGTATTGGCTATCCACACATACAGCCTCCGCGGGAAGGCAAACGGCTCAGCATATATGTCTCCTGCCGCTTCAGCGCTGTCAACGGCCCTGGCCAGCCGGTCCATTCCCTGTGATGCCTTTTTTGTCGTTCCCCGTCTGAAAGGGATCACCTCCATCAGGGTCCCCATCAGTTCTCCCGCGCTGATGCCCAGACCGCCGCAGTATTCATTGCCGCTCTTCGCGCACCACTGCTTCACTGCGCTGAACAGGTTCTTCAGCTGCCTGCTTTCGTAAAGCCCCATGTTTGCCAGAAGATAGATCCGCTTCTGCCCGGCATGGCTCTTCTCCATCCTCTCAAGCAGCTTTATGACCTGTGACGGAAGTCCGTCCACATACAGAGGAACGCACAGGACTATCGCCCGCGCCTCACTCAGGATGCTTATCAGACCGTCAGTATCATTCAGATGTGCCTTAAGGTCGATGATCTCAGTGTCACTGCTGAGCCGGTCGGACAGAACGCGCGCCAGTTTGGCGGAATTGCCGCCGGCGCTGCGCATGCTTCCGTTGAGGAGCACCACCTTGCCCTGGTCAGGTTCCGCTGTTTTCTCAGGCTGCTTCTGCTCAGGCACAGACGGGGCATCCCCGCTTTCCTGAAATATCACATCCTTAACGTGGCCGCGTATATTCGTGCACACAGCCCGTACATAATTTACGGCGCTAGCCTTTTCCTCATCCGTAAGAAACGGGCCACGGAAGATGAACGTGAACGGCTTGTCTTCATCAAAGCGTTTCCGGTGATGTGTTTCGCCCTTTGTTATCTCAAACTGCGGAAGCACATACCCCAGGCAGCGGTCAAACACGCCCTTGACGGAACCCGAAAAACCGCCGTAAGTGTATCTGCTTATAACGACCACTTCTCCGGCCTGATGTATGAGACTGGCCATATTTTCATAACCATCGTGTATGGCACAAATGCCCGGTGTTCTGTTCCAGCATGAAAAGCACCCAACGCAGGGATGGATGCTTCCGTTGTCGGATACGACATTCCAGCCGGCATAATCGCCGCTGATTTTTTCCCATTCTGAAAGATCAAGATCGTGTATCACAAGATTTTTTGTACTCATATCCTTTTTTATACCCTGATTTGCAAAAGGACCCGCCTGTGAGGCGGGTCCTCATCACATGCTATTTATAATATTCTTCAAAGAACTGAATATTTGCCAGCATCGGTCTCAGTCCTTCGTTCTGCTCTTTTTTAATTACCTCTACTATTCTGTCGTTGACCGGTGTAGGGATTCCGTATTTTTTGCCCCATTCACATACGACTCCGTTGATAGCGTCTACTTCGCAAGGCTTGCCTTTCTGAAGATCCTGGAGCATCGAAGGCACGATCCCGAAGTGTTTCTTCATGGCTATCGGCACCAGTATCTCTGCAAACTTCTGCTTAACCTTGTTGTTGTAGTCGAACAGCTTCGTAATGTCCTTTCCCTGTACCGGAGCGAATTCGACCCCGCCCGCGTGTGCTACATCTATGCATTCCTTCATGCATCTGACCGCAACTTTCGTTGCAGGCTTCCATCCTGCAACATCACCGAAAGTGCCGCCGATGACTGTACCGAGGCCTGAGTATGTCGCGTTGATAAGAAGCTTCGACCAGCGCGCGCCGATCAGATTGTCTTCGATATCCACCGGGCACATGTACTCAAGCACTTCCTTTACCTTGTTCAGACTTTCTTCAGAGATGCCTTTCATGCCTCCCATGTGGAATGACAGACTGTCAGGGTCGCTGGTGAGCTCGCATACGCCCGGCTCCGTCATGGTAGCACCCCATTCAACAGTGCATCCGATAGTTCTGTCTTCGCCGACGATTTCAGCAATGCCGGGTTCAGGTATGCCGTTCTGAAGCGTTACGATAACACCGTCATCCGCGAGCATAGGTTTGAGCATAGTAACCACTTCAGGGTTGTGGAGCTGCTTTGTCATCAGAAAGATGATGTCGTAAGGTCCTTTCATCTGATCCGGAAGGACAGCATTCACAAGTGTAGTGAAATCTACCGTTCCGGTGATATGAGCACCGTTTTTCTGCAGCGCTTCAACATGTTTCACATTGCGGTTAACGAGTTCAACCGGGAATCCGTTCTTTGTCAGATATGCTCCGAGTATTGTACCGAGCGAGCCGGCACCGTAAATTGCACATTTCATTCCGCCTGCCTCCTGTCCCTTTGTTTTTATTATTTATGCCTTCTTAGGTCCGTTATACCTGAAACCTAACATAGTTATGTCATCAAACTGATTCGCCTCGCCTACAAAAGTATCCTGGTCGATCTTGACCGCCCTGAGCAGACCTTCCATGGAAGCGTCCTTGTATGTATTCAGCGCAAGCAGCATGCGGTCGATGCCGTATTGTTCCTCACTGATGTTGATCGCGTCAGGAATGCCGTCGGTGTAAACGTACATGCAGTCCCCCTGCTCAAGGTGGATATCATAACTCTTGTATGTCATATCTTTCATCGCACCCAGCGGAAGACGATGCTTATCTTTTAAGATCTCATAGTCACCGCCTTTTCTCTTGATTGCCGGGTATTCATGGCCCGCGTTCAGGCATTTCATGTCTCCGGTGTTAAGATCGATTATGCCCATCCATACGGTCACGAACATATTCAGTTCATTTCCTTCACAGAGTTCGTTGTTGACCCTGTAGAAGATATCTTCCGGTTCATGTCCCGATTCTGCAAGACCCCTTATAGCAGTTTTGCTGCGCATCATGAACAGTGCAGCCGGAATCCCCTTGTCCGAAACATCCGCGATCACCAGTGCCATTTTCTCTGCTCCGACAAAGAAGAAATCATAGAAATCGCCTCCGACTTCTTTTGCCGGATCCATGGTAGCAAAGACCTCGAAGCCTTTATGATTAAAGGTGAAGTTTTTCGGAAGCGCCGCATCCTGAATGTTGTGCGCCAGCTGCAGTTCCTGCTCCATGCGCTTCTCAGCCGCACTGATGTATCCCTTCAGTACATCTACCGTAAGGTTGATATCATCGGACAGCGAAGCAAACTCAGATGAAGAATAGACGTCGACCTTTTCGTTCAGATTACCGTCAGTGATCTTGTTCAGCGACTTGTTGACGCGCAGCAGGTTATCTACGACCATGTTCTGGACCAGCAAGGAAATCAGCACATAGATAACAGTAAAGAAAACTATGTCTGCAAGCATGGTCTCATAGGTCTGGATATCCCGTCCTTCATAGACTTCGGACATAGGCATCTGTGTAAATACGATATATCCTTCGTCTGTGGTTCTGGAGTAACAGAGCGACTTTTCTGACATAATATCCGCTTCAAAGAAGTCTCCGGAACTGTGTTCCTGCATCAGACCTTTTATCTCATCATTGAAGAAATGATCAAATGCGGTGCCGGCGATCAGTTCGCCGTTTTCATCGAGCACGGCGAATGTTCCATCCAGTCCGACAAAATGAGAGTATTTATCAGTGTGCCCCCCACGCTCGCGTATCCACGCAACAGAATTTCCTATGTCGCGCGATGCTGATGTCAGGTCTATCCTTGCCCCCTGTACTGCCGCGGCGGACTGCATCGAATAATTGAAGCCGAAGCTGATCATAAGTACAAGGACTGTAACTCCGAACAGCCATGTCTGGAATTTGTTTGATACAGGTACCTCTTCAGGCGGTATCGGGGCAAACGGACTGTGAAGTTCGCCGAGGCTCTTTTTTATTGCGACCGAGCACAGCATGAGACCCAGGCCGCTGAAGAATATCATAGGCACGGAGCATATCCTGACGACCGTAAAGGCCATCTTCATGTCACTCCTGTGCGTCAGGAATACTACATACATATGGAAGACCTCGATCACTGAGCCCATGAAGAAGGCATAGCCGATCGATGGTTTTTTCCCTTTGAATATGCATTTATTGAGGAATGTCGCGAAGAAGCCGGCCAGACACGTGGAAACACTGCACGCAATGGTCGTATATGCCCCGACATCAAAGTAAGTACCTACGATGTAGCGTTCGATGCCTCCTATAAGGCCCGCAATAATGCCTGACCACGGATCAAAAAACAGACCCGCTGCCATCGGTCCGAGATCGCGCACATTGAGGACCATGTCCCCGTAGTCGATACCGAAGTGCGTGGAAAAAACGGAAAGGATGCCGTAAACGAAGCCCAGTCCTATCTTGTCGCCAATGTTGAGTTCCCTGTCACTGACAGATTTCCACAGCAAAAATGTCACTGCCACATAAGCCAATGTGATAAGCGACATTTTAATGATCATAACTAACACTTCTGCCAGCATATTTTGCTCAGTCCCTGCTCTTTTTCAGTTTTCGAGGATGCGGACTTCCCTGATAAAAAAGTCCGTACCCTCGATGATATCCTTGTCAAAACTTCCGCATTCCGGACACAGTCCTTTGTTGACTACTACCGGGAATTCAGTGCCGCAGCTGCGGCAGCGGCCTATGGCTGTTATCTTCTCAATGATGAGTTCCGAGCCCCTCAGAAAATCATAATCATCAGAGATCACCTCATATCCGTCCTGAAGGAACTCCGGGATAACAGATGTGGCTTCACCGACCTCGATCACTATCGCATCGACATGATCGAGGTCGTTTTCCTTTACTACCTGTTCCACTTTCTGAACAACGCCATAAAGAAGCGTGAGTTCATGCATATGTAAGTGCTCCTTTAACGCTTGCCTGCGTCACCTCTGTTGTTATCTTCCTTTATGAACTTCTTGACCGCGATCTTCATCTCGCGGTTCTTGCGATAGTTCTCAACGTATTTTTTACGGAAGCGGATCGAGTGGACCGGCTCGTCGAATTTCTTTATCAGATGGATGGCATCGAACTTGCACCTTGTTGTGCAGACTCCGCAGCCGATGCATCTGTTCTGGTCGACGACAGTTGCTCCGCATCCGAGGCAGCGAGCGGTCTCAGCCTTGAGCTGTTCTTCCGTGAAGGTCAGGCTCTCATTGCGCTTCGTGCCGGCCTTTGCCTTGTCAACGCCCGGTACCTGACGCTTGATGTTGTCCCAGCTGATATGATCGAAGTCGAGGTCTGACTTGTCGAGAGCCTTGTACTCTCTTCTGTCTCTTGCGAGTGTCAGGCTGTGGCCCGGCCATACGAAGCGGTTTATGGAGATCGAAGCTTCCTTGCCCGCTGCGATGGCATCGATGCAGAACTTCTGTCCCGTGTAGATGTCGCCGCCTGCGAAAATATCAGGTTCGCTTGTCTGATATGTAAGAGGCTCCGCGATAACGAGACCTCTCTTGTCTGTCTCAACATTTACGCCTGTAAGCAGCTTGCCCCAGTCAGGTCTCTGACCGATGCAGTACAGTACCATCTGGCATCTTGCCTCTTCTGTTACGCTGTCATCGAACTTAGGGTCGAATCTGCCCTCTTCATTCTTGACGCTGATGCACTTGCGGAACCTGATTCCCTTGACTCTTCCGTCCTTTGTCGTGACGATCTCAGTCTGTCCCCAGCCGTCATGGATCGTAACGCCGTCTTCCTTGCAGTATGCCTGGTCTTCTTCACCCATCGGCATTTCGTCATAGGACTCGAGGCAGTAGAGGTCGACCTTCTTCGCGCCGTATCTCTTTGCCGTGCGTGCTACGTCAGCTCCGATGCTTCCGCCGCCGATGACAACTACACTGCCGCTGAGCTCAACATCGTTGCCGCGGTTGATGTCCTTGAGGAATTCAACGCCCGCAACGACTCCCTCGGCGTCATCGCCCGGGATGCCGAGCCTGCCGCAGTTCTGGAGTCCGATACCGAGATAGAACGCCTCGAATCCCTGCTCACGGAGTTCAGGAATGGTTACATCTGTACCGACTTCAACTCCGCACTTGAACTCGACTCCGAGTGCTCTCAGCACATCGATCTCAGCATCGACTACGTCCTTTTCGAGTCTGAACGCAGGGATGCCGTTTACGAGCATTCCGCCCGGTCTGTTTTCCTTTTCAAATACTGTTACTTTATATCCGCCTGCTGCCAGATAGTAAGCGCAGGAGATGCCCGCCGGACCGGATCCGATGACAGCGATCTTCTTGTCGTGGTCCCAGAGTTTCCTAGGTATGAACCTCTGCGAAGCTTCGATCTCTCTGTCAGCGATGAATCTCTTGACCTCGTCGATGGCGACGGCCTGGTCGATCTCTCCTCTTGTGCACTCGTTCTCGCAGTTATGCGGGCAGATGCGTCCGCAGACTGCAGGCAGCGGGTTCTCTTTCTTTATAAGCTCGAGGGCTTCCATGTATTTGCCCTGAGCAGCCAGTCTTATATATCCCTGAATGGCGATATGTGCAGGACATGTCGTCTTGCATGGGGATGTTCCTGTTTCGACCACGTTCTTTCTGTGGTCTCTGTAGTCGGCGTCGTATCTTTCAGGACCCCATTCCTGCTCATCAGGAAGTTCTGTAGGGATATGAACAATAGGCGTCTTTGAGCAGATCTTCTGACCCAGCCTGAGAGCGTTATTTGCGCATGTTTCGACACACTGCCCGCAGGCCACGCACTTATCCTTGTCTATCTCAGCTACGTAGTTGCTGCGCACCATGTTAGGCGCGCCGTAGTATGTAGCGCTTCCGATGGCCATGCAGCTCTGCGGCTGACAGTTGCAGATAGCGAACGAGATACCGCTCTCCAGTGTCGTGATCTGGTGGATGCAGCCCATGGCTTCTGTTCTTTCAAGGTGCTCGTATACCTGCTCCTTGGTCAGCTTCTCTCCGCGGCCGTGGCGGATCATGGTCTCTGCAAGGAGACCCATGTAAATGCACATTCCGTCTTCAAGGTCTCCGGTTCCTTCGCCCATTATGCGGCGGACTCTGCGGCACTGGCACGGAACTCTGCAGAAAGCGCCTCCGACTGTTGTCTCGATCAGCGTGCTGAGCCTCTCCATCGTCATGACTTTTGTACCTGCAGGGAGAGCGCTTTCGACCGGAACGACTCTCATGATACCGACGCCCATAGGCATCGATGCAGCGACCTGGCCGTACGACTCAAAAGCGTGTCTCTGGAATAAGTACGAGATCTCAGGATGGGATTCGTTGTATTCATTGCTTCTTGCCAGCTGGAACTCAAAGATTCCAGGTGCGAACGGCACGAGCAGATATATCTTGGCTCCGCCCTTTCCGAGCTTCACATCCATGAAGTATGCCTTGTCCGCGCAGCCTTCAAGTATATGTTTGACCTTGGCTACAGGCATGCCCGTTTTCTTTGCCAGGCCCCTTGCAGTTGACGGCATGACGAGTTTCATCTCGCTCATTACAGCAAGTTCGTCATCGGTCAGCAGGTAATCGAGCAGCTGGTATTCCGCACTCTCCGGAGTGATGGTGAGCTCACCCTTATTAGCCATTTCGGTTGCAAGCTTTATAAGCTTGTCTTGTCTGGTTTCCATTATTCTCTCCCTCTCAACAATTGCTTTTGATCATGCATGTCTACACTATATGCATACTTAAGAAAATTGTATCACATACAATAAAAAAAGACTCGGAGAATTTGCATTATCCGAGACTAAAATTGCTGCATCAGTTTCCACGGGAACGCGGCCGCGCAGCATGATCGGGTGCTCACTGTTTTTACTAATAGACCCGCTCTATTTCTTCCGGAGAGATCCCGTTGGCAGCACAGAAGCCCTCGAGCTGCACAGGCGTTTTTATGAGCATCAGTTCGAGCAATTTACCCGTGCGGACTTCTTTTGCACAGAGCACCTGCTCACCGGTACATATGCTGCATCTGAGCACAGGCACATAATCACCCTCAGGCATTTTAGGGTATTCACTTTTCTTTTTACCGAACAGTCCCATTTTCAGCACCTCCGCTCTTATTATAACCCATTCGCGCGCTTACTTTTCCGTATTTTTCGCGCGTAAGTCAGCGTCTGCTTCAGCGCGGACTCCTTTTCGATACCTGCAAGCCTGAGCTTATGCGCGTATGCAAGGATCTCACCGAAATCCTCTCCCGGTTCGAGGCCGGCATCTATCAGATCACGCCCCATGACATGAGGCTTTGCCATTGTTTCCTCATAGGCTTTCAGTCTTTCCGTCAGGAACTCCCGATCTCCCGAAAAAGCGTCCGTGCCCGAAACCACCGGTTTGTCAGCTTCTGCGAACCATATGAGATCTTCGGGAGCATCAGCCGAGTCGAACATCCTGTTTGTGGATTTCAGTACCGGCTTTGAATATGCCAGGACATTAGGCCTCATGTGAAGCGGGACCATGTTGAAGACATAATTCCTTACGTCTTTTTCATCGGTCAGACGCCCGATGAAATCTCTGACAAGAGGCATGCCCTTCTCTTCATGCTCATAAGCGTGGATGCGGCCGTTCTTCACCTCAGTCGTCACTATCTTGCCGAGATCGTGTGTGAGGGCAAGCAGCATGAAGCTGTATGGGTCGGATACACGGTCCCTGAATGCGGCCGCCCTGTCGATGACCTCCATCGTGTGCGTCCACACATCGCCTTCAGGATGAAATACGGGATCCTGCTCAAGACCTATCGTCTGCTTAAGCTCCGGGAACCACACATCCAGCTGGTCCATTTCACGGAGAGCCTCGAAGAAAACCGATGGCTTGTCTGCCTTGAGGAGTGCCTTTTTGAGTTCCTCTTCGACGCGCTCACGCGAAAGAGCCGAAAGATCAATACCGCGGCACAGTTCCATTGTCCCGGGCGCAATGACGAAGCCGAATCTCGCCGCGAACTGCGCTCCGCGCAGCACCCTTAGCGGATCCTCGACAAATGTATCCGGATCTATGTGCCTGATGACTCCTTCATCCAGGTCGCGGCGCCCGCCATAATGATCGGTGATCTCACCGCTCAGCACATCCTCCATGATGGAATTTACTGTGAAATCGCGCCGCCACGCAGCCGCCTCCGTTCCGATATACGGATCCACTTGCACCTCGAAATCCCTGTGACCCGTGCCAGTCGCGCGCTCGCGGCGCGGCATGGCGATGTCTATGTCTTCACCCTTAAGCGCAAATACGCCGAAGCTCTTTCCGTAAGTCAGTGGTTCCCCCACCGATTCAAGGATCTCATACAGGGCTTCTGGTTCTATCCCGTGCACCTCTATATCAACATCCTTGTTATCGATGCCGAGAAGTCTGTCACGTACAAAACCGCCGACGTAGAATGTTCTTCCGCCGGCTTTATCAACATATTCAGCTATCCTCCCTGCAATGCTTCTTTCCATTTTTTATTCCGCTTCAGTCTTCCCCGTTTTCAGCATCCCTGCTCCGGGATTCGCCCCACACCATGTCGTAAATAAGGGGATCTCTTATCAGATGCTTCCACGCGGTGTATGTTGCACGCACAAAGCGTTCATCGAGTTCCGTCTCTTCCTCGATCATCGGACACACATAAGGAAGTTCGTAGTCATTGAACACCATGCTCAGCGTGCCTTCCTCGTCAAGATGAGGGAGAAGAGGAAAACTCCTGCACTGGATCGGTCTCATATGCCTCGGGCAGTGCGGAGGAGTGGTACATCTCACGAAAAAGATCTTTCCGTTCCAGGAACCGGGCAGATCGCACTCCTCCGTGCTGAACGATTCCCAGGTAAGCCAGTCCGCGTTTTTATCGTGTATCTTCTCCTCACCGGGCAGGAGCATAATGCCCATCTCCTCGTCCGAATAAGCCGCGTTGCAGCAGGCAGCACCGCAAATGGTGCCGCAGTCAAACGGCACCGGTGATACTCTGTCGAGAAGGCGGTATATGGCTTTATAGGTCCGTCGTCTGGTAGTTCCTTTTATCATGCTCTGCTTCTATCTGTACTTTTCCGCCTGCTTTTCTATCTCTTCCTTCATCTGATTTACCACCTTGTCGGGCGCAACTATCCTGACATCACCGTCAATCGCCATGATCCAGCCGAAGAACTGCTTGCTTACAGCGACTGTGACTGTAGTGCGGAAGTGCCCATCGTCGACAGGAGCAATTATGATGTCCTTTCCGAAGCGGTCGATGAGCACGCTGACCAGCCTGTTCTCAGCTTCAAGGGTGACCTTGGTCTCATCCCCCGCATACATGCCGAAAAGCGTATTAGTGTAGTGCGCTATGTTGAAGCGGCTGAACGATTCGTGCCCCTCGCGCTTTTCATCGAGCAGCTCGATCTGCGTCATCTTGTCGACACGGTAATGGATGATCGTTTCGTGCTTCGAGTCATACGCAACAAGGTAATACTTTTCATCATCCCACATCAGAGCCCACGGACTCAGCTGATACCACATGCCGCCATAGCGCGGCTCCATCTCCTTTTTCAGATTCCAATCAAAATACTTGAAGCGTATCTTCCTGTCCGCGCCTATGGCCGCGTGTATCTTGTCCACATTATAGTAAATGCTCTCGTTCATGGTCTTCACGCGGCCGGCGATGATCACCTGCCTGTGAAGCTGCGAGCCCTCATATCTGCTTACCAGCGATTCAAGTTTCTTTATAAGCTGGCCGGATTTCTTGTCGGTAATGAATTTGGCCGACTGCACCGAATCCACAAGCAGCTTCAGCTCCGGCAGTTCGAACTCCCTGCTTCCGAGGTAATAGTAATAATTGCGTCCCTCCTTTTCGGCAATGATATCGAATCCGAATTTCCGAAGTTCATCAAAGTCCTGATAAAGCGTCTTTCGGTCAGCGTTTACTCCCTCGGCCGCAAGTCTCGTGACTATTTCAGGCATGGTAAGTTTGTGTGAATCGTCTGTTTCCCGCGAAAAGAGCTGCACGAGATACAGCATTTTAAGCTTCTGATTTTCACCTTTGCGTTCTGACATGTTCTTTCTCCGGTAACCGATTAATGTTTATTTTATAAGGCCTGCTTCTTTCGCCTCGCTGATGATCTTAGGGAAGTCAGCCATTGTTACTTCAACCTTATGCTTCTTCACGAAGCCCATGAATTCCGGTAAAGTGATCTTCTGATCAGCGAGGATGTCATCGACCTCTTTTTTCAGTTCGGGATCAGTCTCGTACTGCTTGATGAGTTCTTCAATCGTTGCCATTTCATGCTCCTTTCTTTCCTGTGATTTTTACTGCGGTTCCGTATGCGAAGACTTCCGCAGCTGTATCCATCACCTGCGATGATCCGTATCTCAGTCCGATGACCGCATCGGCTCCGAGCTCTTCCGCCTCGTCGACCATGCGCTTTGTAGCAAGCTGTCTCGCCTCTGTCAGCATCTCGGTGTATCCGGTGATCTCTCCTCCGACCAGCGTTTTCATGCCGGCCATGAAATCCCTGCCGATATTCTTGCTCTGCACAATAGTACCTTTAACGATTCCCAGCACCTCTATCTCTGCGCCCGGGATATAATCAATACTTAGAAGCTTCATCGATCTCTCCTTTCGCTACTTCGCCGAGCCTCTGAACAAGAGCCACGGCTACTCCGACTATTATTCCCCCGAATATGATCACGAATACCGCGATCACACCCCATGGTGCCGGATCCTCGCTGTTTGCCAGCAGTACGGCAGCTATCAGAAGCGCCGAGACCATTATTACGGCGACAGCGGACAGGATCGCACCCGTCTTGCGTTTCTTTACGTCTGACAATTTTACGTTCACAAACCTGACGCCTCCTTTCTCCAGCTCCATCATTCTTTCAAGATAAACCGAAGCCCTGATTTCGGAGATGTCGTCGACCTCTTCTGAAAGCATGCGGCAAATAGCTTTCATATGTTCAAGATCCCTTCCTTTACGGTCAAGCTTTTCCATGTGCTCGCTCATGCATGCATCGAAGTCAAGTTCGCCGCTCTGAAGCCTGCGGATGGTATCGCACGGGATCCCCAGCTGTCTGAGAAGCCTTATCCTGCCCAGCTGCTCGGCGTCCTCGAGCGTATACTCTCTGTATCCGTTCTGAGGATCACGGTCCGGTGAGATAAGTCCCTGGTCTTCGTAAAACCTTATATTCTTGCTTGTTATCCCGGCCAGTTCGGCGACCTGATTGATCTTCATGCGGCAGCTCCCATCGTCTTCAGCTTTATCTTTCGGTCACAGGATAAGGTTTCCACAAAGTGGAAGGTCAAGTGTTTTTTGAAAAATGTCAGTTATTTTTTAAGGCGCAGTGTCCTTTTGCTGTCAGTCGGCGGTTCTGCCGATGACGCTGATTATATGATCGAAGTTTGTACCGTTTATCTGATAAGCGTCTCTGATACCAGCCAGAGCTTCAGCATCGGCACGTCTGCAGAACTTCAGCACCCTATCAGCCTGTCCGGTGCACTCCTCGCCGCCTTTGTATCCGGTTCCATGATCTGAGGTCCATGTTACCGGCCATTCCTTAAATGTATCCGGATCGGCATAGATATCGATGTATCTGCCGTGAAAGCTGATGTCAAACCAGTCTGTGCCGAACGAGTAAGCTCCGCCTTCGAGCATGCCCTCCTTTAAAAAGCATTCCCTGGCGAAGTATTGCCCGTCGCTCCCGCTGAAGCCTATCTTCACATACTTGTCTTTTCTGGTCGTGAACCAGGCTCCTCCGCTTCTGATGCGCTCTATCATTTCGCTTTTTATCGCTTCTTTTTTGTTCTTCATGTCCCCTGCACCACTTCTCTGCGAAAGATCTTTCCTTATGTATTTTATCATACTGAGAGCCCGTGTATATATGCTATACTTCGACTAACAGGAGGTGAAAAAGTATGCTGAATAAGTTTTGTAAAAAGCCCCTATATGAAATAACAAGAACCATGGCGAACGTGGCAATGGGCGCCGAAAAGGCGGACACGGTCATAAAGAACGCTAAACTTGTAAATGTATGCACAGCCGAGATCCAGGAAGGGATCGACGTGGCGATCGCTGAAGGCCGTATCGCTCTCGTAGGTGACGCTTCACACTGCATAGGTGAAAACACAAAAATAATAGATGCATCAGGGCAGTATATCGCTCCGGGATTCATGGATGCGCATATCCATGTGGAATCAGCAATGCTGACCGTCGGTGAATACGCACGCGCCGTAGTACCGCGCGGTACTACAGGCATATTCATGGACCCGCACGAGATCTGCAATGTCTGCGGACCTGAAGGCGTGAAGGCCATGATCGATGATTCTAAGAGAGCTCCTCTCAAGGCCATGGCAAATGTTCCGTCATGCGTACCGGCCGTAGCCGGATTCGAAGACACCGGATCACACATCGGTCCTGAAGAAGTCCGCGAAATGATGACCTGGGACGGCATCATGGGTCTCGGCGAGATGATGAACTTCCCGGGCGTGATATACGGTGATCCTGACGTACACGGTGAACTTGCCGAAACTCTCAAGGCTGACCAGGTGATAACCGGCCACTACTCAGTGCCGGAAACCGGTCCGGGACTCAACGCCTTTATTGCTTCGGGCGTAAGGTGCTGTCATGAGTCGACCCGCGCTGAAGACGTGCTCGAGAAGATGCGTCACGGCATGTACGCACTTATGCGCTACGGAAGCGCGTGGCACGACATGCCTGTCATAATCCGCGCGATACTCGACAACAATGTTGAAGACCGCTTCGCCTGCCTCATCTCGGATGACACGCACCCTGACACGCTCATAAGCGAAGGCCACCTCGACCACATCGTGCGCTGCGCGATAAAGGAAGGCCTCGATCCGATCAAGGCGATCCAGTATGTAACGATAAATCCGGCCACATGCTTCCGCATGGATCACGAGATGGGAAGCATCACTCCGGGCAAGTGCGCTGATATCGTATTCTTCGATGATCTTAATGACATTCAGATCACACGCACCATGATCGACGGAGATGTCGTAGCTGAAAACGGTGAGATGACCGTGGATATCGGACAGTCTCATTTACCTGATTCCGTTTATGACACCATGCACGTTGGCTATGAGATCACTCCTGACAGCTTTAAGATCGCTGCGCCTGAAGGCGCGGGAGACAGCGTGAAGACACGCGTTATAGAGATCATCCCTAACCGTGTAGGCAACTATGAGAGAAAAGTTGATATGGAAGTTAAGGATGGCTTCGTTGAAGCTGACGCAAGCCGGGATATCATGAAGATGGCTGTATTCGAGCGCCACCACGAGACAGGTACCAAGGGCTGCGGATTCCTTAAGGGATTCGGCTTCAGGAAGGGCGCCATGGCACAGACCGTTTCGCATGACGCGCACAACCTGCTCGTTGCCGGAACCAACGATGAAGACATGGCTCTTGCTGCCAACACTCTTGTGAAGTGCGGAGGCGGAATGTGCGCTGTAGCCGACGGAAAAGTGCTGGCACTTGTTCCTCTCCCGATCGCGGGTCTCATGAACGACCTTCCTGCCGAAGAAATGGCCGCGCAGATCGCAGCTCTCGATGCGGCATGGAAAGAGATGGGCTGCGTCATCAACTCTCCGTATATGACAATGGCTCTCATACCGCTGGCATGCCTGCCTGAGCTCAGGCTCACCAACCGCGGTCTGGTCGACTGCAGAGTATTCAGCTTTGCAGATCTGTTCGTTGAGTAGTCCCGTCTGCGCATGAATCAAAGCAATGAAAAACTCCGGAGTATCAAAACTCCGGAGTTCGCTTTTTATCTGCAGTTTAGTTATTATTCAAAGAAATCTTCCGGATCGATGATGCAGCTGTAGAAGAATTCGATTATTCCGTCTTCTACGATGTCCTTCAGATCGTCATAGTTGTGAATCTCATGGCGATAGCCGGAATACAGCATGGTCTCTACGGAACAGCCTGCGTCCGTCAGCCAGTTGGATACCTGGTAAACTCCTGCGCCGTACTGACCGACCGGGTCCTGATCGCCGGCAATGTTGTAGACAGGCAGCTCTTTCGGTACCTTCGCAGCCCACTCCGGGCCTGTGATCACTTCGATCATCCTGCAGAAGTCAAGGAACGACCTGTTGCTGGTCGGTTTGGTAAACGCGTCGAAAGGATCTGCCGCATGGTCTTTCTGCACATATTCATCATGGCATATCCACTCGTTTCCGAGCCTGACACCCTCATCGCAGCGGGCAAACATCCAGCCCATCATCACAGCGCCTACATCCGGATCAGCCTCTGTCCCCTTACCGGCATCAACGAGTTTCTTGATATACGCGATGCTGTTGTCCAGTCCCGGGAATTCTCCCGATGTTCCGCACAGCGTTACGCCGTCAAGCTCATCGCCGTACTTTGCAATATAGTCACGCGCTATGAATGATCCCATGCTGTGTCCGAACATGAAGTACGGCAGGTCAGGATACATCTTCTTTACCAGTCCGGTAAGCGTATGTTCGTCTTCCATCATGGTGTGAGGACCCTGGTCACCCCAGTCTCCCCAGCAGTCATTCTCCATCGCAGTCTTTCCGTGTCCGACATGATCATCCGCGGCTACGATGAATCCGGCATCCATGAACGCGACTATCATGTGCAGATATCTGCGGGAATGTTCGCCGAATCCATGCACCAGCTGGATGACTCCCACAGGAGGTGCGGCAGGTACATACACCCATCCATACACCTTGTCTCTTTTGTTATACGAATCAAAACTAATTTCGTGAAGCATAGTGATCATCCTCGCTTTCCGGGTCTGCCCTTCCGGGAAATGTTAACCATTATCTATATAATATCACAATCATCCGCACAGTTTTACTGCACCTGCTCCCTTATTTCTTCAGTCATGAGTTCTCTCTGATACACATCAGTGAGAATACCGAAGTATGAAACTACCGTGCCCGATTCAAACATCTCATCCCTGGCGGTAAGGCCTTCGTCAGTTATGACATGAAGCTTGTTTCCGTATGTATCAGTTTTGATGAGATTTCCCTCTTCATCGTAGAAATCGAAAACAAATTCGATGGTATCGCCCGTCTCGAACTGCTCAAGACCCTTCTTCATGAAGAACGACGTCTTCTCATCATCCAGACTGTATCCTATTACACGGCCTGTGGTTTCACCTTCCGTGTCTTCGCTGATTGGATCCCACTCTACGTGCAGGGTGATGTCATCAGATCCGTTCAGTATTGCCTTGACAGTTCCGCGGTAGCTCACTCCGTCATCAGTCAGCAGCGGTTCTTCGGCCTCGTAGCAGACAGTGTGCCCGTTGATGCGGACCCATATGCCGTCCATGCTGACAAGCGGGTGGCCTTCTCCGTCTCCATCAGTAAAATGCTCCTGCCCTATATACATAAGACCGTCTTCAGTTTCGAGGTATGCGGCGATCTTGCAGTCGAGAATGGTATCCCATGTCTTTTCCGGAAGCTGAGGCAGATAGCCGTCTTCAGTCTCCCTGACCGGGATATCGACGAACGCGTCAGCCGTATCGTAATCCTCAAAGCCTTCGATGTACCACTTTTCGCCGGTATAATCCTCTTTGAACAGTATACCGAAGAAACTGTCGTCATCATCATTGGCTTTCATGCGCTGCGCTGCCATGATGCTGCAGAATCTGTCGAAGAAGTTGCGTTCGGTCTTGTAATTGACCGCCTTAAGTTCTTCATATTCATACTGGTACATGGACAGATCTTTATACGGGAAGTCTATGGCCAGACCGTTGATGCCTTCAGCGGAGTCGCTGTTGCGGTATACGACACAGGCTTTAGCTGTATCGGCGATCCTGTCAAGCTCCCCGTCAGTCATCACCTGCTGCTTATAGTCTGCTTTTTTGAGGTTAGTGATGTAGCTGACCATGTCTACCTGCTCCTCGTCCGCGAACTCATACGATCCCGAGCGGGCAGCTGACATGTTGGCATACACAGCATGATTATCCGGCATTTCCTCAGTTGCCTTTTTGTAAAGACCTTTCAGTTCTTTATATACAGGTTTCACCAGTGTAAGGTCTACAAGCGAGAGAGTGCATTTAGAATCCGGTTTGCCGTCGCCGATCACGCGCTGACACTGATCGTATGAACTTATTACAGACTTTCCGAATTCCTCGGTGCTGAGAGCAGGGTCCTCTGCCAGCTTTCCGAATCCCGCGGTATAGAACCATCCTGTGCCCGGTTCAGTCTCCTCAGATGCAAGATAGTAGTCCGCGAAAGGCTCGAACGCATTCGCATACTCGACGTTCTGCATCAGGCAGGCATCAAATCCTATCAGGTCGAATTTCATGTCAGCGGCTTTTATTGCGTTTATTATCTCTGACGCCAGCATTGTCATTTCATCGTTGTCACGGTCGTTAAGTCGATCTACGCCGTATCCGCTGGAAAAGCCGCCGCCGTGATCCCACAGCACCAGCATGTACCTGTCAGCAGGAAAGTTTTTCTTCGTCCAGACTATAAAATCCGTAAGGCTCTCCGGTTCTGACATGCAGGTCAGATCGTCAAGCATTTCGACCGTCTCAATATCTCCTCCGCTGATCAGATATCTACCGACAGTAGAGTCCTCTATGCCCGCCGTGAACCACCTGTCCGAGCCGCCGGCCTGCACCACAAAGTCGACGCCGTCGCCCTTTGCCGTAGCGTCCTTCATCTGCGCTATATTTACCGAAGCCATTCCCCTGTTATCCTCGAGATCGGATCCGATGATATATTCCATCACGACGACTTTTTTGGCACCTGAATGATCAGGGAAAAAGTAATCTCTTGTGCGCTGCTTTTCAACGGCCGCTTTGTAATCGGCTCCAAGCGTAACGTCACGCCCGATTATCTCATCGCTGTCCGTAACCGATGCCAGCTGTTTGGTAAAATCCTTGACCATGTACTCTGCTACAGGTCTGAACGGGTGAACAATTATCGTTACAAAGAAGCATCCTATTATGAGCACGGCAAGCTCAGCAACGGACAGCAAGGTAAATGCGGTCGTTCTGATCCTTCTTGCAGCAGGACTGAGTTCTCTTTCAGGCCTGAACTCCGGTTTGCCGAGGTAGACGTTCTTCTTACCGAACGCCAGCATGATCAGAAAGATCACCGGCATCATAATGAGTCCGAGCGCAAACAGTTTTCCCCTGCCGAACTGCTTAGCGAGTCTCCAGTACAGGCGCATAAGGAATATCCCGTATACGATCAGCGCAACAAGCGCCATTATTAAGGAATACTCGTTGTTCATCCCCAGGTATCTGGAGGTCAGGAACATGGCAATGGTTATAGCTGCCGGTTTCCAGAAAGTCCTAATGCGGCGGAACAGATCGGTAGACATCTCCATGTCACCCAAGATCGGGATAATGGCGAAGATCTTTCTCTTTCCCATCTTTCCGAGTATCCTGTAATAACACACGATCTGGATTAGCAGAGGTATGGTCCAGACCACGGGATCTCTGAACAGATATGTGAACAGCATGCTATGAATCCTCCTCGCTGGTTTTTTGCTTGATCTTTTCTACTATTTTCTGTTTTTCAGTGTTGAAATAGTTCTTTACGCCTGTATTCTTCACTTCGCTGCCTTTTACAAGGTCTTTGACCGCGCTGTACTTGTCTGCGACCGAAACGACAACGCCCTCTATCGAATTCGGAGCTTCACTCTCTCCGATCGGCCACATGTGCCTCTCTATAATATCTTCAGTCTTATCAGGCATATCACTCACAAGTCCTCTTGCGACTTCCACCGATTCCTTCGGATGCTCTATGCTGCATTCCCTTGCGGAAGAAAATTTTTCGTTTCTTCCCAGGATCCCCAGATCATGGCAGAGCGCTCCGATGACCACCGCAGGTATGCTGACCTTTATATTAAGCTTTCTCAGCGCATAGCAGATCATGACGCTTGAAAATGCGACTCTGAATGTATGCTCTCCGACCGTTGACCACTGGTGGTGAGTCTGCTCAAAAGCCTTCTTCATCTCTTCTGACTGCAGAACATCATTGCCGTAATGCATCAGGTCATCCTTGATGCGGTCCTTGCGGTTCTCGCGCTTTTCCCTTATTTGTCTGTGTATGGTGCTTTCGTAATAAGGTGTTCTCATATCAACAATCTTTCTTCTCTACATCAGCGGTGAGATCATTTTTGCAAGTCCGCCAATCAGCTTATATGATAACTTCTCTTTCTTTATGCTTTCTGTAGTTACCCGTCTGCATTTCGCCAGAGTTTCCTGAAAGTCCTTCTCGATTTCCGGTATGCAGTCTGTCCTGTACATATATGTAGCACACTCAAAGTGATGATAAAGGCTCCTGTAGTCGAGATTGATGGTGCCGACTACGGCTTTCATGTCGTCACTTACAAACACCTTGGCGTGCACGAAGCCCGGTGTATACTCATATATCTTCACGCCGGCCTTATGGAGCGTCTTGTAGTGAGTCTTGGCAAGGGAATATGCCACCTTTTTATCCGGGATGCCCGGCAGTATCAGTTTTACATCGATGCCTCGCTGTGCTGCAAAGCAGAGTGCCGTCTCAAGCTCACCGTCAAGTATCAGATAAGGCGACATAATGTGTACATAATCAGTAGCGCGGTTCAGCATATCCATGTATACCGACTCGCCCGCCTTATACTCATCAAGCGGGCTGTCGCTGTACGGCATCACATATCCCTTTGCATCTTCCATCTCAACGGAAGGCAGTGACAGCCATACATCATAATCTGCTGTGTCCGGCTTCAGATTCCACATCTGCAGAAACATCAGGGTAAAACTCCTGACGGCCGGACCCTTGAGCATTACAGCAGTATCTTTCCAGTGTCCGAATCTTACGGTACGGTTGATATATTCATCAGCGAGATTGACTCCTCCGTTGAACGCGACCTTTCCGTCTATCACAAGTATCTTCCGGTGGTCCCGGTAATTATAGTGCGAAGACACTACAGGCACGATAGGAGAGAATGCCTTTGCGTGTATGCCCTGCGCCTCAAGCAGTTTAAAGTAGCTGGCCGGGAGTGTCGACATCTCGCACATGCCGTCATACATCACGCGGACTTCAACGCCCTCTTTTACCTTGCGGGTAAGCACGTCAAGTATGCGGCCCCACATATACCCCTCTTCAACAATGAAATACTCCATGAAGATGTATTTTTCAGCTTTTTCAAGCTCACGCAACATGGCCTCAAACTTCTTTTCACCCAGCGGAAAATACGTCACCTGCGTCTTGTCATACACAGGGAAGCATCCCGTGTGGTTCAGGTATCTGCTTAGGTCGTCTGTTCCCGAACCATCATGCTCGATCTCTTTGACAACGTTCTCAGGCTGGCTGAGCATGGTGCGGGTGTTTTCGATCTGCTTTCTGAAAGCATCTGACTCCATGCGGTGTCCTATATTCGATTGAGTCCACAGCAGCATCGCAGCTCCCGCAAACGGGACTATTGAAATGATGAGCATCCATGTCAGTTTGGCGGATGAATCCATGCCGCTGTTGAACAGAAAGACTATCATTCCGAAAGAGAAAATTATCTGAATATACAGGAGCTCAGGCAGTTTTTCCCTGAACTGAAGGTACACCATTACCAGCAGCGCGACCTGAAGCACGAGCAGTATCCCGATCACAAGGAATCTGCTGAACAGAAGACGCAGCAGCCCCTTCTTTACCGGCTTTGCCAATCTGACGGTTCTTTCTTCATTATCCATTGTGTTGTCCCTCACATTACGGTTCCACGAAATCAAAACATGGTTTTTATCCTGTCGATCATCCTGTCAAGGTCTGACCTTTGCTCAAGTTCCCTGACCAATCCGACAGCCTGGCTCACTTCATCTGTAATGAGCCCGTCAACGTCCGTACAGAGAAAATGCTTCTGCGAGCCTTTCTCATTTGCTGTCCATACCAGCGCTTTTTTCCCCTCTTTATGGATCGCATCTATCGCGTCCGTCGTCGCAGACTCTTCCTCAAGACCTAAATAATCGCAGTTTAATGCGGCAGTTTTGCCAAACGACGCAAATGTCAGAAAACCGGTCTGCATCTCAGGATAATTCGTCTCGATGTAGTCGATCAGGTCGTATTTCAGCGAGATCAGTACTGTCTCTTCTTCCATCCGGTATTGCCTGATAAGCTCTACTGCGTCATCAGCCATCTTTCTGTCAGCCGTGTGTCCTTTAAGCTCAGTGAAAAGCACCATTCTGCCCTTGCTTGAGATCAGCATCTCCTCAAACGTCGGTACCGGCTCACCGTCTACGGACAGCTTTTTTACCTCCCGGAGAGTCATCTCTTCAGGTTTTCTGCTGTCACCGGCTACCCGCCTGAATGTACTGTCATGATTCAGTACATAATAGCCGTCTTTTGTTCTCTGGATATCTATCTCGCTTCCATATGCGCCGGCTGCCCATGCAGCATCCAGCCCGGACAGGGTATTTTCACCGCCCTCGTTGCCTCCGGCACGGTGAGCTATCACCTTGACATCGGTATCAGGCGGGAAGAAGTGATCAAATCTGATATACATCACCATGACCGCTGTCGCTATAACGATCAGCAACGCGATGCCCACCTGCTTATACCTAAACGGTTTCTCCCTCTTTATCTCCCTGAAGGCATATTCGCTTCCCTGCTTATATGAATAATACAGCTGGGTCATCTTCATCAGATAAAGAGGTATGCCGAAAAGATCCGCAAGCACTGAGACCACGGTCCCGGCTGAAACAAAGAATATAGTCAGCAGACGGCTCAGCGGACCGGCCGGCAGCAGAGTTATCAGCTTAAGCGGAATGAACAGGCATATAATGGCTATGCCGGCGAGCGATCCCGATATAAGGAGAATGAAGATCACGTTCTGTTTCACGTAATCCTTCCAGTTAGCTCTGATAAATCTCCTCGACTGTCTGCCTGCCTCACTGACGGAAAGATCATCTATGACCGTGCCGTGCAGTATGAACAGATTTGCGACCCCAAGCGCCAGGAATATCAGCACCGCAATTCCGGCCAGCGCCGAGTAGAGCACCGAACTTTCAATGACCGACGAGATGAACGTCGGGATATACAGTTTCTCTGTCGCGGATATGGATATCCCTATTCCGAGGATAGGAGCGATAAGAGCTATGTACAGTACTACCAGCAGACCTCTCAGATTGATCAGCTTTCCGATCGAAAAGAATCCCTCTTTGATGCTTTCTTCAAGGGATACCATTTGCCCTGTGACCAGGTTTCTGCTCAGAACTATCTTGGAGTTGAGGTCAAATGCCACATAAACAAAAAGTGATGCTATTCCAAGCAGCAGTATAAGTATCCCCTGCCATGTCGTAAAAAGGAATTTCCAGTCACCTGAAGTGACAGCCACTCTTCCGCTGCTTCTGAGGAGGGCATTGAAAAACCTGCTGAACAGATACAGCCAGATACATATGAGCGCTTTCGTGACTATCTGATAATTCAGTATGTCAGGCAGCGCCTGTGTAAACGGTCTGAGTTTTTCTTTTATCTTTACCCTGCTGTCCATGTCCTTACTTCAGCGATCCTGCGTTCTGCTTCGCTGCGCCCCATCTGATAGACCCTCTCGAGCTCATCAGGATCTTTCTCTGTACGTCCGATCCCCGGGTCTTCCGGTGGTCTTATTACCAATACCGCTCCAAGAGATTCTCTTCGTTCGATGTCATCCATCTGCGCGTTGTAAACGATGTGTCTGACTGCCATCGCCTTCCCTACTGCCGGGTACTTTCTCAGCACGAGCTTCACCAGAGGCACGACCGGACTCTTCTTTTTTCTGTATCCCTTCGGCCTGGTAAGTACTATTACGTTCCTGTTATAACCCTGCTGCTCCATGTACTCGTAGGGTACGGAACAAACTATGCCACCGTCAAGCATTTTATACCCATCGACCGATACTATGTTTGATACGACAGGCATCGATGCGGATGCGCGCATCCACTCTATGTCTGCTGCCCCTCCGTCAGTGCATTTGTGGAATCTGGCTTCTCCGGTCACCACATCGGTGGCCCCTATGTAAAATTCCATAGGATCCTTTTCGAAAGTTTCCGTATCGAAAGGGTCGAGTATCTCAGGCATCGTATGGTAACAGAATTCAGCGCCATACAGATCGCCGGTCTTTATAAGCGACTTGAGACTGCAGTAGCGCCAGTCCCTGCTGTACCTTTTGTTGTATCTGATGGCTCTTCCGATCTGATGGGATTTGTAGTTGCACCCAAAGGTCGCACCGGCAGAGATGCCGGCCGCCCCGTCAAAGATTATCCCGTTTTCCATGAAGACATCGATCACACCGCATGTGAACATGCCCCGCATCGCACCGCCTTCAAGTATAAGTCCCTTTTTATATGTACCCATGTCCTTATCTGTCGCGGAACCTTTCCGCCTCGCATACCGTTTTGTAAAGATAGCGTATGACCAGCGCAGGATACTCTCCCGCAGCGGTCTCTCCTGTGACCATTACCGATGAAGCACCGTCGGCAACGGCATTGAATATATCGCTGACTTCGGCCCTGGTCGGGACCTGCCTGTGCGTCATGGAATCGAGCATCTGGGTCACGACCATGAAGTCCCTGCCTTCTTTGCGGCAGACTTCCGAGATGTGCTTCTGGGCTGCAGGCAGTTCCCACAGGTCCATGGCATTCCCCAGATCTCCGCGCGCTATTACGATCTCATCACAATGAGGTATGAGTTCATCCAGCCTGTTGATCCCGTCCCTGTTCTCGATCTTGGCCAGAAGCCGGATACTGCTGCAGCCCGCCTCATCCAGCGCGCTTCGCACCTCCATGAGGTCTTCCCTGCTCCGGACGAAAGGCTGCATGACGGCAGTTACACCGAATCTCCCGGCTCTTCTTATCTGCTCACGGTCGTTTTCGGTCATTGCCGGAGCATGGATGGCGATTCCCGGGAGCGCAACGCTTTTTCTGCTTTCCAGCATCCCTCCGCGTATGACGCGCAGATATATTCCGTTTTCTCCGGAGCATCCGGTCCTGAGAAGGATCTTTCCGTCATCAAGCAGGATATCCTGTCCGGGACCTTTTTCTTCAATTGCTTTTTCTGCAGACTCCGGGAACGGTATATCCCCTGTGCTGATCAGATCCCCGTCATCCAGACTGAGAGGGGCTTCCATTCTTCCCACCCGCAGCTCAGGGCCCTGCATGTCTATCAGCAGTTCGGGCCTGACTCCGCATTCACGGGCCGCTCTGTGGCAGCTGTCGATCAGGTCCGAAGCTTCCTCAAGCGAAGTATGGGAAAGATTCAAACGTATCCCGTCCATCCCCTCCCGGAACATCTGCTTAAGTATTTCCGTATCCCTGCACGCGGGACCGATCGTACCGTATATCCTTACTTTACCCATTTGCTTTCATTCTTTCTCTCAAGAACATACCTGAACCATGCGGCGAACTCGGCTCCGAGCCTCTCAACGAGTTCTTCGGCTTCCTTAGGCTTTGCGGATGCCGCATACAGGCACTGCTGGGCTATCTGATACTTTCTGGCAACAGTCAGACGTGCGATCTCTTCATCCGTGTACTTAACGAGATCGGCCATTTCTTCCTGAGCGCGGAAGAATCTTATGAACGCCTCAGCGGCATCACGTCCGACGATCGGCTCGATCAGAGAAAAGTCATTGTCCGAACTGTCGAGCACGCGCGATACCATCTCCCAGCGCCGCGGGTCGGCATAGCCCTCCGTTCCCGTGAAAGCCGTCCTGAGATAGAGATCGTTGTTCGCAAGGAATTCCATGACATATGGATTTATCCTCTTTCTGACCGCCCACGGCATCCAGTTTTCAACAGTAGTTCTGATATATATATGGGCAAACCTTCCGAACAGCGGCTCGGCGAGATCGTGAGCAACGCTTGATTCGGCGCGGTCGTTTCCGGCGGCGACTATGCGCGCGTTCTCAGGAAGCGGCCAGCGGTTGTTTACGAAACGCTCAAGCACGATCTTGAATATGACCGCCTGAGTCTGCTTCGTAGCATTCGTCAGCTCGTCAAAGAACAGTATGTGCAGATCTCCGTCCTCACAAAGCCGCTCCAGCTTGACCAGCCAGACCGGTTTGATGTCAATGATCTCATCAGTCGTCTCGTTGTAGACAGCGCGGCCGTTTATCGTTTCGGGAGTCTCATTGACCAGTTCTATATCGAGCACGTCAGGGTCGATCTCCTTTACACGGTCACTCTTTCCGTCACCGGTCAGTCCGTGTATGAACACCGGGATATCCGCCTTGACGAATGCCCTTATCATGTCAAGCTCATCATGCTCTTCGATGTGATATGACGCGCCGGAATCAGCAGAAGCGATCTCCTTATCGTCTTCAGCAAGAAGTTCCTCGATGAACCCCTCACTGAGATAAGCGGCTGCAGCCTCACGGTCAAGGCCTGAAAACAGCGCCCTGCCACTGATCAGAAGTTTGTTGACCTCGTCGTAATACCACCTTATAGGCCTCACTTCGAGGAATATCTCTTCGGCTGAATTGGCAACGCTGCCGTCGGACAGCTGCACATAACCGCTGACGTTCTCCTCTGTTACAGGGACCCTGACGATCTGTTTTGCGCCAAGCCTGTATACGTCTCTTTTTTCTCCGGCGATAGTATAGCTCGTTCCCGTCTTTCTCAGGGTGCCCTCCTGATACTGCTTTTCTGCCATTTCACGCAGCGACGTATCAAGGATGACGTAAGGGAACGTACCGAGCTCCGCAGTAACGACGTCTCCCACCTCGCGGATCTGGCTGAGCAGTTTCTCATCGCCGGGTTCCAGCAGAAGCGCCGGCCTTACCGCGCAGTTGAAGCATTCCCCGTCGCGTCCGAATCTGTCGGCGCAGTCATCCCCGGAGAGATAATAATTGACGCTCTTGCCGCTGAGCGTGAATCCGTCATCAGCTATGGTTATCAGTGCCAGATCGCTGACCTGCGCTTCCCTTCCTATCACCCGGAAAAGCGGGAGCGGGTTTTCGAACAGCTGCTTATGTGATAAGAAAGTCGACTTCATATTTATTCATCTCCTCAGGTTTTTTAACATATATAACTCTTCCGCCGGGCGGGTCCACCGGCATGTCGCTGTACACGAGCCAGATGGCGTCGCACCTCGTATTCGGCATGTCCGCATATCCGTCCGTGAAAACGATCTTTGTCTCTGCGTCTCCGGTGAAAGCCTTTACGGCAGTTTCAAAATTAGTTCCGCCGGCCCCTTTTATCTCCAGTGTCGAAATGTCTTTTTCTGAATGGATCTCCTGGAAGCCGTAAAATTCGGTGTCAAAACAGCCTACTCTGACGACAGCATCCTCCCGGAGTATCTCCTTAACGCCCCTGACAAAAGCACGCAGAAGGTCTTCATCTATCGATGCACTGGTATCCAGCAGGATCTCGGCGTGCGGTACCGGGTAAGGTTTGAACTGCTCTATCAGTATGCCGTCTCTTATCCTGTCCGCAGGGAACCAGTCATAGTCGAGCTGCAGGCTCGGTTCCAGAAGGTCTGCCAGACCGGCCACCGCCCTTGCCAGGCCCGGGTCCTCTATGTCACGCACCTGCGCGCCCTGCAGGTCTCCGGCCTGTTTTGTCTTGTCGTTCCTCCGCTGCACAACGAGATCCGTCTTATCGGTCTCATTATCGGACTGCTCCTCCTCCGCAAACTCCTGCTCTTCTTCTTCCGCCTCTTCGTAGAGGATCTTATACATCTCCTCCGCGCTCAGGCGCCAGGCGTCCTTGTGCCGCTTCAGGCTGGCAGGAGGTTCAAATCCGTCAGCTATCAGGAGTTCGTTCACGACGGCAGTACACGCGTCATCCCAGACTCTCCGGTCAAGCCCCCTGCCTCTCCGTCCGTGTGCAAGCTGAATATGCATCAGCTGCCCTGCGATCAGAAAGGCCTGCGCGTCCTGCGGGAACTGTCTCATCTTCCGGCTGTTGTAATACACGGTCTTGTCGCTGTATCCGACAGGATCTGCCGCGGGACTGTTTTTGAACTCGATGACGTTCATGAGGTCATGCCACTCGGGGCATTTCTCCAGAATATTCGATTGTGTCTCATTCAGGTCAAAATGAATATCCATGTTTTATTGCTTTACGTATGATCGTCAGAGCAGCTCCTCGTAATATTCCCTGTCTTCATCCTTGAAAACATTGAAGATGACTCTTTCCATGACGCCGCTGTGCTCCGTAAGCCAGTCCGTGACCGTATTCACGGCTATCTCAGCTGCCCGCTTATTCGGAAAGTGGAACACGCCCGTAGATATGCAGCAGAAAGCCACGCTCTTCAGACCGTTTTCCCTGCACATATCGAGTGTGCTCCTATAGCATTCAGACAGTTTTTCCTCGTGATCAGCCGTCAGAGCATGATCTACTATAGGTCCGACGATATGGATGATCTTCCTTGCAGGAAGATTGTAAGCGTCTGTCAGCATTGGTACCGCCGTCGGCTGCTCATAATAATCTCCGAATCTGAGTCTGAGAGAGTTCATCTTTCTGCTGCACTCAGCGCGCAGCTGAACTCCCGCATAGGTATGTATGCAGTTATCTATGCAGTTATGCATCGGGATATAGCAGCCCAGCATCTGTGAATTTGCCGCATTGACGATAGCGTCCGATGCGATCCTTGTTATATCGCCCTGCCATATCGAGATCATGTCAGCGAACGGATGACTGCTTCCGCGGCTTTCACGGACCGTCGGTATATCCCTCACATTTACTATGCCTTTTTCAAGCGCGCGTGCTTTCAGGTAGGAATCCTGCGCATCAAGTACGGCAGCCGCAGCAGGTTTAGGGTCCCTGACATTCATGAGCGAGCGCAGCAGAAATCTTTTCCCTTCTGTATCTTCCGGTATTTTTACACGCCTGTATTCAGGAACTTCTGACTTGAAGCTCTCCACCAGATAGTCCAGACGTTTTTCCTGTATCGAATCCATGTCCATGATCCCCAATCCTGATTTTAAACCAATTCGTACTGAAGAAACTCGCTTTTGAGTTTTGTTCCTTCATTGATCCCGTCAGGCAGAAGCGCCCGTGCTATGAAAACAGGCTCTTCGTCTTTGTCCGTATCAGTTCTCTTCAGCCACGCATAGTCACCGTCAATGCGCATGACGATATAGTATTTTGTCTCCATGTTCAATTACCTGTTATTTCAAATAGCGATCTGTGATCATCGTTTTACTGACCTAATACTATTCTCAGTAGAGAACTCTTGTCAACGCCGTGTGAATGCGGCATTGGCCTTTCAGATACAGCCGCTCTGCCTTTTTGCAGATATAACAATTATTCCCCTTTTTTATTGAAATGGATATTGTACAGTATGTCCGTATAGGCCATAATCTAGATAATTAATAGTTGTTTTCTGAAGCAAATGAGGTGACGTATGAAAACAATCGCAAAATGCATCGGAGGATGCGCAGCTGTACTGTGTGCAATGCATACAGCAGAATGGTTTCTTGTAGGACGCAAGGTGGCAGCCGCTGCTGATATTCCTGTCAAAGAAGCGCTTCCTCAGTGCCTGCTGAAAGGCTTTCTCTGGTGGAAGCCGATCAGGGAAGAGCTGGGCATTGAATAAACCGGATTCTTTAGGATAAAAAAACCGAAAAGGAGGTATTGGGATGGATTTTAAAAAAGTTGTAGTTGCAGGTGGCGGTGTACTGGGAACGCAGATCGGTCTCATGTGTGCGTATCAGGGCTTCGATACGACATTCTGGCTCAGATCCGAGAGCTCCATCGGAAGAACACAGCCGAAGATCGAAAGATATTCAGCTCTCATGCTGGAGGACCTTATGCAGGCCAAGGCTCTGATCGGCAACCCTATGGGCGCATTCATGTATCCGAAAGGGATGATCCGTGACTGGAACGGTATCACAGCTGAAAAGATCGACGAAATGGTCGCTGAGGCAAAGAAGAGATTTGCCGAGAACATACATATCGAGCTCGATATGGCAGCAGCTGTCAAAGACGCCTATATAGTTATAGAGTCAATGTCTGAGGATCCTGAGGCAAAGATCGGTGTTTACACCGCAATGAAAGACCTTCTCGATGAGGATACGATCCTCTGCACGAATTCTTCTACACTTCTTCCGAGCATGTTCGCGGAATATACCGGACGCCCGGAAAAGTACTGTTCACTCCACTTTGCGAACACGATCTGGAAGAACAATACCGCAGAGATCATGGGACATGCCGGGACAGATCCTGAAGTATTCCAGAAGGTAGTTGCTTTTGCTGCCGACATAGGAATGGTTCCTCTTCAGCTCCATAAGGAACAGCCGGGATATATCCTCAACTCCATGCTCGTTCCTTTCCTCAGCGCAGCTCAGGGACTCTGGGCAAATGGTGTTTCAGACCCTGAGACCATAGACCTTACATGGAGGCTTGCAACGGGAGCACCTGCAGGTCCGTTCCAGATCCTCGATATAGTCGGCCTTGAGACAGCCTACAACATCAACCAGATGAAGCCGGCCGCACAGCAGGAAGGAACTACTGAGTACAAGATCGGCCAGCTCCTCAAGGAGAAGATCGACCGCGGTGAAAAGGGCGTTAACTTCGGAAAAGGATTCTACGAGTATTGATGTAAATCACATAAACCCTGAAAGCAGGTCCTGAAAACCAATAAAAAACAGGCTGACACATCTGAACGTGTCAGCCTTTTGCTTTTGTTACAGTTCATTGCGCATCATGTCTTCAAAACTTTCGCGTTTTACGACCAGACGCGCTTTGCCGTCTGCTATCATCACCATGGCAGGTCTCGGTACCCTGTTGTAGTTGGACGCCATCGCATAGTTATACGCTCCTGTTGTGAGCACTGCTATGATATCTCCTCTTTCAGGTCTGGCCATGAAGATGTTTTCAGCGATCCGGTCACCGCTTTCGCAGCACCTGCCGGCGACCGTGCATTCGTAATCTGCCTTTTCACCTGCCCTGCTCGCGTTGAGCACAGTATACTCTGACTTGTACAGAGCATATCTCGGATTATCTGTCATGCCGCCATCGACTGTTACATAATTGCGGTACCCTTTTACCTCCTTGACACCGCCCGTCTGATATAGAGTCACACCAGCGTCAGCGACTATGCTGCGGCCCGGCTCCATAAAGACAGCATCAAGCGCAAAGTTATTTGCTTCAAGAGCAGCGTTCAGGTGATCGGCAACTTCCCTGATCCTGGCCGGGATATCGGATACCGGATCATTCTCCGTATACCTCACTCCGAACCCTCCGCCGATGTTCAGAACTTTTATGGTATATCCAAGCTCATCCCTTACCTTCGCTGCAAAGCCTATCAGGATCTCCACCTGTCTGTTGAATGAATCGCTCTCGAATATCTGTGAGCCCACATGGCTGTGGAATCCTGCAACCTCTATATTGCCGCACTCCAGCGCTGCTTTAACGAATCCGTAGGCCTGGCCCGTGTCGATAGGAACGCCGAACTGCGAATCCACCTTGCCTGTGTTGATGGCTTCGAGAGTATGCGGGTCGAGTCCGCAGGTAAGTCTGAGAAGTACCTTCTGAGTGACACCGGCTTCTGCCGCAGTCCTGTTAAGAACCTCAAGCTCGTTGAGGTTGTCTACTACAAAGTAGCCTATACCGCTTTTTACGCCGTATTCGATATCCGCGTCAGTCTTATTGGTGCCGTGGAAGAACATCTTTGACGCAGGGAATCCCGCGGCAAGAGCAGTGTATATCTCGCCCGGCGACACGACATCCACGCAAAGCCCCTCGGACTGTACCACAGGATAAATGCCCCTGAAGCACAGCGCCTTGCTCGCGTAGAGCGGAGCAGACTCCGGTCCGAAGCATTCGTGCATTGCGTCGACGTATGTCCTGCAGTTTTTACGGATCACGCTCTCGTCAAGCACATAAAGCGGCGTGCCGAATTCCGCGGCAAGTTCAGTTGTATCAAGTCCGCCGACTGCCAGATGACCTTTTTCATTGATAGTCAGATTTTCATATAGCATAGGTTCTGCCTTTCCGTCTCTGTTACCGGTGAACGGAGATCAGAGCATGTGAGCAAGGAGCTCTTCCCTTGTATGATGCGAGAGATATGCCGGAGGCACATCGAAGAGTGTACGGGCACCGCTTTGACCTTCACTGTTCATCCTGTATGCCGCGCGTGCCGCAGCTGCCAGGATGCTTCCTGTGAAGAACGGGTTCGAATCAAGATTCAGTGAGAACTCGACCGTGTTGTCGAATTCCCTGTCAAGACCCGTACGTCCGCTTCTTATAACGCTTCCGCCATGCGGCAGACCGCTGTGGTCTCTGTTGAGCTCTTCCTGAGTGATGAACGTAACAGTTGTATCATAAGGCTCGAAGTAGTTAGGCATAGTCTTTATCGCCTCTTCGATCGCAGCCTTGTCTGCGCCTTCCTCTGCCACGACCCAGCATTCCCTGAGATGCATCTGACGCGCAGTGAACTCAGGATGCTCGTTGTTCCTGACGCTCTCTACAGCCGCCTCTACAGGCACTGTATACTGTCTGGCGTCTTTGACACCTTCGATCCTTCTTATCGCGTCAGAGTGTCCCTGGCTGACCCCGCGGCCCCAGAACGTATAACTGTCGCCCTCAGGAAGGGCTGCATCCGCGATTATCCTTGCAAGCGAGAAGTATCCCGGATCCCATCCGCATGATATGATCCCGATCGTGCCTGCTGCTGATGCCGCGGCATCCACATTCGCAAAATGCTCAGGTATGTTGGCGTGGTTGTCAAAGCTGTCGATCACATTGAACTTTGCGGCAAGCTCCGGCGTCATCCATGGCAGGTCAGTAGCACTGCCGCCGCAGATGATCACAACATCCAGATCATCTTTCATGCAGTCGATCTGATCATATGCCACCACAGGCGCTCCCGTCACAGTCTGTACCGATGACGGGTCTCTTCTTGTGAATACAGCTGCAAGCTCCATATCCTGAGCCTGAGTAACAGCCGCCTCAACACCTCTTCCGATATTTCCGTATCCTGCGATACCTATCCTTATCATCGTCGTCTCCTTTTCCTTTCTCCAGTCCCCTTTCGGTCTGCTTCAGTCAGCAAGCAGATCATCCATGTTATACAGACCCGCCGGCTTTCCGGCAAGGAATCTCGCCGCTGCCACTGCTCCGTCAGCGAACAGAGCTCTGTCGTGCGCCTGGTGCGCCACAGTTATCGTCTGGGTGTTTGTGCCGAACATCACCTCGTGAGTGCCGACTATATTGCCCATTCTGACAGCGCTTATGCCAATCTCATCAGGTTCACGCTTTGCCATGCCCGATCTGCCAAGATTGTAGTGGAGCTCAGGTCTTGCCTCACGCACAGCATCCGCCAGCATTATGGCAGTGCCGCTCGGAGCATCGACCTTTCTGTTGTGGTGAGTCTCTACGATTTCGATATCGCACGCGCCGAACTTTGCGGCCACTTCCTTTACGATCTTTGCGACGAGCGCAACGCCTACAGACATGTTCGCCGACTTGAAAACAGGAATGCTTTCAGCTGCCTTAGCGATATATGCCATCTCCTCTTCGGTCTGCCCTGTCGTACATACAACAGCAGGCAGCCCTCTGCTTACGCAATAATCCATCAGCGCAGTTGTCACAGAATGGTGTGAAAAATCGATCACCATGTCTGCCGGTCCCTGATAGGCATCCAGCGTGAGATATGCGCCGTCAGCTCCCGTAGGAGTCACGCCGGCGATCACTTCCATATCGTCTGTCTGAGCAATGACGCGGGCGAGTATCATGCCCATGGCGCCATCGCTTCCGTTTATTATTACTTTCATGACCGGACCGTCCTCCGTTAATCTTCAATGATGCCAAGATCGACCATTGCATTGCGGAGTCTCTGAAGGTTTGGCTCCTCCATGCGGTACAGCGGCGACCTGATGATAGGGTCGCACCATCCCATCATTGCAAGGGCTTCCTTTACAGGGATAGGATTTACTTCACAGAAGAGTGCCTTTACCAGCTCATTGTACTTGCACTGCAGAGCGGCTGCGCCTGCAGTATCGCCTTCCCAGAACTTCGTGCAGATCTCCCTGGTCTCTGCAGGAATGACATTTGACAGCACCGAGATGACTCCCTTGGCTCCCATTGACAGGAACGGAACTATCTGATCGTCATTGCCGGAATATACGTCGAGCTTGTCTCCCGCAAGTGCAAATGTGTCTACGATTTTTGAGATGTTGGAGTTGGCTTCCTTGATCGCTGCTACTCCGTCGATCTCAGCGAGCTTGACATATGTTGACGGCTCTATGTTGAGTCCTGTTCTCGAAGGAACGTTGTATGCGATGATAGGCACATCACTGACGCTTGCATACTCGTTGAAGAGCTTTACCAGACCATTCTGTGTAGCCTTGTTGTAGTACGATGTGACTATCAGGCATGCATCTGCGCCTGCGTCGCTGGCGTACTTGGTGAGCTGCTTTCCGTATTCAGTATGGTTTGAGCCTGTTCCCGCAATGATAGGAACTCTTCCGGCTGCTCTTTCTACAGCAAAGCTGATGCACGCCTTATGCTCCTCATCTGTAAGAGTTGAGCCTTCACCTGTTGTACCGGCTATTACGAGAGCATCGATGCCTGACTCGATCTGCCAGTCGATCAGAGCTCCGAACTGGTCAAAATTTACTCCGTCCTCTGTCATAGGTGTGATGAGAGCAGTAGCGACTCCTTCGAAAATAGTGTTTGTTCTTGCCATTGTTGTTTACCTCCTCATTTTGAATAATGGTCCAAGAATGAGATGAGGCTACCGGTCAGATTAATCATGGACTGTCCTGATCTAAAAAATGAGCAGCTGACACGGATCAGCTGCTCATGACAAATCAAAACAAAACTCTGATTGTTCATCATGGATAGCGCTCCGCGAATTCGCGACAGTCGTACGGATCTTATTCCGCCCGCCCAGATCAGTCGGATATGCAGTCCTCCCTCACTTCGGCATCCGCCCCTTTCGCTTTCTGCGCTCTGCACAGCTCTGCAGAAGCTACTTATGACTGGATGCAACCTCTATCTCGATAGGTCGAATTTTAATATTATTTATCCCGGATGTCAATGTTTTAGCGCACAAACTCCGCATATAACACTCTGACAGCCTCTTCAAAATCACCGGCTTCAACACCGACGATGACATTTATCTCGTTGGTGCCCTGGCTGAGCATCTTGATATTGATGCCCTTGTTCGCGAGCGCGGTGCAGATCCTGCCTGATACACCTATGGATCTGTGCATCCTGCGTCCTACTACCGCTATAAGAGCGATCTTGTCCTCTACGATAACTTCATCAGGTTTGAGCCGCCTTGTGAACTCCTCAAGAACATCGTCGAGCTTGTCCTCCAGCTCTTTGCTCTCGATGACCATTGACAGCGAGTCGATGCCGGTCGGGATGTGGTCGAAGTTTATCTTCTGATCCTCGATGATCGCCAGTGCCCTGCGGACAAAACCGAGTTCCTTGTTCATCATGTTCTTATAGATAGAAATGACTGTGAAGTCAGGCTTGCCTGCTATGCCGCTGATGATGTATTCGTCATTGTTTCCGCCTTCGCGGGATATGACAGTGCCCGGATCATCAGGAGCATTGGTGTTCCTGATGTTGATAGGGATGCCGGCCATCCTTGCCGGGAACACTGCGTCCTCATGCAGCACGCTGGCTCCCATGTATGAAAGCTCCCTGAGTTCTGCGTATGAGATGTATTTGATCGGAAGCGGTGAATCGACTACCCTCGGGTCTGCCATGAGCATGCCGGATACGTCAGTCCAGTTCTCATACATCGAGGCCTCTGCCGCACGTGCTACCAGAGATCCTGTAACATCGGAACCGCCTCTGGAAAGCAGGCATATCTCATCAGTTCCCACGTATCCGCCGTAGAAACCCGGAAATACCGCGCGTTCGTGCCTGTCGATCTCGGCCCTGAGAGCTTCATTGGTCTCTTCCACCAGAAGCCTGCCTTTGGAGCTGAAGAGCACCAGATCTTTTGTATCAACGAAGTCATAGCCCAGGTACTCTGCCGCAAGCCTTGCGGAAAGATATTCTCCGCGGCTGACTATGTATGCTTCTGAACAGCCATTTTCTATATTCGCCGCGATCTCATCAAACCATCCGTCAATATCAGCATCCAAACCAAGTCCGTCCGCGATCGATGTATATCTCTCTTTAACAGCTCCGAAAAGCTGATCATAAGGCATGTTTCCATCTATCTGTGCGCTGAGGGTGATCAGCATGTCCGTCACCTTGGTATCAGACTTGTGTCTCTTTCCCGGAGCCGAAACGACTACGTAATGCCTTTCGGGATCAGCCTCGACTATCGCTTTGATTTTTCTGAGCTGGTCCGCATCCGCAACTGATGAACCTCCGAATTTGATAACTTTGACTCCCATGTGATTCCTCCTAGTCTCTTTTCTGTAATTGCTCTTTACTATTCTTTTGCGCCGCGTTCACTGAGCTGGCTGCCTGCCTCAGGCATCAGTTCCTCGCTGATGATCCCCAGCATTTCCCTGAATTTATCCACGTCATCCGGTGAAAACCGCTCCTCTATCCTGTCACACACAAGATGGATATAGTCGAAAATAACACCATATTCTTCCCTGTAGCGGTCAGTCGGCTCTATGCGGAATTCTCTCTTATCAAGGTCATTTCTTGTACGCCTTATATACCCTCTCTCCTCAAGCTTATTAAGGCGGTACGCCGTATTAGGCGCAGACAGCTTGGAGTATCTTGAAAACTCCGCTACTGTCGGAGCCCCGAGGGCAATGATGATTTCCATATATATCACTTCCTGAAGGCTCAGGTCTCCCGGCATGCTGCTTCCGCGCTCTTTCAGGGCCCGGTCATACAGCATCAGCTTGAACTTGTCATACATGTTATTGAAATGCCGTTCCAGCTCTCTCATTTGCGCTCCTGTTCTTCGTATCTTTTGACCTTTCCTGTTGTGGTCTTTGCCATCTCTTCAGTCTGCAGGATAAGTCTGTGCACATGTTTGTATTTTGGCATATTACTGTTTATCCGGTCAATATCCCGTTCTGCTGTTTCACGAATCTGTTTCTCAGTAACTGAACCGTATTTTTCTTTCATTATATCTTCATCGTAAACGATCTTTGCAACCAGCACCTCGTCCCTGTCGTCAGCGCCTTCACGTCTGATTTCTCCGAATACAATATTCTCTTTTACGTATGGGAGCTCGGCTATTATTGTCTCGATTTCTTCCGGATAGACATTCTTGCCGTTCTTGAGCACGATGACGTTTTTTGATCTTCCCGTAATGTGTATGTATCCGCGCTTATCAAGATATGCCAGATCGCCTGTATGCAGCCAGCCGTCTGCCAGCACCTTATCGGTTTCGGTCTTATCCTGATAGTATCCCATCATAACACTCGGAGATCTGACGATTATCTCGCCTATACCCTCTTCATTCGGATCGGCGATCTCCACCTCCATGCCCGGTGTTCCGAGTCCAATCGAGCCAGGTGAACGGTTGAACAGGTTTTCCGCAGCTATGACCGGTGCGGATTCCGTCATGCCGTATCCCTGAACTACTTCTACTCCGATGTCTTCATATCCGCGTATGACAGCGCTGTCGAGCGCAGCAGCACCGCTTACGACCATGCGAAGACTGCCTCCAAGTTCATTCAGCACGTCCCTGAACAGTTTTCGTCTGACATCTATCCTGACCTTTCTGAGCATGCGTGACAGCATGATGCCTCTTTCAAAAGTCTTCTCCTTGCCCTGCTTCCGGATGCCGGCAAGGATTTTCTTATACATGGCTTCCATCAGAAGCGGAACGCCGATGAATACCGAGACATGATATTCCACAAAGTTCTTCTGCAGGTATTTGAGTCCATCACAGAAAACCGTTGTTACACCGCATGAATACATGAGGAGCTGGCCTGTTGCCCCGAAAGTATGATGATACGGGAGAAGAGCTATGTTCACGTCTCCGTGCCTTACGTCTTCTACCTGCTTAAGGCTGTAAACATTGAACATGATGTTTCTCTGATTAAGCATGACAGCCTTGGCAGCACTTGTGGTGCCCGAGGTGAAGATCAGATTGGAAAGCGCCTCGCGATTGACAGTAAGATCGTCAAACGCTGTATGGCCTGACGCGATCTCTTCTCTGCCCTTCTCAAGAAGTCCACGAAGGCTTATATAGCTTTCATTATCATCATCCATGCATATATATTCCGAGACAGCCGTTGGTGCCGACATGGGATCCGCAGCCTCGCTCCGGAGCCTGCCGGCAAGCGCCTCATGCTTTCTGTCAAAGAAGAGGACATTGCATCCGCTTTTCTGTATTGAAGTCTTGAGTTCGGCGTATGGGAGGCCTTTGTCAAGCGGTACGCATATACCAAGTCCGCTCATCGCCGCCAGATAAGCAAGCTGCCAGTGATAGGAGTTCTCCCCTATTATGGCGATCCTGGCATTGATGATCCCTGCTGCCATAAGTCCTGCTCCCAGCCTTCGTACATCTTCTCTCAGTTCTTTATATGATATGTTTCTGTAGACCGGCTCGCTTTTCCGGCCGGCAGGCTTTTCCTTAAGTATGAATGCCGCGTCATCTCCGTAAGTCCTTGCCGCGTAGTCAAGCAGAGCCCGTACGTTTTCGTGTTCTTCCGCCGGGTAAACCGGTTTCAGCTGTTTTACCTGTATATTTTTACTCATTGATCTGTCCCTTTCATTCCGTATTAAAATTACAGGGAGACAGTATAGTCCTCCATCATGCTTATTTCAATATTTTTAGTTAAAATTTTTGAAATATTTTAAAACAAAAAAACCGGGCTTATAAAAACCCGGTTTTCTTACAAATAATAAGTGCGCGCTCTTCCTTATTCTGTTCCCTTCAGAGCCTCTACCATGTTGATCCTGCGATTCTTTCGGGATATCATCCATCCCACGATCACTGCCACCCCGAGATTCAGGGCTGTAGCAGGCAGTATGCTTTCAGGTCCTACCGTAGTCTCCATTTCATAGCTTCCCGCCAGCATGTTCATCAGATAGTTCAGCGCCCAGATGCCTGACGGTATGCCCAGAAGAGTTCCTGCCACAGCTATCCACAGGTTCTGTGATATCAGAAGCCGGCCGATCGCTTTGTTCCTGAAGCCCAGCACCTTGAGTGTCGCCATCTCACGGTAGCGTTCCATATAACTCATGATCCCGAGATTGTAAAGTACGATCAGGCACAGAAGCACTGATGCGACTATGAGAACGATGATGAAGAAATAGAATATTTTCATGAACGAATCGAACGAATCGATGATATCCTGCTTGCTCTGCACACTCGTGATATTGCTGCCGGTGCTTATCTGATCCTTGCCCGTCATTGTATACACGTTGGTGATCCTGTAAGCTTCGCTGTCAGTCAGCCCCAGAGACTTTGCATATTCCTCCGTCATGGATATGCTCTCCGTGAGAGATCCGTTGATGCCGCTGATATGGATATCATAGCTTTCATCAGTACCATAAGGCTCTATGGTCACCGTATCTCCCGGACCGGCATCAAATTTTTTGGCGAGCCGCTTGCAGATAAGCGCTCCATCTTCAGGCAGGGAAATGATGTTGGAGTCTTCATCTATGAATCTGCACATCCCGCGAGTGATATTGTAAACATCGACCGAGACAGTTTTGTCTCCTACCTTTGCGCTGACAGACGCGCTGTAGTCTCCGTCGAGATCCCCGGCAAGCTTTACCGCATCTTCATTGCCGGCATCCGGCGACATGAAAATTTTTGCAGAATAAGCCGCCGTCCCGTCATAGAAGGTATCAAGAAAGTTTGTCATCGTCTGGTTCATGCCGAATGACGCAACAAGCATCAGCATGCATCCGAAGGTGCCGATAAACGACATCGCGCTGCGGGATTTGTGGCGGAATATGTCTCTTAGGTTCCACTTCGTACCGAATCGCATCCTTCGCCAGAGCGCTGTCCCTTCTAGGAACAGTCTGTGAATATGTTTCGGAGCATACGGGCGCAGAGTCTCTGCGGCAGTTCCGCGGAGCAGATCTCTGACCGAAAGATACCCTATGAAGATCGTGAGCAGGACTATCAGCAGGACTATCGCCCAGATCCACAGAGGGAGATGGATCGTCCAGTCAGGCATCACAAAATAAGTGCCCATCATTCCATCCTGTGACATTACCATCCTGCATAACAGATAACCCAGTATCATTCCGAGCACTGAGCCGGTCAGGGATATGATGACCGCATATGAAGTGTAGTGCCATATTATCCTTCTGTCCCTGAAGCCGAGCGCCTTGAGCGTACCGATCTGTGTCTTCTCGCTGATAGTGATCCTGTTCATCGTTGTTATCATCGTCAGTATCGCTATCGCAAGGAAAAGCACCGGAAGTACCGCTCCCATGGTTTTGCCCTCGTTCATCTCGCCTCTCGATTCTGAATATGATACATTCTCATCTTTCGTAAGTATCATGAGGGAACGCCCAAGCGCCTTGTCTACAGCCGTCTGTATCTCCTCCTTATCCAGGTATGAATTGACATTTATCTGGCAGAAGACTTCATCGCACGCCGCCTTGACAGCGACGCTCATGATATCGTCATCGATGTCAGGTTCTTCCTTCCTTATCTGCTGCCCGATCACCTTTCTCAGCATTGCAGGCGCAGCATAAACATATCCGTATGTGTTGAAATCAGGCATCACCTGAGATTCATCGCGTACGCAGATGAGAAATTCCGCCGATTCTATCAGACCCCTGACAGTTCCTGTAAACTCCATGTCCCCGAAAGTAACTGTCAGACTGTCCCCCGGTTTAATCCCGTTCAGCTCCGCATACTTATCCATGAGCCAGAATCCTTCCGGATCCCATCTGTCATACTCTTCGCCTTCCGTCAGGACAAATCCGGATGTATGCTCGCTCTCTGTTACCGCAAGCGCGAGCTGATCATCTGAGCCTTTTACATCTGTATTGACAGAGAAGAATCTGCTGACTCCTGTTACCCCTTTTATATCCCTGATCTTATCCACATCGCCGGGTGATATCCCGTCTTCGTCTATTATCCTGTAGTCGGCAAAACCGCAGTCTTTAAAAAACGCCCCGGTATCTTTGCCTATTGTTACCCACTCGGCGTTGAAGCCTACGAAAACCCCGATGCCAAGTGCGATCAGAAGGATCATGGATATGAACTGAACCTTATATACCTTTGCTGTTCTCCACAGTTTACGTCTCAGCATTACCATTCCACCTCGTCCGCTGATAACGGATGCGGCTGCTCCTCAACGGATTTGAGCCTGCCGCTCCTTATCTGTATTACAACGTCTGCCATCCTGGCGATATTCTGGTTATGAGTCACGATGATTATCGTCTTGCCGTAATCTCTGGCCATCTTCAGGAGCAGTTTGAGTACGACTACGCCCGTCTCGGAGTCAAGCGCTCCTGTAGGTTCATCGCAAAGCAGTATCCTGGGATTCTTGGTCAGTGCCCTGCAGATGGAAACTCTCTGCTGCTCACCTCCGGACAGCTCATGCGGAAACTGATGAGCGTGATCCGCCAGTCCCACCTCTGCCAGCAGTTCCTCCGCGCTCATATGTTCCGGCGCTATCTCTTCTACAAGCGCTACGTTTTCCAGAACGGTAAGCGTCGGTATCAGATTATATGACTGAAATACGAATCCCACTTTAGCCGCCCTGTAATCTGCCAGCTCATCACTTGAAAGCGTGGAGATATCCGTGTTATCCACGATTATCGTTCCGCTTGTAGGATTATCCAGGCCGCCCAGAAGATTGAGGAAGGTGCTCTTGCCGGCTCCTGACGGGCCGAGAATGACCACAAATTTTCCGCCTTCGATCTCCAGGTCTACATGGGCCAGAGCATCCTGTGTGTGATCACCTGTTACATATGTCCTTGTTACATCTTTGAATTGAACTATTTTCATGAATTATTGACCTCATCAGAAAACAATAGTTAGTAATATCTAACCAATAATAGCACTTTACTGTCCCCAAATAAAGCCTGTTTTTTTCCGCCCGAAGTCGATCGTTCTGCGTTTCCGGGCAAAATAAAAACACCACGCGATGTGGTGCTTCTGAAACCGCCCCGGCCGGTCATCAGCGGACAAAAGGCGCCCTGTACTCCGCTGCCGTCCTCCGGACCATCATCAGTTCTTCTATATCTATACAGTTCGGAAAGCTGTTTTCTTTTACGCCATTTATGCAACTCTCCAGATCCATCCAGAGTATGCTGTCAACTTCTTCTTCCTGAAGCGTAAACGCGTCTTCATCTGCATCCGTCCATAGCATGAATACTCTTGTATACTGCCTGTCATGGTATGGTTTGCCAAAGAAAACATCATCCCAGATTATGTACTTATCACCGCAAAAAATCAGGTCTGACTGCCCGGCTGTAACTCCCAGCTCTTCTTTGAGCTCGCGCACGGCAGACTCTCTGTAATCATCACCGGCCGGTATGTGACCGGCACTGGAGATATCATAACAGCCCGGGAACGACTTGGTCTGAGCTCTCTTCTGAAGAAGTATTTCCGTGTTTCCTTCGTTCTTTCTCAGCAGCCACAGATGTGAAGTCCTGTGTCTTATGCCCTCGGCATGAGCTGTTTCACGATCCACTGTTTCTCCGGTAGGCTCACCGGATTCGTTTACCACATCCAGCAATTCCAATTTTCACACCTCATTCATTTCAGTCTTCGTTGATGTTTCTGTAAAGATCGTTTATGCTGGCCTGCGCGTGCTCTGAGATGTGTTTGTTTACCATACGGTCCCTGAAGTCCTTTATCGCAACCATCTCATCGGCAATGTCCTCAAGCCGCTTCCTGCTTCCGGATACATATCTCATCATTTTTTCTGCGGTGAAGTCCGTGTTCATCTCAGCACAAATCAGCCGGGAAAAAGCCTCCGGATATCCTTTACGAAGCATCAGTTCATACAGAAGTTCACTCTTTTCGCTCATTTCAATATCCCATTTTTGTCATGATCCCGTCTGCAGTAACGCCGGGATGCGTCAGATACAGTCTGGCGATCTGTTCAGTCAGCGCTCTGTCATATCCGTATTTGTTTGCTATGGTCTCAGGGCTGCGGTTCTTCTGAGTCTCTTTTATCACGGTCCCTATCTGCTTTTTCAGGTCTTCAGTCCGTGATTTTGAGAGACCTCCGGCCGGCTTCTGCTGAATGTCCACGCGCGTGATCTCAATGGAGCCATCAGCTGTCTCAGCTACAGCCATGGTTATTGCCTGATTGAAGCGTCTAGGGCCGCAGCTTCCCGGATTAAGAAACAGCGTTCTTCCCTGACGCCTCTCCTCATACTTATGAGAGTGACCGAACACAACAAGGTCGTATTCACTAAGGTCTTCAGGAAGATCCTTTTTTCTGTGAGTCATGTAAACCCGGAGTCCCTCCAGTTCAAAATCAAGGGACCTCGGAATGTGTTCTGCCCATTCCCTGTCAGCATTGCCGCGGACAGCATAAACCGGTGCGGTCTCCTCAAGTCTATCGATTATTTCCTGCCTGTTTATGTCTCCGCCGTGAAGGATAGCTTCGCATCCTTCCAGCGACTTGATCACCTCGGGTCTCAGCAGACCGTGGGTATCTGAAATGATCCCTATCTTCATCCCTGTATCACCTCACAGAGTAAATACCACGGAGCACATTGTATCTGTCCCCGTCGTGCTGTATCATCGACTCATGGATCGTCCGGATAAGAAAGCACCAAAACATTTAATAATATCGATCATACTGCTGTGTATTTCGGCGGTTCTTTTGATTGCCTCAAAGAATATCACAGGATTTGCCGAATGGTACAGTGTAAATATCTATTCGCTGATCACAGCGACTGCAGGACGTCTTACTGGAACTGTTCCTTTTTCTGTTGCCGAAGCCGCCGTCTGCATCCTGCCCATTATAATTCCGGCGGACATCATACGCTGCCGAAAAAGGCTCCGGTCAGCATTTCTGCACATCTTTCTCATCGTATCGATTCTTTTCTTTATGTACGCCGCAAACTGCGGGGTCAATTATCACAGAATCAGCTTTGTCGATCAGGAAGCTCTTTCCGGCGCAAAGTTTACGGAAGATCAGCTTGCAGAATTCTGCGAGTATATCACAGGCCGGACAGAGGAATGTGAATCAGCGCCTGAATATCCACAGGGTACCGAACTTGCAGATGCAGCCCGGCTTTCCATGAAAAAACTTTCAGAGAATCATCCGTCACTCCGCGGTTACTATCCCGCTCCAAAGCAGCTTTCAATACTCTCCGGAGCATTCTCAGCCATGGGTGTCAGCGGGATATATTCGCCGTTCACTGTAGAAGCCAACATAAACGGTGAAATGCCGGATATGGAAAAGCCGTTCACTGCGTGCCACGAACTGTCTCATCTCAGGGGTTATATGAACGAGGGCGAAGCTAACTATATAGGCTGGCTTGCGTGCATCGGATCGGATGATCCTTCTTTCAACAGGAGCGGCTGGCTAATAGCGTGGTCATACGCGGGCGGCACTCTCAGACGGATCGACCCCGAGCGCTATGAAAAGCTCCTCAAAAAGCTCCCGTCATATGCTGTTTCAGAAACAGAGGAAAACCGCATGTTCTGGTCTTCCCATGAAACCGGAGCTGCCGAAGTCCAGGACCGCGTCAACGATGCTTATCTGAAGGCGAACGGTCAGAAAGAAGGCGTACAGTCATACGGCATGCTGACCACGCTTATGCTGATGTATTACCTTGATCATATCTCTTCAGACTGATAATTGATTTCCACCCCGTTTACACTTACGCTCTCGCCGGCAGGCACAAGTATGTAAGTCACTCCGTCTATCTTTTTTGTCTTTATTCTCAGCGCGGTTTCAGGATCGGTAATTATCCTTGTTTCAGGCGTCCTGACCTCAAAAGATCGCTTCTGTATGATGTTCCCGATATTGAAAGATGCCGCTCCGTCAAAACGTTTTCCGACGGACTCACCAAACTCCCTGATTTTTCCATCAGATATGCCCTTGTCCGAAAGTATCTCCTCGATGTCCTCGATGTATACTTCCGCAATTTCGGAAGGACTTTCTTCACGGACCGCCTCTGCTTTTGCCGACAGCTTTGCCTGAAGAGATGTCACTACATCCAGACTGCACTCCTTTCCGAGCGCTTCGGAAAGAGTGAAATTGAATGTTTCCTTCTGTACGTCGGCGGCCATCGGCGGATCGTCTATCATGAACAGAGCCGTCATCAGCTCGCCGTGGTTCACGGATGTACTCTTTGTATAATACTGTACCTGATATATATCAGCGCTTCCTTCATCAAGTACCGGGAACACGAAGCCGAGCGCCGGCGGAGCAAGAAGCGTCCCTGTCGAGATGCCCCTGAATTCCTGCTGGCCCGGTGAATACTGAAGAGCAGCCTTCGATGTTTTCACAGGGCAGATGGCGCAGATGAAGTATTCGAACTGGTCGTTTGATTCTTCCGACCACTCCTCGTCCTTTACATCCTTTGTCCCCAGGTCATATGTATCTGCAGCCAGTATTATCACGTAACTGTCTCCATCCATGTCAAGGGAACCCATGATCCGCTGATACAGCAGTTCTCTCATGTTTTCGTCTCTGAGCTGAGTGCCTTTGAGCGCCATGAGCAGCCTGTGCTCATCACTGTTTCCCACTTTGTCTGAAGGGAATTCCAGTGCAATCTGATTCCTTTCGGCTTTGCCCGACAGCACCTTTTTAAGGATCGCAGCATACATCCCGCATTCCTCAGTCTCCATGTCAAGCACCGGTATCTCCATCGTTGTAACGGTCTCTCCGGCGGCATTCACATAGCATCCGTATATGCTTCTGAAATTACTTAATGCAGTATCTATTCTTTTTCTTATCTTTCTTATATCTTCCGGTCTCACTGTTTTCTCCTGTCTGTCCGCACGAAAAAAGCGGCACTCTGTATTTGCCCATACAGTTTACCACCTTTCCGGGTCATATTCCTGATCAAAATCAAATATCCGATACGACCAGCTGCAACACATCAGGCCTTGCGTAATGGCCGACAGCATCATGTTCCATTTTGCATGCAGCCGGAAGCTCCATGTCCAGTTCAGCATATATTATCGTCTCTTCATCCCATACAGGATCTGTAACGTAGTGCCCGTATGGATCTATTATGCAGCTGCCCCCCCGGCACACCATTTCCGGCAGTGCTGCTATCTCGGCTTTGGCATTCAGGTCATCAGGATATGACTCTTTTCTGATCACCATGTCGGCATTGATAAAATAGCATTTGCCTTCTATCGCTATATGCTGGATGGTTGCCTGCCATTCAGGATTATCGTTTGTATTAGGCGAGATGTAGATCGTTATCCCTTTCTGATACAAAGCTACTCTGGCAAGCGGCATATAGCTTTCCCAGCATATGAGGCTGCCCACAGGACCCCATGGTGTTTCCGTGACCGGAAAGTAGTTTTTATCGGCATCTCCCCACACAAGTCTTTCTGACCCTGTAGGTTTCAGTTTGCGATGCACTTTATATGTTCCGTCGGGTTCGAAAATTGCATTGCTGTTATATAAAGTACCGCCCACGGCATCCCTTTCAGAGAAACCTATACTGATATATGCAGAAGCCTTTTTCGCTGCATCAGCGAGCGCAGCAAACTCCTTTCCGCCTGCCACGACAGAAGCATCATAGTATCTCTTCCAGTCTTCCCGGCCCGGTTCCGTCCTCTTGCCGACACTGAATCCGAAGTTCATGCCGACAGGATATCCCGGAATAAAAAGCTCAGGGAACACTATCATTTCTGCCTTATTTTTTGCCGCCTCTTCGATATAAGCCAGCGCCTTATTCAGGCTTTCCTGTTTATTGAACAGAACCGGCTCAGCCTGAACCAGCGCTATCTGACATGTATGTTTATCCAGATCTTTCATCGTGTACTTCTCCTCAGTAAGCTTCAATGGTCTGACTGTTTCTCTTTTTTCATAATATCACAGTAAATGCACAAAAGCGCCGCCTTTATACTTTGCCATCGTTATATATTTCTGCTTCATTCAGCAAGTCACATACCATAATGTATTCATCGTCGTTTTCCAGAATCGTCCGGAATCCGGCCCGATCATACATGCGAACTGCATAATTCGCTTTCTGAACTGCCAGCGAAATCCTTTTATATCCTTTTTCATTCAAAAGACTGATCAGTTCCTGAAGGAGATGAGCACCTATGCCCCGGCCCCGATGATCTTTCAGCACAGACATCGCAAGTGAAGGCGTTTCGTCATCAATATGTCCGTAATCATCCATGATACGTGTCCATGCCGCTCCGACAACAAGGCCATCATCATCAGCTACTAAGCAGTAATCAGCCTCTCCTTTCCCAAAGCCCTCGTAATACAAGGCAAGCTCCGGCAGCTCTGTTATGGATCGTTCCGGTGGCATTTCCCCCTCCGGAACAAAGATCGCTTCATAAAGAAAAGTCTTCAGCAAGTCATATTCATCTGATCTCAGCTCTCTGAAAATCATACATTACACCTATAAACTTGAATCCAGCACTCAGAAATTGCGCTTTTTATTTCTTTTCATTTAATAATAGCATAATCAATGCATAATAAATGCCCTGGTATTATTCCAAGGCATTCGCTGACGAGTGCGACTCCCTGCTCGTTCATGGTTACAGGCTGCTGTCTGTTACGGCTCCGGACATTCCGGAACACGACGTTAGGCAGCCTGTAGCCGAATCTTGCGTACTTTCTCTTAGCTTTTTCTATAATCCGGATCTTGGTACGGAGCTCTGAACGAGGATCTCATCGACAGTGACTCCAAGTACGGCCGCAAGGATAACAAGGTTGTCGATCGATGGAATACTGTCACCGTTCTGCCACTTGTAAATCGCCTGTGGGTTGGTGAATCCGAGGATGTTCTGGAGATCTCTTACAGAGATGCCCGCATCAACCCTGAGGTTCTTGATGTTCTGGCCTGTTGCTCTAAGGTCGATGACTGGTACCGTGACTGCACCGACCACTCTAACGTTCATTGCATTTTCTCTCCTTTTCCGGCCAGGCATTGACCGGAAAAGGATGTACCGGCCTAGCCTGCCTTATAATTGAATATTGGTTTTAAAACTTCTATTACATCTACTGATTCTTCAATGACATCGATGATGTCTTCGAGTGATTTGTAAGCCATCGGAGCTTCATCCAGAGTAGCTGTACTTACCGATGTGGTGTAGATGCCCTCCATAGCCTTCCTGTAATCTTCCATCTCGATCACGTCCTTGGCTTTTGTTCTCGACATGATACGACCTGCACCGTGCGGTGCTGAAAAGTTCCAGTCCGGATTGCCCTTGCCTGTTGCCAGGACTGATCCGTCTCTCATGTTGACAGGGATCAGAACCAGTTCGCCTGCATGAGCTGCTATAGCTCCCTTTCTCAGGATCATCTCATCTGTATCGATATAGTTATGGATCGTGTGGAAAGCCTCCAGTGCCTCAAGGCCTGTGTGCCCGAATATGACTTCAGCCATCTTCTCACGGTTGAGTCTTGCAAATCTCTGGCAAATGACTACGTCATGAAGGTAGTCTTCCAGGTATTGTCCATACAGATAGCAGAGGTCATCAGGTACATCTGCATCCTTCTTCTCCCATTTGAGAGCCTTGAGTGCAGCCTGTATCTCTCTCTTTCTGCCTGCAGCCTTGTACTCCTCGATTATCTGATCACGCTTAGCGAAGTATTCTTCCTTGCCGTGATTCAGATCGATGGCGAGCTGTTGGTAATATTCCGCTACCTGCTTGCCGAGGTTTCTTGAGCCTGAGTGGATGACGAGATACTTAGTACCATCTTCCGCTGCGTCGATCTCGATGAAGTGATTGCCTCCTCCGAGTGTCCCAAGCGACTTGCTCAGTCTCTTTGCTCTTTCAAGCTCTCTGTAGCATCTCAGTTCTGTCAGATCGAATGGCCACATTACCCTGTCCCATGTATCGAAGCCTGATGGGATCATGTGGCATGCCTCATCGACCTTCTCGAAGTCGATATCTACTTTGCCCAGCTTGACTGTGTACATGCCGCAGCCGATATCTACGCCGACTACATTAGGGACTGCCTTATCCGTGATCGTCATTGTCGTACCAATCGTGCAGCCCTTTCCGGCGTGCACGTCAGGCATGATCCTGATACGGCTGCCTCTCGTCATCTCGGTATCGCACATTCTCCGTATCTGAGCGATAGCCTCATCTTCTACTACTCTGGCAAAGCATAATGCTGTATTTACTTTGCCCTTGATCTCTAACATTTCTTTCCTCCTATGAAAAAATCCGCCTGTCCCGGTGAGACAAGCGGATCTGATACTTCTATCTTATATGCGCATGATCAATTACCTATGCCATGCCGCACTCCAATCGTTCTTGTCTCGTATTTGCACATAAAGCAACGCCCCATCAGGTCAATACCCTGAGGTTTTGATTCTGTATTCATGCTCTTCGATGCAAATATTAGATATAACATTTGTTTTCTTGTTCCTCTTTCTATTACTTGGTTTATCACCGGCCGCGCGGCCTCTTTCCAGGATGAATATATCACAAGTGTCAATTGATGTCTATTCAACCTGTAGTTTAATAATCACCTTTCCGCCTAGCAAGAGACATGCCCGCATACTGACTTCCGTCCCGGGAGTTCATTTTCCGTGTTTAGGACGGAAGTCTTATGATCCGCGCGTGTTCTGGGAAATATCCGGCTGTCTTGGATGTGGGTTCGGCCTTCGATCATATTCCACCAACGTAAAATGGGTCCATATGGACCCATTTTAGTTGGTGGAGATGACAGGAATCGAACCCAGGTCCAAGTATTGGATTTTCAACGTTTCTGAAAACCCTGCGGACTCATTTGCGGACTCAGCCGCAGGTCTGAGCGATATCCGCCCAGGTCGATTCTAATTATCGATCTCCAGCATGGCCAGCAGCCTCCCGAATGTATCCTGCCCATCCAGACAAGTATCAATGAGCCAGCCCTTTTCATTACGCCATTCGGCAAGGCCTCTGTAGTAATATGCTTTTTTAGAATCTTCGATAATAAACGGTATCACATTATGGCGAAGACATTCCTTCAGAGCCACAAGCCGTCCGACTCTGCCGTTTCCATCCTGGAACGGATGGATATATTCGAACTCTGCATGGAATGCGATGATATCTTCTATTGTGACACACTTCTTTTCGTTATATTCATCTATCAAAGCTTTCATGTTCTTATGCACTTCGGACGGCTTTGATGTTTCCCTGCCGCCGACAACATTTGCGCGCTTTTTATAATCACCGACTGCAAACCATGAAAGAGTCGAGTCTTTTGTATCATGTTTCAGGATAAAATGCAGCTGCTTGATAACATCTTCTGAAAGCATGACTTCAGCATTGTCGATCACATAATCAATGGCTCGGAAATGATGCACCGTTTCAAGAATATCATCTACAGGGATACCATCACCTATATCGATGGTATTCGTCTCAAAGATCATTCGTGTTTGTTCTTCTGAAAGCTTGCTGCCCTCTATGTGATTCGAATTGTAAGTCATCCTGACCTGAAGCTCATGGTAAAGGCCTCCGGACAGCTTCATTTCTTTTTCATCCCTAAGTGTTTGAAGGATCATGTTGTCAGAAACTTCCCGTACTAAGTCATCAGCCGGCAGGTCAAGATAATCCGCAATCTTTTGCATGCTCCTTTTGGAAAGCTTTTCGCCCTTTGCGATCTTGGCGACCGTTCTTGAGGAAAGACCCAGATCCTCAGATAGCATTGTTTTGCTGATCCCTTTTTCTTTTAAAGCTGCTTCCAGTTTTTCATATGAAAACATCTCTGCTTACTCCTCTTCTACAATTCTTTACTTATTATAGCGAATTTGACGTCTGGAAGTAAATATTCTTCGATTCAACTGATGAAAAAGTAAAGAAAAAGAGCTCCGGAGATTTCTCTCTGGAGCATAACGATGGCGGTCTTACTACCGCGGCAAAGGCCCGCCCGTGTTAGGCTCACCATAATAGTTTCCAAGACAGAACCACGAGCTTTTGCACTAATAATAGCATAATCAATAATAAATGGGGCTGTCGCATTTGGATAAAATGTGGCAGCCCCATTTCAGTTATGCGGGTTAGGTATCGTTCAGGATCTCAACATCGAAGCTCCAGCCTTCCAGTCCGCTTCTGCTGAGGATCTGCTCACCTTCTGCTGAGCAGGTGTCTCCGAGTTCGATGACCTTATTCCACCCTGCCGGGTCATCTGCTTTTGCTGCCGCCTCGGTTCCGTCCGAGAGGATCAGGAGGACCATTCTGTTGTTGTCATAGTCTGCCCTGATGCTGGCTGTCATGTCCCTGGCATCCACGCTGTTCAGCATTACAGTCTCAACTTTGGCGACCGCATCAGCCTCGCCCGGCTCAGCCTTGCTGCTGTCCTCTGTCATATCTGTCGCTGCGATGCCCATTTTATCTGAATCAAGTCCGCTGAGATCCATAGCTTTGATCTCGCTGAACATTCTGAATGTGTAACCGAAAACCATAACGAACATCAGAGCCACAGCTGTAAATACCGCTACGTTTATAGCTCTTTTACTAATCTTCATATCTTTCACGACCTTTCATGAATCTTTAATTTCAGACTGCCATCTGATATCATTATCTGACCTATGGTCATCTTTTACCGGCATCATAATAACTCTCCGGGAAAGGATGTTGCACAGATAATTGTCAGGTGATGCACAGAAACCGGGCAAATCACCGGTTTTGCCTGACTTTCAGGCCAAAGCAATGAAAGGGGGTTCTCATATGGCCGCTTCTGAGCTTACCAAGAAAGCGATCAACCAGGCTTTTCTGGATATCCTTGCCGAAAAGCCTCTAGAGAAGATAACTGTAAGAGATATAACTGAGCGATGCGGGATCAACCGCAACACTTTCTACTACCACTACCAGGATATCCCCGCACTTCTTGAGGGCATCCTGTCAGATAAAGCGGATGATTTTGTACTTGAGTATCCGCAGCTCAACTCCATAGATGAGTGCATTGCTGCGGCAATGGAATTCGCCCGCGCCAACAAGCGCGTCATCATGCACATATTCAGTTCGGGCAGCCACTCCAACATTTCTTCTCTGTGGAGGATATGCGAGCACGTGATCAGAAAATACTCGGAAACGGTCTTCCCTGACGTGCCTGTATCCGAAAGCGACAGGGAGCTCTTCATCAGGTACCACAAGTGCGCATGTTTCGGGCTGATCATCGACTGGCTGCAGTGCGGCATGAGCGAAGAGTACGTTCAGGATATGCACAGGATATGCCAGCTCAAGAGAGGGTCAGCGGAGCTGATAATACAGAACGCTCTGGCTACCGGGAATGCGCCGGATAACGCCGGATAAATGGGGCTGCCACACTTTTATTGTGCGACAGCCCC
>CACYLW010000009.1 GCA_902775345.1 uncultured Eubacteriales bacterium | reverse complement strand
CATTATGCGTCATTATTGTGCTTTGAATTTTCGAGGACTAACAAGTTTTGCTTGTTTGTCTTTTCTTTCAAAGTCTTTCATTTTCAGGGCTTTTGCCCTGTTAATTCAAGACCTGTTCTGCACTATGAAGTTTTCAAGGTTCCGCTGTGCTTTTCAGCGACAGCTTCATTATTATATCTACGCCTATATAATCTGTCAACAAGATTTTTGTATTTTTTTGGTTTGATTTCCATACAAATTGTCACCTCCTTTTTCGGGCAATTTATACGTATCTTTACCGTCCTCCGGATCCGCTTTTTTCAGCTTTTCTTCTTCTTTATATAGCTCAGATACAGCGGTTCCCGAAAGTGCCATGGGCTCCCATATAGTATATGGAGGATATCTCATCAGATATCTCTTATATGCCCTTTTAGTACTTAACAAGGCATTCTTTCCCAGCGCGACCGTCTGGCCGGAGTAGAAGTTTATAGAATCACTGCTCAGATCGCTGATATGATCAAGATTGATTATAAGCCTCTTGATCGGTCTGTAAAAAGCCCTTTCCGCCAGAGAGCCTGCTATTGTATCAAGGTTTCCGTAAAAGGAATAGTCCTTTGCGGCGGTGATCACGTGCACCTTTCGTCCGTCCTGTTCGATCACCTCAATATCATCTATTTTGATCTTCGCGCATTTGTTTGCGCTGATAACAGAGATATATTCCGGAAGAGCTGTCCGCCGCTTCTTCTGATAATCGTACTTTTGCATGTCTGCCTCCTGTATATGTCTTGTGTGTTTTACCGGTCATCGCGGATATGATCAGGTATTAATTAATATGGCACAGGCTGCCCCCGTTATTCCGAAGAAAAACGCGCAAAAAATCGCCGAACGACGCAGAATATAATATATTGAAAACAAATTGTAAACTATGCTAAAATCGGAGACGTAGAGTAAATATCAAGCGTTAAGTGTCCTGGGATGGGATGTTGCCCGGGAACGAAAACTTTCAAAGTTGCGGTTTGGTATTGCATCCGCTACTGCAGATCAATAATAAGCAAGAGTAAGCCTCTTGGGACGTGATTGCTGCAGTTGTGCGTTATCGTTATTCTATTGCAATTACTGGGTTCCGGAGGTTTTTATTATGAAAAAAACAAAATTCACTACAGAAATGCTCGTTGTTACGGGCTTCATGATCGCACTAGCCGTTGTGCTTTCAAAACTTGTATCGATCAATATATCGTTCCTCAGGATAGGCTTCGGATTCCTTCCTGTCGCCGTGCTGGCTATACTCTACGGTCCGTATGTAGCGGCCATAGGCTATGGAATCGCCGACCTGCTTGGAGCCTGGCTTCTGCCTACCGGCACATTCTTCCCGGGATTCACCGTTTCGGCAGTGCTTACAGGTCTCATCTTCGGCTGGGTGCTGTATAAAAAGGAAGTAACACTCGTCAGGGCACTTATAGCATCCGCTCTGGTATGTCTTGTAGTCAATCTCCTGCTGAACACCTGGTGGCTGACATTCATCATAGGCAAGGGATTCAAGGTGCTGCTGGCATCAAGGGCAATCAAGGAGCTTGTCGCGATCCCTATCATGGCACTCCTGATAGTGGCAATCGACAAATCAGTACTGAAACGTATCAAATAGCAGCCATTCAGATGAATGGACATCGCATGATAAAAGAGGCATTTTGCGCGCTGCGTCAAAGTGCCTCTTTTTCTTTAGCTTCTAATTGATTACTTCGTACAGCGAGTCTGCGTCATCCTTGCGGACTGTCTCAGGCATCGCAAGCACGCGGACTTTCAGAACGTTGGATCCGAATGTCACCTGGATCACGTCACCCGTCTTCAGTTCAAGTCCGGGCTTCGCTACCTTTCCGTTTACCTCGACCCTTCCCTGTTCACAGGCCTCCTTTGCTACTGTACGCCTTTTTATGATTCGTGAATTCTTAAGATATTTATCAAGTCTCATTTATTGCCAGCCTAAAATCCAATTTGATCGTTAAATGAAAAAGAGCGGATAGCCTGGGCTATCCGCATCTCCCCGTTTTCTCAATTACTTGTTGACAGCATCCTTGAGGGACTTGCCTGCCTTGAATACAGGAGCCTTGGAAGCCGGGATCGAAATAACTGTATCTGGCTTCTGAGGGTTTCTGCCTGTTCTGGCCTTTCTGCTTCTTGTTTCGAATGTTCCGAAACCGATCAGTCTAACGCTGTCACCTGCTACGAGTGCATCTTCTATTGTCTCGAGAACTGCATCGAGTGCGAGTTCTGCGTCTTTCTTCTTGAATCCTGTCTTATCTGCAACCTTTGCAACTAAATCTGCTTTATTCATATCTGTCCTCCTTAAAAGTAGTAAGAAATACTATATGTATTATAGGGATGCGTCTATGAGATGTCAACCTTAAAAAGCGTTGGAATTATAGTATTTCCGTCCGTTCTCTATCGCTATTTTGCTACTCTCAGTTTAACCGCCAGTCTGTACAGAAGGTCCCCTTTCGGTATGAGTTCTATCTCTTCTTTTGTCACCGCTCCGGTCCTGAAAGCAGCCACGAAATAGACTGCCGCAGCGATCATTATCGACACAAGGGTGGAAATCGGATTGCTCGATGTCACCATGAACAGAAGCTTGTACGAAGCGATCGCTGCAGCTCCCATTATGAGGGCTGCTATGAGCGGTTTTATGAATACACTCTTCATGTCAACACTGACATTCGCGTACTTTCTCAGAGCCCTGTAATTGAGGATCCCCGCAGTTATATACGCGAATACTGATCCGAGTGCCGCACCGTTTATGTTTACTGCCGGGATACCGATCAGTATATATGACGTTATAGCTTTTACTACCGCGCCGATGAGCAGATTCCAAACAGGCAGCATCATCTTGCCTATACCCTGCAGACTCGTTGAGAACGTACGCATGATAGCGAGAGTAATTATCGATACAGCGAGTATCTGCAATGCCGGAACAGCCATTACCGCCTCATCATACTTCTTATAGAAAAGCATCGTCAGAATAGGCTTTGCAAGCACGATCAGTCCGATGGCACACGGATAAGTTATTATCATCATGGTCTTGAGGCCGGTCTTTATGTGTTCGTCAAGATCCTTCTGTATTTTGAGCGTAAACGCAGTGGTTACCGCAGGCATCAGGCTGATGCATATGGCATCAATAAAGATGTTAGGCAGATTGATTATAGGGTCACAGAATCCGCCCATGAGCCCGTAAAGCTTGTCAGTCATTACACGGTCAAAGCCCGCTTCAAGCAGTCTTCTTGGAATGATCGCCGCGTCAATGTTGAACATTATCGGCATTACAGCCGAGCCTATCGTTATAGGGATGAGGAACGCAAGGAGTTCCCCGAGCCTGCTCTTATCATTCTCTTTTCTTATTGCAGAATCCTCAAACAGTTTACTGCGAGTTTTCCTGTCACGTGCGTAAATGATTATCATTGCTACAAAAGCGGCGATGATACCTGCAGAAGCCCCGAATGTTGCTCCGGCTGCAGCCTTAACGAGGCTTGTCTTATAGAACATGTACGCAAGTGAAAGTCCGGCGGCAACTCTTATCATCTGTTCGATGACTTCAGTTACACCCGTAGGCTTCATGTTCTGTCTGCCCTGGTAATATCCTCTCATGGAAGCGACCATAGGCGTGAAAAGCAAGGCGACAGATATAGCCTTCATGGAAGCCTCAGAGCCCGGATTCTTATAGGCAGCCGCGATCACTCCCGCACCGAAGTACATGATAAGGAAGGAAGCGATCCCCAGAGCCAGCGACACCTTCATTGCCAGCTTGTAGGACTTATGTGCGTTTATAAAGTCACCCTCAGCGATCCTGGATGAGACCATCCTTGAAATGGCGACCGGAAAGCCCGCTGTCGCAATAGTGAACAGAAGCATGTACAAAGCATACGCCGCGCTGTAATAAGCCTGGCCTTCCGCACCTATCATGTTGGTGAGCGGGATCCTGAAAATGGCGCCGAAAATCTTGCTCACTATGCCGGCGATAACCAGTATAGTGGCGCCTTTCATCATCAGAGCCGAGGTCTGCTGCCCCTCGTTCCTGTTATTACCGTTATTTCTGTTTCCGTCTTCAGTCATTTACAGTCTCTTGAGTATCTCCGCCTTAGCGTTCTCAGCCTCAGCGCGAATCTTTTCTATATCAATAAATGTGTATTCGCCGTCCCTGTACAGTGTCATGCCGTCGCACATCGTCAGGCATACATCCTTGCCGTCCGCGGAATAGATGAGCCCGTTCGCGATATCATCGCAGGCTGCCCAGTTCGGCCCTGTAGTATCAACGACTATGAGGTCGGCCTTGTAGCCTTCCTTAAGAAGTCCGCAGTCCCCGCGTCCCTGTGAAAGAGCTCCGGCTCTTGTCGCGCTTCTGAGGACCTGCTGCGGTGTCATGCTGGCAGGATCCATCGATGTGACCTTGCCGGTGAGCGCAAAGATCTTCATCTCTTCAAAGAAATTCAGGCTGTTGTTGCTGGCAACACTGTCAGTGCCGATCGCCACGTTGATGCCCATGTCGTACATAGGCGGCACATGGCACATGCCGCTTGCGAGTTTCATGTTGCTGCACGGATTGCTTGCTACCGTTACGCCTTTTTCCCTGAATATGTCGAGATCGCTGTCCGCGATCCATATGCAGTGAGCAGCCGTGCAAGGCACATCGAACATTCCCGCCTCAAGAAATACTTCAGCAGGAGTCTTGCCGTATTTTTCGACGCAGTTCCTGTGCTCTGATTCTGTCTCGGACAGATGGATGTGCGTCCTTACATCGTAGTGCTTCGCCATGTCAGCGATCGCTTTTATCATCTCGAAGTCATTAGTGTACTCCGCATGGGCGCTCGCGTCAACAAGTATGCGTCCGTCCTCGAATCCGTAGTACATCTCGATGGCCTGAGCAGCCTCCTTCAGCGATTTGCTCTCGGATACAGGAGTTCCGAAATTGGTCACGGCACGCGAGATATTGGTCTTGACGCCTGAATGCACTACGGCTCTCACCATGTCATCGATGAAATAGTACATATCTGAAGTGGAAACTATTCCGAATCTGATCGATTCAGCCATGGTGAGCATGGTCGCCCAGTACACTGCTTCGCTGTAGAGTTTGTCCTCGAACGGGAATATCCTTTCATTGAGCCATCTGTCGAGCGTTAGGTTCTCGCCATATCCCCTCATGAGACTCATCGGCGAATGCCCGTGAGCGTTATAGAACGCAGGCATGAGCACCTTGCCTGTCCCGTCATAGTTCTCAAAGAAGGCTTCTTCGTTTTCAGGCGGTTTGCTGTCTATGTAAACGATACGGTGACAGTTTGTGCCAACGTACATGTTTTCACGGTATTCGTAATTTTCGTCTATAATCCCAATATTCTTAAAAAGCATTTCTTAACCTCTTTTACGGCACCGCCGTTATATCATTGGATGAATTTTATCATAAACAGAGACTCAATTCCCGATTTGTCTTGAATCTTCCTTGGCAGCGCGCAGGAATCTCATGAGTCCGAGAAGCGCCGTCGTATCAAATTCCCTGCCCATGTTGTATTTGAGCATCGTTACCCTTCCGTCTGTAAGCAATATCCTGTCGCCGTATTCCGACTTCGCCATGACGAATACGAACGGATGCACTTTGACATCTTTTCCGAACTTTATATTGACCCATCTTTCCGTTCTGTTGATGTCCGAGATGCCGAGGTATTCAGCATGGGCGCGTATTTCGGCGACATTGATAAGTTCGAGTGCCTCCGCAGGTACGTCTCCGTATCTGTCCGTGAGCTCATCTATGACATCCATCGCGTCCTCACTGTCAAGTATGCCGGCGATGCGGCGGTAAGCCTCAAGCCTGAGCGATTCGTCAGGTATGTAGTCAGCCGGTATCGAAGCGCGAAGCGGCAGATCGATGGTTATATCTGACCTTGCCTCTCCCACGTCTTCGCCCTTCAGCTGCCTCACCGCCCTGTCGATCTCCTTGCAGTAAAGCTCATAACCGATGCTCTCGATGTGTCCGCTCTGTGCCTCGCCGAGGATGTTGCCCGCGCCCCTGAGTTCGAGGTCACGCATCGCCAGCTTGAAGCCCGCGCCGAATTCAGTGAATTCCCTGATGGCCGCCAGTCTCTTGCGCGCTATCTCAGTGAGGACCTTGCCCGGCTGGTACATGAGGTAGGCATATGCAAGTCTGCTGGAGCGGCCCACCCTGCCTCTCAGCTGGTAAAGCTGCGCCAGTCCGAACCTGTCGGCATTGAGTATTATCATGGTGTTGGCATTCGGTATATCGATGCCGTTCTCGATTATGGTGGTGGCCACAAGAACATTGATGCGTCCCTCGATGAAGTCGAGCATCGTGTTCTCCAGATCTTCTTCGTGCATGCGGCCGTGTCCTATTCCCACGACTGCCTGCGGAACCAGTCTGCTGACGGTCTCTGCCACCTGATTGATGCCTGTGATCCTGTTGTTTACGATGAATACCTGTCCGCCTCTCGCGAGTTCTCTCGAAACGGCGTTGCGGAGTATCTCCTCATCGTAAGGTGTAACGTACGTGTGCACCGGGAACCTGTCGCCCGGCGGCTCTTCTATAAGGCTTATGTCCTTGATGCCTGTGAGCGACATGTTCAGCGTACGAGGTATCGGTGTCGCAGAAAGCGTCAGTACGTCTATGTTGCTCTTGAATTCCTTGATCTTTTCTTTATGACGCACGCCGAACCTCTGCTCCTCATCGACTACGAGAAGTCCGAGATCCTTGAACTTCACGTCGTCTGACAGAAGCCTGTGCGTGCCTATGACGAGGTCTACCCTCCCGCTTTTCACGCCCTTGATGGCCTTCGAAAGAGCTGTCTTTGACCTGAACCTGGAGAGTTCCTCTATCTCAAACGGGAACTTATCAAAACGTTCCCTTAGATTGTGATAATGCTGATTCACCAGAAGCGTCGTAGGAGCGAGCAACGCAGCCTGCTTGCCCTCTGAGATGCACTTGAAGATCGCCCTTGCCGCGACCTCTGTCTTTCCGTAGCCGACATCTCCGCACAGGAGTCTGTCCATAGGAAGCGGTTTTTCCATGTCTTCCTTGATCTCGGCTGTTGCCCTGAGCTGGTCATCGGTCTCTACATGCGGGAATGCTTCCTCGAACTCGGTCTGCCAGACGGTGTCAGGTCCGAACGCGTATCCTCCCTCTGCCTGCCTCTTCGCGTAAAGCTTGATGAGGTCTTCCGCGATCTCCATCGCGGCCTTTCTGGCACGCTCTCTGGTACGCTTCCAGCTCGTTCCGGAGAGCCTTGAAAGCGCAGGCGGATTGCCTGAATTGCCGATGTATTTCTGGATCACATCAAGCTGTTCTGTCGGGATGTAAAGCATGTCAGTACCGGCGTAGCGGATAAGAAGATAATCCCTGGTCGTTCCGTCGGCGGTCACAGGTTTTATGCCCTCAAAACGTCCGATGCCATGCATCTCGTGTACCACGTAGTCGCCCTTGTGGAGATCCGAGAACCGTATGCTGTCCTTGGAGCTCTTGCGCTTTGCCTTTCTTCGCGGAGGTCTGATGGCTCCGGTGAAAATGTCCTGCCCGGATATGAAGCAGATCTTCTCATCGTCCATTATGAATCCGCCGGAGAGGCTCCCGCTTCTGTATGAGATGTCTCCGCTGACCTCAGCTATCTCGAGGTATTCGCGGACACGCTCGTTCCTCTCTTCGGAACCGGCCGCTATTATCACCCTGAAGCCGTTAGCCGTCAAACGGCTTACTTCTGAAGCAAAGAGCTCGATGTGCCCGTTGAACGGAGCTATCTGACGGCTTCTCACATTGTCGATGCGGTCCAGCCTTTCGACACCGGGTATAGTCTCAGGGAATGGTGTGTAAATATCGATATCACGCTTTGCCGCTATTCCGGAAGCGTTTTTATATATATCAAAGAATTCCTCCTCCTTTGCGGATTCAGGAAGCGAACTCATGACAGCCGCAGGGTCGCATACCGCCAGAACAGCTCCGTACGCGTAGTCCCAGACCCTGCACTTATCCACATCAAAAAAACTGAGAAGATCCGCGTACAGCTGCGAGCCCGTGCTGGTTTCGAAAATGTCCCTGATCCTTCCGCGGTGCGATTCTATGGCATCGATCCGGCCGTCAGCTACATCCGGATGAGCATGTTCCTTTTTATAGCAGCGTATCATGCGGTCGTATTCCTTCATGACCGCCGCCAGAGCCTTCTCTTTTTCTTCGTTGTTCGGGATGAATTCTGCCGCCGGAACCAGGACGGCTTTTTTCAGCGCGTCGATCGATCTCTGCGTTTCGACATCGAATGACCTTATGGAATCTATCTCATCGTCGAAGAACTCGATCCTCACGGCGGATTCCATGGCAGGAGAAAATACATCCATTATTCCTCCGCGCGAAGTATATTCACCCGGGGATTCAGTGACAGCAGAAGCCTGATAGCCTGCTTCCGAGAGTTTCCTTCTTAGCTCGTGCGGATCCACCCTTTCACCTACAGAAACGCTGATTATGGAGCGTGTGAACCTTTCAGGGCTTTCCGTAAGCTTTAAGGCGGCGCTCACAGGCGCTATCACAGCTGTCATGCCGGCGCCTGTCTCCGGATCGGCATCCGGAGTACTGCCCGTCAGGGCAGTGAGCGCCTTTATCCTCTTCTCGAGAACACCTCTGTCGCGCGCCTCATAGAGCACGTACACGTCTTCTTCCTCAGGAAGCACTATTACATTCAGCGCAGGCATATAAAAAACGAGGTCTTCGGCCAGACGGGCTGCTGCCTGTCCGGACGAGACCACCGCCAGAAGCTTATGCTTCTCTTTTATGCTTTCAGCCAGCATGTATGCTGTTCTGCTTCCGCTGATGCCGCTGTGGTTAGTTATCATTCGCTTCCTTTGTTATCACATGATTATGCCTGTTCATGGCATTGTCGACGCCTATCGCTATTATGTCTCTGACTGCATCTGCCGCTTCGGCCGCGGCCTTCTGCAGCAGTTCCTTTTCAGCCGCAGGCACCTTGCCGATCACCCTGTCTACAAGGTCTTCGCCCGCCTCTGCAGCGCCGACTCCTATCCTGATCCTTATGAAATCCTTTGTGCCTAATTCCTGCACGACGCTCTTCATTCCGTTATGAGTTCCGGCACCCCCCGACTTCCTTATACGGATGGAGCCTGCAGGCAGATCGATGTCGTCATATATGACTATGAGGTTCTGAGGCGCTACGTCAAAATACATCGCCGCTTCCCTTACGGCGATCCCGCTTCTGTTCATGTAGGTCTCAGGCTTCACAAGTATGACCTTCTTACCCGCGATGGTTCCGCGCCCGAACAGCGAGTGGAACTTACTGCGTCTCACCTCAATATTCTCATTCGAAGAAAGCACATCTATGGTTTTATACCCCATATTGTGCCTCGTTTCTTCGTATTCTTTGCCGGGATTCCCAAGACCCGCTATAACATACGTGTCTTCGGCGAACCCCGGCTCACCTTTACTTCTTCTGAATAATCCCATCAATAACCTTAGTTTCCGAACATTACGGAGATCGGCTTGTTGGAGTATACTCTCGAGATCGTCTCCGCGAAAATGTGTCCTACCGAGAGAACCGTGAACTTCTTCAGCTTCTTCTCTTCAGGGATAGGAATAGTGTTGAGCAGCACCATCTCCTTGATCGGGCTTGCCTCGATACGCTCGATAGCCGGGCCCGAAAGCACTGCGTGAGTAGCGCATGCGTAAACACTCTTTGCTCCGAGATCGTCAAGAGCCTTGGCTGCATTGCAGATGGTTCCTGCAGTGTCGATCAGGTCATCGAGGATGATGCAGTTTTTGCCTTTGACATCACCGATGATGTTCATGATTTCGCTCTTGTTTGGCTCAGGACGTCTCTTGTCGATGATGGCGATCGGGCAGTTGAACGGCTTAGCCATGTTACGGGCTCTTGTTACCGAACCGTGGTCAGGAGATACGATCACCAGATCATCCAGATCCTTGAGCTTGAAGTAATCAGTCAGCATAGGCTGTCCGAGCATGTGGTCCACAGGGATGTCAAAGAAGCCCTGTTCCTGCGATGCGTGAAGATCCATGGTGATGACTCTGTCGATGCCGGCAGCTGTCATCATGTTGGCGACAAGCTTTGATGTGATCGGATCCCTGGCCTTAGCCTTACGATCCTGCCTTGCGTATCCGTAATACGGCATGACTGCAGTTACACTGTTGCATGAAGCTCTCTTGAGAGCGTCTGTCATGATCAGAAGCTCCATGAGATTATCATTTACAGGCTCGCATGTAGACTGCACGATGAAACAATCCTTACCTCTGACAGATTCCCATATGCTTACGCTGGTCTCTCCGTCGCTGAACCTTGTTACTGTTGATTTCCCCAGTTCAATACCCATGTGTTCTGCTATCTCCTGCGCGAGTTCCGGATGGGAATTGCAGGAAAACAGCTTGAGGTTAGAAAATGCCTCGCTTGTCATATTACGTATCATGGCGCTAAATCTCCCTTCTTTATGCGTCCTGAATTATTATTGTTCGTCTTTGTGGAGCAGCATGTTGCCAACTTTATAGACATCTCCGGCACCCATAGTCATCACTATGTCGTCCTTGCCGGCGAACTTTTCGATATACCTTACGATATCCTCGAAGTCCTTGACATAGTAGACAGGCTTCTCAGGATGCTTTGCCTTCATCTCAGTCACAAGCTTGTACGACGAGATGTTGTATACATCCTTTTCGCGTGCAGCGTAGATGTCCGTCACGATCACTACGTCGGCATCCAGGAATGCGTCAACAAACTCGCTGAAAAGCGCCTTGGTCCTTGTGTAGGTGTGCGGCTGGAATATGAGCCAGAGCTTGTTGTGCTTTACGTTCTTGGCTGCCGATAAGGTGGCCTTGATCTCTGTCGGGTGGTGGGCATAGTCATCGATCACCTTCACGCCTTTGTCCGTAGTGCCGATGAAGTCAAACCTGCGGTTTGCTCCGCTGTACTCCTTCAGCGTCGAGACTATCACAGGAGTCTCAACTCCCAGATATGACGCGGTCACGAAGGATGCCATGGCGTTGAGCACGTTATGCTCGCCCGGCACCTTTAACTCTATGGTTGCCACTTTATTGCCTTTGTGGCAGATGTCGAATACCGGGAATCCGTTCTCGTTGAACTTGATGTTCTCCGCGTAGAAATCGTTGCTCTCGCTGTATCCGTATGTGATCTTGTTGTTATGATCCTTGAGGATGCCCCTCACGAACGGATTGTCGCCGAACGCGATTATGATGCCGTGAGGCGGGATCTGCTCGACGAATGTGCTGAACGACTTCACGATATGTTCCATGTCCTTGAAATAGTCAAGGTGGTCGGAGTCGATATTGAGAATGACTCCGATGCTCGGATGGAGCTGCAGGAAGCTGTCCATGTACTCGCACGCTTCGGTGACGAAGTACTCGGTGTTGCCTATCTCAACGTTGCCATTGATCTGCGGAAGATTTCCGCCAACGAGGATCGTAGGCTTGTAATCTGCGTTCCTCAGGATGAGCGAAGTCATCGAGGTCACGGTCGTCTTTCCGTGAGTTCCGCAGATAGCTACCGAATTCTCGTAGTCGTCCATGATCATGCCGAGGACTTCCGCTCTTGAGAACAGCGGGATCCCGAGCTGCTTTGCCCTTACGACCTCAGGGTTCTCATCGGAAACTGCCGCCGAGTAAACGATGGCATCTACATCTTCAACGTTTTCAGGCTTGTGTTCAGTGAAAACTTTTATCCCCAGATATTCAAGATGCCTGGTAACTTTAGACGGATGTATGTCAGTACCGCTGACGATATACCCTCTGTCACGGAGTATCTCGGCAACTGCTGACAATCCAATACCGCCTATTCCCAGGCAATGTACGCGTTTATATTTGCTGAAATCCATAAGTCGTTTCGTCTCCTGATTTCACGATTGATTTTGCAGAAACTGCGCCAAAAAGCGTAGTCTCACTGATACCATTATAGAAGAAGGTCAGCTCAGTTTCAATAAATCTATTTGTTATCAATTCCTCTAAATAAAATGCAAAGTGTCGACCTGAACCTCATTATAAAGATTATCAATACATCTCTTTAACTCACATAAAAAAGTCGTCTTGTATTATAATGTAATTGGATAAAATTGTTCTGCGTATAATTGTAATGTGAGGTTATCTGAATGGAAAAGATTTATCTGGACAACGGTGCGACATCCTTCCCTAAGCCTAGAGAAGTCGCGGACGCTGTTTATGAGTACATGACCAGTATCGGCGCCAACATCAACCGCGGCGGTTATCAGGTAGCATATGATCTCGAGGGCACTGTCTTCGAGACGCGCGAGATGCTCGTTGAGATGTTCGGTGGATCGGACTGCAAGAATGTTGTCTTCACCAAGAACGTCACCGAGTCGCTCAATGTCGTTCTCAAGGGGCTGCTGAAACCGGGAGACCATATCCTCTGCTCCTCTATGGAGCACAACGCGGTGATGAGACCACTGGTACAGCTCTCAAAGAAAGGTGTCGAATTTGACAGGATACCGGGCACGGAATGCGGCGAGCTGGTACTTGACGCAGTCGAGGGCATGATCAAGGAAAACACAGTTGCAATAGTCATGACTCACGCCAGCAATCTGGTCGGCACACTGAATCCACTAAAGGAAGTCGGTGAGATCTGCCGGAAGCACGGGCTCAAGTTCATAGTCGATTCCGCCCAGAGCGCAGGCATAGTCCCTATAAACATGAAAGAGATGCATATAGACGCACTCTGCTTCACCGGACACAAGTCGCTGCTCGGACCTCAGGGTATCGGCGGATTCATTCTCGATGAGGATATGATCCATCTCATCGACCCTCTCCTCTCCGGCGGCACGGGTTCGATCAGTCATACTGAGGAGATCCCTGATTTCATGCCTGACAGATTCGAGCCGGGCACAATGAACATACCGGGCATCGTGGGACTGCACGCAAGTCTCTTGTGGATAAAAGAAAAAGGGCTCGATGCCATCGCGGCACACGAGTTCGGACTTACGAAGAGATTTCTTGACGGCCTGATTCCTCTTGAAGAAGCAGGCAAGCTGAAAATAATAGGACTCAAAGGTATCGAGGGACGTACGGGAGTAGTGTCGATACAGACTCTCGGCGTCGACTGCGCGGATGCAGCCTTCAGGCTCGACTTTGAGTACGGCATAGAGACAAGAGTCGGGCTGCACTGCGCGCCAAACGCACACAAGACGCTCGGGACCTACCCGACCGGAACAGTGCGTTTCAGCTTCGGAAATTTCAATACCGAAGCTGACGTCGACGCCGCTATCAGGGCCCTGACCGAGATCTGCGGCTGACAGTTCATACCCTGCAAGACAAAATCAGACCGGGCATCACGCCCGGTCTTTTGATTGCTCTCATTCTTTAATCGCTCTGATTATACGTTCAGCAGCTTCTTCTATGTTTTCCCTTCGCGTAGCAAGGTTGACTCTGATGCATCCCGCGTATTCATTGCCTCCGAACCACTCGCCATAGTCAACTGCTATACCGCACTCGTCTTCCATCAGGCGCTTCATTTCTTCAGCGTCGTTCACGTAAGCGCTCAGGTCGATCCACATCAGATACGTGCCTTCGAGATCAGCGATCCTGACTTTGCCCAGCTCGGCTTCGAGCCTTTCGCGGAGATACCTGTAATTGCCCTCTATCACGCCAAGGAGTTCTTCAAACCATGGTCTGCCCTTCTCATACGCAGCCTGTACGGCGATGTATCCGAAAGCATTTCCGCCCGAAACTCTTATGCCGCCGGCAAACCGGTCCCATTTTTCGCGGAACTTTTCATCCGGAATGATGACTATCGAGTTCTGGACAGCAGCAAGATTGAATGTCTTTGTCGCTGCCGTCAGAGTGACAAGTATGTCATCATAAGCGCCGGATCCATCTCCCGCGACAGCTGAAGGAACATGCTCATGGCCGCTCATTATGATGTCATGGTGGATCTCGTCCGATATCACATATACGTGATGTCTTTTGCAGATATCAAGCACGCGCCTTATCTCTTCTTTCTTCCAGACACGGCCGACCGGATTATGAGGCGAGCAGAAGATGAACGCCCTGACATCTTCACGCACGATCGTTTCTTCGAACGACTCATAGTCCATCTCATAGCCGTTCTCAGTAAGCAGAAGCGGGCAGTTAACGAGCCTTCTGCCATTATTTACAATGGCATTCATGAACGGATAGTAGACCGGCTGCATCAGAGCAACAGCCTCTCCCTCGCCTGCCATCAGCTGCACCAGCCAGTGGAAAGCCGGCACGACTCCCGGCGCAAATCTTATCCACTCACGTTTAACTTCGTATCCGTGATACCTGCGCTCCCATCCGATGAAAGAATCATAGTAGCTTTCAGGCGGCACATAATAACCGAATGTGCCTGTGTCGACGTATTTTTTCAGCGCTTCTCTCACGCATTCAGGCACCTGAAAATCCATGTCTGCGACCCACATCGCAAGCAGGTCTCCCCTGCTGAATGAGCTCTCAAGGCCGTCCCACTTCGCGCAGTCAGTATTTCTTCTGTCTATATATTTCAGCATGCCCATCAATCTTCGTCCTTCATTATCTTTTTATAATATGAGCCAATCTGATACAGCGCGCCGGCAGGATTATGTGCAAGCACCCTGTCCTTGGCAACAAGTGTAGTGACCAGTGCCTTCGAATATTTGTAAAACAGGCTGTCATGTCCAACGCAGAGACCCATCACTACATTGAGATCAGTTCCTGTTTCATTGAGCACCTCAGCCTGCATGATAGGGTTGCACATTACGGCTCCCGTATTGACAGTGTCTTCTTCAGCAACTCCAACGGATCTCTTCTCGAATGATCCGATCTTGCATGCCGCTCCGTAAACCTCGAAGCCCTTCTTTCTGAGAATGCGCGCAAGTACACGGCTCTCCTCCAGGAGGCCTACGCAGGTCGCGATCCCTATCTTACGGAATCCCATCCTTTTCGCAAACTCAACAAGTTCCTGCACGCGCGTATATCTGAGATAGAACTCATTCTCTATCTCAGCTGAGATCACGGATACCTTCCTGTTCTCCTCCTCCTCGTAAAGCCTCCGCACCTTCTCGATCGTTTCGTCAGAAAGCCCTGCAGTAAGGCAGAATTCAGGATATTCGCTTTCTCTTGTCTGGCAGCTTTTGACACCGCAGTCCACGCATGACAGCCCGGTTTGCTCTTTCATTTGCATGTCCTCCTGTCAGTTGTCTATTTCCGGTTCTTTTCCTTCTGCGCGATGTCGTTGTTATCCATGTCTCCCCTGTAGACGATGAATGTATCGTACAGATATTCAAGTGTCAGGTTGAGAGCCATGTTGAGACCTGTAACGAGGTATTCGTTCCAGCCTGCAGTCTCAGCAAGATAGTCGCCGAGTATAGTTGTAGCCGGAGTGAACACCAGATAGAACGCAAACACCATCGCCATCGCGCGCGGAACGTTCTTTGTCGACTTGAACGTATAGCGTCTGTTGATGGTGAAGTTCCAGAGCACTGAAGCGATCAGCGCCGTCAGGTAGCAAGGCCAGTATCTCAGGCCTGTGAATTCATTCAGGACCGTGAAAAGTCCTATCTCGATAATTCCCGCAGAAGCGGAAATCAGGGCAAACTTTATCGCCCTGATGACTTCCTTGTTTTTCATTTTCCTGTTATATCCTTTATGCTTCCATTTGTTTTGAGTACTTCGTCAGGTATATGTACCTCTGAAGCCTCGAGTCTATGCTGCCGAGCGGCTTAGCATATTTCGTGTAGCATGCCGCAGCACAGTTCTTGCTGACTATCATGGCTATCGCCTCAGCGTCAGATGCAGTCTTGCCCGCGCATACCGCGCCAACGCCCTTTACCAGCACCGCATTTCTTCCAATAGCTGAATTGAGAGCCGGCTGCTGTCCGCCCATGCGGTCAAGTGCTCCTGTCATCGGAACCTTGCCGATGAGGGCCTTTGCCGTCTGATTCGTCGAGTATCCGAGAAGCGCCCTCTCAGCTGCCCATTCATCGCATTCCACCACCTGCATGTCAGGTCCGACGATCTGTGCAAAATCATCTATGTATGCGCCTACCGTTTTGCCCTTTTCACAGCATTTCATGATGAACGGATCGCTTACGACCCTGACGAAAGGCAGCGCCCTGATATTTACCTTCGAAGTGTCGAATGCCATGTCAGCTTCAGCAGCATTCAGGTTCACTCTGGCATCCACCAGGTCCCTGCACTTATTTTCGAGATTCTCCGCTCTCGCGAACGCTTCATCCATATCGGATCCCAGAATGAGCACGCCGTGCCTTGCCATAAGGAACATGTTCTCATACGGATTGCTCCTGATGCAGTCTGAAACAAACCTTTTCAGCTTGGTCGTGCCCGGAAGCGCGTAGGATGCGCACGGTGCTGTTCTGATGTTTCTGCACTCCGCAGCGACCGCCGAGGCATAAAACTGATGCGTGTGGATGATGAAGCCCACGTTATTTCTCTGAGCATACGCCGCGGCGTGAACTCCCTTCTCGCTGCTGGGTCTGACATTGCCAGTGTACGAGCAGTCGCTCACCCTGACCCTCACGAGGTCTGCCGGTGTAAGCCTGTCGTAGGCTTTGCCGCTTGGAGTGATGATGAACTCATTCTTGCTGATCCTTGCGCTTATATTACCCCAGGTGCGGGCGATAAGCTTGTTCTCAAGAAGTCTGAGTCCCGCCTCAATGACAAGTTTTCTGGCTTCTGTTTCGCTGTAATACATGGTCCTTACCTCTTTTTATCAACAGAAATCTTTCACCGTTAATAATACCATATTTTCGGCACAAGAAAACTCCGGTATTGTACCGGAGTTTTCTTTAATGTCTGTGTTGCTGATTAGCCGAGTTCAACCATGTGCTTCAGGGTTCTTACGAGCTGGCTTACATAGCTCATCTCGTTGTCATACCAGGATGTAACTCTGACCTCGAAGAGGTGCTCTGCGCACTGCATTACTACTGTCTGAGTTGCATCGAAGAGTGAACCGTAGCTCATTCCGATGATGTCGCTCGAAACGATTTCATCTTCAGTATATCCGAAGGAATCTGTAACTGCTGCCTTCATTGCTGCGTTGATTGCTTCTACCGATACGGAATCAGTCTCGTCCTTTACGATAGCATCAAGGATCGTGATGGAGCCTGATGGAACAGGAACTCTCATAGCGTTTCCTGTCAGCTTGCCAGCGAGTTCAGGGATTACCAGACCGATAGCCTTAGCAGCTCCTGTGCTGTTAGGAACGATGTTTACAGCGCCGGCTCTTGCTCTTCTGAGGTCACCCTTTCTCTGTGGTCCGTCGAGGATCATCTGGTCACCTGTGTAAGCGTGGATAGTTGTCATGAATCCTGTCTGGATCGGCTTGTAATCGTTGAGTGCCTTTGTCATTGGAGCAAGGCAGTTTGTTGTGCAGGAAGCTCCGGAAACGATTGTATCCTCTTTTGTCAGGATGTCGTCATTTGTTCCGAATACGATGGTTGGAAGATCGTTGCCTGCAGGAGCAGAAATGAGAACCTTCTTAGCGCCGGCATCAATGTGAGCCTGGCTCTTAGCCTTTGATGTGTAGAATCCTGTGCACTCGAGAACGATATCTACATCGAGATCGCCCCAAGGGAGCTTGGATGCATCTGCTTCAGCGTAGATCTTGATGAACTTGCCGTCTACTACGATGCCGTCTTCAGCTGCTTCTACTGCTGCGTCGAATCTCTTCTGTACGCTGTCATACTTGAGCAGGTGCGCAAGCATCTTAGGGCTTGTAAGGTCATTGATCGCTACGATGTCGATGTCCTTGTCAGCATAGATCTTTCTGAATGCGAGTCTTCCGATACGTCCAAATCCGTTAATAGCTACTTTCATTAGTAATTCCTCCTCTGGATCATTTTGATCCTTTGCGATCTTCCGACCGCTAGTTTAAACAACATATTAATCTCCGTTGTTAGTGCACCTCGTATTAGGCACATTTACGGTTAGATTTTACCATTTAAATCATGTGTTCACAATGACATGAGCTAAATAAACAAAAATAAAATTCTATTCACCAAGGTCACTCCTTATGACCTTGCCCAGATTCCACACATACGCCGCCCTGCGCGCAGCAACTTCTCTTTCCTCAGGGTTGTTATAAGCGAATTCGCCTGTCTGCGAGCCGCAGTCCATGCATGTTACAGTCCAGCACCATCCGTTTCCGTCATCGAGAAAACCCGCTCCTCCGCAGTAAGGGCAACCACTCAGTTCGATTTCTTCATATATATCCATAGTAACCTCCATATTACTGATTTTGCTTTATGATCCCGCCGCCGATCACACGGTTTTCGCTGTCGTAGAAGACCGCGGACTGGCCGGGTGCAGGAGCCTTTACCGGCTCATCAAACATGACCTGTATAGTGTTATCGTCTATTCGCTCCAGTGTCGCAGGAGCCGCTGCGTGATGATATCTTATTTTCACAAAAGCGCGCTCTTTGTCGCCCGGTTTTATGTCCTCAACAGCCATGAAGTTTACTTCCGTGCATAATACCCGGCTCTCATACACTGATTCCAGATCACCGATCACCACATTACCTGTGTCAGGCTCGATGCGCTTCACATAAGCAGGATAGCCGAGCGCCAGCCCAAGCCCTTTCCTCTGGCCAACGGTATAATTAATTATGCCTTTGTGGCGCCCGAGAACATTTCCGTTCTCATCCACGAAATTGCCCGGCGGTGGGAGTTTTCCATCGTAGTGCGCATCGATGTATTCGGCATATCCTCCATCCAGCACAAAGCAAATCTCCTGCGAGTCCTTCTTGCCGGCAACCACGAGGCCTGCATCCATTGCGATCCTGCGCACCTCGTCCTTAGTATATTCTGCGAGCGGCATCAGCGTACGCGCCAGCTGCTCCTGTGTAAGCTGATAAAGCATGTATGTCTGATCCTTTGCAGCTGACGCCGCCTGTCTCACAGTGTACCTGCCTCCTGCGGTTTTTTCAATGCGCGCATAGTGCCCTGTCGCAACATATTCCGCGTTGATCTCATCAGCAAAAGCGAGCAGCCTCTCCCACTTGATGTATCTGTTACAGGCTACGCATGGATTCGGCGTCATGCCGTTTATATACGCCTGCACAAAGGGATCTGTAACGTGCTCCCTGAATTCCGGAAGGCTATTGATATTGTAAAACGGTATCTCAAGCTGAGCGGCGACCTTACGGGCATCGCTTATTTCGCAGCACCGGCTGTACGCACCGCTTTCGGCCTCCCAGGTGCGAAGTGTTACGCCTATCACCTGATAGCCCTGCTTCTTCAGCAAATATGCAGCTACTGCGCTGTCGACTCCTCCTGAGAGTCCAACTACTACTCTTGAGATATCACTCACCTCTGCTTCTGAAACGCCTCATGGCTCTTGTAAAAATCAACGTCCTGAGTATTCTATCACATTACGGCATCAAGAGAAAACGCCGGCTGTAAAGTAGGCAAAAAAAATCCCCGCATGATGCGGGGACATGCGTTATTTGCTTTTGTTTAGAAGCCGAGCTCCTTGTTTGCCCACTTCTGGAGTGCCTTGAATGTTTCAGGTCCGGCTACTCCGTCGACTGTTACACCAAGGAATTTCTGAAGCGCCTTGGATGTCTGTGTTCCCCAGATACCGTCAGCTTCAGCGCCAACCAGTTTCTGGATGGCCTTGATAGTCTCTGTTCCGCAGATACCATCTTCCTTGCAGCCAAGCAGATGCTGTACAGTCTTGATCGAAGCAGGACCGAAGTCACCGTCTACAGCGAGTTTGAATACCTTGTTTGCTTCTTTCTTTGCTTCAGCGATCTTGAGCTCTTCTTTTGCCTTTTCAGCAGCTGCTTCTGCCTCTGCCTTTAACTTTGCAGCAGCAGCTTCAGCTTCTTCCTTTGCCTTTGCAGCAGCGGCAGCGGCTTCTTCTTTTGCCTTTGCCTCAGCTGCAGCAACTTTTCTTGCTACATTCTTTGCTTCTATGGCAGCTTTCTCAGCAGCAGCTTCTGCTGCTTTCTTTTCTTCTGCAAGCTTAGCCTCAGCTGCCTCTTTTGCCTTTGCTTCTTTGCTCTTGAATTTGTCAAATAATCCCATTCTGCACCTCTTTTCTTGTTGCGGCCTCCCGCCGGCGGGTATTACTTTACGCTGATAATTATATTCCTCGATTCTCTTTGCGGTCAATTAAAATCAACAATTAGTCAACCTCTCCGAGTGTTATTTTTACGCAATTGGCACGCACGAAATCCTTTGCTCCCATGCCGTGACCGCAGCGCTCCGCGCGCATCGGTGGCATGTCTCCGAACTCATCCACGAAGTATTTCAGAAGTGCTGCGCCAGTCGGCGTACAGAGCTCACTCTTTATATCTCCGGAGTATGATGGTATGCCTTCGAGTATGTTTGCAGTCGCGGGAGCAGGTACCGGCAGGATGCCGTGAGCGCACTTTACCGTTCCTCCTCCGACGTTTACGTGCGACGCTATTGTTTTCTGCGGTTTTATGCGGTCCATCAGCATGCAGACAGCTGTCACATCGGCAATCGCATCCATCGTTCCCACCTCATGGAAATGGACTTCAGTGACAGACACACCATGCGCCTTGCTCTCCGCGTCGGCGATGATGCCGTACACCTTCAGGATATCTTCTCTTACATTCTCAGACACTTCGAGATGCGATCTTACGATGTGCTCAACGCCTGCGATGCCGCGGTGCGTGTGCGCATGTGTATCGCCTTCATGGGTATGTGAATGAGCCTCGTCGTGCGTGTAATGAGCATGGTGGTGATGATGGCCGTCATGCATGTGCTCGTCTTCCTCAGCTCCGTTCACCCTGATGTGTACCCGTGTGCCCTCTACTCCGCACTTGATGGAAGGCTCAGTCTCCATCACTATGCCCGGAAGGCCGAGGCTGTTGAACTCCTCAATGAATTCTGTCCGGGCTTCCTCATCCAGAAGTTCCAGAAGCGCTCCGGTAAGCATGTCACCTGCAGCGCCCATGCTGCAGTCTATATAAAGCATTTTCATCTCTTGTCCTCCGCCCTGTTCTCCGGTAATGATCATCTATTTTGCTGACATGTGGTTGATACGGCTGGCCATGTAGCCTGCTCCGAATCCGTTGTCTATGTTTACGCATGCGACTCCGCTCGCGCAGGAATTCAGCATCGAAAGAAGAGCCGAAAGACCATCAAAGGCCGCGCCGTATCCTACGCTGGTAGGAACAGCTATGACCGGACAGTCGGCAAGTCCTCCGACGACGCTCGCGAGAGCTCCTTCCATGCCTGCGATGGCGATTATCACGGATGCCTGAGTTATATACTCTTTATGAGCAAGCAGTCTGTGTATGCCGGCCACACCGACATCATAAAGACGGATGACTTCGTTGCCGAGAGTCTCAGCCGTGATGGCAGCCTCCTCGGCTACAGGGATATCGCTGGTTCCGCCGGTAGCAATGACTATGGGACCGATCCCGTCCGGCTCAGGCTGATCGCCGATCACGGCGATCCGCGCCGCTTCGCTGTAACGGATCTCGCGGCGCGCGGCCAGGGCCGCAGCCTTAGCCGCATCGAGCCTTGTGACGAGAATCGGCTCCTGCCCTCTCTCCACCATGACGTCAACGATGCCTATGATCTGCTCCGCCGTTTTTCCTTCGCCGTAAATGACCTCGGCAGATCCCTGCATCACCTTTCTGTGCAGGTCTACCATCGCATATCCTATGTCTTCAAAAGGCTCAGTCTTTATCCTGACCAGCGCCTCATCTACGCTGATCTCGCCCCTTTCAAGAGCCTCCAGTGTTTTCCTTGTATCATTGATCATATATCTCTCCGATCATCTGCAGACGTCTTTCCGAGTTCTCTGCAGAAGTTGATGATGATTAGCAAAATAAAAACTATCCCTATATAACCCTGTGCCGGATAGAGGAATTCGACCAGTTTCTTGAATCCGGTGAGCCCGAGCAGAAACCCCGCAAGCGCTCCGCCGACAATTATCCACCTTTTGTATCTGCCGTCCTTAAGCTTGGTACTGAAGCCGTAGTACGTGCTCGCTCCTGTCGAATATACAGCGCCGTACAGGATCACTGCATAGATGATACTGAGCACCGGTGAAAGTCTTCCCGCGAATCCGAGCATCGGCAGATCCAATTCAGAACTGAATGCCATATCCGTCAGAAGAGCCCGCAGAAGCAGTATCGTCAGAGCTCCGAGGCAGAGCGTTCCTGCGATGGCCCCGGCATATGCGTTCCTGGAATCCTTGGCGTTGACCGCGGAATTGCCTGACATTGCTATCATGCCGAGCGTATTGTATGCCATGAACACAAGCGCTGAAACAGGCCAGTTCGGCGACATCCGTCCCGGCGTATACCCTTCGACCGGTCCGCTCTGGCTGAAGTCAGCCTTTATCGTAAGCAGGATGGTGATGATCCCGATTATGAAAAGGACAGGGATCATGAGCTTGAATATCTTCGATACCCGCTCAAAATCGCCAAGAACAGTGAAAATGCAAAGCAAGGCGATCATTATTCCCCCGGCAGCCTTATTTATTCCGAACTGCTGATTGAGAAGGGATCCTCCAGCGGCAGTCATGGCGATTATCATTGAATAATAAATGGCGGCGAGCACCCAGCCTATGATCTCATAGGCCGGCCGGCTCTCGAACGGGCAAATGAGCCGGCCAAGGTCTGCAGTACCCTTGCTGCGTGCGATGTATGTCAGCATGCACGCCAGCAACACAAAGCAGACCGTGCTCGCCGCAGCCCCGGCGTATCCTTTTGTTCCGAATACTCCGAAGAACTGCCAGCATTCCCTGCCTGATGCGAATCCCGCACCCATTATTATGCCTATGTACAGACTGGTTATCTCTATCCAGTTCAGTTTCTTCATTCTTCTCCGTCTGCTGCTTCTACTTCTCCGGCGGCAGGATCTCAAGCCAGTATCCGTCCGGATCCGTTATGAAGTATATGCCCATGTCGTGGTTCTCGAAAGCGATGCAGCCCATGCTCTCGTGGAGCGAATGCGCCGCGTCGAAATCGTCTGCTCTGAAAGCAAGATGGAACTCCTCCTCGCCCAGATCGTATTTCTGCGGATGCTCTTCGAGCCATGTGAGTTCCAGCTCAAAATCCGTCTCCTCATTTCCCACATAGACGATTATGAACGAACCGTCCTCAGCAGTCTTTCTCCTGATCTCTTTAAGTCCCAGAGCCTTCTCATAGAATGCAAGTGACACGTCAAGGTCACTTACATTGAAATTCTCATGGATCATCCTGAATCTCATAGTCACGTCCCCTATTTATATAAAGATCTTTCTCTTGTCAGGATCTGCCGCCCTTCTGTACAGAACGAATCTTCTTCCGATCGCCTGCACGAACTCAGCTCCGAGCTCCTCAGCTATCGCATTTGCAGCATCCTTCGGCTCAACCAGCGAGCCGTCCTGGATCTGCACCTTGACAAGCTCATGCGCATTCAGATAGTCATCGATGGATGAAATGACCGCCGGAGTGATGTCCTCCTTGCCTATCATGACAGTCGGCTTCAGATCCTGAGCCAGTCTCTTCAGTTCACTTCTCTGTTTTCCCGTGATCATGTTTTATGTTCCTTTTCTCTATAATTCTGCCATTATCTCCGATACCGCCACGAGCGCGGCTTTTCCGCTTATGGCGATCCTTCCGTTATCTTTCATTTCGCAATACAGGTAGCCACCGCGCTTTGATGCCTGATAAGCCAGTATCTCCTTCTTTCCAAGCACCTGTGACCAGTAATCTGCTATCTGGCAATGCGCCGAACCGCACACGGGATCTTCCGCGATAGCCACTTTCGGTGCGAAACTTCTCGATACGCAGTCAACACCGCTCCCTGCCGCGGTAGCATTCTGCAGGCGTCCTTCTATTTTCATCAGCATGCCCTGGTCAGGCGCCATGTTTCTTACCTGCTCTTCCGTCTCAAACACGCAGATGAGATCGAGCCCCAGTAGCGCCTTCACCGGACGTACGCCGAATGCCTTCTCCATGTCGTCAGTGACTGGGATCTCCTTCAGAGGATACGTCGGGAAGTCCATCTCATAAAGATCGCCCTTGCGGTTTACTGTCAGCACACCGCTGAGCGTATTGAACCTGACTGACGAGCTCTCCGGCTCAAAGAAGTTCAGTATTACGAAGGCCGAAGCCAGAGTGGCGTGTCCGCACAGTTCTATCTCGCTGCCCGGCGTGAACCAGCGCAGGTGGTAGCCTTCTTCTTCTTTTACGATGAACGCGGTCTCAGACAGATTGTTCTCCATGGCCAGTTTCATCATGGAAGTGTCATCCGGCCAGACGTCCATCACGCAGACGGCCGCCGGGTTACCGGCGAACGGCTTGTCAGTGAACGCGTCAATTATATATTGCTTCATAGCCCGAATACCCTTTCAGCATGCTTCATGTTTTCGCGTATTTTAACATCAAACGGGCATCTTGTCTCGCACATTCCGCACTGCAGACAGTCGCCGGCATGTTTTTCGAGCACTTCGTAGTGCATCCTCTCGGTATCCGGCACACGGAATTCTTCAGTGCCCTCTTTTATCCCGTTCGACTCGTTGTGAGCAATGACAAGGTTGAGCAGCTTCGTAACAAATGCGATGTCGATCTCTGCAGGACACGGATGACAGTGCGTGCAGTACATGCAGTGTCCGCTCCAGCTTACCTTAGGGAAGTTCGCGAAAGCCTCAGCGTAATCGCGCTCAGATTCCGGAGCGTCGCAGTAAGCGATGCTTTCGGCCAGCTGCTCATCGTTCCTTGCGCCTGAGCAGACAGTTGCCACGGCCGGTCTCGACAGGCAATAACTTATGCACTGAACGGGAGTCAGTGCGGCTCCCGCAGGAGACATCTCTGCGGTCAGGAGATCACCTCCTGCGAATGCTTTCATGACCGTGATCCCGACTCCCATGCTCTCGCAGAGTTCGTACAGTCTCTGGCGTTCAGGATCCATGTTGACGAATCCTCCCTCATAGACCTCGTCCGCCCAGAGATCATCGACGACTTCAGTTCCCGGAAGCATGTCATAGACCGGGTTTATGCTGAACATCAGCACCTCTATGTCGCCCTCTTCGACCGCCCTGATCGCGACCTTAGGATTATGCGAAGAAAGGCCGATATGACGGATCCTGCCCTCGGCTTTCAGCTGCTTAGCGTACTCCACGATGCCATTGTCTTTTATCGTCTGCCAGTCGCTTTCAGCATCGCAGTAATGGATCATCCCGACATCGATGTAGTCAGTGCCCAGTCTCTCCAGGGAATCCTCGAAAGCCGCCCTGACATCATCAAGGTTGCGGCTCCTCTCATACTGCCCGTTCTTCCAGACAGATGAGATGTGAGACTGTATTATGAACTTCTCTCTTCTTCCCTTCAGCGCTTCGCCCAGCGCGGACCTTGCCGCCGGATCAGGAGAAAACAGGTCAAAGTAATTGACCCCTGCCGCCTCTGCCATGTCGAGAAACGACTTCGCGTTGCTGTTGTCTTCTACAAAAGCCTCGCAGCCGAGAGCTATGACACTTACCTCAAGTCCTGTGTTTCCAAGTTTTCTGTATTCCATTTATTGCGCGCCTTCCCAGCGATCCTTGCCATCCTCGATGCATACCGGTACGGAGTACGTTCCGTTCTTCACTTCAGACGCATAGATATCGCAGTTTCCGATATTCTTTGCCCAGTAACTGCCCTTCGACTGCGGTGTCAGGTATTCAAGAGCACCCTTCATCGCGATCGCGTGAGTCGAAATGAGGATGTTCTTACCTTCCGCTTCATTAACTATATCCCTGAGAAAATCTCCGAGCCTTTCCACGATCTTTGGCAGCGGCTCCATGCCTTCAGGCGCCGGCACGTTGACGAAGTCCATGAAAAAGCTTATGACCTCCGGTGCCGGGTTCCTGAGGTCCATTCCTTCATACGGCCCGTAGTCCATTTCGATCAGCCTCCGGTCAACGACCAGTTCAGCATCAGGTGCTATCTTCTCTGCCGTCTGCAAAGCTCTTTTAAGCGGGCTCGTGTAGACCTTATCGATCTTCACACCCATCTCCGCAAAGCGCTCCGCAGCTTCCTCAGCCTGAGCGATCCCTGCCTCATTCAGGGGATGGTCGCTCCTGCCCTGCATGAGCATCTTCGCGTTCATTTCAGTTTTTCCGTGTCTGATTATATACAGCAAATCATGCCTCTTTCCTAAGCGCTGATATCTCTGCTATTTCAGATTGCTCGTCCAGACATTGACCTCAGCATAACTTGCATCCGGTCTGAACAGTTTGGCGTCGACGATCTTGCCCTTCATGAGAGGCTGAAGCTTTCCCGGAGCCTTTGCTATGTCGCTGCCTCCTGACGTCGCGAACAGCGCGACCTTCTTGCCGCTGAAATCGTAGCTCTTTACGAATGTCTCGATAATGTTCGGCGCTGTGTAGTACCACACCGGGAATCCGATAAGCACCAGCTCATATTCATCAAAATTCGCTACCCTGTCTGCGATTGGAACACTCTTTTTACCCAGCTTCTCCTTATTGCATCTTGCAAGCGGATTCGTCCATCTGAGGTCAGCGTCAGTGTAAGGCTCCACTGGCTTTATCTCAAACAGATCAGCCTTAGCGGCCTGAGCTACCCTCTTTGCAAGCGAAGCAGTGTTTCCGCTCGCCGAAAAATAAGCAACCAAAGTCTTCATATCAATTCTCCTTGTCTGCGTGTTAAATCATCTTTATCTGGCACATCTGCATCGTTTTAAGTGCCGCCTCATGCGATTCAGGCGTGACTCCCGCGCAGCATGACGGATCGACAGAGATCTGGACCTCAGGCATGTGCGCCTTCAGCATGAGCGCGTTGGATACCACGCAGATATCCGTGCAGAGTCCAAGCACTTCTATCTCAATGTCTTCGTTCGCAGCGATCTCCGCTATATCCTCAGCAAGCGCAACGCTTCCGAATGTCGGCTTCTCATAAACGTGCCAGTCCATCAGCAGATCAGAGATATCACTCCTTATCCGCCAGCCTTCCATACCCTTGATGCAGTGCTCGACAGGAAGGTTTCTGCCCTCCTGCGTCTGAAGATAATCCGGAGTGTGCGTGTCCATCGTCACGAAAACATCAGCAGGATCATATTCCTTTATCCTTGCCTTAACGTTTTCGACGATCGCAACAGCCTCAGGAGTTCCGAGCGCTCCGTCTATGAAGTCATTCTGCATGTCTACAACTACAAGTATCTTTCTCATTTCAGCAGATCCTCTCCCGGTCCCATCATCGGGATATCCACAGCAGTCGCATCCTCGAGGTGGAACATCATCAGCTTGTGACCTGTCTCATCATTGTAGATGTTTTTCAGCACCGGCATCGCTTCGAGATTTGCCTCTGCGTACTTCGGATCTGTCTCGAATACAACCTTTCCGGTGTAGCGGAGCCAGTGGCCGTCAGGCTTTGCGCAGGCGATCTCCACCTTCGGGTTCGCAACGAGCTGCTTGTATACATCCTTGAAATCTCCTACGCCGAACAGCACTTTGCCGTCCATCTCAAGATGAGCGCCGAGCGGTCTTACCTTCGGCTGGTCGCCGTCTACGGTTGCCAGATAGAAAACGCCGGCTTCTGTCAGAAAATCATTAACCTTACTCATTGTTTGCCTCCTTTTATGCTTATTTCTCTACTTAAAAGAATCATTTACTGTTTTATCGTTATGCACGGCATGTTCATGCCTCATCAAGATACGAAACAAGGAAGTATTCCGCCAGGCTGTTCGGTCGGATATTCTTTCTTGCCCCGTCACGCGTGAACCACGCGTATCTGTCCACTTCGAAATTCGTATGCAATTCGGATGAATCCTTCACGAATGCCGTGAAATTGCACATCAGCGTGTCAGATTTCTCAAAGAACTGGGTGCGGTTGAACTTCATGTGAGAGACCGCCATACCGGTCTCTTCCTTTACTTCTCTGACCACAGCATCCTCGAGCGATTCACCCCTGCTCACGTAGCCCGCGACAAGTATGTATGAAGGCCTGCCGTACTGCTGTATAAGCAGGATCTCGTCTTTTTCTTCGTTAATGACGATCATGCTGACCGCCACGTTATACTGCGGGAACCTGTACTGTCCGCATGACGGGCAATATGGCACGATCCCTTCATTTTCCAATTCTTTCGGTACGAGCTTTGTGCCGCACTCCCTGCAAAACTTTCCTGTCATCTTCTTTTGTGATCTCCTTATGTGAAAACGGTTAATCGCCTGTTACGATCTCGCCTTCCCAAGTGTTTATCCCGCCGAATTCATACACTTTTGTATAGCCCATATCCGCCAGCTTCTGCGAGGCTTCCTTGCTGCGGTTACCGCTCCGGCAGTAGATCAGCAGAAGCTGATCCTTATCAGGCAGGAGTTCAGGCATCTCGTCACTGATCTCCTCATTCGGCACGTTTATGGCGCCTGCTATATGCCCCTCCGCAAACTCGTCAGGCCTGCGCACGTCAACTATGAGATAATCCGACTCATCCTGCATCATCTGCATGGCTTCATCCTGCGATATCTGAGTATAAGTTGCACCGCCGCATGAAGTCAGCAGCAGTACCGCAGCTGTTATCTGTATCACCAGCAGCACCTGCACCGTAATAGTATAATACCACTTTTTAGTTTTATGTCTGAATGTGTACATTCCTGCCAGAGCCCCCAAAGAACCGCCAAAAACTGCTATCAGCAGCAGAACGCGGTTCGGAATACGCTGTTTCTGCTTTATCGCGGCGGATTTATCGATGCCATACAGGCAAAGCGCCGCTATGTTAACGATAATTATATATATGACAGTATATTTCATGGTGCTAAACGATGAATTTTCTTGTATATGAATCCGCAGCATCGGTGCGTATGCCCATCAGGAAATAGTGATTATCTCCGAAATCGAAGGTGCCGACCGTCTCCATACGAGCCTTGTTGTTATGCGCATTCTCCGATCTGCCGTTGATCCGGTTCACAAATGTCAGCATGACCGGGAATCTGCCGCGGAACTGTGCCAGACTGGCATAGAAGAGGTCCGCAAAAGCTCCGGTACCGCGTATCGACCGGTCAATGCACACCGGTCCGTACTGATAGCTGTCGCTCACGACCAGCCTTTTGCCCTCGAATTCATAGTCAGGTATTATATCGATCATATGCCTGAACAGAGGCCATGCCGTCCAGAACTCCCACGGAGCCGCAAAGCAGAAGCCAAGCACCCGGTCTGTCCCGCCTTCCACGGGCTCAGCTATAATCGTGACGCCTCGCTCCTTTTCGATCAGTTCCGTCAGCTGTTCGTCTGTGATCGCAGTCGTGACGAAGCCGTCAGGTCGGTCCTCATCCGAGATAGTATCGCGGTGATACTTCCTCATGAGCGCCCTGATGCCTTCAATATCCTCAGTCGTCGCAAGTCTTATCTCCATGATCTCAGTCCCCTTCTCTCTGCGCTTAACCGTATCAGAGCCGTTGTCCGGATGCGTCCGCCTAAACGAAATGCCTTTGCGTTTCTGCCGACGGAGCCAGTGTCCTGACGTATTCCTCCACCTGATCAAGGCACTCATCCAGCACTTCCGCAGATGTGGACGGTGTCCCGAACACCAGATACAGCACGTGAGTGCTGTCATCCTGAAGGCATGTGCGGCTGTCCGCACCGGCTATCATGCTGATTATCACGCCTTTATCATCGCGGCCGGTAGTATCGCCCGGATAGCTGTGGCCCTCCGAACCGTGTATGCTCGGAAACGGCACTTTCTCAGTCTCGGTGTACATGACGATGTCGCCCTCAACACGGTCCGCGTCATGAGTTCCCATCAGGATACCTGTCTTCAGCTCTGTAAGGAAGGCGACCGCATTGATATATTTCCCCTCAGGGAACGGCCGTCCTTTCAGCAGGAATGACTCCACCTGCATCATGACCGGGTAGGTCTTCTTGAACTTACGGAAGTACCTGAAGTACGGATCCTGCCTGAACCATGTCTCGCGGTCATAACTCTCCCCTTTTTTGCGTAAAGCGTCGAGTTCGCGGTCACGCAGCTGTTCAAACGCGCCGGTGTCCCACTCAGCACTGTCAGGATACCTGACTTCGAGCATGGCCACGTGGCTGCTTTCATTCATTGCTTTATCTCTTATTATCCTCATGTCCCCTGATTCCCCTATTTGATCGTATAGCCTTCGCTTCCGAGCACTTCCAGCGCTCTTCCGAAGTTATCCTCTTTCGTGAGGATGTAGTCCGTGTTGTATGTCGATACGGCAAACAGGCCGATCCTGTTGGCCGCGAGCACTTCAGAAATGCCCGCAAGTATGCCGACAAGCGAAAAATCCAGCACGCCTACTATCCTGAAAGCACGCCATCCGTCGTCACGTTCGATAGTATTGCCCGGCACAGTCTCTGTCGGACACACGAGCGAGAACTCTTCATCCGTGCAACCGGTGAAGCAAAGCGGCCTGCTGATGTCTGTCTGCGAATAATCCTCGACCTTGCAGACCGAAAGTTTAACCTCCAGAGGTTCAATTGTTATTGATCTAGTCTTATCCATAATACCTGCTCCGGATCATATATCCCTATCTGAACTGATTCAGCTCCGCGTCATATTCAAAGCCCATGGCTTTCATTTTTCCGCTTATTTCTTCTATGTCAGCGTCATATGCCGCACAGAGCTCCTCAAGTGAACTGTAATTGTCCCTCAGCATCATATTGACGAAGCTGTAAAGCATGTTCGGATCTTTTGGAATACTGTTCATTTTTATTTCTCCTTTATCAGCCAGGCAAAGCCCTTTGCCGTACGTATACCGGGTTCTTTGAAGTGATTGCCCTGATTCATCTCAAGCGTACACTCTTCGCAAGCCGGATCTGCCTGCAGGATCTCGAGTTGTCTGCGTATGCAGTCGCCGACTGTCCTCATCACGGGATTGCGTGTCTTTTCCTCTTTATCGCCGAGGCTCAGATACACTTTGTCCGCTTTTATGGCATTGCTCTCAGCGTAACCGACCCATCCCGGGAACCACACCGACGGCGATGCCGCCGCTGCCCCTCTGAACAAGTCAGTCTGATACGCCGCCCAGAGAGCAAAGAAACCCGCAAGCGAGTACCCGCCGATGTAGATTTTTGTGTCTTCCGGCAAAGCTGCCCGTAAACCGTCAGTAGTGCCTTTGCTGCTTGTAACGCCTGTAAGCTCCGGGATAAGCTGCTCCGTAACGTATTTCAGCGTCTCCGCCGCTCCTCCGGCAAAGCCTTCGCTGCCAAATACCGGCGGAGCTTCCCATGGCGAAAGATCCGCGTTCCAGTCGTCGACCTTAAAAGCAGCCAGAGTAAATCCACGGCCGCCGGCCAGCCTCGCTATCTCCGCGACCTCGCTGTCGAGCACTTCAATATCGTGATCATCCACGGGCTGTATCAGAAGCATATCGGAAGATCCGCAGTCATAAATGTAACACGTTTTACCACCGATCTTTGTTTTCAAAATGGATCTCCTACCATCCTGTTCCGGTTCCGGCGAGTCCAAGCACGCCCTGACCCAGTTCAAGGATCTTCTTATCCAGCACCGCAAACACGACATCCATGTCGTAGTCAGCATTGTCGCTTATCCAGTCGCGGCACGCTCTGACCGCGACCTGCCACGCTTCGGCCTTCGGATAACCGAATATGCCTGCCGAGATCAGCGGGAATCCGATCGAATGGCATCCTCTCTCCTTCGCCCTGTTGAGCGACTCGATGTAGCAATTGTAGAGGTTCTTTGCTTCGTTTTTATTGCCGCCTGACCAGATCGGACCGACCGCATGTATCACATGCTTCGCCTTCAGAGCAAAGCCCGGTGTGACCACCGCTCCGCCTGTCGGGCATCCTCCTATCTTATTGCAGGCTGCCTGCATCTCACGCAGACCGGCCGCACGGAATATGGCTCCGCACACGCCGCTTCCCATCGCAAGACCACTGTTGGCCGCATTCACGATGCAGTCGGTGTCAAGGTCAGTGATACCTGTAAGTTTGATGTCGATTGAACTCATATGAATCCCCTCTTTCTGCCGGTTATATCACAGTTCCGTATATATCATTCCGTATTTGCCGCGGTCAGACCTCATCAGCGAGATGTGATCGACGGTCATCGAAGCACTGCCATGCCCTGTGATCGCGCTCGCAGCTATCTCCTCAGCCGCTTCCCCTGAAAGCGTCCCGTTTGCCCTTCGTATAATCGTTATGTGCGGCATGAACTTCTTTTTATCGAAAGGAATATCCGCCTCCGCGAGCGCACGCCGGAGCCTTCTGCTGATCGCCATGAGCGACGCGCTGTTTTCCGTTCCGACCCACCAGAGATCCCTGAAGGCACCGATACCGCTGAGCTTCATCTCAAACGGCCTGATCTCAATGCTTTCCACGACCTCCTTCACGCGCTCCGGATCATCATACTCTCCTATGAACGCAAGCGTCAGATGCATGTTCTCAGGCGGAATATCCTTGCCGCGGATCCCGTAAGTCCTCATGGTGTCCTGGATGTCGATCAGCGCATCCTTCATCTCCTCATTCAGATTTACAGCAATGAACAGTCTCATCTCAATGGATTCCTATTGGTTTATGTAATTATTCAGTTCCACCTATAATTATCCGCCTATAATTCGCCGCCGGCAGGTCTTTATAAGCTGTCTGCTTTTTCGAATCTGTATTTCTGCTTCACTTCCGGATACTTCTCGCAGTCGACTTCACTGAGGAACATCTCAAGCGGCCGCACGTACATTCCGCCGTCGTCATAAAGCGGCCTGTATACCATCATCGGTTCGCGCGTCTCGCTGTGCATTGCCACTCCTACTATCTCGTAGAGGTACTTGTTGGCCGCGCGCTCCTCATCGTTCAGCAGTTCGCGCTTGAAGTGCTGCACTATGTCACCGGGTTTAAATCTGTTATCCATTTATCTCATCCCCATCATCATTCCGAGAACGAACGGCACGAGCCAGATGACCCATACTAATATGCTGAACCTGTGGAATGTGTGCATTGCGTTCTCGTCTTTGCGCACCAGTACAACTGTAGCCCAGACCGCGTGGATCATCATCAGGATGATCGCTATCATGCCGGTGATCCCATGCGCGCCCATGAGTCCTCCGCCGGAGCTGTCAGCCAGCCTCGACATCATCATGGTGCCGGTCGTATCGGCGCACAGACCAAGCCAGAAGAATATCAGGTGTGCAGGCCTGAGCAGTTTTGCCCTGTGCTCCGACCAGACGCCTATCGTATAGAATATCAGCGCCAGTGTAATGGCTATTACAGCCTTCATAAGTAATGGTGACATGTCCGTAACCCCTGCTATGCCTTTTTGTTCAGCGTGTATCCGACGACCGCGCCGACGATTCCGCCTACAATGTGAGCCATGTTAGAAATATTGTCCTGCACGAACACTCCCTCATAGACCTGCTGGCCGATGAATATGAGTGCGACCAGGATGACGGTCAGCGGGATCTCGCCCTCTCTGAATCCTGTGAACGAAGTCATCAGGATGAAGGCGAATACCACCGAACTTGCTCCGCACAGCCCGACAGCCGGGAACAGCAGCCAGTTCGCAAGCCCTGCCATCAGGCCTGTTATGAGGATCACCTCGATGATCGTCCTCGAGCCGTATTTCTCCTCGAGCATCGGTCCAAGCAGAAGCATGTACATCATGTTGCTTATGTAGTGGCTCCAGCCCGCGTGCCCGAGCACGTGCGTAAAGAACCTGACATACGTTATCGGTGATGCCAGCGATGAGTGGTATGTCATGAACAGCATCTTGTTGCTGAGTCCCGCGGTCAGGTAGTTCGCGACCATGACGCCGAAGCTGATGATAACGAAGCTCAGCACAACAGGTGAATTGAATGTGATCCGTCTCTTTTTCATCTTGTCCTATTATCTATTCTTCCTTTTCATGGAGAGCGCATTTGTCAGTATATGCCGCTGCGGTCCTGTCTATAACGCTCTTTATCAGCTCATCCATCTCCGAGCCTTCTGTATAGTCCGCCGGAGCATAGTACCCTATCCGGTTCTCGTCCATGAGTTTGAGCACCCTGCGCTTGTCGCGGGTCTGCGGGTCATACACACCGATCGAGTATCCTCCGTAAGTGTTGACCAGTTTCATGCACGGGATGTCTGTCTCGCTGTCTCCTATATATACCATGTTCCTGAACGGTACGCGGATCTCGTCCGGCGGGAAGTAATCGTTCACGGCAGGATCGTTCACATCCAGTACCCCCTTTGAGATCCTGAAAAGGTACTGCGTCTTGCTAGTGTAGTTGACGACCTGCGCCGGCCATATCGCAACGCCGTCCTCGTCATAGTAGAACGCGCTCGCATATATCATCGTGAATTTATCTGCGATGCATGTGCCCTCGATCATTTCCTTGAGACCGGAGGACAGGATGTAATGCTCAACCGTTACGCCACGGTCTTCACCGTAACGGCAGATGCGGTCGAACCATTCAGCGACGCCGTCATAGAGCTTGACCTTCGCGCCATAGCCCTCAAGCATTTCGCGCCTGAAGATCTCCTTGCCGCGCGCGCCCTTAAGCATCAGATACATCCATGCGAGATTCGAGTCCATGCAGTTGGCGCGCGCCAGCTCCATAGTCTCCTTCCAGAATTCATCCTGGTTCTCGTAATGGATCGCCTGAAGATAGCCCTGCGCCTGCATGTTGTCAGGCGAGAGCGTTTTATCGAAATCGTAGCATATTGCTACGACCGGTTTTTTCCTTACAGGGTTTTTACTTTCCTTATTCATTGATTCTGTATTCCTGAATTATCTTTTCTCATCTCCGAAACCCAAATGCCCTAAGCGGAATATTCATTGTTTTGCTCACGGTCGATGCAGCTTGCGCATCGCCAGGCCCAGAAACCATGTCACAACGCATATGACTGCGAATATCAGGATTCCGACCGGATAGCCCCATGCCAGGAACAGATACCAGTCGTTGGTATCAGGCCATTCCCCGATCCCATTGATAATATTATTACCAAGATAAAATACTCCGTAAATGAGCGGCGAAAGCACCACCAGACGGTTATCCCTGCGCGTATATTCGTGATCTGACAGAAAGATGATCTCTGCGATCGCAGCCAAAGGCGTCAGGAGGTGCATGTACAGGCTTCCTCCTGCAAACATCGCCGGATATCCGTAAAGCGGTCCGAGAAACACCAGTACCGTTACGCATGTAAGACCGACCGCTGCGGCCGCTATGTATTTGAGCAGTTCTGCGCGGTCACTTGCCCTTCCGTTCTTCTGTGTGCTGACCAGCCAGATGACTGATGCCACGCCCTCGAACAGGTTAGACAGTACGGTGAAGTATTTCAGGCTGTTGATCCCGTTGTGCATCAGCGTTCCCGACGCAGAAAAGAAAATCGAGATCCACGAGCCGGCTACAGTGATCACGAGAATGATATTCAGGATTTTTCTTATGCTGGTTCTGTTCATTAACGAAAAAAATTCAGTGCTTATAAGCGCTTATATCTTCACGGGAGCGCGGAATTCGCACGGAACTCCCACCTGGCACTTGCCGCATCCGTAGCGCGGTGAATACTTCTTTTTCATCGCTTCTACATGTCTGTGGCACTTCAGGTTGTTCTTTCCGTGCTTTATCGAGATCGCCTTTACCGGGCAGTTTTTAGCGCATACACCGCACCTGATGCAGTAGTCGTCGATACCGGTGTATTTACGTTCCGCCGGATCGAACTCCGCTGAAACAATGATGCTTGCAAAGCGCCCGGCCATGCCCTTCTCCGTGATCAGCCCTTTTGAAAGGCCGAAAGTCCCTAGACCGCACGCATAGGCGGCATGCCTTTCAGACCACCTGCTGTCAGCATGGAAGTCCGGCTTCAGTGCATTTACCGTGAGCTCTATTTTTACGGCAAATCTTTCGTCCAGCGCAGGAACGCAGGCAGCAATGCCCTTTTCTTCCAGGGACCGGCTGACCGCAGTCATGTATCTGCCGATGAATTCCTGCCCCTCTATCCTTGCGTAGAGCCACTCCTTCGAAGGATCGGTCCTGTCTGCCTTGTTGCTTTTTCGCACAGCTTCCGAAAACGGCAGGAAGAACGCGACGACCGACTTCGCCTCAGGGAGCCATTCGCGGGGACCGAAATAATTTGCGCCGATGACTTCCTTCCGTCTGAATGTCTCGAAGATCTCATCATTCGCAGCCGCAAATCCCATGATAGGCTCATCAAAAATAACCGTCTCACCGATGCCCGGAACATCCACGACATTGCCTTCGGTCTGTCTGAAGATCTCCAGGCAGTCTCTTGTCAGATCATCGTTCGTATACATCTCAGGCCCAACTCCTTTAAGCACACATTACCGCTTCATTCTGATCATTCCAGCAACCCCATTACGGCATCCCCGTGATGGACCTCGTCATTCATGACCTCTTCCACCTCAGGGAAATCCGCGATTATATTCTTATACTTGTCAGCTGCGTCATACTCGGCCTTTGCGATGATCGGATACAACTTCTCCCTGCCGACCGTCTTGTACATCGCCGGGATGAGGATAGCCTTGGCAGGATTGGCCTTAAGCGTCTGTCCGGTGTAACGGAAGAAGACATCTGCATGCCTTGCTTCATCTCCGGCAAGTCTCTCGAACGCTTTCCTGTCCTCAGGATCATCCACCACTTCAGCCAGCTTCTCATACATGAATGCAGCATCGATTTCACCCTGCTGAGCTCCCTTCAGGATCTTCTTCTGAGGCTCTGTAAGCGTTCCGCCAATGCCCGGTTTTCTGATCCCCGCCTCTTCCATGATGATATCCGCAAGGTGGCTTCCGGTGGTCGCATAGCTGATGTGACCTTCGCCTTCGAGTATCCTCAGCTTCGCGCCCGGTATGGATTCAGCTATGAGTCTGGTTTCCTTCTCGTCGACGATGTCCTTGCTGCCGGCGATTACCACGGTCGGCGTTTTTATCGTTGCAAGCTCTTCCGGAGTGATGTTAGGCTCCGTCAGCATCAGCAGCATCTTCGGATCCTTAGTGAGTGTGTGCACGGCTTTTATTCCGCCTCTGAGCCATGGAGCAACAGCATTTGGCGTGAGATTTGCGCTGCCCGGAAGCAACAGACCGATCCTGTCAGTCCTCATTGCAGCGAGCAGTCCGATTATGCCTCCGTCGCTGTGACCGAAGTACACTACATCCCTTAGATCAAGCTGATCCATGAAAGCGACAATGTCATCTGCCATATCGGAGTAATGCAGTTCGTCGACCTTGGTGCTGAGTCCGTGGCCGCGTGAATCGACCGCATATACAGTGAAATTCCTTCTGAGAAGCCAGATGGAATCCTTGAATTCCCTGTGATCTACGCTGTTTCCGTGCACCAGCACGAGCGGTCTGCCTTCGCCGTACTTCTCATAGTACATCTCGATCCCGTTTACATTGATCTTCATAGTCTCCCCCTTTTTTCAACTTAAGCAACCTTCTATAATCTTTTTTTCGCCTTATATGCTTTTGCCCAGTTCGTACGCCTGCTGCGGAAAGATGCTGCTTTCAAGTACCAGTATTTTCATTTCTTTTCCTCTTCTTTAACTTCAGCTGCTTCAGCAGGATCCTTTGCCTCAGGCTTCTTTTCTTCCTGTTTCGTTTCCTTCGGCATCGGCGGTCCGCCCCTCTTTGCCTTCCGCTTACGCTTTATCAGCCTCATGATGACAAATACAAGGATTCCCGTAGCGAGGAGCGTGCCTCCCACCAGATACAGGAGGTTGGTCAGCACATTGACAAGCTGGAATCCCGAAGCCTTATAGCCCAGAAAGATGAACAGGGCTCCGAGTGCCGCAGTATCAAGTCCTCTTATGAACTTTCTTACCCCGTCAAGAAGCAAGTTAACGATAACTAGTGCTACGACACCAAGTATGATGTATAGCATAAGTTTTGACTCAAACGCGCTTGCCTTTGCGCTAAGTGATCCGATCATTCTTTTACCTCCTTGTTATCCAAAGGATCTCAGGCGGATACTTCTTCTGATTGAGCATCCTGACGTATGCCACGTGATATCTGCTCTGATCGAGAGCCTCCGCCCATTCCAGAATTGCCTTTTTCTCCTCTGCCCCTTCCTTATGTCCATCATATGTGACGACGGTCACTATTCCGCCAGGTCTGACCGTCCTGAGCGCGGCATCCAGTCCCGCAAGAGTCTCGTCCGCCGTAGTCGTTATGCTGTGGTCTCCGCCCGGAAGATATCCGAGGTTGAACACGACAGCAGCCGCGCTTCTCTCCGGTATATGATCGCTCATGGAGACGAACGACTGCATCACAAGATGCACGTTGTTAAATCCGTGTGCCTTCAGACGGGCTTCCGTAAGCAGATGCGCATTTTTCTGGATGTCAAAGGCATACACACTGCCCCCATCTCCTACCGCGCGCGCAAGCGCCACGGTGTCCTGCCCGGTCCCGCACGTTGCATCAACGACCGTATCTCCCGGCTTTATGTATGTCAGCGTCACCGACATCGCAAGTTCAGTTGTTCTTGTGATAAGATTGCTCATCGCTATTTTGCCCTGCTTACCAGCCTCTCGCCCATCTCAAAGGCCTTCCTGCACTCCTCAGGGAATACGGTATCATGCCTTTTCTGCTTTGCATCAGGATCGAACAGTGTCCATTCCCAGTCGGTCTTGCTGTAATCCTTCAGCTGCAGCGTATCGCCGCTTACGAAGACTTCCGTAGGACCGACAAAACTGCTGAGCACCTGCTGATAGTTTTTCAGCAGGCCGTCATACATGCCCTCCGGAGCGTTGCTGGTCATGACCAGCAGTACCGGTATCGGATGCGTATTGCAGCATGGGTTCTCTTTATTATATGTCAGATTCTGGAAAATGAGACGCTCATACAGGGCCCTGAAAGACGATGTGAGATCCGACAGATAGTTCGGCGAGCCTATGATAAGAGCGTCAGCTTCACGGATCGCATCCAGGACAGGTTTGAGCCCATCCCTGCAGATGCATTGTCCCTTGAACTTTTCTTTCTTGCACCCGAAGCAGGAGATGCAGCCTGTGAACTTCTCGAGCCTGAACAGGTCGAATCTCTCCACCTCAGCGCCTGCAGCTTCCGCGCCCTTTGACGCTTCAGTGATGATCGTGTCCGTGTTCCAGCCCTTGCGGGGACCGGCATTTGCTGCTACTATCTTCATTTCTGGAATCCCTTTTTTGTGATGTTTTTATGTTTTACAGATACGTAACTGTTTCTTCAAGTGGCTTTCTTGAATCGTGGTTCGGAAGTGGGCCGGCTCCCTCTGCAGCATATCCGAGGTCCATCAGCATGAGCACCTCTTCATTTTCAGGCAGTCCGAGCGCTTCTGCCGCCTTATCAGGATCGAAGAAATTGACCCAGCAGCTGTCCACGCCTTCGTCCTCTGCCGCAAGTATCATATGAGTAGCAACGATAGTCGCATCCTCTACTCCGGAATCTCTCTTTTCACCCGGATAAGTGAACACATTGTTTTTGTCGAAAGCTACGACGAGAACTGCAGGCGCATTGTAGCGGCATGGTGTAAGTCCGTCGATCTTCGCAAGCATCTCCTCGCTCTGCACTACATAGATGTGCTGTTCCTGGAGGTTTTTAGCGGTCGGCGCAAGTCTGCCGGCAGCAAGGATGGCTTCAAGCTTCTCAGGCTCTACGCTGTCCCCTTTGAACTTCTTGCATGAATAGCGGTTCTTTACTACTTCTTTGAATTCCATTTTCTCCTCCTCATTGCTCATATGCTGATCAGCATCCGCTGAATTTTCTTTTAATGTATTCTTTACTTCTTGAGCGGCATGAGCTCGTACGGCTCTGCCTTCGCAAACTCATCCAGCGAGAGTTCAACAAGATAACCTCCGCCGCCCCCGTTGATCAGAACGGTATCCATATCTCCCGCACATTCATCGAAAATGACTCTGAAGTGGTTTTTCATGCCAAGCGGTGAAGTCCCTCCATGCACATAACCGGTCTCATGCTTGAGATCTATCGGTTTGAGCATCTCGAGCGCATGCTCGCCCAGCGCCCTGGCTGTCTGTCTCTGTGACAGTTTTGCCAGAGCCGGTATCAGAAATACATAGATGCTCTGCGTGGTGTCGCCCTTCATCACCAGGGTCTTGAACAGTCTTGCCGCCTTATCGGCTCCTACCGCTCTTGAATAGTCTTCGCCGCTTATCGCTCCCGGCGCCTCCAGGAATTCATACCTGGCTCCTACTGCATCAAGAGCTTCTGTTGCAGGTGTTTTTATCTTGTCCATCATTACCTCTCCTTCTTTTTATTCTTAAGCTCGGTATACTTTTCTGCGCTGCCCTTCGCGAGCTCCACAGGATACTTCGCTTCGTTCTTATCCATCTTGCTGTTTATGATATCATCCTCGTCGAGTCCGAGCTCATCAAGCATGTTGCGGCAGTATACCATCACATCCGCCAGTTCTTCCTTCACGTGGTCTATATCAAAGTCCGTATCGCTCCACTGAAAGCACTCGAGCAGCTCACCTGCCTCGATAGAAATGCTCTTTGCGAGATTTGCCGGAGTGTGATACTGCTCCCATTCCCTGTCTGATGTGAATTTTCTGATCCTGTCGATCGTTTCCTGTTTCATAGTTACTCTGCCTCAAACACTGCTATGTATTCTGCGTTCTCCGAAACCTCAACAGTGATGTCAGGATCCTCAGAGAAGTCCCCGCCGTCTTTGGTCCACTTTACAAACTTCCATCCCTCATCCGGCTTTGCCTTGATCACATAAGTCTCAGGCCCGGTGAGATTTATCATTGCCTGCTGAGCAGGATAGTCATCGTCGAATTCAACGTCCTCACCCTCGAGACCGTAAGCGATGGACCCCATTCCTTCGGTGTTGATCGTGAGAGTCGCTATGATCTCAGCTGAGCCCTCATCTGCAGCTTCACCTGCTTCATCGCCGGAGTTCTGAGAACCGCAGGCTGTAGATCCGAATACCAGGACTGCTGCAAGTAACAGACAAAACAGTTTTTTCATTTTCATTTCTCCTTTTACGTTAGTGAAACAGCCCCAACCCTTTTATTTCAGATTCCTGATGATCCTTGCCGTCAGACCCCAGATGCCGTGACCATCGTATTCGAGATAGTCCGTCTGCCCGGTCCTGCGGTATTCGCCGTAATTCGTCAGATATGCGCGGAGCTTTTCAGGCAGCTCCTCATCAGGCGTCTCGGCAAGATCGTAGTGTACAAACGGATCCCCCTCCAGCAGGCTTCCGGGAAGCAGGAACACCTCGGTCACTTCGTCTTCCGACAGTGTCAGTATTTCCGGACCCCTTATATGCAGCCTGGCTGAGACCGGGTGTACCGATCTGCCGTCGCCCATCGTGAGAGGTTCCAGCTCCGATATCACCTCAATGGCGTCAGGGCTGATCCCGAGTTCTTCGCAGGTCTCCCTTACTGCCGCTTCAACAGCGGATTCTCCCGGTTCGGCTCTTCCTCCCGGGAAACAGACTTCTCCGGGCTGCCTTACCAGCTGCGAGCGCACTTCCAGAAGCAGCGCGTCACCTTCACCGGTCGCTACCCATGGGATCAGTATCGCGTACTCAGCACTCATCCCTACTTGCCGACCTTCCGGCCATTCAGTATGACAACGTTGATCGGCTCAACCTCGATCTTTTCCCATACCTTGCTGATGACATAAGGCTCATTGCTGAGATACTCATCGACTCCTGATCTGTCTTCGAAATCAAGAACGAGCACGGAGCCTTTCAGTCTGCCCTCCTCATCCGTGAGGCCGCCGGCGCATACAACGTGCTCTCCGAGCCGGGCCATGCCCTCCAGATGCTGCGGACGGACCTCCATCCGCTTATCCAGCATGCCCGCTCCGTCATAAGCTCTGATAATGAATTGCATATCGCACCTCTCTCTATAGTCTCTCTTTCAGTTCTGACATTATCATCCGGTGATATGTCACATGTCCCATCTCGTCTGCCAGGCAGTACACGAAAGGATCAGGCCTGCCGTCCTCAAAGTATACGAGCATGTCGAACTCATCGCTGTCCGCCGGTTCGGCGTGGACCTTGTCAGAGTACTTGCGGAAGACATCTACCACCTGCTCCATGGTCGTCCCATGCTTCTCAAGCGTCTCAATGAGCTCCACGAGGAAAGGCTCCTCCGGGACGTTGTCGCGCACATATACGGATGCCTTTGGATCCATATGCAGGCAGAATCTTTCGCCTTTGTGAGTCACCCTGCCCGGGCCGAGTCTCTCTCCAGCGTAGTCAAAGAAACCCTCAAGCACCTCCACCATGCCGTCGATGTCACAGTCCGTGCCCATCATGTGGTTGAGAGCGCTCAAAGGGTAATACAGCCATCTGCTGTTGTCGCTGAAACCCAGCTTGATGTGCTGTTCCTTGATCACATAACATATATTCTTTTCCAATTCTTCGTAGTCCGGTTTCATCATTTTTCAAGTTTCCTTACGAAATCCCTTATCTCGACCCCGCAGTCGTGGTTCTTTGTCTGCAGCGAAAGATATGATTCCGGTCTCACCGAGCTGTATCCGTAAGCCTTTGCGATCGCCTTGCCGTAATCAGCCTTGGACATGTGTGTCACGACCAGATGCAGCTCGCCTCTGAACCTGCTGCTGTACTGCTTCAGGAATGCCTTGCCAACAACGCACGGCGCTTCCGCCCACACAGGCATGGCAACTATGACACGGCTGTATTTATCCCAGTCAGGCTCGTCGCCTATGATCTTCACCTCAGGCAGCTTTCTGTATGAGTCGATGCAGCTTCCTATGTAGCCTTTCGCACCGCTGCGGTCCTTTCCGTCGGTATATTCGAACAGATCCGCGTCAAGCATGTCTGCCATCTTTTTCATGATCGACTCTGTACGGCCTGTCCGGCTGTAATACAAACAAACAGTTTTCACGATGAAACTCCTTATTACAATTCGCGCAGCACAAGTATGGTCGTCCCGAGGTTGTCGCCCGGCTGGACTCTCAGCACCTTGGGATGATACCTGTACTCATCGATTATCATGGATTTGAGGCTGGTCCCGCGGTTGTAGCCATGTACCAGCTTTATCTGATAAGTGCTGCTATCCGCGTTTTTAAGCGCTTTATCGATGACTTTTATTGCCTCATCACGGAAAAGTCCGTGGAGATCTATGGTTATGATAGGATTCCCCATTTCTTTACCAATAATTATTTATAGTCTCTAGTCTTCTTTCAGACTGTATAAGACCAGTCCGCCCCTGTTATTATACCCTGTATCCCACAGTTTTCTGAGATCGAGCCACTGATACCAGCTGTATGTGACGGTTTTTACCATCATAGTGCCGTCTTTCTCATCATAACCGTTGATCAGGAACCAGTGCCATACATAATCCTTCAGCGAACGCTCCTTATGGTTGAGTATGAGGGTCGGGACCGGATATCCTTCGTCGATCTGTTTCCTGATGGTCTCCGCGGCCCTTTCATACGGCTCGCTTCCGTCAAAGGCATCCATGCTTATGCAGTCCACGCCCCTGTCGCTGAGATACTTCGCGTATCCGTCAATTATATGCTGAGTTTATCTATGCCTGACAGTCTGGGCCACAGATACTTCTCCATCATATGCGCAAAATCCACATATTCGCCCTTAGAGAGGTTTTCCGGGTCGAATGGATAAATACCCTTAACTCCCCTGTGCAGCGCAAAATAGAGGCTGCTGTCGCAGGCGGTCTCTGCCCCGCAGCCGCCCAGGCGCATCATGAAGGTCCTGAACCAGTCCTGATTGCCTCCATATGAATACCCGATCATGAAATGCTCAAGTTCGCGGCGCATCGGTCGTCATCTCCGGCATTACAGAGTTTTTGAACTCAGAGGCTTTCTCGGCACTATCCTTTGGTACTTTACCGCAGGATACCCGATGACCATGCATGTAACGACTTTCTGGCCCTTAGGAATACCGAGAAGTTTGCGCAGCTTCCTGCTGATCTTCGTGCACATCACAAAGAATCCGCTGTAAAGGACTCCCAGGCCAAGGCTTTCGGCCATGATCTCCATGTATGAGCTTGCAAGCCCTGCATCCACGCTGCTCCTGCCGCTTACGACTATGACCAGCGGAGCGCCCTTGAAAAAGAAATTATCCGTGATATTGAACCTGTCGGAAAATGCCTTTAAGCGCTCCGCCAGATCCGTTCCCTTGCGGAACAGGTCCACGCATATTTCTTCCGCCTTTTTCTGCTTGCTGCCCAGGATGGTAAATAGCACATTCTGGCTGTTGCCTCCTGTCGGGCTGTATCTTCCGGCTTCGAGCATCTTCTGTATCTTCTCCGGTTCTACGGCCTGATCGGTAAACTGTCTTATGGTCCTTCTGCTTTTCATCGCTGCAAGGAGCGTGTCAGAAGGGATCTCTGTCATCGGCACAACGGCTTCTTCAGTGCAATCGTAATTCATCATCCTGATCGCACCCTGCGGGCATATCGCGTAACAATGGCCGCACTCAAGACAGCCCACATCGCCCGCGTGAGCTTTGCCGTTTTCTATATGCAAATAGCTGCTCGGGCAGTCTTTCACGCACAGTTCGCAGCCAATGCACTTTTCTTTGTTTATAAGTATAGGATTCATTATCTCCCTCTTTTCTCTAATACCCTGTCAAATCTATTCCTGATCCGGCTGCTGGCCGTCATGTGCCGGCCATGCGCACTCCGTCAGCTGAAAATCGCTGAAAACCGCCGTGAACGACGAGTCCTCAGGCGAGCACGCGTATATGCCGAATCTCACTTTCTCCGCGCCTTCATGCATATGGCAGATCCTCATCTGCTTCCAGTGGCAGCCATCCTCTGAGCACTCGATACGGTAGTCATCCTCTCTTCTGCTCAGCCGGTACCACATCTCACGGATATCCGCAGATATCTCAGTAGTCGCCCAGTCCGACCAGCCGTGGTTCGTGACTACGCTGCCAAGATGCTGGTATTCCTCATTCTCGTATTCGACTGAGCCTTTGATCCAGTTCTCGCTGTCAAGATACATCACGATCCCGCACTGGTCGAAGCGGTGGTGGCTCTCTCTGAAAGATGTCTTTACGGAAAAGCTGAAGAACTGCTCCTCCGTCTCCATCTGCAGCACAGGCGCGTTGTCATTGCGGAAATGATAATACGTGCGCTGCCATAGATCAGTATGAGGCGCTGTCGTTATATATATCTCATCGCCTGTTATCTCAAAGGACGCAGGCTCTCTTGTCCATCTGAATTGCTTAAGATCCATTACTTGTTCTGCTTCAGGGTTTCCAGCGCTCTTATGCAGGCGCTGTACGCTATGACTTTTGCGTCTTCTATGGCCTGCTCTTCTTCTGTTTTCGGCTGCGCCGCGTCTTCTGCCTGCTTTTCAGCATCCGGCACCACCTTGACCATGACTTTCCTGATCTCATCTGCCACGGTGTCGTTATCAAGGCGTTCATCATCGATGAGGAGCGACAGAGCGCGCAGATTATTTACGAGTGTCTGGACCTCCATTGTGTAAATGATCGACCCATCGATCTCAGGCAGCGCCTCGAGTTCTGCGATACCCTGCTTGATCTCCTTTATAGCTCTGGCATCCTGCAGTATCCCCTGCACCTTCTCTTTTGCGCCAAACGCTATAGCGGATGACGTCTCTTTTGCGTTCTGTACGATCTTTCTGGCTTCACTGCCTTCGTCCGCTACTTCCTTAGCCCTGCTGACGACCTCGTCAAACACATCCCTGGCGCCTTCTTTTGCGTCCTCTGCAATGTCCTTGGCTCTTTCCAAATACTCATCAAGCTTACCCATCGTTATCCCCTCTCACTGTTATCCGTTGAAGTGTTTACGCATGTATTCTATAGTCCGGTACAGGACCCTGCCGTGATATATGTCTTCAAGATGTCCGGCAAAATCGAGTCCGTATCTCTCCTGAAGCTCCTGCAGTCTCGTGTCTATGACCTCCTGCTTCTCTGCCTCAGGGTCTTTCATGTAATCGTCAAGTGTCAGCTGGCGGCCTTCATCAGGCGTCAGATTGTATAAACCCGCTCCTATGAGCCTGACCGGCCGTTTTTCGACCTGCTCCAGCAGCCTCGACGTTTCTGTATATATGGTTGCCGCGTTGCAATCCGTCGCGATGGCCCGCGACCTCGTGATGCTCTGCATGTCGCCGTATGTCAGCTTCAGCGTGACGCCCTTTCCGTGCAGATTGTGGCGCCTTGCCCGCTCTTCGACTGAAAGAGCCAGCAGAACCAGCACGTCGTCGAGCATCCGGTAATTGTCCGTATCCTCCTGGAATGTGACTTCGCGGCTCAGCGACTTGGCATCCTCAGGCTTATATTCTACCACCTTCCGGTCATCGATGCCGAACGCGAGCTCCGTGATAAGCTGTCCGTGTTTTCCGAAGCGTTCTAGGATCTCGTCCCTGCGCTCTCTGATGTCCCTGACCGTATAGATGCCGTACCTGTTCAGCTTCTCAGCTGTCTTCGCTCCCACGGTGTAAAGAGCCTTCACGTCGCGGTCTATCATGAGATCTACGAAGTCTTTGGGCGTCCTTATCTCGAAGTAACCATCAGGCTTCTTCTCTTCACTGGCCGTCTTGGCCGCGGTCTTGGAATAAGCGACGCCGACCGAGCATGTAAGACCGAGTTCGCTTCGGGTGCGTGCTTTTATCTCGCGCGCCATCTCTCCGGCCCGCTCAAAGTCCCCGGCACTGTAGGTCACATCCAGATAGGCTTCGTCCAGGGCTATTGGCTCCATTTTCACTGCATAGTCGTACCAGATCTTACGGAGCTGAGCGGAGACATCCCTATACTTCTCGAAGTTCGGATGCATGTAGATTCCGTGCGGGCAGCGCCTGTATGCCTCCTTGATATTCATGGCAGAATGGATCCCGTACTTCCTCGCCTCATAGCTGCAGGTGGCGACCACTCCGCGTTCGGATGGCAGCGCGCCTATGATGAGCGGCTTTCCTGCCAGCGACGGATCATCGCGCACCTCGACCGATGCGTAAAATGCATCCATATCCACGTGTATGATGATCTGTCTCATTTCAGCCAAGAAAAGTTGCTCTCCTGTCTTTTGGTTTATATCAAAGCGATAAGCACGGTAATGACCAGCGCCGGAAGCAGGTTGGCCACTTTTATCTTATCAGGCCACATCAGGTTGAACCCTATGCAGAAGATCAGTATTCCTCCTGTCATCGAAATTGCATTAAGCATAGCGTCATTCATAAATCCAGCCAGCACAGCAGCAAGCGCGGTCATGACACCCTGCAGCACTCCGACTGTCAGTGCTGAGAATATACAGCCTTTGCCCATCGATGAAGTCATAACTAAAAGTAACACAAAATCTATCGTTGCTTTGGCAGCGAGTATGCTGTAGTCTCCGTAAACACCGTCCTGGATCGAGCCCATGATCCCCATTGCACCGATCCCGCAGGTCAGTGAAGCTGTTACGAAGCCATCGATAAAACTGTTATCTCCGTCGCTTCCGGATTTATGTTTCAACCATGCGCCTATCCTTTCGAAGAATCCGTCGATATCGATGATCTCCCCGATCAAGGCTCCAAGCGCCAGCGAAACGCATATGTTGATAGTTCCTGTCGTGCCGAGTGTGCCGTCGTCATTAATAATGATAAGTTTTGAGAAAGCTCCGGCAGCGCCAATGAACATAATGGCGATAGCAGTCGCTCTGAGCACCAGGTTCTGATAGTTCTGTTTCATTAAGCGGCCGCCGGCAAGACCGACTATACCGCCTCCTATTATTGCCAGTACATTAATTACTGTTCCGATACCTTTAAACATTAACGTATATTTCCTGCCTGTAACTTTTTATTTGACTAATGATTCTCCGAACTTTTTCAGATTCAGGAGCTCTTCCTCCGACATACCGGGATCGTATCCGTTATGTGTGAACACTCCCATATCCTCGAGCCCGAGATAACCAAGAAAGTCCCCGTTATACGAGAACATTGCTCCATCATACATTTCCGGATCGCCGGAGCTGAGAAACATGGCCACTTTGCATAAGTGTGCCGGTTTTTCCGGATATGCGGCCGCATAGAAACGGTCGATCGTACACTTCAGCTGACCTGACAATCCGTGATAATAGATCGGCGAAGCCAGCACGAGCATCTCCGCATCCCGGAGGAGGTCATATACCTCCTGCATGTCATCCTTCTGCACGCACTGCCCGTTTCCTTTGGTATGACAGTACTCACACGCGAGGCATCCGGAGATCTTCTTTCTGCATACGTTTATCACATCTACCTTATTACCCGAAGACACGGCTCCTTCGCTGAACGCGTTTATCATCTGCGCCGTGTTTCCATTTGGTCTCGGACTGCCGTTAAGCACAAGTATGTTCATAGTGTTGTCTCCCATTATCTTATAGCAGGATCGCTCCCTCGCCATACCTCACCGGTCTTTCGTTGAGGCGTTTTGACAGGAGGCTCCTGGTTCGTCTTACTTCATAAAGCATGGCTTCCTTCTCTCCCGGAAGCCAGCCCTGCATCCTGACCACATTGGATGGATGCAAGCCAAAATACAGGCATTTATCAAGCTCGAGCATCTGCAGGAAGAGTTCTTCCTCGTCTATATGCTCGCCAATGGTCGGCTCGATGAATTTGCCTGACTGTATATCATCGTACAGCGGACATCCCGGGTCCGCATGGATAGTGCCTGTAAATATGAGATACGGCGTGGTCTTATTGAGGATCTCCGCAGTAGCTGCCGCGTTATCCCGCAGTCTGCCCGGTCCCGCACCTCCGAATATGACGTTGGCTCCGTAGTCCATTCCCGCAGCTCTCAGTCTTTCGAGCTCATACAGAGCTTCCCTGCTGTCATAGCCTTTGTTCATAAGCTCGAGGGCCTCATCGAGACCGCTCTCGATGCCCACATTCAGTTCATTGATCTTCAGCTCTCTCAGGCGGGAGAGCTCGGCATCTGTCTTGGTACGGATGTTGTTGATCGATGCATACATGGCTATAGTCTGCACGTCCGGAAGATATTCATGTATCTTCAGAGCTATTTCCTCAAGCTTATCTGCGCTGAGCGCAAACGGATCACCGTTCTCAAGGAACACTCTCCTCGCGCCCGGCGCAAATGCCCTTGCTTCAGCCAGATCCTTCTCGATCTGTTCCATGGATTCGACACTGAAAGGCGTGTCTCTGTACATGGTGCAGAACGAGCATTTGTTATGTGAGCAGCCTGTCGTTACCTGCAGGAGCAGTGAGTTCGCCTCGAACGGAGGCCTGTATGTAGTTCCTGTATATTTCATCTATTCCGTTCTCCAGCTGCTTCAGTCGAGGAATTCAACGCTTCCGTCTTCTATGTTGTAGATAGCGCCTGCAACCACCAGTCCCTCAGGATCATGCACCGGATGGATCTCCAGCTCATGCCTTATGACTTCCACTCCGTGCCTGACGTTGAGGCAACTTGCCTTATACGGATCCGTCTCACCGCCTATGGCAAGCTCTATATCCCTGATAATAGATTCTATGAATCTGCCTTCGTGGCCTTTTATGGCCGAATCGACCGCTCCGCACCTCGTATGACCAAGCACCAGTATGAGCTTGGTGCCAAGATGGTCTGCCGCGTACTCGATGCTTCCGAGCTGGTGATCATCTATGACATTGCCTGCTACTCTGACCACGAACAGTTCGCCTATACCCGCGGAGAATATGCTCTCCGGTATAACGCGCGAATCTGAGCACGTAATGACTATTGCGTACGGATGCTGTCCGTTCAGAGCCGTGACCCTGCGGATCACAGGCGAGATGTCACCATGGGATGTGACTGCATCCATGTATGTCTTATTGCCTTCTATAAGCCTCTGTTTGGCTTCTTTTGCATCGATCATTGCTTTTACCTTCTCATTTAATGATAGTTAAATACTTTGCAGGAACTTCCTTAGTCAGCCAGACTCCGTTAACCGAGCGGTAGAACGTGTAGCCGTCAGCATGCATCGCTGCCGCATCTACAGTATAGATCACCGGCTTGCCATGCCTCTGGCCTACTTTTCTCGCTGTATCCACGTCACCTGAGAGGTGCACGTACAGCCTTGACTTCGGGATCAGTCCTTCTGCATCTATAGCTTCCTTATATTTTACTCCCGTTCCATGATAAAGAACCGCCGGAGGTATCACTTCCGGCAGTTCTACATCGACCGGGATCGAATGACCCTGATTGGCTCTGATGAGGGTCTTGTCTTCGTTGAAGGAGTAGCGCTGCTTTTCGTCTTCAGCGACGATACGCTCAAGCGTCTCCATATCCAGAGGATGAGTCTTGTTCACGCCCCTAATCAGGTCATCGACAACCGCCCAGCCATGCTCATCGAGAGTGATGTCAATGACTTCGGGCTTATGTCGTAATATCAGGCTTATATATTTGCTGGTGCTTTTGTCACTCATGGATCGTTGTATGCAGGATACCTTGCTGAGCTACTGATCGATCCTGTCGTCGAGCCAGTCCATGGCGTCATCGAAGCACATCGCTGCCGGGCTGTCGCTCTTGACGTGCTCGAACACGCTCATAATGTCAGTATATCCGCTGAACATGATCAGTTCGCCATAGTTCTTATTCGCCTGCGTAAAATATTTGCTTCCCTCGTCTCCGCTGACCTCTTCACCGTCAAGATGGTAGACGTCGCTTTTGTCAAAGTATGAATAGGCATTCGACGCGATCCAGTTCCTTGTCATTTTGCCGTCCGGAGTACATGTGAACTCGGTCATGTCACTGAATGCCGTCTCGTCGGTGATGATATACGCCATGTACAAAGTCCCCGGCTCTTTTCCCTTGAAGACCATGTATCTGGATCCGCCGGCAACCGCAACATCACTCAGGCATACACGCTCATCTCCGGTTTCAGTCTTACGCTCATAATCCATCTCGACCGCATCCTGCATATCAGGATTATACGTATAGATGTGCAGATTTGCGATCGCCTCGTTCTCAGCCGACATGAAGAGCAGCTCATCTGTCCCGTCGTTATTGATGTCTGTGAAAGCGATGCACTCGTTGTTGTTCTCTTCAGGGCGGACCATATTGCCATCCTCATCAAATGTATAATTATCGACGAGCTCTCCGTCGCTGTCCTCCTGCCAGTAATAATCCCTGATATCATCCTCATTCTCGAGCAGCACGTCCCTGTATGCGCTGTAGACCGATTCTTCGCCGGCAGACTTTTCTGACTGCTCCGCTTCTTCCTGTACTTCAGCTTCTTCACCGTCAGGTGCACCTGACTCCGCGCCGCATCCGGTGCCCAGCACCAGTATCGCAGCCATCATGAGTGCAAAGAAGATCATTCTTCTCCTGCGTAAGTAGTCACCTCGTCTCATCGCGTTCTCCTTCTGCTTTTTATTATTCACGGGTTTCGTCAGGCTCTTCGTCATCCTGGCTGATTTTGTAACTGTCAATACGTGACGGCTCGTATTTGCCGCCTCCTGTGTGCGAATACGTCACCTGTGTCACGGTATCTCCGTCCACTTCAGTATATGTTTCGTCAGGAAAGAGCCCTGTCGTATTGCCGCCGAGTACAAAATCCCATTCGAAAGTGCCCGGACCCTCGTCGTTGAAGTCTTTAAAGGTCATAATATTATTTCACCACCGGTATAAACTGCGACATGTATTCTCTAAGCGCCGGATCACACACGTATACGTAGGTGCCGCGTATGCCGCGCGTCATAAGAGTCAGATATATGTTAGTCAGGTACTCTCTCAGAGCTTCCGGATCCTCTGCAACACCTGATTTTCCTTGCTGATCATAATAATTATTTTTGTCAGCATAGATCTGTTTGGTCTTTGAGTCGTATTTGATATCTTCACCGATAATCACGCCGAGATAGTTCAAATCATACCCTTGAACAGTATGTATGCAGCCTATTTCATTCACAGCATTAGGTGTTGTGATCCAGTTGTCATAAGTCGAGTTCCATCTGTACTTATTGTTACCAATGACAATATCGTAAGCCGACTTGTCTTTTTTGGTGACCCATCTCCACGCGTATCCGGCAGCATTGCGACATAGCCCATACCTGTCGTTCAGCAATTTGATATCATCAACCATTTTGCCAACGTCTGTATAGAGCTTGAAATCATAATTTTCGATGTCTTTATACATTACCGGCTCGCAGCTTAGGATCTTTCTCAGATAATTGATGTAGTCATTACCGCCTTTGCAGCGCCATTGCGTCTCCAGGGCCTGTTCAACGATTGTTTTAGGGTATCTGTTTTCTATGATTTCCCGGAAGTCTTCCGCATCTATATCGCACGGGCGGATAGTTTGTAGATCATCTCTGAATATTATCTGGCTCTTGCTGCATTTGTAAATCCAGTCAAGTTCGGTTCCCAGCATTTTATCAAGGCCAAGCTTCCTGTTACACTCATCAAACCTACCATAAAATGATAAATGCCCTTTGTTACGGCATTTGAGTCTGTGAGCTTCATCAACGATAAGCAAGTCGTATTTTTTGCCTGTATCAAGATAGTTTTTTACAACATCAGTCGTATCAAGAACCATATCAGGAGAAAGACCTCTTATGCCTTTGAAAACATCCTTTAACGAGGAGCGGAGTGACTTTTGAGGGAATACGATACCTATTTTTTCTACTCCATCCAGCCTCTCTGACGCATATATATAATCAAAATCTTCGTCCAGGTAGTCATCCGGATCATCATTCTCTATGCCCTTTGAGTTAATGTCTGCGAAGAGCTTCATGAGATAAATTGCCAGAATCGTTTTTCCGGTCCCTGCACCGCCTCTGACAATAATTGAAACTCCATTAGGGTCATCTTTGTGCTCCTCAAAAGCTTTGATGATCTCCATCTCAGCATCAATCTGTTCATCTCCAAGTGACTTGTATGGAGAGTATTTGTACAGTTCCGAATTCTCTATATCTTCAATCGACCTGCTGACGACTCCAAGTTTGCGAAGTTTATTCCAAATGGTTTTAAACTCATCCTCGTATCGTGACCTTTCGTAATAATCATGGTCCTGAATACCATTGTTGCCATTCAGCAGCTTGTACTTCCCATCGGCTGCCATATGCTTTATGAGGAAGGACTCAAGATCAAGAACAACCGACTTGTTGAAATCCTTATCACTTATTATACGAATTTCAGTAAGGCTCTGTTTTCCGGCACTTCCAAGGTGTTGTTCTGTGCGCCTTGCAACATTTACAGTTTCACCGACATATGCCTCATCATCGTTATTGAGCACATAAACAACAGGCCAGTTTTCACCGACCTTATTGTTGTAATGCCGAAGACCTCTGATATCTCCGACAGAACTGATTTCAAAATCAAATCTGTCAATAAAAGCCATAATCTCTACAGTTTATCGTACTTAGTGCTGATCCCTTTTGCCTTTTCTACCGGATATTTCTTCTTAGACTTCTCAAGCTTGTTAAGTACTATATCTTCAATACTCACATCGAGTTTATCTGCCAGCATAATGCAATATGTCAATACATCTGCAAGTTCTTCACAAACATCTTCTCTCTTGAAATCTTTACTCCACTGAAAGCACTCCAAAAGCTCTCCGGCTTCTATGCTTATAGACTTAGCCAGATTCTCCGGTGAATGGAACTGCTCCCAATCACGTTCTTCATTGAACTCACGAAGTGCTTTAATTAACTCTTCCATTTCTATCCTCTTTTTATCAAGGCATTCAACCACCTGAAAGTATCCCTGCCCATTTTATCTTCTGAATGCCACGTATTTATTAAGCTTAGTTCAGGGTTTTTATTTAGAAAGCTTTTTATATAGTCCTCTGAGAAGTCTTTGAAATACCTGCCATCCTTATCCATACCGGTATCAATGCCTTCCTTGACCGACATAAACAGTACTCCGTTGGGCTTAAGATTATGTTTCAAGTTCTTGAAAAAACTATTAATTCCCTCATCATCAATATGCATAAGTGATGCGCAGCACCAGATGCCGTCAAATGGCTCATCTGCAGACCATGCCTCAATCCTTCCAGCTTCAACAGGTACTCCTAACTTGTCACGCGCCTGTATTACAAGATTATCTGCTGCATCTAAACCATATGCCTCATAACCATGGTTTATGAACCAATAGACATCGCGACCGCTCCCGCAGCCCAGATCCATAATTCTGCCGCCTTCAGGTACATGTTTCAGAAATCTATCATATAGATTATCGAACTCCACATGTGCCGTTCTATCAAAGTATTCCTCAGCGCAGTTATTATAATACTGAATGGTACTGTTCATCATACCAACCTCATCGGATGCCATAGCTCATTGTAACCATTTTCCTGAGCATAAGTATATATACTCAACAGCCCCTCTTTCCTGTAGTTGCGCATCTCCTCCGCTCCGCGAACATCCGCGCCTTTGTGAACCTTTGTAACGCTGTCATTATAATAATGCAATCTTATATCTTGGTTGCGAATTACCAACTTATTTAGGAATGATTCTGGTGCGAGCTTGTCTCTCTTTTTATTATTGCACGTTGGGCATGCAAGGACCATGTTCCATAGCTTGTCGTCTTTTATAAATGCCCATGGAATAAAGTGGTCGACCTGTATTCCATCGTTCTTAAGCCTTCTGCCACAGTAAAAGCATTCTCTGCTCTCAAACTCATCGAATAAAATCTGTCTGTATACCTCAAGATTGCTTCGTTTTGCGCTCTCGTCCAGTTTTGTAAGAAGATTGAGTGTAGTTTCTGCCGTATTGATTTTCTCCAGATATTTCGCCCATTCATAGTAATTAAGTTTTTCCAGTGCTGTCTTACGCCTGCAAACATACTGATATACTTGTGGATTAAAGCGAATCCACTCACCTTGTTTTGAGAAGGAGTAAAAGATCTGACCAGTATCTCCATACAGGGCTCCAACTACATTGTGCTTGCACTTGTTTTTTACTCGCTGAGCAAGCTGTATCTTCTGCTCATCAGTAAAGCTCTCGAATGGAACGCCCTCTGCAATATGATACTTCTCAACAAAAGCCGTCAAGACTGTTTCTACTGCGGATGTCTTCTCTCCTGGCATCTGCTTCACCTTGTACTTTGTAACAAGGTTCCAGTATATCTCAGCAAATTTGCCAAATAACTGATCGAATGTCAAAACAAGATCCGCATCAACATTGTACAGGTTGTCAAGAATCGCCTTGAAAAAACCGTACTTATAACTTGTTGAGTTCCTGGATCTTGTTGTAAAGAGAGTAGACAGTGCCTGCCATATCTCATCTGTATTCAGTTGCCTCAGATCATATTGCCCCTCGTTGAGATAGTGCCCAGCTATCATGATTATTTAACGCTATACCTTTCTTCTAACTTAGATACCACCTCTATATCAGCAGGAAGCCAGTCCACAGATCTGATATTATTGTAGTCAAGCCATTTTGCAGCCTCATGTTCTATTAATTCAATTTCTTCTGACATTAATTCACAGATATAGCAGTTCATTGATAGGTGAAATTTGGGGTAATCATACTCAACTATATGTAATAGCTCACCTACTTTGATGTCTGCATTTAGCTCTTCTTTGATCTCACGAACCAACGCATCCTCAGGCTTTTCACCACTTTCTACTTTTCCACCTGGGAATTCCCATCCATCTTTAAAATCACCATATCCTCTTTGGGTAGCAAAGATTCTTTTATCTTTTTCAATTATTGCAGCAACTACTTTTATTGTTCTCATTATTGTCTTTCCTATGCTTCAGCTATATATTGAAATATGTCTTCTTGAACAGGGGTATCAAGTCTCCATTCAATCTCTACAGCAGTTTTATTAGTATTTTTCATTTTGAACTCTTCTGCTTTTCCAGTAGGCTTCATTCTTCCTAGGTAATAAAACTCTTTTGAAATTTTATCATCCTTATTTTTCCTTACAAAAAGCTCTACATCAATACCGAGTTCTTCCGAATGAAGGAAGTTTTGTACATCAGGCGAAGTCTTATTCCTTCCATTTTTTGAAATAGCTATTAATGTCTGAGGGTTTATAAATCTATCTTCATAATCCGTTGTTGCTCCAATATCCTCTGGCTTTTCATAATTAATAAACACAGGATATGTCTTTGTACTTTTATGATAGAAATAACCGCCTATGCTCTGTGCATTTATATTGTGTTCCCACCGCAGAAGTCTACAGACATCTTCATATGTGTATTTTTTATATAATACTAAATCAGTGTCTTTATACTTATCTTGATAATCTCTTTCATACCTAGCTATTCCAAAATCAACTACTTCAGTTAAAATTTCTACAAAATCCTTATTATCTAGCATCTTTTCAAACGCTGTCGCAATCGTATAGTCATCATACATAGTCACTTGCTGTTGCGAATTCGTTTCAAAAAATACACATGCTTTGAATTTCTCTTGCGCTGTTGCTGTTGGAAAAGAATTAGTCATTACATTAACTATATTATTTAATGCCGCTTCGTCTGTTACTACTCCGTAGTCCCTTAATAATATGTCCGCCAGCTCACTAATCTTGAATCTATGATTTTCGATTACCTTCTTGAGAAGTATAAGTTCTTGAATTCTCTTCCCGTTTGCAAGCTTTTGTGATACAAATGAAACTATTTCTTCTTCATCAGAAGATAGCTTTTTATCATAGCCCTTCTCATACTTTTTAAGGAAAGCATAATATGATCCTAAACTAGACTTTTCAAATATTCTTAAAGGGTCTATTTCCCCATAGAGATCAAAATCTACAAGAGATGGAATCCTACCTAGCTTATTTTTAAGGTTTGTATAACTCTCCCTGATAAGTTTTAAGTCGCTAAAGTTCGCTTGGTCTATGGAAGCGAATATCTTTTTCTTGGCAATTTCATCAAAATGAATGGTACTTGCCCCTGGTATAACGCGCTCGCCTTCCATTACATACCTTCTAACATTATCTTTGTTATAGGTCCTATCACCTGAAAGTGCTATAGGTATCATAAAGTTGTTATTGTAATTGCCAATGAAATCCAAAATTACAACATACTCTTTTCCCTTCGCTTTCCTTAGTCCTCTGCCAAGTTGTTGTACAAAAATGATAGGTGACTCTGTTGGTCGTAGCATTATTACTTGATTTATCTCTGGCACATCTACACCTTCGTTGAAAATATCAACTGTAAAGATGTATTGAAGTATATCCTCTCCTTCGTCCTTCGCTAATCTTTCAACGGCCTCCTGTCTTGTTTCCTGATTATCAGATCCGGATAATGAAATCGTTTTATAGCCTCTACGGTTAAACTCTTTGCTGAGTTCTGAAGCCTCTTTAATCGAACTGCAGAACACTAATCCTTTTGCTCGATCTCCACTGAACCCATAATATTCAATTTGTTTCTCAATATAATCTACACGCCGATTAGAAAGCAGCCTATTGAAGTCCTTGAGATCAACCAATTCGTGATCATCTTCAAATTCTATATCTGTGATTCCGAAATAATGAAATGGGCACAGCAGGTTATCTTCCAGCGCCTGTTGAAGTCTTATTTCACACGCTATATTGTGATGAAATAAGCTATACACATCAAACCCATCCATTCTGTCAGGGCTTGCGGTCATTCCAAGCCAAAAACTTGGTTCAAAATAATCTATAATTTTATGATAGCTTTCAGCACCAGTTCTATGCGCTTCGTCAATAACAATTGTATCAAATTCTTTTTTCCCATACCTTGTTCTAACATTCTCCTTTGCCATCATCTGCATGGTTGCAAAAACAATATCTGCATCACCCTGGTCGCAGTTTCCTGAAAGTAATCCGAAGGTCTTTGTTCCCTGAAATACTCTTTTAAAACTTTCCATTGCCTGCCTTGCTATCTGTTCTCTATGTACAATAAATAACGCTCTGCTAGGATCGATGTCCCTAAGTGCAAAGGCAGACGCATATGTCTTTCCAGTACCTGTTGCAGAAATGAGCAAAGCTCTGGTTTCACCTTTTTTTCTAAGCTCATCAATGTTTTTTACAAATGCAACTTGCATATTGTTGGGCTGTAACTTGTAATCTTCGATAGATACAAGCTTTTCGCGGCGAACAATCTGCTGCTGTTCCTTTACAATTCTGAACCTAGTTTCATAAGCATCAATGAATGAATCAAATGGAATCGAATGGGAAGATGACCACAAAAGTTCAAACTGCTTTACAACGCTTTCTGCATACTCACCACGAGCAGTTGATACAATCTTTGAATTCCATTCATGGTTTGTAGTTAATGCATTGTGTGTGATGTTAGAACTACCAACAATAATCCTATACACCCCGCCGCTCTCAAAAATGTATCCTTTAGTATGAAAATCTTCAATTACATTATCAACAGAAAACATCTTTATTTCGATGTTTGTAAGAGAATTTAGCTTTCGTAGTGCCTTAGGATCAGTGAAGGTCAAATAATCCGTGGTCAGTATTCTTCCTTTTACCCCCTTCTTTTCTAATTCTTGTAATGTTTGTAATAAGGGTGTTATTCCGCCCATTGTAATAAAAGCAACGCTAAAACAAAACGAATCGCAATTACGCAATTCATCCTCTAATGAAGATAATACCTTTCGTCCTTTTCTATAATCGTTGTATATAAATTCAGATCTAAAACCTACTTCAGATTTTATGTCCGAGTTTACAAATGCAGTTTTAAAACCATCGCTCAAACGCGCTTCTTTGATTTGAACAGAACTACTCATAATCATCTTCCCATACATCAATAACAAATAGTTTGTTTGAATAATATTATACCATTGCGTCCTTACCGATCAAAAGTCATCATCACAGGTATAGCTATAAGATTACCCTTTTGCGAGTCAATTATTAAGACATAAAACAACCATAAAAGCGGGAGCCCGGCGAGGACTTCATTTTTCATGTGCCGGGCTCCCTTATGTAAAGGAGTGCCTATTTTATTTCAAAGACATAGTCTTCTATATCGAGTTCCCAGTTGTCGCTGTATGCTCCGATCGTCAGTTTGAAGCCTTTGTCAGCATCCAGCCCCTTGAACCTTATGACGCCTTCCTTACTAGCTCCGTCGAGTACTTCTCCTATATCTTCGTCACCGTCTGCTTCATAGTTGTACTGATGCTCAAACTGCTTCCCATCCTGGATAGCTTTCGCATCAAATGTGTAGATCGATGCCGTATCGCCGCTCTCGTTATTTACCGAAACATACACCCTGGCTTCGTCTTTCGCATACTCGACTCTGTCTAACGTCACGCTGATGCCGTGCTGATCCTTGGTCTCACCTACTTCCTTGGTGCTCTCAGCCGGAGCATATACATCATCGTATCCACCGACTTCCATGGTATCAGCATTGATAGTCATGGCTGTTATCTCACCTCCGAAGTAATTCTCACCTGTGAATGTACCGGTGATCTGCCCGTCGACTTTTATATAACTGTCTTCTTTCACTCCTGAAGCGGTTTCCTTATCCGCGTATACGATGAACTGCTGCTCGGCATTCTCAGCATCATGCCAGACCTGCATTGCTACGGTATCTCCGTCCTTTTCTACACTGAATACCTTACCGGATATGTTGATGTACTTGCCCTTGAACGAATCGCTATCGCTGAGCGCCGCATCGATCTCAGAGTCCTCAATATATACCTTCTCCGCAGGTTCTGATGACCCGCAGCTTACGAGAAGGAAAAGTACTGAGAATAACGCTAAAACTATTACTAAACTTTTTTTCATGATTTCTCTCCTTTCAATATTCTAGAAGTGTGTTCGGGTTCTCCCTGACTATAGTTTAGAATGTTATGTGTACAAAAAAACTCCCACCAGGCTCAGGGCGTCCGGTGGGAGATCTGCAGATCTCAGACTCTGCTGCATGTCCACTTCTTAAGTACTTCCAGAAGGTCTGCCGGCAGCCTGTCCTCACATTCCTTCTTAAGATCATCCGGAACTCCGTAAAATGCCTCGGCGATAGATCCTGAGATGCATGTCAGAGTGTCGCAGTCTCCTCCGAGTGATACTGCAGTCCTTATGACATCCTCAAAATCATTGCCTTCAAAGAATGCTGTTATTGCTTCAGGAACTGTCTCCTGGCAGGATTCCACATGGTAGTAGCCCGGTCTGATCACATCGCAGGACCTGCTGAGATCGTATCCGAACTCATTGATAATGTATTCTTTGATTTCTCCCTTAGTGCTGCCATTGCGCGCCATGAATATCGCGGAAGCGGTCGCTTCTGCTCCCTTTATTCCTTCCGGGTGGTTGTGTGTGACCTCAGAAGTCCATCTTGCGACCTTGCGGGTGGTGTCGAGGTCGTCGAACAGCCAGCCGGCGGCCGCGACTCTCATTGCCGAGCCGTTGCCGAAGCTGTTGTACGGCTCGCGGCTGTTGTCTCTGAGCCAGTAATAGAAGCGGCCGCCGTATCCTGCACCCGGATACCTGTGTCCCCATTTGTGCATGGAATCGATCATCATATCCTTAGTGGCTGCTTCATCGTTTATGACGCCATCAGCGATCGCCTGCATGAGCGCCTCCGCTATTGCTATGGTCATTACGCTGTCATCTGTAAAGGTCGCTCCCTTATCAAAGAACGGGAAGTCCTTTGTCTTTCTGCCCCTGTCAAATTCGTAAGGGCTGCCAATCATATCTCCTAATATTGCTCCGTACATACTTCTGCCCTCCTTGTCTTTTATCTTCATCAGTACTTACAACTGTACTGTAACATTATTGACTTATTGCATGGTCCCATCAGAGGCGACAAATGAGATGCGGGAGTCCGGGCCGGGATATTCACTTGAAACTTCCGGGCTCCCGCTTATTAAGTTGTACTCTGATTATACTTATCGGAACCGGATTGAATGGGTGAAATTCGGGACACTAAAACAGCCGGGATCATCCCGGCTATAACTTGTAATTATTACTTAAGCTTTCTCAGGCATATACCAGAACGTATTGTACTTGTGCTGATATATCCGTGCTCCATTCGGCACCTGACGCAGCGCGTTACGCACATTGTAGAAATCGCCGGAAGCTGATGCGATTCCAAGTGTACCGAGCGTTGCCAGGACTGTGAGTTCCGGTTTTATCCAGAAAATGATAAACGGGATAAAGCCGAGCACAATACTCGGGAGAAGGAATATCATCCGGATTGCCGCTGTATTTACCTGCATAATGAAATTTCATACTTCCCCCTTTTTAGTCTCTTCCCTTACCCGTTTATTCAGAGTCCGCTTCCGCAAGGTCGCACAGAAGCTGATAAAACTCCGGATACTCCTTGTTGAGCCTTACAAACTTGCCGTCTGCACTCAGGAAGCAGTGCTCTGATGCGGCTTCGCATACGACCGTTCCGTCTTCATTTGTCATGATGTACTTCAGTCTGAGCTTGATCCCGCGGCACTCATCTACCGACACTTCGATGTATACCTTGTCCGGAAACGTAGTGCTGTGTTTGAACTTGCACTCGATCGCGGTTACAGGGGAGATAAGTCCTTCATCCTCAAACTTCTGGTAGCTCCACCCGACCTGATCCATGAAAGCGACACGGGCTTCTTCCATCCACCTCACGTAATTCGAGTGATGGGTAAACCCCATCCTGTCGGTTTCATAATACTTTACGGTATGAACATATTTTTCCATGTCCCTCTCCTTCCCGTAAGTCCTTTTTATTCTGCCTCTTCCGGCATGTCCTGCACTTCTTCCGGGCTCTCTTTCCCGTAGAATCCTGTATCGCAGAGTTCCAGATCCGAGAGACTCCGTTTCAGGCGCATGCAGTTTGGTTTGAATGTAGCATATGTCAGACCGCCGGAAACTGCTCCCCCTACAACAGGAACGACTTTTGAAGCACCCCTCACATATATACGTTTTGCTATTTTTGATCTCAGTTCTTTCGCAACTTTTTTTACGACCGGATAGATGGTCGTTTTAGTCAGCGCTTCATTGGCGAGAGCTTTTGACGTCTTCTGAGCAGCCGCCTCCGCTATTACCCTGATACTGTCGTCGACACCCTGGATGCCATACATGGCTCCGAGGAAAATCAGGATCTGGTCCATGGCATAGGAATCGAGCTCTTCGTCTTCAAAATCGAACTCATCAAAGCCATACAGATAAGCTATCTCCTGTATTGCTCTTATGGTAAACGCAAAGAACTGGATTATATCTGCAGGTATTGTCGCAGCCAGAGCAAAACCGCCGGGCAGGCCTGCTGCAAAGGATATCCCCGACACCTTGTTCGTCTCGTACTGTATTACCTGATTTGCTATTTTATTGATCATTTGCTTATCGATCCCGGCAAATGCAGGGTTGTATTCTATAGCTGTTTTTACAGTCTCTTCAGGATAATACCTGATCAGCTCCTTATGAAGAAACGCTGCCCTGTCGACTCTTGTTGCCGGCAATTTGATTACCTGGGCTATGAGCTCTTCCGGAGTTATGTATTTATTGATCACAGAGTCAACAGCTTTATCTACAACGGCGTCATTGACTGCCCTCTGCGCCTTTTTCGTGACTTTTTTGATCGGTCTGAATTTTTTAGCCATGATTTCCTCCTGCGAGATAGACCCATTATACACTAGAAATCATCATCACATGTATAACAATGATTGCCGTCTGTATCTCCGCTTCCGCAATAAGGACACTCATCATCATCGTTGTAGGAAGAGCCGGTCCCGCCTCCTGCGCCTGAAAAGAAATAAATAAGCACAAGCCCCTGGACGACGAGCCCTATAACAATTGCGATGATTCCTCCGAACGGGTTTCCTTTGTCGAATTCGACGAGTCCGATAAAGACTCCGATGATCGCCGGAAGAAACAGCACGCCGATCGAGAGTCCCAGAACCACCAGTATTATTTCAAGAATAAATTTCATGTTGCGGCACCTCCGCCTGCCTTAATTATACTCTTCTGCAAGCCATATGTTTGAACGCCTTTGCACACAGCTAAACAGGAGCCCGGCGAGGACTTCTGAATAATTATGATGCCGGGCTCCAGACCATAGAGGAGTTGACTGTTTTATTATCTTTCAATGCAGCAGAGCACGCCGTCTTCAACATTGAAGAGCACAGTACCCTCTGCGGTGTCTTCGATCTTGTCGTAAAGCCTGCCGGCGCTGAAGCTCTCTCCTACGACTGTGCGCGGACTGTTCGCCACATAACCAACAAGACCAAGACCCTCAAGTTCGACTCTGATAGCTTCTTTGTCGTATTCGTTGTCCGGATCTTTTACGAGCTTAACGGTCATTCCCTTTTCAAAGAAATCCTTGCCGTGATAGAAGCAGGTTCCGGTGATAGTGAAATGCATCTTTTTCATGATTATGCTCTCCCTTTCTGTCTAAGTGTGTTTATATATATATATCGGTATTGGTCTTAGGCTCCGGCCACCTGGCTGCTGACCAGATTCCAGCCATTATTCTGCATCTCCAGTGGCAGGCAGTTTCCGGTACTGTCAAGTGTTTTCAGTTCAAAGCTGTCCCCGTCTTCCCTGTACAGCATCTGCTCCGGCAGTTCGGTTGATAAAGTCCTGAATATGTTCATAATGTAATCGATCTTAGTTGTATCCATTTCCGTTACCGCCTTTCTTTTATATTTGCGACTAAGTTTCTGATCTCAGAGCTATACTTTTGCTTCTGACAACTACAGTGTACACATGCATGTGTACAGAAAAACGCCCACTAAAAAAACGCCGGAAGGCGCTTTTCGATTATTTCATATTTCCCAATAATTGCCTTTGATAATCTCCTTTAAAGAGTTTTAGTATTGTTTGCAGCTTCTTTCAAATCGCTAAGTGCAATAATCAAGTATTCATCTTTTGTTATATTGTCCATCGAGCATAAGTGGAACTCGCAGTAGGTGTTCATGGTTTTGGCAATTCGATTCCCAATTTGGTATCCGGATGACATCTTCCACAAGCAACATAGCCATTCTCCTCAGCATATTTTACAAGTTCTTCTTCAGTCCCTGTCCAATCCAGATAATTCTCTTCCTTTATCTGACCTGCGCAGCTTGTGCCAGGTATGTGAATCCTTTTTCTGTCCGGATTTGTATTTAAAACAACATGAACATCTCCGCTGTCATCCGCTTGATTCTCTTCGATTTGCTCTGTTTGTTCAGCCTCTTCATCAGCGAATTCATAGTCATATTCTTCTTCCTCTATATCTTCTGATTCAACATCCTCATCAGAAATGTCAGTTGTCTCCTCAGTCTCGTTTAAGCCAGACATGCTTGCGCCAAGAGACACCTCGCTTCCACAGCCTGTTGCTAATAACAGGATCAACAAAAGCACTACGCATATTATGATGTACTTAGTTCGTCTCATATGCATATTTAACCTCGTTGTTTATCAAAAAAATTATGTTTATATTATTGTATCTGATTAAACATGAAAAGTCCCATATCATTCGCAATTATCTCACGTTTGCCATAGGACTTTTTCATATTTCCATATGTGATTTAATAGTCAGCTACTTCGAGGAGCTTTTTCTCTATTCTGGCTGTTACTTCTAAATAGTACGCAAGCTCTGCCGTATTCATTTCATCCTGATCCATGTTTTCCATTTCATCAAACATTGTTGCTTCTTCTGATATAAGCTCTGTCATCTCACTTAAGAGTTCCAGATCAGATGAATCTTCCTGATATCTCTTCATTACGTCACAGTAGTGATCGAACCAGGCTTCATAGTCGTCCATAGTCTGTTTAAACTCCGGGGAAATGATCCCTGAATCGGAGTCAGCATCGTCTGAGTCATCACTTGAATCTGCTGCCTCGGATGTTTCTGCATTTTCTTCGGAAGTATCGATGCTGTCCTCTGTTGTGGTTGTATTTTCGGCAGGTGCTGCCTTATCTTTTGTGCATCCGCCCCAAGCCAGCACAAGTATCAGAATAACTGCAATTGTTATGATTTTCTTCATTGTCTTTATACCTCCTGTTTTTTACTCTCCTGATTCTTACTTCAGTCATCACGGCATATTTTTTCAAACATCCTGTCCACCAGATCGTTCTTTACTTCAGCATCCGAAGCTATTTCGTCAAGCATCAGCAGCATGCTTGCAGCCGAAATCTGTTCATCTAACAGATTCCGTTCCTCACGCAGTTCTTCGAGACGGGTCCTAAGTATAGCCTCATCCATTTTGTCCGCCTTCTCCATCACCTGCACTATGCTTTCTACAGGTATTCCTATATTCCTCAGCAGTACTATTCTCTTAGCCCTTCTCACAGCCGCTTCATCATACAGCCATTCTTTCCTGCCCTCAGGATTACGTACTGTCGGATGCAGCAATCCTTTCCTGTCGTAGTACCTTAATGCATTCACTGTAATTCCTGTGATTTCAGTGACTTCCCGGATCGTATTCAGTGACATTGCGCACCTCTCTTTCCAACTATACATCTCGTTGTAACGACGAGGTCAATGCCATATTTGAAACACTTTAACTGCTTGTAATTACACCTCTTTTCTGCACAGCACCTCGTCGCAGTAACAATGTTTCTTATAATAGGCGCTGTAATTTTTGCGAATTTTCGGCACTGAAAAAGCGACATCCTTCCGGATGTCGCTTGCAGGTTCCTTGCATGTATTTTACTTTGCATACTGGTTATAGCACCAGACTGCGATCTCGGCTATCAGTTCCTTCGGCAGCGGTTTGTTATACGGCAGCCGGATCGTCCCTTTGCTCACATCAAAGCCGCTGAGCTTGTCTGCAAACACGGTCGTTGCTTCTCCTCCTGGATACAGCCCGAGATGCTTTTTCGACGCTGCAAAATGGATTATATTGACTCCCTTCCAGTAGGTTGGCATGCTCCATGAGATCTTTTCCTTTGCTTCAGGAACAGCCTCGCGTATTATCTGCCTGACTTCGTTCAGATACGGCTTTGCCGTTTCTTCCTGCTCGTTTATGTACTGATCGACGGTCTCGATCTTGCCGCAGTAATGGGACTGACCTTCTCTGGCAAAACTGCGGCCGCACTTCGGACACTTCCACATACTCATAGATTCCACGTTCCCTTTCCTTCCCGCGCGAAAAAGAGATAGCCGATCAGATCTTTCTGATAAGGGATGAAGCTGCCGTCATCGATCATGTCCTCGATCTCCTTCTTAGTCGCCCATCTTGCGTCGGCCACTTCCTCTTTCTGAAGATGCAGTTCCTCGAGCGATACGTCTTTTTCTATTGTGTAGAAATCATCGAATCCGTCCGAGAAGTTTACTGTGATGACAGGTCTTCTGTCACTGAAGTCGATGCTGAGTCCGATCTCTTCTGCTGTCTCGCGTTCTGCCGCCATGCGGCTGGTATCTCCTGCACTCGCGCCGCCGCCGACACTTATATCCCAATACGAAGGCCAGCGGACTATGTCGTCAGCTCTTCTCTGTATCAGCATTTCGCCCTTGCTGTTGAAGACGCACACGTGTACCACCAGCCTGTAGGTGTCTTCTTCAAGCGGGTCACCGCGTTTTACGGTCTTTCCCGTTGGTACACGGTCAACCGTATAAAGATCTATGATCTCAGCCATTGTTCCTCATCCTTTATCTTCTTACGTACCTCAGCTGGCATGTCGGATCACCCTTCGCTATCGTTCCCGGGAGATCCAGCTCCACGCCGAAGCACTCGCCTATCCCTCTGTCTCCGCACATGGCGTGATCGCACATCATTGCGATCTGCTCATCGCTGCATCCCTGCTTCTGCCAGGCTTTTACGAGCGGGCAGTAGTGGAAGTCTATATCCAGATGATCATCATCACAGCGGAGAATATCCATCTCAAACACTTTCTGCGCGAAGAACCCGAACAGGGCTTTCTTCAGGCCCTTCAGTGACTGGCCTTTTTTGCCTTTCTCAACCAGATTCTTCCCCTGATACAGCCCGCATCTTTTGATCGCATCCGGAGCAAAGTCCTCAGCCTTGAGACCATGCTTTTCTGCCTCATCGCACAGAAGGTACATCCACAGCGCGCGGTGCTCCAGCTGCTCGCGTATTCCTACTATAAGCGGATTCTTTACCTTTGCTTCGTTAACTATCCTGCTCATGATTCGCCTCCATTTTCCCCGTTTTGCATTACAGCAGCCTTTTGTAGATGTCGAGCATGCTCTCGATCTGGTATTTCAGCAGCCAGTACGCGTTGTTGTACTCCGGCGTGTCTTTTATTGCCTTTATCAGCGCCGGATAGTATTTCTCTGTCTCCTCTATATTGCGGTATATGGATTCCTCGGACAGGCCCCACGACATCGTTGTGATGTTGTTGCACCTGTCTATGCACTTGATGAGCGCGGCTTTCGGGTTTGACGCGAGACCGGCATAATATTTGTCGAGCATCTCCGGGTCATGACTGCCCTTGCTCTTGTCCTTTGTCATTAGTCTTACGAGTTCTTTGGCCTCGTCATTTACCGGCAGTTCATCGATGGTCTTTCCGCAGTCCTCTACTACGTCATGGAGCATGATCGCCGCGACGATCTCATCCTCTTTGATCCCCATCGCGAGTGCGTGGCAGGCCATGTTGAGAGGATGATAAATGTACGGTATTACAGACTTCTTACGCTTCTGCCCTTCGTGCGCAGCAACTGCGTAATCGACGGCTTTGTATGTATCATGCATGCCGAAAGCTGATGCTGTCGTTTTCACGTAAGTCTTCATATGCTCCCAGTCGTATATCGCATCTTTGGTCCTGAAAGTCTTCTTTTTTTCTTCTACGATCGCTGTGACAGGCACTTTGAGTTTATCTGCCAGACTAAGCAGATTTGCTGTTTCCGGCAGGTACTCATCACGCTCCCAGGACGAAACCGCCTGGAAAGTGACACCCAGCTTTTCCGCCAGTTTTTCCTGTGTCAGACCCTTTGCTTCTCTAAGTTCTCTGATATTTGATCCTATACTCATTGATAATGCTCCTTTTCTTTCATAAGCACGATCCTTACACACTTATGATAGAAGACTTTCCGTAAATATTGTAGCGAGCATCAATTGAACATTCAATTCAAAAATTCAAGTTAAACTTGAGCCGTTTTTACTTATTTAAGGAATCTTTTTATGCCGGCTTCGTCCGCACCCGGCAGGATTTCCCGCAGATGCTCAAACAGCATTTCAAAGGATTCCTTTGGGGTACAGCTGTAGACGTTCGCTCTGAAGCTCTCGCCCATGAAGTGCTCCGGTGTGGAGTATTCAGCCACGCCCCACCCGTACTCCCTTCCGTCCTTGTCGATCATGTATCTGAAGTCGCTTATTATTACATAACTCTGCGCCTGCAGCCGGTTGATGATGGTATCAAATCCCTTGTTGCCGCCCTTGCGGTAGTTTCCGATCTGCTTAAGGCGCTTGGACAGGACCGGCGCATGGCTGTCGATCAGGTCATACATCACTTTGTCGCCGTGATAGACAAGACCGTCCTCAAATCTCGCGTCAAAATCGTATCCGTCGCGCCGGTAGTTCGCAAAATGCAGGAACCACTCCGGGCTGATATACGCCGCTTTCTTCTCAAAGAACTTGCCATAGGCACATCCCAGCTCATTGATGACAGGTCCCTTCCATTCCCACGGGCCATCCTCGCCCGTGAACCAGATCCCCGGATCGACATGTTCGTCGATCGAAAACCCGCGTATGGAATTCATGAAAAACGGCAGGATGCCAAGCTCCGTCACCGCATTTTCCAGATCATCTATGGTTCGTATATACAGATCGTTAATCTTCATCTTAATCGTTGATCTTCATCTTAATCTTACGGATATGCATTCGGGTTCAGCTTCAGGTTTATGTTTCATAACTCTGCTTCAGAATTTTCCACATGCGGCAAGCTGATGCAATTTCGCTGTGTTAATGATATCACACAAATAATTAACAGATGATGAGTGTGTTCTCAATCATCAATCCTAAAAAGTATAACTTGCGGATGGTGTCTTATGCATATGATGTTTCCTGCCGATTTTAACATTCCGATCAGGATCAGTATTTTTATTCACTTCGTATATTGGTCCTTTGAATATCAAAACCGGCTCAAAAGCATGAATTATTTGGTCCTTACCTCTGAAAATCACTGTCTAAGAACCAATTATTACAATTCATTATCCCTTTGATCATATCTATAAAACTTATTTCCTGATTTCACCAACAGAAATCGAAGAAATATTGGTAAAAACAAGCATCCAAACCATTAATGTGGGGTGCACCCCTTTTTGTAGAGTCTAAATCATTGAATTATCTGTTTGACCTGTCCAGGCGTTGTAATAGGCTGCTGGTGTCATATAGTTCAATGATG
>CACYLW010000008.1 GCA_902775345.1 uncultured Eubacteriales bacterium | reverse complement strand
AATTCTAATTAACAGGTCTGGGTGATTGGTTCTTTTCATCCGACGCCTATTGGCGTTTTTCGCCCGACCCGGAGTGGTTAAAATCGCCCGACCCTAACATCAGTGGGTGCAACCTTGCAAAAAGCAGTAAATCTTTATTTCTTCACAGAAATACACTCGCATACCATATTGAAAAAATCGAGGATATACTTGGATTCTCTATTAATAATGTCTCAGATCAAGAAAAAAACCAAATGCTAATATCAGCAATGCTTTTGCGATAATTGTGCAAAAGACAAGACCCTATACTGTTCATAACTGCAGGTTTCAGCCCATGAACCTGCTTTTTTTTATTATCGATTGGTACAGACAACAAACCCTTCATAAAGGAAGGCACAAAACACAAAACGGGAACAGAGATGTCCCGATAAGCAGGGCACTTGCGCCATATCTACGAGAGGCACTGGAAAGGCAGAAACCAAATAAGCTAGATCTGTTGTTTTGCGATCGCTATTCCGGCAAGCCTCTCCGCACTTCAGATGTGTCTAATTACTTCGGTAGAATATGTAAAAAGGCACATATAGAACCAAGAGGGCAGCATGCCCTGAGGCACACATTTGCGACCAGATGTATCGAAGCTGGTATACCGCCAGTTGTATTGAAGAAATGGTTGGGACATTCTGACATCCATATCACTTTAGACACTTATACAGATGTGTTTTCAGAACTAAACGATGGATCTGTTAACTTGTTAGATGATTATTTGAAGAACCTATAATTGGGGACGTAAATGGTGAAAGCAAGTGGCATAAAGGTACAAAAGCCTGAAAAATCAATGTTTAGAACAAATGCAATCTGTGTCCTCCGCCATAAACAGCCTTGAAATTTCAAAGATTTCAAGGCTTTTCTTGTGCTTGAATATGGGTACAATCGGAGACATACAGAATTTGATCAGATATACATGCTGTTAATGTATTGCTGATGTGCGCACAATTATGTATAATAAATGTGTGTAAAGTTAGAAAAGGAGGTTGCTTATGGCTTCGAAAACCGCCAATCTATATGCGAGAATCGAACCGGATTTAAAAGAACAGGCTGAAAGTATACTTGCCGCTCTAGGGGTTCCTGCATCAAATGCCATAACTATGTTTTACAGACAGATAGTTCTGCATAGAGGTCTGCCTTTTGATGTTACGCTTCCTGCAAACATGCCGGTAAACATCGCACAACTGTCAGCCGATGAGATAAATGCCGAATTAGAGAAAGGCTATCAGGACATGCTCAGTGGCAAGGCCAGAGCAGCTGATGATGTGTTTGCTGACATACGGAAGGAATATAACATATGAAATACCGGGTCGTTATGTCTGATCAGGCAGGCCAGGATGTCAGAGCTATATTTGAGTATATTGCATTTGAAAAGCAAGCACCTGAAACTGCCGCCGGGTTGATTAACAGAATTGAAGAACAGATCCTAAAACTTGAGGAGATGCCACATAGGTTCCGCGAGTTCGAAGGTGAACCGTGGAAGACCCGAGGTCTTAGAGTCATGCCTGTTGAGAACTATCTGGTATGTTATATTCCTGAAGATAATACTATGACAGTAACAATAATCAGGATATTTTATAGCGGTCAAAACATAGATAAGCATCTGACACACAAATAACCTATAAGGAAATAAGGATACGACTGTTGAAATATACAGTCGTTTTTATATGGAATAATCGAAGTACGTTTGAGATAGTTCAATGAAACGTCTTACTGCAGGAGATCGCTGACCGGCTCTCGGTACGGCGATGCCGAGGGGAATAGTATATGGAGGATCAAGAGGAAGCGCGGTTACTTTTCCGTTGAATTGCGGAGTATATATCATATTATCAAGTGTTATGCCCAATCCGGCCTCAACAAGGTGATAAGCGGCAAGTGTATCGCTGCATGAAAAGCGTATGTCAGGAATGATACCGTTGTTTTCCAGATAGATTGAGCAATCGCTTGCGACATCAGGGTGCATCATAATAAAGGGTTCGTGTGAGAGATCTTCTCCGGACACGGATCCTTTTTTAGTAAGTTGATGATCAGAAGATACGATCGCAACAAAGGGATCTTCGGTAAGCGTGAACCAGTCGAAATCCCCTTCACGTTTACTGATGATGCAGAAATCAGCCTCACGCGATTCCACTTTGTATGCGAGTTCAGAGCTCATTCCTTCTATGATGCCTACCTTTATCCCGGGGTGCCTTGTACAGAAATCCGTGATCAGCTGTGACAGTGGACGGAAGTAAGCGGGATATGGGGTGCCGACATATATTTCACCGGTCTCGATCCCAAGCAGAGAGTCAGCGGTTTCACGTGCAAGTGTATAGTCATCAGCCAGCCGGCGGAACAGAGGCATCATATGTTCACATTCCCTGGTCGGCTGGACGCCGCCTCTTGAACGCAGCAAAAGCGTGAATCCCAGCTCTGCCTCAAATGCTGCCATCATTTTACTGATACCGGAAGGGGTATATCCCAGTTCATCAGCCGCAGCGCTTATACTTCCAAGTTCGATTACACGAAGTAAGACTCTGCATTTTTCTGTATCCATTATGCACCTCGCACCAATGTGACAATATGTCACAGAATATGTGATTTTATGTCGCTTTACTCAATAATATGCGGATGATAATCTTGAGTCAAGAGGAGACAGGGGACGGTTCTCTGTCTCCGAAAAGCGATGTAAAAGGAGGCACTAATGGTAAGGATCGCAGCAGCTCAGATGAGAGAGAGCGAAGACATGGAAACTAATTACAGAAAATCACTTGAGTTCATTAAAGAGGCTGCTGAAGCAGACGCTAAGATGGTCTGCTTTCCTGAAGGACAGCTTACACATTATGTCCCGCAGTATAAAGGCCTGAAAACAGAAGATATTGCGATCGAATCGGATCACCCGTATATTCAGGGGTTCTGTGACGCCTGCAAAGAAAATGGGATCATTGCCAGCATAGCTGTAAACCTGAAGATCGAAGGCAATGTCTATCCTTCGATGATGCTTATATCCGAAAAGGGAGAGATCCTTGGCATCACTAAGAAGAACCACATTGTCTATGCGCCGCATTTCTATGAGAAAGACTATTTCACACCGGGAGACGAGGGGTTCCCGGTATTCGATACATCCATCGGCAAAGTTGCTCAGATCGTATGCTTTGACAGGCACTTCCCTGAAAGCTTCCGTACATGTGCGCTTAAAGGAGCTGACTTCGTCGTTACAGGAGTTGCCAATGAAAAGATAGAGCCTTGTGAAGTGTTCAGATGGGAGATCCTTATCCCGGCATTCCAGAACAGCATGAACTGCCTCATGGTCAACAGAGTCGGAGTGGAAGGAAACATGGACTTCTGCGGGGAGAGCGTATTCGCAGCTCACGATGGGACTGTGGCAGCTATTGCAGATGACAGTGAATGCCTTCTGACGGCAGATCTGGATTTTGATGCTGCCAGAAAGCTGAGAGAGGAAAAACAGTATTTGTCACTTAGAAGGCCGGAAGCATTCGAACTTGATATCCGGTTTCAGTAGAGACTATAAATGAAGGAATGGACAGGATAGAAGCAGCACTTAAAGAACTCAAGTAAAACGGAGGCTGAAATGAACGTATTTGATGAAAAATACAGAGCAAGATTCGAGAAGCTGTCAACGACAAATGTATCTGACGCTTGTGATTTCTACAACATACACGGAGCAACATACGGGATCCGCCCGATGACTGAAAAGTGGGGCAGGATGGTCGGAAGAGCCGTAACGGTAAAGATGTGCGCTGCCGGAGAAACTAAAAACAAGCATCATCTCGGCATGAACGCAATAGTAGCAGCTGAACCGGGCGATATTATCGTTATCGATAATGGCGGCCGGCTCGACACATCCTGCTGGGGAGGCATACTTGCGAACAGCGCCAAAATGAAAAAGGTAACGGGTACAGTTATCGACGGATGCTGCAGAGACCTTGATGACATAATCGATGCGGACTATCCGGTCTATGCAAGAGGGTGCGTTGTCGCTACTGCAAGAGGCCGCATCATGGAGCAGAGCACCAATGAAATGATTTCGTTCGGGGGAGTCCAGGTCAGACCGGGGGACGTTGTAATGTGTGACAGAAGCGGTGTAGTCATAGTGCCTTGGGAGCATGTTGATGAAGTTCTTGCGAAGGCGGAAGAGCTTTATGACAAGGAAGAAGCAATGCTGGCGGAGATACTGGCAAGCGGCGATCTTCTTGGAACAGATGACAAATTCAACTATGAGAAGATGCTGAAAAAATAAAGCAAAAGGGAGACACTAACATGGAACTCACAAAGGATAAAGTTGAGGAACTGAGCAAGCTTCCTACAGGAAATGTAGCCGATTCAGTTGGACCGCAGTTCGTAATGAATTCATCGATCAAGCCTATAGACCCGAAGTCAAAGATGATTGGAAGAGCTGTAACGGTAAACTGCTTTCCGGGAGACAATCTGGCGCTCCATCAGGGAATGGACGCAGCAACAGAAGGGGATGTACTGGTGTTTGACTGCAAAGGCTATACAGAAGCCGGGCATTTTGGGGACATGATGGCTACAGCATGCAAAGTAAAGGGGATCGCAGGTGTTGTCATCGACGGAAGCTGCAGAGATTCACAGGATATTCTTGAGCTTGGACTGCCCGTATTCGTAAGGGCGTTCAATCCACGAGGTACTGTGAAGGAGAGCCTTGGCAGTGTCAATGTGCCTATTGTATGCGGCAGCGTCAGTGTTAAGCCGGGAGATATCATATTCGGTGATTGTGACGGAGTTGTAGTAGTGCCGCAGGAGAGAGAAGATGAGGTGTTCGCTAAGGCGTTAAAGAAATATGACTACGAGATCGAAGTAAGAGAAAAACTGCTTTCAGGTATGAGTACCATGGAAGTATATGGCTTTGACAAGCTGGTAGAAAGGAAAATGAAATGAAACCTGAACTTACATTACCTAAGGAAGTTATAGAAGCATTCAGCGAGCTCGATACACCGAGCATCTCAGACGCTATGGACAAGCTTCGCATCACAGGCGGCTGTCTGGGGATCCATCCTGTAGTGCCGGATACATATATCTGCGGGCAGGCATTCACCATTCACTACGCGCCGTGCGGAGAGGAGGTCAAAGGAACAGTTGGAGATTTCATCGATGATATCCAGCCGGGAGAGGTTGCGGTGATCGATAACAACGGAAGACTCGACTGTACTGTCTGGGGAGACATCATGTCCACTTATGCTGTTAAACATGGGATCGCAGGCACGGTTATCGACGGAGTTTGCAGGGATATCAATGTGATCAGAGAGCTTAAATACCCTATTTTCTCAAAGAGTACATATATGGTTACAGGCAAGGACAGAGTATATGTCGATCACATCAATGAGCCGATCAGCATATCCGGGGTACAGGTTTGCCCGGGCGACCTCATATGTGCAGATAATACCGGTGTGGTCGTCGTCCCGTTCAAGCGGGCTGAAGAAGTCCTCAAGGTCGCGCATGAGATAGAAGCAGTCGAGCAGCAGATCATGGCCAAGATCGAGGCCGGCATGACACTTAAGGAAGCGCGTCAGCAAACAGGGTATCACAAGCTGCAGACGCCTGAAGACTGATGATGAACAAGACAGACAAATCACTTTCAATAAAATCGGCGGTCTTTCTGATGTCGGCAGTAGCCGTCGCCAGGGGATCGTCTTTCATCTTCTCCAAGCAGCTGTTAGCAGGAGGCATGGAGCCGCTTAATCTTCTCGGCGTCAGGTCTCTGATCGCCTTTTCAGTACTAATGATGTTCTTCGGCCGCAGAACGATTGAATCTGTAAGGTCCGATCATCATAATCTGACTGCCGGAGCACTGCTGGGCTTTGTTTATTTTCTCATAATGACACTGGAACTCAACGGCCTTAAATATACAACTGCAGCGACAGCATCATTCATAGAGAACTCCGCTGTTGTACTTGTGCCTCTTGCAGAAATGCTCGTATTCAGTCAGCCAATCAACGGTAAAGCTCTGATGTGCTGCGGGCTTAGTCTGACCGGCATCGGGTTTATTGCGGCAAAAGGATTCAGCAGTGGACTTGGTATAGGCGAGCTGCTTTGTACCGCAGCGGCATTTCTATACACGACAGCTATCATAATCACAGACAGGAAGGCAAAGAAATACGATCCTTTTGTTATCGGCATACTGTATGTGGGCTTTATGGGAGTTTTCGGGATGGCGTGTTCTTTTGCCACTGAGACTCCGCACCTCCCTCAAACCGCGAACCAGTGGATGATGATACTGATGCTGGCGGTCATTTGCTCAAGCTTTGGATTCGCCATGCAGCCTGTAGCATAGAAAGTGATAAGCGCAGAAACTTCCGGGATACTGACTGCTTTGAACCCTCTTACTACAACAATACTCGGTATAGTTGTGCTTAGAGAAGCGTTCGGGCTGAGCGACATTATAGGAGCGATACTTATTCTTGCCGGCATTACTTTACACAATATGAATAACAGATAATATGCGGAGAAAAAAAGAATGCCTTTTATAAAAGCAAAAGTCAGCTGCACTATGGATATGACGCTTTGACAGCGGAGATTACTAAGGCATTCAATGAAGTACTGGGGATAGCTCCGGACAGGATATATATAAAATACGAGGATAATACAGATTGACAGGAAACACTCCTGTGTATTACAATGTATTACAAAGGGAGGTGAGCCACTATGCTTTCGCTTAGATTATCAAGTGAAGATGAACGTCTTATCAGAAACTATGCGCGATATAATCAGTTGACAGTGTCTGAGTTTTTGCGTATGGCGGCATTGGAACGCATTGAAAATGAATACGATCTTCAGGCCTTAAAGGAATATGAAGAACGCAAAGCTGCCGGAGAAGTAAAGCTTTACAGTCATGATGAAGTTTGGATTGACTTATGATTTATGAGCTTAAATACGAAGCGAGAGCTGTTAAGCAAATCAAGAAGCTGGATCCGGCAACCAGAAAGCTTATCAAATCATGGATCGAGAAAAACCTTTTAAATACAGATAATCCCAGACAGCATGGCAAAGGCTTGACAGGAAGCCTAAGTCAATACTGGAGGTATAGAGTAGGAGATTATCGGATCTTAGCAGAGATAAATGATGCTGAAATCATAATTATTATTGTAGAAATAGGGCATCGAAGAGATATTTACAGATAATTGGGTACAATCCCGGGTACAAGCGTGGACGGCGTGTTTCCTCCTTGAAATTTCAACGCTTGCGCCTTACTGACTAATTCGAGTCCCATACTTGATGTGAGGTGTCACGAAGTGACGGAGTCCTGACATCGGTCCTCCGCCATAGACGACTGTTGAAATACACAGTCGTTTTTCATTGCTCTCAGAAACATTCACATTTTCACCATTTCTTCCAATCTTAGATTTGATATCATGTATTCACATGTTTATAGGTTAGGTCTTTTCCGGCTGGACCCAGTCGCGGGTTAAGTGCGATAGGATATGCGTGATTATAGGCGCGCTGTTCTATCGCTTTTTTGTTAAGGAGGTTCGAGATGATCAAATACATTATTACCAGGGAAATCGAAGTAGAAGAGTCTGCTTTCGAGAGTGAACAGATAGGTGCCTTTAACACAGAAAAAGAAGCGGTTCGTTTTGCTGACAGTATTCATGCCGAGATGACTGAATTTGAGAGGTGCTATTATGAGATTATTGTCTGGAAAGCTATCGGGGATTCAATCGACACAGATGAATGGGAATCATTCACAGAATGCCATTCAGTTGCAGTATATGGTGCTGAAGTGGATGAAGCCGGTAAAGAACAATTTGATAATTGTGATAACTATGAACTGACTGATCCAGAAACAACAATTCATTATTGCCTGTCACCAAAGAGGGATAGCTTTAGGCTTTGGATTGGGGAAGATCCGAGTACATATGTAGATGGAGTGTTCGATGGAAAAAACTCTGGCTTGGCATTTGCACTTGCAGATTGGTACAAGCAGTATGGACAATTTGTTGAACAAGATTGGAAGGAATGCTTTCCTGAAAGAAATAGAGAGATGTATCTTAAGTATATAACCCAGCAGGGATATTCTGTTGAAGAGGCTTTGGAGATACTTAGTTATCTACCTCAGACAGTTACTGATTTAATATCTGTCAATACATCAAAAATGATTGAATTGTGGAAAGCGAAAGCACCTATAGTAGAACCTTACAGAATGCCATTATGGAAGAAAATGATACGGCAGGAAACAAAAGACTTGTGGGCAAAAGGACTTTAATTGTTCAACTGCGTCATTTTATGAATCAACATAGTCATTTTTGCGAGTAATGACTATGTTGATATGATGTTCTGCAAGCGATAATTTGGACAAGAGAATATTCCCACAATTAGCAGAAAATATTAAGGGAATATTCCCCTAACGTCTTGATTATGCCCTTAAAAACTGTTATGTTATAAGGGAATTAGCAAGGAGGTAAGGGAATGAGAACATTCAATTACTCACTGATAAAAGAAAACAAATGGGATTCTGAACTGCTGGGTCTTATTGCAGCTATATACAAAGAGGCCGGTAAGCAGGAAATGTATCTGAAACAAAAGCCTCAGGAACTTGAGAAATTGGTTGAAATTGCAAAGATACAGAGTACAGAGGCTTCAAATGCAATTGAAGGCATTGTAACGACCAACACACGTATACGACAGCTTATGGAGGAAAAGACAATACCCAGAAACCGCGATGAAAAGGAAATCGCCGGATACAGGGATGTACTGGGAATCATTCACGAAAATTTTGACGCGATCCCGATCACGCAAAACTACATCCTCCAGCTGCATAAAATACTATTTAGTCATTTGGGGAATCCGGCAGCAGGAAAAACTAAGACTGTTCAAAATTATATAAGCGCAACTTTTCCTGATGGACATACTGAGACTTTGTTTATCCCGCTGGCACCTTATGAAACACCGGAGGCTCTCGACGGGATATGCGAAGAATACAATCGTGTCATTGGTAATGCAGAACTTGAACCGCTTATTGCAATACCCGTATTCATTCATGATTTTCTCTGCATCCATCCATTCAACGATGGAAACGGACGTATGAGCAGACTTCTAACTACACTTCTCCTATACCGAAGCGGATTCTATGTGGGAAAATACATTTCATTGGAGGCAAAGATCGCAAAGCACAAAGACTTGTATTATGATGCGCTTTCCGCATCACAAAACGGATGGCATGAGGGTTCCGACGATCCTGTACCATTTATCAAATACTTGCTTGGAACAATACTTGCTGCTTACAGGGACTTTGAAGATCGTTTTGCATTAGTAGAAGTTAAAAGATCCGCACTCGACATGGTAAGACTTGCTACACAGTATAAGATAGGGCGTTTTACCAAGCAAGATATTCGGGAACTATGTCCATCGCTTAGTATTAGCTCCATCGAAGGTTCACTAAGAAAATTGGTAGATAATGGCGAAATAAAAAGAGAAGGGAAAGGAAAGAGCACTTTCTATTACAGAACATACTAATGTTGGGTACAACTCCGGGTACAAGCGTGGACGGCGTGTTTCCTCCTTGAAATTTCAACGCTTGCGCCTTCCTGGCTAATTCGAGTCCCATACTTGATGTGAGGTGTCACGAAGTGACGGAGTCCTGACATCGGTCCTCAGCCAGAGACGACTGTTGAAATATACAGTCGTTTTTTGTTGCAGAAACAGGTGTAAACATGCAGATGTGATATCATAAAGGCGTTAACGGAATTCCGGTTTATGGAGGTGGGCAATGACTGATATCAGACTCGTTCCTCTTGATCAGGACGACAGAGAACAATTCATACTTGACAATCAAGAAGCTTTTAACTATGGTGCTCTTGAAGAGTTTGGGATGCGCGATGACCACTTGGAGGAAGATGGTCAAATAATCTCGCGGGAAACGATAGAAAAGTCTATCAATAGCGGCATTGCTTATCGCATTATGGATGGAGATAAAAAAGTCGGCGGAGCCGTGATCAGGATCGACGGGACTAGAGGCGATCTTGATTTGCTGTTTACATCCCCCAAGGTCCACAGCAAGGGGATCGGCTATGCTGCCTGGTGTGAGATCGAACGGCTTCATCCGGAGGTGGAGGTCTGGGAGACGGTTACACCGTATTTTGAAACCAGAAACATTCATTTCTACGTGAACCGCTGTGGATTTCATATAGTTGAATACTATAACAAGTATCATAAAAATCCCAATGACCATGAGGAACCGGGCGTAGGCATGCAGGATAACACGGATGGGATGTTCAGATTTGAGAAGAGGATGAGGTGAACAGTATGACAATATCCCGTATCATGGAAAAGATGATAGCCTTTTCTGACGGTAATATTCATGATATCGATCACTTTATTCGGGTCTGGACATATGCCAGAACCATTGGGAAACTGGAGAATCTCGATGATGAAACCCTATTCATTCTTGAAACAGCAGCGATCACTCATGACATAGCCTGCCCTTTATGCCGCGAAAAATACGGAAGCACAAACGGTAAGTATCAGGAGGAAGAGGGCATCCCTTTGGTTAAGAAGTTTCTCTCCGGAACCGGGGTTCCCGAAGCCCGGATCGAGAGAGTGGCGTTTCTTGTTGGGCACCATCATACATTTACAGGTATCGACAGCGCTGACTGGCAGATACTTGTTGAAGCTGACTATATTGCAAATGCAACAGAGAACGGTTACAGCGAGCAGAACATACGCAATGCTATGCAGAAAATCATGAAAACAGAGAGCGGTAAAAGATTGCTTCAATCTGTATTCTGCATTTGTACAGAAGAGGACGACATCTTTGAAGATGTTCATGATCCGTGTCTGCGCTTCCAGAAGTAAGCTCTGATCAAAGGTGAAACTCACAGGACTTGAACCTGCTGAATTAAGAGACAGATATTCTCATCAGCTGTCATGAGGACAGCAGCAGGAGTTACGGCAAGATCGTGTGCGTGACAGAATAAAAAGGAAGGAAGGGCTCATGATGAGCTGGAACATAGACAGAAACAGTAATGAGATCGAACAGCTGAATAAGGCTCTCGCTGAGGCGGACTCTGTAGTAGTCGGCGCAGGAGCAGGCCTGTCGACTTCTGCCGGGTTCACTTACTCCGGAAAGAGATTCGATAAATACTTCGGTGATTTTATGAGCACATACGGGTTTACCGACATGTACTCCGGAGGTTTTTATCCTTATCGCAGCCCAGAGCAGTTCTGGGGCTTCTGGTGCAGATATATCTACATAAACAGATACCATAAGACACCGAAACCTACCTATGAGAAGCTGCTTAAGCTGCTCGAAGGAAAGGATTATTTCGTGATCACTACCAACGTGGATCACTGCTTTCAGAAAGCGGGTATAGACAAGAACCGGCTTTTTTATACACAGGGAGATTACGGGCTTTGGCAGCAGCAGGGCGGCAGTATCAAAAAGACCTATGAAAATGAAGTACAGGTCAAGAAGATGCTGCTCGCAGAGGGATTCTGGTTCGAACACGTTAAGTCGGACAGAGGTGTAACGGTAGAACAGGATTCAGAGATGATAAGGCAGTACGGACATGGCAATGCGTGGCACTGCCACGAGCTTGACTATAAAGCGGACTGGGGAGAACTGATGCTCCCGACAGACAGCAATGGAAAAACAGATTACGGCAAGCTAAGCGTCAGGATCCCAAAAGCTCTGGTACCTCACTGCCCGGATAACAGGTCGCCTATGACAATGAACCTTCGCTCGGACAGCACTTTTGTCGAGGACGGAGGCTGGCATGCGGCAAGCGACAGATATTATGAATTTCTGCAGACGCAATATGGCGGGAAAGTGCTGTTCCTGGATCTCGGGTCGGGAGGCAATACACCGATCATATTCAAGATACCGTTCATGAGCTGGACAAGAGACTGGCCGTCAGCCATCTATGCTACGATAAATAAGGGGCAGGCGTTCACTGCGCCGGAAATCAAAGATAAGTCTATCGTAATAGACAAGGACATAGATGCGGCTCTGGATGAGTTGCTGAAGTAAAACTCAACAGTCATAGAGGAACACATCCTTATTAAAGGGAAAAAAAGAAAAAGATTTTCGTGCTTTTGTTGATGACCGTTTTTGTGCTCTCCGCATGCTCTGCGTCAAAGGCAGAGGAAGACCGGGATGTTGAGACAGGGATGTGCATGGCGAGGATCATAGATACCGGTTCAGGCGAAATGATTTCTGAAATAAATGCGCCGGAAAACGGCACGGTATTCTTTATCCAGTCCAATCCTCTTGCTTTCTCAGACAGCCAGCTCATTCTGCTGGTAAGATAAGACGGAGTACTGACATCGGTCCTAAGCCGGAAACGACTGTAGAAATACACAGTCGTTTTTTTATTACAATAGAAAAGAGGGGGTAGAAAGGCTTACTGAGGACGCCATAACTGCTTCAAATGCCAACATCGGCGGATCTACAACAGCACGTTATTGACATATGTCAATAACGTGCTTATTATTATATTAAGATAGGAGAAAAAACATGGCAAGACCACTCAGATGCCGCAGAATAGGCAAACAACCTGTATACCGCAGCTTCGTACCGGAAGATGCAGAAGCTTTAGATACGGTATATTTTACTGTTGACGAATTCGAAGCATTCAGACTGCTTGATGATGAGGGCCTTAATCAGGAGGCTTGTGCGGAGAGGATGAATATCTCCAGGACAACAGTCACTGCTATATATGAGAGCGCGCGTCACAAAATCGCTGATGCTCTGGTCAACGGAAAGAGGCTGCTTATTAAAGGCGGCAGGTGTGAATTTGTGCCGATGGATGCACCTCAGGATTTGAAAGAGAAAGGAAGTAAACAAATGAGAATAGCAGTTGCATATGAAGACGGTCAGGTATTTCAGCACTTCGGACATACCGAGCAGTTTAAACTCTACGATATAGAGGATGGAAAGATCGTTTCAGAACAGATAGTGGATTCGGATGGGAACGGACACGGTGCGCTTGCAGGATTCCTGAAGTCAGCAGATGTCGATGCTCTGATCTGCGGGGGAATCGGCAGAGGAGCGCAGATGGCTCTGGAGGATGCAGAAATAAAGCTGTTCGGCGGCGTACAGGGGTCAGTTGATGCGGCAGTCTCGGCTTATGTAGCAGGTACGCTAGATTTCGATCAGGAGGCCAACTGCGACCATCACGAACATGAACATCAACATGGTCATGAGTGTGGCAGCCACGGCTGCAAGGATCATCATTGCGGACATTGACCGGAGTAAAGAATCCATGATCCGGAGTGAAGACAAAACGGAAGGCTGCTTTGTGATGCCCGATGACGTGACTGCCATCGCAGATGGCGCTTTCGCAGGCAGCAGGAACCTGACTCATATAGACCTCAGGAATGTCAGATATATTGGAGCCCGGGCGTTTCAGGACTGCGCAAATCTGGAATCTGTTGAGATGGATAATGTTATCGCGATAGGAGCGGGAGCCTTCGAATTCTGCCGTTCTCTGCGCAGCATCTCTATCGGAAGTGTAACAGAAATCGGAGAAACGGCGTTCATGCACTGCAGAATGCTGGATATCCCTGAAATGCCGCATTCGCTGGTCTCTCTCGGTGCAGCTGCATTTTCACATACTGCCGTGCGCAAAGCCGATCTGCATTGGATGACAAAGATCCCTCGGGCACTCTTCGATTGCTGCACATCACTCTCTTATGCGGATGTCAGTGGTGCACGTGAGATAGGCGAAGATGCGTTTGCGGGATGCAGTTCTCTTTCACGTGTGAAAATGGGTGCTGCGGAAAAGATCGGTCACAGAGCGTTTTATAAATGCGGCTCGTTCATTCCGGGGGAATTGCCGGATACGCTGCAATATATTGGTGATGATGCTTTCTGCTGTGTCAGGGACGGTGTAGTTGTACCGGAGAGTGTCAGAGCGTTCGGAAAGAACTGTTTTGGCCCTGTAGACAGCAAGAAGAGCGTCAGGATTTATGAATCATCACTTTACAGTTTCAGAAATTACTTCCGGGATGAATGCAGCAGGCCTGATGAAGAGGACGAGCACTTCCACCTTTGGGAAAGTTCTGCGGATGTTACCGTCCTTGATCATATGGGAGAGATGATCGGATTCATGCCGCTGTATACTGATCTCGATTCGGAACTGCTGCGGGCCTTGAAAGGCGCGTTCAAAGAGGACAACACATTTGACTACTCAGTCATCGATACAGTATTGTTTGATGGGATGAGCTGGAATCAACGAGCAAAAGACAGGCTTGCTGTCATGAGATTAAAGTATCCGTTCGAACTGAGTGAGTCTGCCGGAAACGAGTATACATCCTATCTCTTCAGACATCTGAAGCGAATTGCGCAGCATGCTGTCAGGGGCAGAGATCTCGATATGCTTTCGTTTCTATGCGAAAAGGGCATGATCTGCAGCGAAAATATATTGGAGATACTTGATTACTCAATCTCGCTATCTGCATCCGAATGCACTGCTTTCCTGCTGAAGTGCCGGGCAGAGCTTGACGGTCACAATGTCATGATACCGGACGAACTATGAGTACGAACACTAACAGGGATCTGTTGATAAAAAACGCTGCGCGGGATGTGCTTGCTCTGTCCCGCAGTATTCTGATGGTCAGACTTCGATTCATGGATATAGCGTTGAACAGGCTGGATCCGGTTCCGACAGACGGAGTGACACTGGCGACTGACGGAGCAAGGCTCATGTACGGACCGGAATATGTTCTGAGGTTATATAAAAACGAGCAGGAGAGGCCTGTACGTGACTATCTTCATGTGATACTCCATTGCATATACAGCCATATGTTCATCGGAGACATTGCTGACAGGAGGCTCTGGGATCTGGCATGTGACATAGCAGTAGAAAGCACGATCAACGATCTTGGAACCCATGCGACATGGACTTCGAGGCAGGATCTTCAGAGGTCTGAAACAGAAAGGCTCAGGCTTGAAGTGAAGCTGATTACCGCTGAGAAGATCTATCATTATTACAGGGAAAACGGGATTTCGGATTTTGAGGCCGATAGACTCAGGAGACTGTTTGAGGCTGATGATCATAGCGGATGGTATAAGCCGGAATCCTGTAACAGCAGAGATCATAAAAAAACAGAAGAAGGCAGGAACCTGCTCCGGGATGAAGAGAATGAAGTCTTTCCGGCTGACTCTGCTGATGGCGAAAATATAAAGAACGAGTTGTTACAGCGCAGGCCTCTGGAAGAAGCCGGGGAAGAATGGAGAAAAATAGCGGAGAAGATACAGGAAGATCTGGAGACATTCTCGAGAGAGCAGGGTGATACTTCAGGTGTGCTTACTCAGAATCTGAAAGAAGTCAATCGCGAGAGATATGACTATACGTCGTTTCTGAGAAAGTTTTCAGTGTACGGGGAGACAATGACTGTAAATGACGAAGAGTTCGATTACATTTATTATACATACGGACTGAAACTCTATGAGAACATGCCTCTGGTCGAGCCTTTGGAATACAAGGAAGTCAAACGAATAAAGGAATTTGTGATCGCTGTTGACACCTCCGGCAGCACCTCGGGTGAACTCGTTCAGAGATTCCTGCAGAAAACCTATAACATACTTAAAACAACTGAGAGTTATTTTTCCCGTGTAAATATTCACATAATTCAGTGCGATGCGGCCATACAGGAGCATGTAAAGATCAGCTGCGAAGAGGAGTTCGACAGCTACATCAGCACTATGAGCATAAAAGGTCTCGGGGGGACCGACTTCAGACCTGTATTCGATCTTGTAGACAGGCTCATGGAGGAAGGCGAGATAGCTGACTTGAAGGGGCTTATATACTTTACTGACGGACGCGGCACTTTTCCTGCCCGTAAGCCGGAGTACGAGACGGCATTTATATTCCTGGACAACGAATATAACGATCCTGACGTGCCGCCATGGGCGATCAGGCTTGTGCTGCAGAACGAGGATATATAAGAATCATTTGCAAAACAAATCGAAGGAGATATCGCTGTGAATATCAAAGATGCAAAAGAACAGATCCGGAACGCGATTATTGCATACTTCACCAAAGATGAATACGGAGAATACAGAATAGCCATTGAGGATCAAAGGCCTGTTTTTCTCATAGGTCCTCCGGGCATAGGAAAGACTGCTATAATGCAGCAGATCGCGTCAGAGCTGGGCATCGGCCTGGTTTCTTATTCGATGACGCATCACACCCGTCAGTCTGCTTTAGGCCTGCCGTACATAACCCAAAAAACGTACGGAGAGAAGAAATACAGTGTATCCGAGTACACGATGTCAGAAATCATCGCATCTGTCTATGACTTGATGGAGGAGACCGGACTTCGTGAAGGGATACTTTTCCTGGATGAGATCAACTGTGTATCTGAAACACTCGCGCCATCGATGCTGCAGTTTCTGCAGTACAAGATATTCGGCAGACACCGTGTTCCCGACGGATGGATAGTGGTTACTGCGGGTAATCCTCCTGAATACAATAACTCTGTGCGAGTGTTTGATACAGTGACATGGGACCGTCTCAAACGCATAGACATCGAACCGGATTATCAGATATGGAAGGAATATGCGAATGACCGCGGAGTTCATCCCTCGATATTGACATATCTCGACATCAAGAGCAGTGATTTCTACAGAGTGGAAACGACTGTTGAGGGGAAGTCTATCGTGACAGCAAGGGCATGGCTGAATCTGTCTGACATGATCAGGCTGTATGAGCAGAATCATATAGATGTCGATGAGAAGATGATAGGACAGTATCTGCAGGACAAACGAGTGTCCAGGTCTTTCGCAAATTATTATGATCTGTTCAATAAATACAGGTCTGACTATCAGATCGATGACATATTGGGCGGCAGAGCCGGTGAGGAGATAATAAATCGTGCCCGTGAAGCGGAATATGATGAAAGATTATCGCTTATCGGTCTGCTTCTGGACAGAACCGGCAGGGATCTGAGGCAGGTGTATTACAGTGAACAGATCCTGACTGAAGTTCGCGAAGTGTTAAGCAATCTAAGGGCAGAAGTTGAAACAGATAGCGGATCTGCCGCAGATATGCTTGAATCTGCAGTATCAGCCAAAAAAGATGAGCTTGAAAAAGGTAAAAGATCAAATTCCCTTTCCGAAGACAGGAGGAAGATACTGCATGGGATCATCGATCAACTGGAATCAGAAGCTAGATCGCTTGTCAAGGCCGGTGATCTGTCCGGAAGCGAAGCTTTTGACCTGATACGGAAAGATTACAATGCGCGGCGGGCAGACCTTATAGACCGCGCAAAAGAAGCCGAATCAGAACTTGATAATATGTTCACCTTTGCCGAAGAAGCCTTTGCTGAGGGACAGGAGATAATGATAATCCTGGCAGAGCTGACAAAGAACTTCTACTCTGCACATTTTATAAGCAGATACGGGTGCAGCAATTATTTTAAACACAATAAAGAGATGCTGTTTTATGAAAGACAAAAGGAGATACTTAAGACAATAAACTTGCTTGATGAAATCGCTGAGTAAAACTCTTTAGGCATCCTTTTCAAAACACGACAAAGGCTGAAAGAAATGGAAGGCTTCCGGGCTATCAAGAAACCCGGTAAAGATGATGATGAAGGCGTGATCGATTCTTTTGGCGAGCAGTGAAGCCAAAACCCGGTTTGTGAGCGCGTTTCCTCATCTCACATATCATTAACCTGCAACGACTGTTGAAATATACAGTCGCTTTTTATTATCATAATTTTGAAGTCGAATACAGAAACATGGGTGGGGGCTGATTATGAAAACGAAAATAAATGACGAACTGTTCATGAAAAAGGCAATAGAGTTGTCCGAAATGGCTGTAGAGCACGGAAATGAACCATTTGGAGCAGTCCTTGTCAAAGACGGAGAGATAGTATTCACAAATGAAAATCAGATATACACCATGCATGATCCAACGTTCCACGGTGAAGAAGGGCTGATACGCCGCTTCTGTGCTGAGACGGGCATAACAGATCTGAGAGACTATACCCTGTACTCCAGCTGCGAACCATGCTTCATGTGCAGCGGCGCAATGGTCTGGGTAAAGCTGGGCAGACTGGTATATGGTGCAAGCAATACAGAACTTGAAAGTATTCTTGGGAATGAAGGATGCAACTGCAGCCGGATGGTATTTGAAAATTCATTCTGGCAGCCACAGGTGACCTCCGGTATTCTTAAAGAACAGGCTCTCGAAGTGCTGAGAGATTACTTTGGCGATCATGAAAAAGGTTAATAAAACGGAGGCGTGATATGGATCTTTCACAGTACGAAGGAAAATACATACGTCTGAAAGACATATACGGACAGACTTTCACCGGAAGGGCGAGTCATGGCAATTACGAGTTCCTGATGCATGAATACGGCGGAAAGGAAGACGGTATTTTCATAGAAGACTGGCTGATCTACAATTCGCAGATCGAGTCCATAGAGGAGATCGAACCGCATGGAACGGCTGAATTGTGGACGGAACGTCTTATCCTGCGCAGATACACCATGGAAGACGCGGAACCGCTGTTCAGCCGTCTGGGGTCGGATCCTGAAATGTACCAATACTCAGGCTGGAACCCGTACGCGACTTTGGAGATGGCGCAGGAAACCGTACGCAAATTCATCGACAGTTACGACGATGAACATTCCTATTCGTGGGTAATGGATATCGACGGTGTGCTGGTCGGAACTATCGGAGCCTATGACTATAAGTGCGATCCCGACGGGAAAAATGCTCAGATAGAGGTAGGCTACAGCGTCGTAAAAGCCTGGCAGGGGCGTGGTCTGGCAACGGAGGCCTTGACGGAAGTGCTGGAATACCTGACGGAAAATGAAGGAATCTCATGCGTGACTGCCTGGTGCGCCGCGGACAATATTGGATCTATAAGAGTGCTCGAAAAATCAGGGATGCAGCTCGTCCGGACTGAGAAGAACTGCATCACTGTCGACGGGAAGACCTACGATAAACTGATCTATGAGTATTACTCGTTCACTGTCAGTTCTTCAAGTGCGCCTTCAAGCACCCAGACGGATACGCTCTTATCACCGACTGTGAATATCCCGTAACCGTCATTATCAATGACAACAGGCTCCTGATTATTACTCAGTGCGTCATAGAATGCAGTACCTGAGCGGTCCTTGCCCAGGTACATTTTTTTGCTTCCGCCTTCCGCGTTGCTTAAGAGGACCGCGAAACCTGAGTCAGGATGCTGATCATCACCGCTCCTGACCCAGCCTGCGATGTGTTTGTCATCAAAATAGTCAGTCTGGTCCCCGTATGCATATAAGTGTCTCAGCTTGATCAGTTTGCCAAGATTAGGCACCATCGGGCGGTTATGTGCCGGGTTGCCGTAGTAGTCCGCATAAAAGACACATGGCAGCCCATCCTTTCTCAGAAGGATCATGGCGTATGCAAGCTGCTTGAACCAGTCCTCCACGAATGACTGAAGGCTTTGCCCGAACTGAGTGTCATGATTGTCAACAAAAGTTACGGCATTGGCAGGCCTTTCCGATACGAGAGTGCGCGAAAGGATGCTGCTCATGTCATAATCACTTCCTGACTTGCTTGCATGGTAGAAGTTGAAGTGGAGGGCAACGTCAAACAGACTCATTGTGTTTTCAACTGAGTCAAGATAATAAAGAAGCTTGTCGATGTCTCCGCTCCAGTATTCACCGACAGCCGGATACGCTCTGCCTGTATCCCTTCGTATCGTTTTCAGAAAATCACGGTAGAAAGAAAAACTTATATGCTTGACTGCATCAAGTCTCAGTGCATCAACGTCTGTCTCCTTCAGATACCACTCAAGCCAGCTTTTCAGCTCCCTGGTGACTTCCGGATTCTCCATGTCGACATTCATTCCCATAAGATAGTCAAAACTGCCGTACTCCTGATCTGTATCAGGTTCCCAGTTCTTTCCTGTGAAACGGTAAATCCTGCCGGGTTCCTTCGATGCCTCATCCCAGTCCGTACCTGTGAAATGAGTGTGATCCCACATGAAACTGCTGTATTTGCCGTTCCTTCCCGGGAAAGTGAACTTTGACCAGACGCTGATCGTCTGCTCTTCACCTGCCGGCTGATACCTGTTTTCAGGAGATACCGGAATTGCGCGGACCTTTTCAAGCTTATCTCCGCCCATCCTGTGATTCAGAACGATATCGGCATAAACAAGCAGGCCCTCGTTGTGCAAAGCCTGAACCGCTTCAATATATTCTTCTTTCGTTCCGTATTTTGTCCTTACTGTTCCTTTCTGATCAAATTCTCCGAGATCATAAAGATCATAAATACTGTAGCCTACATCATCCTGAGATGTGCATTTGTATGCAGGAGGCAGCCAGATATCTGTTATACCGAGTCCTGCCAGATTCTGTGCCTTTGCGGCACATCTTTTCCACCAGAACCCGTCATTAGGCAGATACCATTCAAAAAACTGCATCATGGTTCTGTTTGTTTCCATTGTTTTACCTTCTATATATGTCGATCTGCGATGAAATGGATCGCAGAAAAAGTTCAAAATAAAAATACAGTTGCACTTTTTACCACAAAACCGAAGCATTGTCAAATTTCCATACATGGATGCACTTGTATAATTACACGATTATGCCGGACAGTATTACCGTCTTGACATACGTCTGCCTTTATATTACGATAGCTGTTGTCAACCAAACATGGCAAAAGTATTAAGCGAAAAGCTTTGATCCACGTCTGTCAGGGAAAATCCCCTGGCAGATTTTTTTTCGACAGGAGAATCGATAACAATGGAAAAATCAACGGGAAACAACAGTAAAATCCGTAATGCGATCATTGATGCGGCGATCATAGTTGCCGGGAACGCTATCTATGCTGCAGGAGTCGTACTATTCATTTTGCCGACAGGTCTGATAACCGGAGGCACAACGGGTATAGCGATCATAATGAATCATTTTGCCGGAATGCAGATATCCACATTTATTGCTGTTTTCAATGTCATCATGTTTGCTCTCGGCCTCATCGTACTGGGAAGAAAATTCGCGATATCTACTATTATAAGTACATTTTCTTATCCGGCAATGCTGGCGCTCATACAGAAGGCCGCGGGGGATTTCGTGCTGACAGATGATCTGCTGCTGTCAGCATTGTTCGGCGGTCTGTGCATCGGGCTTGCACTGGCTGTCGTGATCAGAGTAGGAGCCAGCACGGGAGGCATGGATATCCCTCCGCTGATCCTGAATAAAACACTCAGGATCCCTGTATCTGTAAGCATGTATGCTTTTGACTTTGTCATACTTGTCGGACAGATGCTGTTCACACAAAAGCAAAATTGCCTGTACGGTGTGGTCCTTGTGATTGTATACACTCTTACATTAGATAAACTGCTGGCAGCCGGAGCTGCAAGAACCAGAGTCGAGATAGTAAGCGCAGATCCTGATGAAATAAGGGACAGAATACGCAGCGGGCTTGACCGGAGTGTGACGATGTTACACGGAAGAAAGGGATATACCGGTGATGAAACGAATGTCGTGCTGTGTGTTATTTCACCTAAGGAACTGTATCGTCTTGAAAAAATCGTGTACTCAGTCGATCCTGACGCATTCGTAATCATGACAAGAGCGACAAGTGTACACGGAAGAGGCTTCAGCAAAGCAAAAGAGTATGTGAGCTAATATAAAATGCAGGCATCGGAGCTTATCCCGAAAAGACCTTCTTTAGTATAAACTGCATATATTGCTGTGTTTTACTAAAAATGCAACTAGCTTAACAAGTATACTTCTGTTCCGGGAACCGTGTCATAAAAGATCAGCATTGAGAACGCGCCTCTTGGAATCACTGTCCGTAAGACAGATGAGACCGGTATGTCGAATGGCTTCTATAAGCTTTCAGAAACCAAAGCCCCTGCCGGATACGTCATACTGACGAAAGACATTTACTTCACTGTGTCTGACGGAGCAGTGACTCTGACCGACAAGAATGGCAAAAAGAAAACGTATTCCGACGTAGAACTGCAGGACAAGAACACGACCATTGCAGTGAAGAATATGCCTGGTGCGTCTCTTCCGCATACCGGAGGTCCGGGCACATTGCTGTTCTATATCTGTGGCTCTGTACTTACAGCAGGCAGCGCGATACTCATGATAGCGCGCAGACGAATAAGCGGGCCGCACGTTTTCCGGAATAAATAGGTAATAAGTAATAATCAGAGACTGAGGAAACCGAGAGAAAACCGGCTTTTCCTCAGTCTTATTTTGCTTCTTCCGGAAGATCAGAGTTCTACGGGGCTGAAATAGCCTTTTTATGTGGTATTATCATATATCAGGCAACATGAACGTTTTAAAATACCGACTGAACGCGGGAGAGAGATTGAATAATAAAACAAAGGGAATAATCTGCATAATAGCGTCAGCTTTTTTCTTTTCGCTGATGTCGCTGTTCGTAAGAATGGCGGGTGATCTGCCGACGATGGAGAAGGCTTTCTTCAGAAACGCGATAGCGGCTTTGTTTGCCATCGTCATACTTTCGAGGACGCCGGAAAAGTTCTATATCAGAAAGGAAAGCTGGCCCGACCTTATCCGCCGCTCGCTTTACGGCACGATGGGCGTGATACTTAATTTCTGGGCAATAGATCATATAACGATAGCCGACGCAAGTGTGCTTAATAAGATGTCGCCTTTCTTTGCGATAATCATGTCGGCAATCATTCTTAAGGAGAAGGCGACAAAAAAAGAGTGGGCGATCGTAGCAGCCGCGTTCTTCGGAGCGGTGCTTGTAATAAAGCCGACGGCGGGCATCGCCAGCATTCCGGCTTTTGCGGGACTGCTGTCGGGCTTCGGAGCCGGAGCGGCCTACACATACGTGCGTAAACTGGGAATAAGCGGCGAGCGGGGTCCCGTTATAATAATGGTATTCTCGCTCTTCTCATGCATAGTATGCCTTCCTTTTATGCTGTTCGACTTTCACCCTATGACTTTGACTCAGCTTCTTATATTGCTGGGAGCGGGAATGTCTGCGATGGGAGGGCAGCTGACGATAACCGCGGCATATACTTTTGCGCCTGCAAAGGAAATCTCGGTGTACGACTACACAAATATCCTGTTCACTGCAGCCTGGGGACTGATCGCTTTTAGCGAAATGCCGGATGCGCTGAGTATATGCGGATATATAATCATAATCGCAATGGCCATATTGAAATGGCGTCAGAATATTAACTCATAGAGTAGGAGAGAGACTTCATGCATGTATTGATCGATCTGTATCTTACCTTCATAAAAATCGGGAGCATGATGTTCGGCGGCGGATATGCAATGCTGCCTATACTGCAGAGGGAGGTAGTTGAGAATAAAAAGTGGGCAACAACTGAGCAGCTGACTGATTATTATGCTGTCGGGCAGTGTACGCCGGGTGTAATAGCCGTTAATACAGCGACTTTTATAGGTTCGCAGCAGGCGGGGATCGCCGGAGGCATAGCGGCAACACTTGGCGTGGTGACCATCCCGACCATACTCATCCTGATCATAGCGGCGTTTCTGAGCGGCTTCATGGACAGTATGGCCGTCGCTCATGCCTTCAACGGTGTTCGCGCATGCGTCACGGCTCTTATCCTTGCGAGTGTGATCAAACTGTTCAAGGGGTCCGTAAAGGACTGGCCTACAAGGATAATTTATATAGTAGTCCTTGCGCTTGCTGCCGCGGGCAATTTCCTGGCTGCCCCTGAAAGGCTCTCACATGTGTGGGGTATCGTAACCTCACCTGTGTTCCTTGTTATCATTTCCGGCTTGTCAGGACTGCTGATAAAAAGCATGCGCCGTTCAAAGAAAGGAGGCGCTGAAGAATGATCTACATACGCCTTTTCTTTGAATTCTGTAAAGTCGGGTTGTTTGCCGTCGGAGGCGGACTGGCTACTATCCCGTTTCTGAGTGATCTTGGGAGCAGGACCGGGTGGTTCACTTCAGGACAGCTCGCAGACATGATCGCTGTTTCCGAGTCTACACCGGGACCGGTCGGTGTCAATATGGCTACATATGCAGGCTATACCGCAGCAGGGGTGCCCGGAGGGATAGTATCTACGCTGGGACTGGTGTTCCCGTCACTGATAATCATCCTGATCGTTGCCGGATTTCTTAACAGATTCCGGGAGTCCAGGATCGTGGACGCGGTCTTTTATGGCCTCAGAGCCGCGTCAGTGGCGCTTATAACAGCGGCGCTTCTTCAGGTTGCAGAGATAGCTTTAATGAATCACGCGGTGGATAACGGCAGTACGCAGATGTTTTACTGGCCTGCGATCATACTGGCTGCAGTCGTGTTTATATGCTTCTCATATACACCGCTCAAAAGGGTCCACCCGATCTTCTTTATAGCTTTTTCAGCTGTGGTGGGTATTGTTCTTGGAATGTAAGCATGGCATGACAATGACTGGAGACTATTCATGAGTATTGATAATAACCTTAAATATATGATCATTGGTACAGGAGGCACGGGAGGCGCTATCGGCGCTCACCTTGCTCATGGCGGAAATGACGTTACATTTATAGCGCGCGGAAGGCAGCTTGAGGCAATGCTGGCAAACGGTCTGAGGCTGCACCGGCCGGATGAGGAATTCACAGTATATCCGGTCAGGGCATGCAGCATGGATGACTGCCCGTCAGATCAGAAACCTGATGTTATATTTGTCTGCGTCAAGGGCTATTCCGTCGAAGGAACGATTCCGTTCATCAGAAAGGTTGCCGGCCCGGATACCATAGTCATACCTATCCTCAACGTTTTCGGCACCGGCGGAAGGATGCAGAAGTACCTGCCGGGAATCACGGTCCTTGATGGATGCATTTACATTTGGACGGAGCTCAGGGAACCGGGTCTCATCTGGATGAGCGGAACCATATTCCGCGTTGTATTCGGGCTCAGAAGGGACCAGAAGGAGCTTGAAGACAAACTGGCTGAAAAACTGGATAAAATCAGGTCAGACCTTGAGTTTTGCGGTATTACAGGCATTGTATCAGATAATATCGAAAGGGATGCGCTGCGCAAGTTCTCTTTCGTATCTCCGCAGGGCGCAACAGGGCTGTATTACAATACTACTGTCGGAGCCGTACATGAGCCCGGAGAGATAAGAGACTGCTTTTCGGAACTGGTCGTTGAGATCTCTGATCTGGCAGATGCCATGGGCATAGGGTTCGGAGAGGACATATTGCCGGAGAATTTAAGGATAACCGACGAGAGCGATCCGGGCATTACTACATCCATGCAAAAGGATGTAGCAGCAGGGAGACCGTCGGAAGTCGATGGACTCATATATGAAGTGGTCAGGCTGGGAGAGAAGCATGGAGTAAAGACTCCCCGGTACGCAGCGATCGCTGAGGAGCTCCGGTCGAGAGGCTTACAATAAGAAGCCTGCATGCGCGGTCACGGGTCATTCTGAAAAAGACCGGGTTATCTGGGAAAGGAATCTTTCGGCTATCGGTGTGAACGTCTGATATTTGCTCCATATGAGATAGAAGCTCGATTCCTTGACAGGATGGAGCGGTCTGAATACCAGTCCGCTGCCTTCAGAACAATCGACAAGATGCTCGAACGTCAGCAGTACGCCCAATCCTTCAAGGGCAAACATCGAGCCGTTATACGAAAGACGGAAAGAACCCTCAAGGCTGAGTTCAGCGATCCTGCCATCAGCCCATTCACTTATTTCACGCTGCCAGCTCTGCTCTGAACAGAATAAAGGTTCACCGATAAGGTCATCGACAGAGATGGCCTTTTTTAGTGCAAGAGGATGCGAGGCTGGCATGACAGCTCCCCAGATATCTTTTTCCGGAAAGGTGATGTAGTTGTATTTGCGGCTGTCAGGAAGCTCGCTGCATATGACGGCAAAGTCGAGCAGTCCCTTATCAAGTTTTTCCGTGACCTGCTCGGTATCGCCGCTTGTAATATGGTAATTCAGACCCGGATATGCTGCCTTGAATCTGCGGATCTCACGTGCAAGGTAACGCATCTGATACGATTCGGCCAGCCCGAAGTACAGATTTCCGCCGGTCACTTCGTCGAGAGACATGAATTCCTGCTCGATCTTATCAGCCATCGAAACAAGGTCCTCGGCCCTGTCGCGAAGAAGCATCCCTTCATCTGTCAGCCTTATGCTGAAACTCCTGCGTGTGAACAGTTTTTTCCCGAGCTCATCCTCGAGCGCTTTGAGCGTCTTGGACAGAGTAGGCTGAGTTACATGCAGCAGTTCAGCAGCCCTGGTCATGTTTTCTTCTCTTGCTACTGCGAGGAAGTATCTGAGGTTGCGGATATCCATGACAATGCTCCCTTCAATGATATGCATAAATAGAATATCATGATATTCATTATAACCATTAGCGAATATCAAAGCAATCAATTAGTATACAGGCATGAAGAACATTGAAATCGAAAAAATAGTAACAAATATGGGGGATGCAGGATGCAGCCGCGCGGATATCGAGAGAGTCCGCCATCTGCATGAAGCGGGACATGATGATGAGATCGTAAAATGCCTTCGCAGGTGCAGATGCGATCTGATAGAAGAGCTTCACAGAAATCAGCGAAAAGTAGACTGCATGGATCACCTCATAAGAACAGCAGAAAACAACAGATGATAACAGAGATATGAAAGGGAGAACGGAAATGATCATTAAAGAAGAACTCAAAATGGTACAGGAATGGGACAAGACTTTTGCTAAGAGCGACAAGGTGGATCACTGTAAGGTGACATTCGTGAATCGCTATGGCATCACGCTTGCCGCAGACATGTATGTGCCGAAGGATGCTGAGGGCAAGCTCCCTGCGATCGCAGTCAGCGGACCATTCGGCGCTGTCAAGGAGCAATGCTCGGGCCTCTACGCGCAGACAATGGCAGAGAGAGGTTTTCTCACTGTTGCCTTTGACCCGTCCTTTACAGGTGAAAGCGGAGGACAGCCGAGATTCATGGCGTCACCTGACATCAATACCGAAGACTTCATGGCTGCAGTGGACTTCCTGTCTCTTAATGAAAAGGTCGATCCGGACCGCATCGGCATCATCGGGATCTGCGGATGGGGCGGAATGGCGATCAATGCAGCAGCGCTTGACACCAGGATCAAGGCCACAGTCGCTTCAACCATGTATGACATGACAAGAGTAAACGCAAATGGTTATTTTGACTCTGAAGACAGTGAAGAGCAGCGCTATGCCCATAGAGCTGCAATGTGCGCACAGAGACTTGCGGACCTCAGAGCCGGAGAGTATGCACTCGGTGGAGGTGTCATCGATTCGCTGCCGGATGACGCACCATACTTTGTCAAGGATTACCACTCATACTACAAGACTGACAGGGGTTATCACGCAAGATCGCTCAATTCGAACGGCGGATGGAATGTCATCGGATGCGAGTCGTTCATGAATCAGCCGATCCTGAAGTACTCCAACGAGATCAGAAGCGCGGTAATGGTGATGCATGGAGATAAGGCACACTCCTTCTACTTTGGCAAGGACGCTTTTGATAATATGGTAAACGGTAATAAGTATGCCGATAATAAAGAATTCCTCGTGATCGAAGGCGCTGTCCATACTGACCTCTACGATGGGGGTGAGAATGGTGCGATTCCTTTCGACAGACTGCAGGCGTTCTTGGAAAAATACCTGTAAATCAGTGGAGTGATCAGAAATGAAAAAAGCGCTGATCATAATGCTGGTAATAACGCTGAGCGTTCTGACTTCGTGCGCCGGTAAGGATGAGGTCCGGCAAGGTCATTCGCCGGAGCAGAAGACAGAAAATGCAGAGGAGAGTGCAGAGATGAGATCCATTACTATGATGATAAATGATGAAAAGGTAGAGGTTACATGGGAGAATAACGAGTCCGTCAAAGCTCTTGCGGAACTGGCTTCGGAGTCGCCGCTTGTGATAGACACTTCGATGTACGGAGGATTTGAACAGGTGGGATCGATCGGAACGACTCTTCCGAACAGTGATGTAAATATCACAACAAAGCCGGGTGACATTGTACTGTACTCAGGGAGCAATATGGTTGTTTTTTACGGCAGTAACTCATGGTCTTACACCAGGCTTGGCCAAATCGAAAACCTGAGTGAGAGCGAACTTGAGGAACTGCTTGGTTCCAACAACGTGAAAATCACTCTCGCAGTTGAATAAGCAGGCAAATACCGCTGAAAAAGGGCTCTGAGATGAATACCATCTCAGAGCCGCTTTTTATCAAATATGGAGGACCATTGTTGAATTACGGGGCTATTTCAACTTAAGACCGTCTTTGAATGCTTCGCCGACCCGCTCGGTCACTTTGTAGTATCCGTGCGTATACGGATCAAATGCGATTGCATTGACAAGAGACATATCAAGCTTTCCATCGACCAGCACACTTTCATCGGCAGTGACGTTCACGACTTTGCCGATGACACCGCATCCGTACTCATTATTCTGGTATTCAATGAATTCACATTCAAGACAAAGCGGAAATTCATTGATCACAGGGGCATCGACGGTTTCGGCTTTGCATGCGGTGAGGCCGCTTCGGGCAAACTTGTCAGAGACTTTGTTTCCGGATTCAACGCCAAAATAATCAGCTTCGACCAGATGGTCTGCATCTGCTATGCTCACGGTAAACGCGCCTCTGGCCTTGATATTCTTTACCGTCTTATGGGACTCTGACAGCTTCAGAGCTACATTTCCTCTCTCCTGCATCGTTCCCCACGCGGCGTTCATTACATTGATGCTTCCGTCTTCGTTATATGTTGCGATCATCAGGACAGGCATAGGGAAAATACCTTCCGTTATATTGAGCTTTCTTCTCATTCTGAGTACCTCTTTTCTTTGACTGGATTGACAGGGATATAGTTCCCGAATAAAATTCTAACCATGCAGGAAGAATATTCAAGTACTGATATTTATGAAAGGTACTGTCCTTGAGGAAAGCGTATGATAACGAAATATATTGAGAATGCAAATTTTGAGGATACGGGTTTCAGCTATACCCTTTCCCTGATTTCCGGAAAGCATAAGATGGTAATACTGTATTGCCTTATGGAATATGGTGTTGTAAGGTTCAATGAACTGAAACGGTATCTGAAAAACATTTCGGATAAGACATTGAGTTCCAATCTTAAGGAGCTGGAAGCCGACCATCTGATCATCAGAACGGAATATCCGCAGATACCCCCTAAGGTAGAGTACAGTTTAAGCGGGAGAGGAAAATCGCTGATGACAGTTCTTGACCAGTTGTGTATATGGGGAGAGGAAAACAGGGAATATTAACAGGGCAGAGCTCGGGTTGTATTATCCTCTGATGCGTGGTATAAAAAAACTAACAACTTTAATGTTCTGAACGAAGGAGATCAAAAAATGAAGAAACTTGCAGTTTGTACAGCTATCGTCGGCGGAGTTGCAGGAACAGTCGCATACCTCAACAAGTATGGTCTTCCTATTCTCGGAAATCTGACCATGAACATTCCGGTAAAGTTAAAATACGACTTCTGGGACGTTTTCACCAAGGGAATCGAGATCGCAGAGGGAATGACAAAATAAAGAATATTACTTCGTTTTGACAGCGGGCTCTGACCCGCTGTTTTTTAGGGGTGTCTCATGAATAATAAATATATTTATCAGTTTGAAGGCAGCAGCGGCATGCAGGATATGCGGTATATCATGAAAATGTTCCGCTGTGGCTTTAGGACGATCGGAAATGCCGAAGTGAAAAGCGTAACTGAACTGAGCAAGGCGGCGGACGGAACTGCGGGAACTGAAGCCCTGGAATACCGGCTTGCCGGAGGGTATTCTTTTATAATAAGGTCATCCGCTTTTGAGCCAAAGATCGAAGTAACTGTCTCGGTTCCGGACAGCAGCGGTGACCATGCCGCTGAGACCGGAAAACGCATTTGCGAAGATCTGGAAAATATAATATATATAGACAACAGGCTAGGATATTGCTGCGAGTAGAATAAGAAACGCCGGTCCCGGGATGATTATCCCGGGGCCTTTTTTTATGAGAAATTCCTACAAACATACTCGGAAATACCTTGACAAATCGGCCTTGGTTAGATATAACTAACGATAGTTAAGGAAGCCTAACATGTATAGGAGGAAGTTACTATGGAACTGGCATATGCAATGAATGCAAACGCTGCAGACGCAGTGGCCAAAGAAGACTCGCACGATGCAGCGGGAAATATGACTCTGCTGGATGCTGAACCGGGACAGACATATATCATCAAGGAGATCAACACAGATGATGATGACATGAACTTGTTCCTGTTCAGGCTTGGATGCTATCAGGGAGAACCTATAACTCTTATTTCCAAGAAGAAAAAGAGTTGTATTGTCGTTATTAAGGACGGCAGATACAACCTCGACAAGATGCTCTCTGAAGCCATTATCATTTAGGTCATAAAAGGAAATGTTATATATAAGGAGGTATTTCTGATGAGAATCGCTTTTGCCGGTAACCCTAACAGCGGCAAGACAACCATGTACAATGCCCTGACGGGCAGAAACGAAAAGATAGGTAACTGGGGAGGAGTTACGGTCGGCAGCAAGGAATTCCAGCTGAAGAAGGAATTCGCGGGCGATAAGGAAGTTATCGCAGTCGACCTGCCGGGCGCATATTCGATGTCGCCGTTCACACCGGAAGAAGGCATTACAAGTGAGTATGTACGTACTGCCAATCCGGATGCCATCGTCAATATCGTAGACGCTACCAACCTGAGCAGATCGCTGTTCTTTACGACACAGCTGCTCGAACTCGGGATCCCTGTCGTTGTTGCACTGAATAAGACAGACATCAACGAGAAGGAAGGCACAAAGATCGATGCAAAAAAGCTCTCTGCAAAGCTCAACTGCCCGGTTTTCGAGACAGTATCCACTGAGAACAAGGGCCTCGCAGAGATGATAGACAAGGCTATCTCACTTGCGGGAACATCTCAGACAGCACCTTACCTGCAGGCAGACATAGACCTGCATGATAAAAACGCGGTAGATGCTGAAGACCGTAAGCGTTACAGCTTTGTAAACGGCATTGTTTCCGAAGTAGAGACCAGGAAGACACTGTCTGCAGAAACTACTTCCGCAGATAAACTGGACGGAGTTCTGACGAACCCGGTTGCAGGCATTCTGGTGTTTGCTCTTGTCATGTGGGGCGTATTCTGGGTATCCCAGGCATGGCTCGGACCTCTCGTCGCTGACTGGCTCGTAGGATGGATCGAAACATTCCAGGGATGGGTCGCAGGGCAGCTCGAAAACAGCCCGGCCATACTATCGGCTCTGCTTGCTGACGGTATCGTGGGCGGCGTAGGAGCCGTAGTCGGATTCCTGCCTCTCGTAATGGTAATGTACTTCCTGATCGCCCTTCTGGAGGACTGCGGATACATGGCGCGTGTAAGTGCGGTAATGGACCCTATCTTCAAGAGAGTAGGCCTTTCGGGCAAGTCCGTTATCCCTGTGGTAATCGGTACAGGCTGCGGTATCCCTGCCATCATGGCATGCCGTACTATCCGTGATGAAAGAGAGAGAAGAGCAACTTCGATGCTCACAACATTCATCCCGTGCGGAGCAAAGATCCCGGTGATCGCACTCTTTGCAGGCGCGTTCTTCAACGGAGCAGGCTGGGTAAGCACTCTTTCGTACTTCATGGGACTCCTGCTGATTTTCCTCGGAGCTCTGCTTATCAAGGGAATCACAGGCTACAAATACAGAAAATCGTTCTTTATCATGGAGCTGCCGAAGTGGAAAGCGCCAAGCCTTAAGTTCGCGTTCAGATCCATGATGGAGAGAGCAAAAGCATATATCATCAAGGCGGCTACGATCATCCTCATCTGCAATACTGTAGTACAGATCATGCAGACCTTCGACTGGCACTTCCAGGTCGTTGAAGAGGGTGCCGAGAACACTTCGATCCTCGCATCGATCGCTTCGCCGTTCGCAATACTGCTCATACCTCTGGGATTCGGAGTTTGGCAGCTCGCTGCAGCAGCCATCACAGGCTTCATCGCAAAGGAGAATGTCGTTGGTACACTCGCTGTAGTATACGCGCTGACATCGTTCATTGATACAGAAGAACTCGCTATGACAGGCGGTGCAAACACAGTTGCGGCGACCATGGGACTCACATCCGTAACAGCACTTGCGTATCTGTTCTTCAACCTTTACACACCTCCGTGCTTCGCAGCTATCGGAGCCATGAATTCAGAGATGAAGAGCAGGGGCTGGCTCTGGGGCGCAATAGGACTGCAGCTCGGAACCGGATACACGATCGCATTCCTGGTCAACCAGTTCGGAACACTGTTTACTGAAGGACACCTTGCAGCTGGATTCGTTCCTGGTCTGATAGCAGTACTCTGCATGGTCGCAGCAGTCGTTCTTATCGGCAGAAAGGTAAGAGCACACTTCGATGAGCAGTATCAGCTTCACAAGGCTTCTAAGGCAGCAAAAGCAACTGCATAGCAACTTCCTTGATTGAGGATAACTTAACTAAGCATGGTGCGCGGCGCAGCGTTTCGCCGCGCATTGTGCTGAAACAAACAGAGTGAAAGGAGGGCGGCACGGTGAATGCAGCTACGGTAATAGCGGTAATAGTAACAGCGGCGATACTGTTTTTCGCCGCCAGGTATATTTACAAGGAAAAGAAAAAGGGTAAAGCCTGCATAGGCTGTCCATATGCGGACTCCTGTCCGAGACACAGGCAAAGCGAAACTGCCTGCTGCGGAAGCATTGAACAGCACAAGGCGGACCTTCGATAGACAAGATTGCAGAGAGCTGCAATCTTTTTTATTGCAGGCAAATAGAAAATAAAGAAACTGTTCATAACAAAAATCAGACTGAAATGTAAGCTTCTGTTGGTAGACGGGGGATGCGACAAGGTTTACAATTATGTTAACAATAATTGCAAAAGTAGGAATGATCAGAAAAAACCAAAAATACGGAAAGGTGGGAGAGATGTTCAGGGACAATCTGATCCAGCTCAGAAAGCTGCAGAACATGACTCAGGAAGATATTGCTGAGAAGGTAGGAGTATCGAGACAGGCGGTTGCCAAATGGGAGGCCGGAGACACGACTCCCGACCTTGAGAAAGCCCGTCTTCTTGCGGGCGCGTTAGGAGTTTCTCTTGATGATCTGACCAACTATGAGCCGGTAGAAAACATGGGACTTGGAGTTCCGCCAAAAGGCAGATATCTTTTTGGTGTTGTTACGGTCGGCGACAAGGGACAGATAGTGATTCCGGCGAAAGCCAGAAAGGTGTTCGATATCAGTGCAGGGGACCAGCTCATGGTGCTTGGAAAAGAGGGCGAGGGGATCGCGATAATCAAAACGGATGATTTCCTTGCGCTGGCTGATATGATCAGAAACGAAGAAAAACGGTAACTGCCGAAGGAGAGGTATCATGCTTGAGATAAAAAACTATTCAAAGACATACGGAGAAGGAAAAAAGGCTGCGGATAACGTATCGATCACAGTCGAAAGCGGAGATATATTCGGATTTATCGGCCATAACGGCGCGGGCAAATCGACGACCATCCGCGCGGTTGTCGGCGTACTCGATTTCACCGAAGGCGAGATCTTCATAGACGGGCATTCCGTGAAAGATGAGCCGGTGGCCTGTAAGAAGGTCACTGCCTATATCCCCGACAATCCGGATCTGTATGAGAATCTGACAGGTATTCAGTACCTGAACTTCATAGCAGATGTATTTGACATAAGCGTTGCGGACCGCGAAGAAAGAATAAAAAAATATGCTGACATGTTCGAGATCACGGATTCCCTCGGCGACATGATAAGCTCATATTCGCACGGGATGAAGCAGAAGGTGGCTATCATATCCGCACTCATCCACGAACCAAAGCTCATGGTGCTTGATGAACCTTTTGTGGGGCTCGATCCGAAGGCGTCATTCACGCTTAAAGAGATCATGCGCGGAATGTGCCGGAATGGTGCGGCGATATTTTTCTCTACGCATGTACTTGATGTGGCTGAAAAGCTTTGCAACAAGGTAGCCATAATCAGGAAGGGAAGAATAATAGCGACAGGTACCATGGAAGAGATCACGGAAGGACACTCGCTTGAGGAAACGTTCCTGGAGGCCGATCATGAATAGAAACTTTATTTTGCTGAGGACTCTGCTCCTGTCCACGAGCCAGAGGAATATACTCAGGCACTGCAGGGACAGGAAAAAGCGCAGAAAGATCATCGGAGGTTTTATAGGTACATTTCTCCTTTATGCGATGATCATGGCATACTGCATCCTGATGTGCGTCGGGTACGGAACTGCCGGTATCATCGACTCGGCACCTGTCATGTGTGCTCTCGTTATCAGCTTTCTCGCGTTCTTTTTCACCATTTTCAGGACGAATGGGTACCTGTTCAATTTCAGGGAGTACGACATGCTGATGTCGCTGCCTTTCGAGGCAAGGACAGTCGCGGGTTGCAAGTTCCTGTATATGTATATCAAGAGCCTGCCATGGTATCTCAGCATTGCACTCGCGATGCTGATCGGCTACGGCTTCTACGCGGATCCGGTGTTTTATGTATATCCGGTATGGATCATTCTGGCGTTCTTCCTGCCGGTGATACCGATGCTGATCGCATCCTCTCTGGGCTTTCTGATCGCCAGGATCAGCGCGGGTTTCAGAAAGACAAATATCATCCAGACTGTGCTTACGATAGCATTCGTCATATTCTGCTTTTCACTGCGCTTTATAATTGAAGACGTTTTCAGAAATGATAAAGTAGAAGCAACACTAGAAAAGACATCGGAGATGACATACAATGCGGCAGAGATATACTTGCCTGCAAAGTGGTTCGCGGATTCTGTCACAAGGCACAGTGTTCCTGCGATGCTGCTGCTTGCAGGTGTAAGTCTGCTTCTGTTTGCAGTCATATTCCGGACGGTCGGAAACTCGTACAGGAGCATCAACTCCGCTCTTAAATCGCATGCGGCAGCTAAAAAATATAAGATGACCGGTCTGAAAAAACACAGTGTGGTCAGGTCCATAGTGTTCAAAGAGTACAGGAGACTTCTGGGCTCTACTACGTATACTGTCAACGGGGCCATGGGAGTGATATTTGCCATACTGTTAGGCCTGGTCACTCTGATTTTCGGTTTCGACCGGATAGTAGAGACAGTTACAGCGGATGCTCCTTTCGATCATGCGATGCTGCAGCCGGCGATCCCGTTCATAATTTATTTCTTTACCGGAATGGTTGCAACAACGGCAATGTCTCCGTCACTTGAAGGCAGGAATTACTGGATCATTCAGAGTCTGCCATTAGAAAAGAAGATAGTCTGGCAGGGAAAGATGCTGTTCAACATGTATCTGACAGTGCCGGCGATGGCTTTCGCAACTCTGTGCATGTGCATCTCCGCGAAGGTGCCGGCAGTCGACACACTGCTTTATCTGATACTGGGGCTGGCGCTGTGCGCGTTTTCCACGGCCTGGGGCTGCGTTTGCGGCACTAAACACATGCGGCTCGACTGGGAGAATGAGATCGAAGTGATCAAGCAAGGCGCGGCGGTCGCGATATACATGCTGCCGAATATGTTCGTGGTAATGGGCATGACCGTGCTGGTCGTTGTCCTGGGCATGAAATTGGATCACAAGGTACTTTCTCTGGGACTTATCCTCATAGTTACACTGCTGGCCGGGCTGAGTTACCTTAAAGTGATGGCTCTGACAAAAAACAGATAGAGCAGAATAACAGGGCTTTTTCAGGAACTGCAGTTATGCAGTTCCTTTTTTATAGTACAATAGATAGAAATAACATAAGAGGGACAGAAATCAGAGGTCAGGAAATGATTTTGAAGACAGACAGACTGATACTGCGGCCGTGGGAAGAAGCAGACGCGGAAGATCTTTATGAATATGCAAAAGACGAGCGTATCGGACCGGCAACCGGCTGGCCTGTGCATACAAGCGTTGAAAACAGCCGTGAAATAATCAGGACTGTTTTATCAGTGCCTGAGAGTTATGCCGTATGTCTGAAAGAAGACGGGAAAGCGATCGGGAGCATAGGACTGATGGTTGGAGAACACAGCAACATTGGTCTTCCGAACAATGAAGCGGAGATCGGTTACTGGATAGGCGTGCCGTTCTGGGGACAGGGGCTCATACCTGAAGGCGTTCGTGAGATAATACGCCATGCATTCGAAGAACTGCATGTTGAGACTCTCTGGTGCGGCTACTTCGAGGGCAATGACAAGTCCAGGCGCGTGCAGGAAAAATGCGGTTTTATCTATCATCACACAAACGAAGACGCTGAATGGGTCAAGATGATGGACAGACGCACAGAGCACATTTCAAGGCTCACCAGAGAAGAATGGATGCGCAGAGAAAAATATCAGGACGTAAATGCAGAGACGATAGACCGCTGGATCGAAGAAGGCTGGGAATGGGGGAAGCCGATCAGCCATGAAGAGTATGCAGCAGCTGAGCAGGGCATCTGGGATGTGAAGCTGACGCCGGTAAAAATGGTGCCGCACGGATGGTTCGGTGACCTGAAAGGGAAGAGGATCCTGGGACTCGCAAGCGGAGGCGGTCAGCAGATGCCGGTCTTCGCGGCTCTCGGAGCGGAGTGCACTGTATTTGACTACTCTCCGAAACAGATAGAAAGCGAAAGAATGGTCGCAGAGCGCGAAGGCTATCAGATAAAGGCCATTCAGGGAGACATGACAAAGCCGCTGCCGTTTGACGATGAAACGTTCGACCTGATTTTTCATCCGGTATCGAACTGTTATGTCAGGGATGTACGACCGATATGGAAAGAGTGTTACCGGGTGCTGAAACCGGGCGGGTCACTGCTGTCAGGAGTGGACCACTACATTAACTATATAGTTGACAGCGAGGAAAAGATGATAGTCAATTCGCTGCCGTTTGATCCCCTCACGAATCCTGAGCAGATGAAGCAGCTTCAGGACGAGGATGCAGGTGTGCAGTTCTCGCACTTGCTTGAAGAACAGATAGGCGGGCAGCTTGAGGCCGGATTTACGGTTCTGGAGCTGTATGAAGACACAAACGGAGAGGGCAGACTCCACGAGATGAACATTCCGACGTTTTTAGCCATTCGCTCGGAGAAACGCTGATATGAAGAAGGTCAGAGATATCGCAGGTTACCTGATAGGGTTGTTGCTGTTCGTGATACTTATACCGCTGCTGATGTGGAAACTGTCCGGAGATGTTGATCCGGGAATAATACAGGCGGCCTGCTTTGTGGTGCTGGCAGCAGCCGGACTTGGATTGAGTGTATGGTCGATCGTATACATGAAAAAAGTCGGCAAGGGTAATCCCATGGATGCTTTCAATCATGAGGTAGCACCGCGGACAGTCAATCTTATGACTGAAGGTCCGTACAGGATCTGTCGTAACCCGATGCTGCTTGGCGTATTCATCTACTATATTGGATTGATTATCTGCCTGCAGTCATGGAAAGCTGCTGCCGTGTTTATTGTTTATTTCGCGATAATGATGGTGCAGGTAAACCGTGAAGAGAAAAGACTTGAACAGGATTTCGGCGAAGCATACAGAGATTATTGTAAGAAAACGAAAAAACTGATACCGTATATATGGTAAAAATACGAAGAGTTCAACGAATATGAAAAGGGACTGATATGTGTGAGAACTTTGATCTGCAGAAATACCTGACTGAAGGGGTCGAACAGGTAATAAAGGATGCGTTGAAAGCGACACTGAAAGATCCGCGCGAGAGCGCGTTTCTGGTGAAGTTTGCCGCTTCATGCAAAGTTGCTGACAAAAGGAGAGAGAAAAACGAAAAGGAAGGTATTCACGTACCTTCTTATCTTATTGCGAGCATTACCTCGAGCTGCAATCTTCACTGTGAAGGCTGCTATTCACGGGCCAATGACGCTACGACTGACTGTGCCCCGTCCATGCAGCTCACTGAAGAGGAGTGGATGAAGATATTCAGAGAGGCAGAAGATCTCGGCGTCAGCTTCATACTGCTGGCCGGCGGAGAGCCGATGCTCAGATGGGATGTCATAGAATCCGCAGGAAAGATGAAAAACATCATGTTCCCGGTCTTTACCAACGGAACGTTCATGACCGACAAACACCTGGGCCTGCTCGAAAAGTGCCGTAATATCGTTCCTGTCATAAGCATAGAGGGTGAACGTGAGGAAACAGATAACAGAAGGGGAGCCGGTGTTTACGATACAGTCATGGAGAAAATGGATAAGCTCCATGAGATGGGGATCATTTACGGCGTGTCTGTTACGGTTACGAAGGAAAACATGGAAAAAGTCTATTCAGACAGTTTTCTGGACTCGCTCAGATCACGCGGCTGCAAGGCTGTGTTCTACATAGAGTTCACCCCGGTCTCAGACGAAGGGGAACCCCTGGCGCCGGATGATGATGACCGTGAGTACATGGCCGGCAGAGTTGACGAGCTGCGGACGGACAAGCAGGACATGATATATATTTCATTTCCGGGCGACGAGAAGAGCTCTGGCGGCTGCCTGGCTGCGGGGCGCGGATTCTTCCACATAAACTCCCATGGCGGCGCGGAACCTTGTCCGTTCTCACCGTACTCGGATATAAACGTCAGGGACACTTCGCTGAAAGAGGCGCTCAGGTCAAAGCTGTTTGTTGCATTGAGAAGCAGCGACATTCTCGCGGATGACCACAAGGGCGGCTGTGTCCTGAATGAAAAGAGAGATCAGGTAGAAGCGCTGCTTGGACTGTAAAACATATGGAATACTATAAAACGATAAAACTTAAGGACGGCAGAACCTGCATCCTTCGCAACTGTACAGCGGAGGACGGCCGGGCTGTGCTGGATGTCTTTGATCTGACCCACAGACAGACTGACTGGATGCTTACATACCCTGATGAGATGTCATTTACTCTCGAACAGGAAGCGAAGTTCCTGCAGGACAGAGCGGACAGTCCTGATGAAATAGAAATACTGGCTGAAATCGACGGCAGGGTCGCCGGGACTGCAGGGATCAGCTGCATCGGAAGACAGGAAAAGCTGAAACACAGAGCCGGATTCGGTATTGGCATCGACAGGGAATACTGGGGACTCGGCATCGGACGAGCTCTGACGGAAGCCTGTATTGAATGCGCCGAAAAAGCCGGTTATGCCCAGCTGGAACTGGACGTGACTTCAGAGAATGAGAGAGCGGTCGAGTTGTATAAGAAGGCAGGTTTTGTGGAGTTCGGCAGAAACCCGAAGGGGTTCCGCTCGCGCGAAAGCGGCTGGCAGGAACTTATACTGATGAGACGCGAATTGTCCGGAGGAGATCAGGAGTGAAGATAATACTGTGCGGAAAAGGCGGCTGCGGAAAGAGCACGGTCGCAACGCTGCTCGCGAGAGCATATCAGAAAGCGGGAAAGAATGTACTGGTGATCGATTCCGATGAGTCGAATTACGGATTACACAGGCAGCTCGGATTTGATCTGCCTGAAGATTTCACGCATTATTTCGGCGGCAAGAAGGGCGCGTACCGGGTCTTTGATGAAAAAGGGAGAGTTTTCGACAACAGATGGAGCTTTTCGGATATTCCTGAAGAATTCATGTCGGGAGAAGATGGTCTTCATCTCATGGCGATCGGCAAGATCGCGGAAGCTGAAGAGGGTTGTGCCTGCGGCATAGGCTTCACCGGTAAGATGTTTCTCGACAATCTGGAGACCGGCGAAGATGACATAGTCATCACCGATACGGAAGCCGGTGTGGAGCATTTCGGACGCGGACTGGACAGATGCGCTGACGTGATACTAATGGTCATCGATCCAAGCTACGAGTCGATCCATCTGTCTGAGAAGATATATGATATGGGCAAGGCTTTGGAGAAACCGGTCTTTTTCGTTATCAACAAGGCTGACGCTGAGCAGGCTGCGATGGTAAGAGGCGCGATACGCGACAGAGAAGCTGTCATCGCTGAGATACCGGCACAGAGCGGGATAATGATGGCCGGCCTGAAAGGCGAGCCTCTGAAGGATCACAGCCCGGGCATACAGGATATAATCGAAACGGTTTGTGATTTTAAATAAAAACAAATGTGATATTTGTTGTAATTAACAAAGAAGCATAGTAACATAGCGCTATATTTAAAGTTGGTTAACAATAAACAACGTCGTATGAAACAGAGAAACAACTTCGCAGCAGAATATTATTATTACTACTACCTCGATGGGGTAGCTGTTTTGCTGTGAGTAGTATGATAATGTGACAGACGCACATGGTTAATGACGCTCCGCAGCAGACAGCTGCGGAGCTTTTGTTTTGGGACGGAGATGGACACAAGGAGGTACACAGCAATGCCCGCAATAAAATTCTATGATCACGAACCTATTCCTGTGGAGATGCATAAAGTAAAGATCGTTCAGCAGCTTCAGCTTCTGCCTGCCGAACAGAGACTCAGCAAGATGAGGGAAGCCGGTTTCAACACATTCCAGCTTCATAACGGCGACATCTTCATGGACATGCTTACCGATTCCGGTGTAAACGCGATGAGCGATCAGATGCTCGCAGGCATGATGACGCCTGATGACGCCTATGCAGGGAGCGAATCGTTCTTCCGCATGAGGGACAAGCTTGAGGAGATATTCGGCATGAAATACTGCCTGCCTGCGCATCAGGGCAGAGCGTGTGAAAACATCCTTGCGACCAGATTCGTAAAACCGGGAAGCTGTGTGATCATGAACTATCACTTCACGACGGCCAAGGCTCATATAACCAGACTCGGCGGCCATGTTGAGGAACTCGTAAAGGATGAGGGCCTGGTATCGCAGAGCGATCTCCCGTTCAAGGGCGACATCGATCTGGATAAGCTGGAAGCCTGCATAGAAAAGGAAGGCGCTGACAACGTTGCGTTCATGAGACTCGAGGCAGGCACCAACCTGATCGGCGGACAGCCTGTATCGGTGCAGAGCTTCAAGGATGCCTGCGCCGTAGCAAGAAAGCACGGGATCCTGTCTGTGCTTGACGCGTCGCTTCTGCAGGACAATCTGTACTTCATAAAAATACGTGATGAAGAGCGAAAGGACATGTCCGTGCGCGACATCACAAGAGAGATCGCTGACCAGTTCGACATGATATACTTCTCGGCCAGGAAGTTCGGCTTCGCGCGCGGCGGCGCCATACTGGTCAGGGATGAAGAACTGTTCCACTCGATGGAGGATCTGGTCCCTATGTTTGAGGGATTCCTCACATACGGCGGCATGTCGGTGCGCGAGATAGAAGCCATGACAGTGGGCTTTGATGAGTCGATGGACATGGATATCATTTCACACGGACCTCAGTTCATAAAGTACTGCGTCGACAAACTTGTGGAGTACGGTGTTCCGATGATAACTCCTGCCGGCGGTCTGGGAGCGCATGTCGATGCAAGCACTTTCGTTTCACACATACCTCAGCAGGAATACCCTGCGGGAGCCCTTGTGTGCGCGTTCTACCTGTGCGGCGGTATCCGCGGAATGGAGCGAGGCACTCTTTCTGAAGAAAGGAACGCTGACGGAAGTGAAAGATTCGCGTCCATGGAGCTTGTCAGACTGGCTCTTCCGAGAAGAGTGTTCACGCTCTCACAGGTCGAATACGTGATAGACAGAGTTAAGTGGGTCTTTGATCACAGGGATCTTATAGGCGGACTCAGGTTCGTGCATGAGCCTGCGACGCTCAGATTCTTTACAGGAAAGCTTGAGGCGACATCTGACTGGCCTGAGAAACTGGTTGCCGCATACAAGGCTGATTTCGGAGAAGATCAGTAACCGGGCAGACCTCTGTACATACTGCTCAAACGGCTGTCGAAAGGCAGCCGTTGTTTATGTTAGAATAACTGTGTATTCGTTTGGAAAAAACGGAAGGAAATGTGAAATGACTGATTATGATCTGATGTGCAGACAGCTTGAGAGCCTGTCCGGTGGAGTGTCATGGGACATGACCGTGCTGTCCAATGCCGCGGCCCTTGTCTGGGACTCGCTTGACGATATCAACTGGGCGGGTTTTTACCTTATGAAAGAAGGAAAGCTCATGCTCGGACCGTTCCAGGGAAAGCCTGCGTGTACTGTCATCGAAGTCGGGAAGGGTGTCTGCGGCACGGCTGTTGCGGAAGACAGGACACAACTTGTGAAAAACGTTCATGAGTATCCCGGCCATATCGCGTGCGATTCGGCAAGCAATTCGGAGATAGTGGTCCCGGTTCATGCCGGCGGTTCGGTATACGGAGTGCTCGACATAGACAGCCCTCTGCTCGGCCGGTTCTCGGAAGATGACAGAAAAGGGCTGGAAGCCTTTGTACGCACACTGGAATCCATGAAGGTCATAAAGTAAAAAGGGGGATGAAATGTTCATAAGTGAAGTAATGACGACAGCACCGCAGGATGAGCGCGGGGCACTGGAAACAAAGACATATCAGGAACTGGAGAGACTGAACATCAAGTACGAGAGAGTAGATAACGATACAGTTGAAGCGATGGAGGAGTGCGTCGAGATCTCTGAAAAGCTCGGAGCTGAGATCCGCAAGACGATCGTCGTATGCAACAGGCAGAAAACGCAGTTCTTCCTGGTCATACTGCCGGCGAACAAGAGATTCGACTCCAAGCTGTTTGCTGCCATGATGCATACGGCAAGAGTCTCGTTCGCGTCACCTGAGGACATGCAGAATGTGATAGGGCTCACACCGGGTGAAGCGTCCGTCATGGGCATCCTCAATGACCCTGAAGGCAAGGTCAAAGTCGTGATCGACAAGGCCGTTGCTGATGCGGAATGGTTCGCCTGCAATCCGGGGGCAAACACCTCGCACCTGAGATTCAAGACAAAGCAGCTTATAAACAACTTCCTGCCTGCTGAGAAGCATAAACCTGAGATCATAATGCTCTAGGAGTGATGAACATGAAGACCATATATTTTGCCGGAGGATGTTTCTGGGGAACGCAGAAATACTTCGACCAGTTTGACGGAGTCATCAGGACGGAAGTCGGCTATGCGAACGGTCCGGATGACGCGCCGTCATATCAGGATGTGTGCGCAAACAGCGGACATGCTGAGACCGTGCTCGTGGAGTTTGACGAAAGCGTGATAAGTCCGGAGAAACTGATTTATTACTACTTCCTCGTGATCGATCCTACTTCGGTCAACAGACAGGGGCATGACGTAGGCATCCAGTACCGCACCGGCATTTATTACAGCGACCCTGACATGCTCGATGCCATACGCAGGGCATATGATAAGGAAGAGGAACTCATCGGAGAGCCTCTTGCGGTTGAGCTGAAACCGCTCGCAAACTTTTTCACTGCGGAAGAATATCACCAGAAGTATCTGGACAAAAATCCGGCCGGATACTGCCACATACCGGCTGAGTTCTTTACGCTAAATAAGGATAAGTAAAAGGCGTATACATAAAGGGCATGGACAGTATAAACAAATCAAGAATGCAGCTTATATTCACTCTGCTGCTCTTCGGAACCATAGGTACTCTGTCGAGATACATAAACATGCCGTCGAGTATCATTTGCCTTGGGCGCGCATTCTTCGGGGCCGTCACGATACTTATACTGCTTGCCGCGCGCAGGGAAAAGCCTGATGCAGAGGCGATCAGGAGAAACAGATGGTGGCTGCTGCTCAGTTCTGCGCTGATGTGCTGCAACTGGATCTGCCAGTTCGAAGCATACAAATACACGACCATCGCGACCAGCACGCTCTGCTACTACATGCAGCCGGTGTTTTACATACTTGCCGGAGCGGTCGTTCTGAAGGAGAAGCTGACTCCAAGGAAGATCATATGTGTAGCCGTGGCGTTCTGCGGAATGATACTCGTGTCGGGCGTGCTGCAGACCGGACTGCATCTATCCGAGCTTAAGGGAGTTATATTCGGCGTTTGCGGAGGCTTCTTCTATGCGATGGTGGTGCTGATAAACAAGTACATGAAAGATATTTCTCCGGTGAATACCACGATCATGCAGCTGGCGCTCGTGTCCCTGATAATGCTGCCGTATTCAGCAGCGACCGGAGCGTTCAGCGAAGTCAGTATCACGGCTGCCGGCATCATCTGCCTGCTTACGCTGGGAGTGCTGCATACCGGTATCGGATACATTATCTACTTTGATGCAGTCAATAAACTGCCTACCCAGACCGTCGGCATACTGAGTTACATAGACCCGGTGGAAGCGGTTCTGCTGTCAGCGTTCTTCCTTAGAGAGCCGGTCAATATCTATACGGTCATGGGAGCCGTCCTGATACTCGGCGCAGCTGCGGTCAGCGAACTTACAGGTGACAGAAAAGCGGCGTGAAAACAAAGAGGGGGTGCTTCATGAGCAAGGCACAGGTTGAAAGAATCAAAAAGATGGAATCGTATCTGGACGAAACGGGGGAGGCTCTTTCGGAGCTTGCCGAAGCCCTGGACAGATACGAAAAGATACAGAGCAAGTACTATAAGCTCGAGGAATATTACAGCAGTCAGAAATGGATGGATGATTTCGAGGCAGATGAAGCCGGAAAGCTTCCCGAAGATCTTAAAAGAGGCGTCCTGTCTGAAGATGCGGTATATGATCTCATAACGGACCACAGGGAACTTATGGCAAGGATGCAGAGAGCCGTGCTCAGATGCATGGAAGAGAAGGAATTCTGAAAGGAGAATGGTGGCTCAGATGAGGAATCATGAAGTGACGAACGTGCAGCTTTTGCTCGATGAGAACGGCGAACTGAGAGAACCCGGCTGGTCCAGGAGCCTGGTGCAGAAGTATCGCAGGAATGATATAAAGGCGCCGGCATTCCGCATAAAAGAATGGGATTACTATCTGGTCGTGAACAAAGATTTTGCGGCCGCGTTCACTGTTTCAGATGATGGCTATATCGGCCTGCAGTCGGTGTCGCTGCTCGTGTTCGGTGACGAACCGTGGGAGCATACCGAGACCGTGCTCAACGCGTTCCCGATGGGAAAACTGGGCCTGCCTGAGGATTCGTCCTACGGTACCACGAAATACAGCGACAAAAGGCTGCAGATGAGCTTTGAAGTCAGATATCAGGCAAGGCATCTGAAATGCCACTTTGAGAACTTCATGGACGGAAAGCCTTTTGACGCAGAAATAGTTCTGGAGCAGCCGCCTATGGATTCCATGGTGATCGCGACTCCGTGGCCTGAGAAGCACGCCTTCTATTATAACCAGAAGATCAACTGCATGAGAGCTTCCGGATACGTCAGCTTCGACGGTAAAAAATACACCTTCGACCCGTCGGCAGATTTCGGTACTCTTGACTGGGGCAGGGGCGTATGGACTTATGACAACACCTGGTTCTGGGGATCCGGCAATGCTGATGTAGACGGCAACAGCTTCGGATGGAACATAGGATACGGCTTCGGTGATACGAGCGCGGCTTCAGAAAATATGCTGTTCTGGAACGGAAAGGCCCACAAGCTCGATGACGTGGAGTTCGTGATCCCTGAAAGCGGTTATATGGACATGTGGAAGTTCACGTCTTCGGACGGGCGCTTCGAAATGACTTTTGAACCTGTGCTCGACAGGGCTGCCTGCCTGGATTACAAGGTCATCGTTTCCGATCAGCATCAGGTGTTCGGAAAGATGAGCGGCAGGGCGGTGCTCGACGACGGTACTGAGGTCAATATCAAGGATGTCATGTGTTTCGCGGAGAAAGTGCATAATAAATACTGACCGGAAAATGACTGAAGCCGTAGGAAAACTTAAGGAAATAATCGGAAGATCGAGAAGGATAGTGTTCTTCGGCGGAGCCGGAGTGTCGACAGCGAGCGGCATACCTGACTTCCGCTCAGAGGACGGGCTTTACTCGGAAAGATTCAGGGGAAGGCCGCCTGAGGAGATACTGAGCGCGGCGTTCTTCATGCTGCACACAGCAGATTTTTACGACTTCTACCGCAATTACATGATCTACCCCGATGCCAGGCCGAATGCCGTACACAGGTACCTGTATAAGCTTGAAAAGCAGGACAGGCTGCGCGGCATAGTAACGCAGAACATAGACGGGCTGCACAAAGAAGCAGGCAACAAGAGGGTATATGAGCTCCACGGGAGCATCCGTGAAAACTACTGTGTGGACTGCGAGACGGAATATCCGCTCGAAAAGATACTTCAGAGCGAAGGCGTGCCGAGGTGCGATAAATGCGGCGGTATCATAAAACCGTGGGTCGTGCTCTACGGAGAGATCCCCGACAAATACACCATGATAGGTGCGTGCAGGGAGATCTCGGGAGCGGATACCCTGATAGTTGCGGGCACGTCTCTTGCCGTGGAACCTGCCGCGTCGCTGATCAATGACTTCAGCGGCAGAAACCTGGTTGTGATAAACAAAGAGCCGACTCCTGCCGACGGGAGAGCCACACTTCTCATACGCGCAGACGTTGAGGAAGTTTTCAGAGAACTTGAGGCAGAATGAAAGACAAAAAGAACGGATCCCCGGTGGGATCCGTTTTGTGTTGCTGTGCTTATTTGGCTCTTGCGAGCTCCACCAGTACTTCAACCATCTTTTCAAGCGACTGTACCGGGATATACTCGGTATTTGAGTGGAAGTTCAGTCCGCCGGTGGATAGGTTAGGGCAAGGCAGGCCTTCATATGTGAGCCTGGCGCCGTCAGTACCGCCTCTGATAGGAATGATTATCGGTTCGACCCCGCATGCCCTGAATGCGGCCTTCGCGTTGTCTATAAGGAACATGTGCGGTTCTATCAGCTCGCGCATGTTTCTGTACTGTTCGCGTATCTCGAGCGTGACCGAGTTCTCGTATTTTGTGTTGAAGTAGTCGACACACTTGCGCATGAGCGCTATCTTCTTTTCGAAGAGGGCGGCGTCGTGGTCCCTGATTATGTAGCGGGACTCTGCCTCTGCCGGTGTGCCGTTCAGCTGCGTCAAATGGAAGAATCCGTCATAGCCTTCGGTGTATTCCGGTCTCTGTTCCTGAGGAAGCATTCTTTCGAGCTCTGTAGCTATCCCGACTGCGTTTATAAGCACGTCTTTTGCCGTTCCCGGATGGATGTCACGTCCCTTGAAGTATACACGTGCTTCAGCGGCGTTGAAGTTCTCGTACTCGAGCTCTCCCAGAACGCCTCCGTCAACAGTATATGCGTAATCCATGCCGAAGCCTTCTATGTCGAAGTAGTCCGCGCCTCTGCCGACTTCTTCATCCGATGTGAACGCGATACCAATTTTTCCATGCGGGATCGAAGGATCGTTTATGAATGTTTCCGCCATGGTCATTATTTCGGCGATACCGGCCTTGTCGTCTCCTCCGAGGAGTGAAACGCCGTCAGTGACGATGAGGTCGCAGCCCACATAATCCCTGAGCTCAGGGTAGATTTCCGGATCGAGGGAAACCTCTTCATTAAGCATGATCACTCCGCCGTCATAGTTTTCGTGTATCCTTGCGTTACCTGCATCTCCCGGAGCGCTCGGAGACGTATCCATATGAGAAATGAAACCAAGAGCAGGGATGCCGGCATCCTGGTTCGAAGGGATCTCACCATAGACATAACAGTGCCGGTCATCCAACCTGACGTTGGAGACGCCCATCTCTGTCATTTCTTCTGCCAGAAGCCTTGCCAGACGGAACTGCTTGGCGGTACTTGGCGAGGTGTTGCTGTCTGCATGAGACTGTGTGTCTATCGAAATATACCTCATGAATCTGTCAACGATACTGCTCATTTATGCGTAACCTCCGGATCTTTTTTATGGGAGGACACCTTCTGTCCGCCAAGGATAATCATACTGTTTTTATGCATTTTTGGCAATTGAGGAATGTAACTGAAAAAAGAGCCTTGGGATCTTATGATTCCAAGGCTCTTTTGGTGCGCGCGGAGGGATTCGAACCCGCGACCTACTGATTCGTAGTCAGCCACTCTATCCACTGAGCTACGCGCGCATAACTTTTTGCGACTTTCAAATGTTACAACGAAGACCGGCAAATGTCAATATCTGAAACCTTTTTTCAATAGATCAGAAAAGCAAAAGGCCGGCATATCGCCGACCTTCTGTTGTTTTACAAGTGTAAAGCGATCAACTAGACTGTGAAGCCCTTTGTCATTGCATCGTCCGGATCCATGAACCACTTAGCTTCTCCGCAGAGGTAAGCAGCTCCTGTAACCTGAGGAATGACTGCATCGAAGTCGCCAACCTTTGCTGTGTCAGCAACTGTACCGATGAATCTTGTGTTGATGAATGATTTGTAAACGAAGCTTTCACCAACGCCGAGCTCACCGTGCTTGTAGAGCCAGGACAGCTTAGCAGATGTACCTGTGCCGCATGGTGATCTGTCGATCTGTGGATCATGAGGCTCGCCGAATACCAGCTGGTTCTTCAGTGCGAACTTCGCATCCGGGCAGAATTCCTTATCGCTCTCTGTCAGCTCGTCTGTGCAGTAGTTCTCGATGAGGTCTACGCTTGTGATATCGAGCTCAGGATGCTGGATAGGAACTGTCTTGTTGATCTCCTGGAGAGCGAAGCTTGACCACTCTGTGAGGAACTTTGTGTGTTCAGGAGTTACCTTGAATCCGAAGTTCTTCTCTACATCGACGAGTGCGAAGAACGATCCGCCGAAGCAGATGTCGTATACGACCTTCTTGCCCTGATATTCGAGCTCGAGGTTCTCTTTGTAAACGAATGCAGGAACGTTTGTGAGCTTAACGCCTGTAACCTTGCCGTTCTTGCATGTGCAGTCAAGATGGATCAGGCCTGCAGGTGCTTCGATGACAACCTGTGTCACAGGCTCTTTCATCTCCATGAGACCTGCTTCGAGGATAACTGTGGCAGCGCCGATGGAGCAGTGGCCGCATCCGCGTGGCTCGAACATGAGCATCGTTCTGAGGTAGTCATAGTGCTCCTCAAGATAGTGCTTCCTTTCGATCATTGTGTTTCCCGGCAGTTCCGGGCAATCGAGAGCGACTCTGCAGTACTCGCCCTCTGTATGAGCCTCGACCGTTCTGATAACGTGCTTGTCATAGTTGTCATAGTTGATCTTGGCTTCAAGATACTTTGCCATAGGTAATTACCTCCCTAGTAATTATTACTTATTACACATGTAAATAGTGCTTGAAGATCATCTGTCTTCATATTGTATGATATCGCAAACAATTGTGAGCGTCAATGAAATAAAGCCTTGTGTATGTGCAGTTACTTAATGCCTTGTTCAAAAATTTTAAACGCCTTTTTCGATAAAAAATCTGAGCAAAATGAAAGCTGATTATTTATAGCAAGCCATTGGTTTTTTATATGAGTGTTGTTGCCCAAAATAAGTAAAAGTGATATTATGGAGACGTCAAAAAAGGCGTTTTTTTGTGTGTCTTAAGACGAAAAAAGGAGATCAAGTATTATGGAAAATATTCAGATGTTACTGAAGCAGGGTGCTGTAGGCAGACCGTGTGCGCCTGTAGTAGCAGTAGGCGACAAGGTAAAGAAGGGCACGCTGATCGCGACACCGACCGGACTCGGCGCAAACGTTCATTCCAGCGTATATGGTGAAGTAGTCGAGATTCTCGAAGACAGAATCATCATCAAGCCGGATGAAGAACAGCCTGACGAATACGTCAAGATCCCGAAGGGCACAAACCTCGAGATGATAAAAGAAGCCGGAATCATCGGCCAGGGCGGAGCGGGCTTCCCTACATTCATCAAAATCTACAATGGTAAGGACGACAAGCCGGTGCTCGATCACGGCTATATCCTCGTAAACGCTTCAGAGTGTGAGCCTGGACTCGCTCACAACATTCAGCAGATTGATGAAGATCCTGCAAAACTGCTCAGAGGTATCCACTATGTTATGGAGATCGCAGGAGCAGATAAGGGCATCATTGCCATCAAGAAAAAACACAGAGAAACGATTCTGAAGCTCGATGCACTGCTTAAGGATGATCCTGCAATCGAAAGACACCTTCTCCCGGATATCTATCCGATGGGCGAGGAGCGTGCAGTAGTAAGAGAGTGCCTCGGTATTGAACTCGAGCCGGACAAGCTCCCATCTGCAGCTAATGCTGTAGTAATCAACAGCGAGACAGTTTACAGCTGCGCATCAGCTATCGAAGATCAGAAGCCTCTTATCGACAAGAACATTACAGTAAGAGGAATGATCAAGGGCGGAAGCGAAGCTCATGTATTCGAGAATGTTCCTGTAGGCACAAGCGTACAGGCTCTGATCGACAGAGCAGGCGGCTTCGATGAAAGAGGCTACGGCGAAGTCATCATGGGCGGATCCTTCACAGGTAAGGCTTGCGAGCTTGGTGATCCTATCACAAAGTGCACGGGAGCACTTCTGGTAACACGTCCGTTCAGAGATCTCCACGGAGCTAAGGTAGGTATCCTCGTATGTGCATGCGGCGGAAACCTTGAGAGAATGGAAGACCTCGTTGCTAAGTACAATGGTACAGTAGGTCATGTCTGCTACTGCAAGCAGGCCATGGAGATGCCGAACGGCACACGTAAGTGCGAGCGTCCTGGCAACTGCCCTGGACAGGTCAAGAACAACCTCGAGTTCAAGAAAGCAGGCTGCGAGTACATCATCATCGGAAACTGCTCAGACTGCTCCAACACAGTCATGGCTTCCGGCCCTAAGATGGGACTCAAGGTAATGCATATGACAGACCTCGCTATGATGGCTGTCGGACACCCACTTTACAGAACACTTAAGGTGTCCAAGAAGGTTTCGCAGGATCTCAACGTAGTAGACAATGTTGAAGACAACGAGACTGTAGAATAATACGTTATAACCGTTAATTATCTTCGCCCGGATAACCCCAACATGATCCGGGCGGAGGGAATTATATAAACTGCCGGCACATATTGTGAGGCAGGCAAGAATAACTTTTAGGAGGAAGATCGATATGTCAATAACAGCTGAAACAGCTAAACAGCATGCGAACGATCCAGCAGTACTCTGCTGCAGAGCAGAGGCAGGCACAGAACTGACACCTGCAAACTTTGAGGATCCGGCAATTTTCCCAGATCTGGTAGATTCGGGACTGCTGAACCTCGACGGAGCACTGAAGCTTGGCCAGGTGCTCAATGGATCAAAGCTTACAAAGACTGTTGATTCTCTCACACCTATTACACCGGACATCGTCGATAAGTTCGACGCAGCAGAGGATGAGGCTGAAGAAGCTCCTGCAGCTGAGGAAGCAGCAGAGGCTCCAGTAGCAGCAGCTCCTGCATTTGCAGCTCCTGCAGCAGGCGGATACATCAGCCTGCACATCGGAGAGGGCAAGAACATCGACATCCAGATCCCTGCAGGAATCGGCGGCGGCGCAGTCGCAGCTCCAGCAGCAGCAGTTGCAGCTCCTGCGGCGAAGCTGTAGTAGTCAGAGAGATGACACGTAAGCACTACAAGATCGATAAGGTAGTTCTTGGTGACGAGACCAAGATCGAAGGAACAACACTGTACGTTCGTAAGGCAGCAGCTACTGAGGGAGCAGAAGCTCAGAAGCTCGTTCACAGCCTCGAACTCGACGTGATCACACCTGACAACTACCACGTATACTCTGAGACAGTAATGGACATCCAGCCAATCGCTACAAAGGAAGACGATTATGAGCTTGGTGAGGGCGTTACAAGAGTTCTCGACGGAGTAGTTATGGTAGTAACCGGTATTACTGAAGAAGGTGTACAGGTTGGTGAGTTTGGTTCTTCCGAAGGATACATCGATGAGAACATGATGTGGGGACGTCCTGGCGCAGTAGACAAGGGCGAGATCATGATCAGAGCTCACGCTGTAATCGACAATAAGAAGAACATGGAGAGACCGGGACCTATCGCTATTCATACTGCAGTTGACCACGTAACTCAGGAGATCAGAAACGCAATGAAGAAGGATCTCACTGACGAGCAGGTCGTAGATACTCAGGTTTTGAAGCAGGTTAGAAGACCTGGTAAGAAGAAAATCGTTATCGTTAAGGAGATCATGGGCCAGGGCGCTATGCACGATAACTTCCTGTTCCCAACAGAGCCGGTAGGCGTACTTGGAGCTAAGCCGAACGTAGACCTCGGTAACGTTCCTATAGCTGCTAACCCTCTCGAGGTTATGGATGGCTGCATCCACGCTCTTACATGCATCGGACCTGCTTCGAAGGAAATGTCCAGACACTACTGGAGAGAGCCGCTGGTTTACGAAGCAATCCACGATGACGACGTTGACCTGGTAGGCGTTATCTTTGTTGGTTCGCCGCAGGCTAACACAGACAAGTTCTACGTATCCAGAAGACTTGGCCAGATGGTAGAGTCCATGAACGTAGACGGAGCATTCGTTACAACAGAAGGATTCGGAAACAACCACGTAGACTTCACTTCCCACATCGAGCAGATCGGTAAGAGAGGCGTTCCGGTTGTTGGATTCTCATTCTGCGCTGTACAGGGAGCTCTCGTAACAGGTAACAAGTACTGCGATGCTATGGTCGACAACAACAAGTCGATGTCCGGTATCGAGAACGAGGTACTTGCATGCAACACACTCTGCCACGAAGACGCTATCAGAGGTCTGGCTATGCTGAAGGCTAAGATGGCCGGCGAGAGCATCAAGGCACCTGAGAGACAGTACACACACAGTGTCAAGGAGAACAACGTTGAGCTGATCGAGAAGGCTTACGGCACAAAGATGGAACTCGTTGATAACGAGCAGGCACTGCCGATGAGCGAAAAGAGAAAGGCTAAATACGACTAATCTGAAAGGTAAGTTCGAAGAGAGATATGAAATACGGTGACAAAATAATAAGAATGGAAGGCATTATTGTCGAAGTTCACGACGGAAGTGTTGCAATAGACTTTAAGGGCAGACTGGGACATCTCAGGATCCCTAAAAGGATGATCATTTCCGATTACGACCTTGAGGTCGGTCAGGAGGTAGCCTGGAATATGAGTTTCATAGAACAGGAAAGCCCTGATGTCAACGAGAGATATCTCGAAACGATCGAGCATTCCAGAGAACTCCAAAACGAAATGCACAGTAAAAACAATCAGGAGGATTAATACAAAATGAGTATGACAGTTGTAAAAGGATTACAGTCTGAGATATTCGTACCTATCACTCCTAAGCCAGTTTGGGCTCCTGTAACAAAGCCGCTCAGCGAGATGACAGTTGCTCTCGCAACAGCTGCCGGCGTACACAGAAAGGATCAGGAGAGATTCAACCTGGCTGGAGACTTCACATGGAGAAAGATCCCTAATGATTCCGAGGAAGACGATCTGATGGTAACACACGGTGGTTACGACAACTCCGACGTTAACAAGGACATCAACTGCATGTTCCCTATCACAAGACTGAAGGAACTCGCAGCTGAGGGATTCATCAAGGCTTGCGCACCATACCATGCAGGATTCATGGGCGGCGGCGGAAACATTGAGAAGTTCACCAACGAGACAGGTCCGGCTGTAGCTCAGATGCTCAAGGAGGAGGGCGTTGATGCAGTTCTCCTCACCGCTGGATGAGGAACATGCCACCGCTCTGCAACAATCGTGCAGAGAGCAATCGAGTCGGTAGGTATCCCTACAGTTATCATCGCTGCTCTTCCACCGGTCGTAAGACAGGCTGGTTCACCGAGAGCTGCTGCTCCTATGGTACCTATGGGCGCTAACGCTGGAGCACCTCACGATGTAGAGATGCAGACTGCTATCGTAAAGGCAGCCCTCGAGCTCCTCGAGACAATCGAGACTCCGGGCAAGATCGTTCAGCTGCCTTACGAGTATCACGCAGTTATCTAGTACTGACGTACAGAAACAGAATAGGACATCGGACTATTCCGAAGATGGGGCTGAGAAATCAGCCCCATCTTTTCAAAGAGAGAATTTCATACTATCGCATTATGCGCGAGAGGGTAATATACGATGGAAGACATTGAACTGAGAAGATTGGTGATCAAGGCATTCCATATGGATGATGTCGAGTTCGGAGATGAGAACAAGATCACTACAGGCGGCAAAATGACCATAACAAAAGATGGTCTTGACGCGCTGGCCGCAAAATACAGCGAAGTAATAGAGAAGATAGACATTCAGATCATCAAACCCGGTGATCATGACAGATATACAAACACCATCATGGACATCATTCCGATTTCCGTGAAGGTGCTCGGTAAGTGCGGAGAGGGCATCACTCACACTATTACAGGTGTATATGTAATGCCTACAGGCGTTGACGTTGACGGAGAGCAGGCACACGAGTTCGGTTCGTCAGAGGGTAACCTCAAAGACATGCTCTACCTCAACAGAGCCGGCACACCTGCTGATGACGACTTCATCATTTCATTCGATATAACCTTCAAGAAGGGCATGGGCCAGGAAAGATACGCGATAATCGACGCGTACAGAATGGTAGAGGAGTGGATGAATGAATTCAGACCTCAGCTGAAGAAGTTCGAGGGCACCAAGTGCACTGAGAGACACGAGTACTATGACAGGATCCGTAAGGGCCAGAAGAAAGTGCTTGTTATCAAAGAGATGATCGCTCACGGCGCGATGCTCGACACATGGATCTTCCCTGATCAGCCAAGCGGCGTTGAGGGAGGAAAGTCACTTATCGATTACGGCGCGATGCCTGTCATGCTGACTCCTAACGAGTTCAGAGACGGTGCTATCAAGGCGATGAACTAAGGAGGTGCAATATGGGAGTTGGTCCTTCAACAAAAGAAACAAGCCTTCACCACTTCAGAGATCCGCTGATCAGACTGCTTGGTGAGGACCCTGGTATCGACCTGATGGGAGTCCTGGTATTCGGTTCGCCTGAGGGCAACGAAGAAAAGATCAGATGCTCCAGAACAGCCGCAGTCGTCGCTGAGTGCTGCAGACCTGACGGAGTCATCGTTGAGACAGACGGATGGGGAAACCTTGACGTAGACTACGTAAACTGCGTAAACGAGATAGGCGAGAGGGGAATCCCTGTAGCCGGACTCAACTGGAGCGGCACTGCAGGAACCTTCGTAGTTGAGAGCCCGTATCTCGACAACGTAGTGGATTTCAACAAGAACCCTGAGGGCATCGAGTCCAACATCGTCGGTGAAAACAACTACACAGAAGACGATGTAAAAGAGTGCATCAAGAAACTCAAGATCGCCATGCTCAAGAAAGAGCGCGGAATCAAATAGTTATAAACAAAAAGCGGCTGTAAAAGTCCTGCCGCGGAGTACGGCTCCCGCCTCGCTGCGGCTTAACGCAGCGGTACTAAGCTCTGACTTCACAATATCTGTCGATATTGCTCGTCAATCGCTAAGTGCCGGCTGCCGCAGAGCCTCCGCTTCACGACTTTTACAGCCGCTTTTTTATTTTTCTTTTTACTCGAAGAGCGGTGTGGAGAAGTAGCGCTCTGCCGTATCCGGCAGTACTGTTACTACTGTCTTGCCCGGACCGAGTTTTTCGGCGAGCATTATGGCGGCAACTACGTTTGTGCCTGATGAAATACCGCACATGATGCCTTCTTCGCTCGCCAGACGCTTAGCCATGTCGAGCGCGTTATCATCCGGGATTATGCAGGTGTTGTCGTAGACCTCTGTGTTAAGGATGTCCGGGATAAGCCCGTCGCCGATACCCATCTGTACGTGGGTGCCTATACTGCCGCCTGCGAGGATGGCTGCGTCTTCAGGTTCAGCTGCCCAGATCTCGATGTCCGGATAGTGCTCACGCAGAACTTCGCCTATGCCTGTTATTGTTCCTCCGGTGCCGATGCCTGAGCAGAAGCCGTGGATCGGACCGTTTACCTGCCTGAGTATCTCCTGTGCTGTTGCTTCTTTCTGAGCTATTATGTTGTTCTTGTTGATGAACTGCTGAGGAACAAATACGCGCTTGTCCTGTTCTTTCATCCGCATAGCCGTCGCGAGGCACTCATGGATGCATTTTCCTATATCTCCGTCATCGTGAACGAGTACGACTTCCGCGCCGTAGTGCTGCACAAGCTTGCGCCTTTCTATACTGACTGAGTCAGGCATGACGATTATCGTGCGGTATCCGCGTACTGCTCCGACGAGAGCAAGGCCTATGCCCTGATTGCCGCTTGTAGGCTCTACGATTATGGAACCCGGGCCGACGACTCCTGCTTCTTCGGCAGCCTGTATCATCTTGTATGCAGTTCTTGTCTTGATTGATCCGCCGACATTGAGTCCTTCGAATTTGACCAGTACCTCTGCGTTTGTAGGCGGATTGATGTGATTGAGGCGGATCATAGGGGTGTTTCCCATTGCCTCAAGGATGTTGTTATAAATCATTGGATGTCCTGGACCCTTTATCATTATTTAAAATTACTCAAGTATTGTACATCTAACTGCAGAATAATGGCAACAAAATGGCGATAGAAATTTTCACCTGATATCCATGTCGCTGAATGAGTTATGATATACTTTAGCCATGCGGTATAGTCGTTTTCACGCTGATACTCACCATCGTAGTCAGTCTGCCGGTGAGTTATGGCTTTTCCGTGATATCGAGACGCCACTACTATGATGATACCCGTGATTATGCGGGTATTGTTTCACATGTCATAAACGGAGACACTGTCCGGGGGTATCTGGAGAGCGGTGAGAAGGACGCGTACTATCTTAATACAATGATATTCCTGGATTCATTCCGCGATGAGATAGAGCTGACAGATATAAGCGTATTCGTACCGGATGGGGACGAAGCAATAAATGTATGGGACACTGACGGAGGCGAAGGCGCGTACGATCTCGGAGAGAGAACGGCAGCATTCAGGGACTACCGCAATTATTACAATGCAGATGCGTCAGAGAGAGGACCCGTTAAAGTAAAGCCGGTCAGGACACAAAACGGAATAGAACCTTTCATCAGCGTGTTCACACCTCTGACTGACAGTAAAGGCAAACCGGTTGCCGTTGTCTGTGTCACACGTCCGGAACTTATGCTCGGAACGTTGATATCACAGTTCATTCTCGTTATCCTCTTGTCTGCCGCATTTGTTTCAACAGTCATAATGCTGATCCTTTACAGGATCATAAAAAAAAGCTTCATACGGCCGATAGGTATTCTGACAAAAAGCGCGGAAACAATGGTCGGCAATCTTGAGCGTGATGAAGCAGTAAATATAGATATACATACGAACGATGAACTAGAGACTCTGGCAGAAGCGTTCACAAAGATGGACATCGACATCAGAGAATACATAAATGAGCTTTCTGCAGCTATGGCCGAGAGGGAAAGGATCAGCGGTGAACTTGATGCAGCTGCAAAGATCCAGATGGGCATACTTCCCAAGAAGGGCATGCAGTATGAGGATATGCGGGAATGCGATCTTGCAGCGTCAATGGTACCGGCCAGAGAGGTCGGCGGGGATTTCTATGATATCTTCATGGCGGATGACAGGCACTTAGCGCTTGTGATCGCCGATGTATCCGGAAAGGGTGTTCCGGCATCGCTGTTCATGGTCGCGACAAAGATCCTGATCAAATACGGCCTCAAGCAGGGACTCAGCCCATCGGAAGCGCTGAGTGCCACTAATGAAAAACTGATAGAAAGCAATGATCTCGATCTCTTTGTCACAACATGGCTTGTGCTTATAGATCTGGATACGGGCGAATGTGTCGAGATCAACGCCGGACACGAGCACCCTGCGATCAGAAAGAAAGGCGGCCTGTTCGAACTTGACAGATACAGACATTCACCGGCTCTTGCGGCACTTGACGGGATCATATTCAGGGAGCGGTCGTTCAGACTCGATCCGGGAGATTCGCTCTTCGTATATACTGACGGTGTTACGGAGGCCAGCGACAAAAATCATCAGCTCTTCGGAGAACAGCGACTTGTTGATGCGCTTAATAAAAGCGTTGACGCTTTGCCTGAAGAACTGCTGAAGAACGTAAAGGACTCGATAGATGCGTTCGTTGGAGATGCTCCGCAGTTCGACGATATAACCATGCTTGCATTCAGATATAACGGAAAATAATGTTCACACATCTTCATCTTCATACTGAATACAGCCTGCTCGACGGAATGAGCAGGATCTCCGAGCTCCCTTCATATGTAAAGGAGCTCGGTATGGATTCGTGCGCCATAACTGATCACGGCGCGATGTTTGGCGTGGTAGATTTCTACAAAGCATGCAAAAAGGCGGGCATCAAGCCTGTGATAGGATGCGAGGTCTATACAGCCGCGAGGACTCTCTATGACAAGGATCCGGACAAGGACCGCGGCTACGGACATCTGATACTCCTTGCCGAGAACCAGAAAGGATACAGCAACCTCGTAAAGATCGTATCAAAGAGTTATGTTGACGGTTTCTACTACAAGCCACGCGTCGATAAAGAGCTTCTGAGGCAGTACAGCGAAGGTCTTATCTGCCTTTCGGGCTGCCTGGCAGGCAACGTACAGCGGATGCTGCTTGCGAGAGACTATGCCGGCGCAAAAAAAGAAGCCCTTGAGTTAAGGGACATCTTCGGGAGCGACAACTTTTTCCTCGAGATACAGAACCACCATCTCGAAGAGGATGTGACTGTAATTACCGGGCTTAAGATGATCAGCGAGGATACCGGCATCCCTATCGTAGCAACGAATGATGCGCACTACATGAGACGCAGCGACGCGACAGCCCAGGACGTGCTGATGTGCATCCAGACGCAGGCAAAGGTGACTGACGAGAACCGCATGAGGTTCGAAAACGACGAGTTTTATGTGAAGTCCGAGGCCGAGATGAGAGAACTCTTCCCGGATATGCCTGAAGTCATAGACAGGTCGCATGAGATCGCTGAAAGATGCAATGTTGAGTTCGAGTTCGGCAATTATCACCTGCCTGAATACATCCCGCCTGATGGGAGAAGCACGGAAGAATACCTGCGAGATCTCTGCTACAGGGGCCTGGTGAAGCGCTATGGAGCCGGAGCCATGGATCCTGAAAGCGTTTACAGGCAGAGGCTCGAGACAGAACTCAAGGTGATCGAGGGCATGGGCTATGTCGAATACTTCCTTATTGTATGGGACTTCATTCACTACGCCAAATCCCACGGGATCGCGGTAGGTCCGGGCAGAGGTTCCGCCGCTGGAAGCATCGTGGCTTACAGCCTTGACATAACCGAGATAGACCCTATAAAGTACAGCCTCATCTTTGAGAGATTCCTCAATCCGGAGCGTGTGAGCATGCCGGATATAGACATAGATTTCTGCATCGAAAGACGTCAGGAGGTCATCGATTACGTAATACGCAAGTACGGCAAGGATAAAGTCTCGCAGATCATCACTTTCGGTACGCTCAAGGCCAAGGCGGCTGTAAGAGACATAGCGAGAGCCCTTGACGCAACATACGCGGAGGGAGACGCGATCGCGAAGGCTATCCCGAATGAGCTCGGCATCACGATCGCCAAGGCGCTTGAAGTGAATCCTGATCTGAGGCAGAGATATGAGAATGAACCGCTGGTCAGGCAGGTGCTTGATCTTTCCATGGCGCTCGAAGGCCTGCCGCGTCACGCTTCGACTCACGCCGCGGGCATAGTCATCTCGAAGATGCCGCTCGATGAGTACGTGCCGCTCTATTCATCCGACAAGGGAGTCGCCACGCAGTTCAACATGACGACTATTGAGGAGCTCGGACTCCTTAAAATGGACTTCCTCGGGCTCAGAAACCTTACCGTCATACGCGACGCGCTCCGCATGATAAAAGAGAACCATGGCATCGACATCGATTTTGCATCCATGGATTTCGACGATCCGGATGTGTACAGGCTCATATCGGAAGGCAATACGAAGGGAGTGTTCCAGCTGGAAAGCGGCGGTATGACCGACTTCATGAAGAACCTCAGACCGAGCTGCTTCGAGGATATTGTCGCGGGAATCGCTCTTTACAGACCGGGCCCTATGGACTCGATCCCTAAATACATAGACAACAAGAAACACCCGGATCACATAAAATACGTTGACCCGCATCTCGAGCCTATCCTCGGCGTCACTTACGGCTGCCTGATCTACCAGGAGCAGGTAATGCAGATAGTGCGTGACCTCGGCGGCTATTCATTCGGCCGCTCTGATCTGGTGCGCCGCGCGATGAGCAAGAAGAAGATGCAGGTGATGCTCGAAGAGAAGCAGTACTTCATCAACGGCAAAAAGGATGATGAGGGGAACGTCGAGATAGCAGGATGCGCCAGAAACGGCGTTCCGGCTGCAGCTGCGGAGACCATATTCGAAGACATGGTCACGTTTGCTTCGTACGCGTTCAACAAATCCCATGCCGCTGCCTATGCTGTGATCTCATACCAGACTGCTTATCTCAAGGCGCACTATCCTGCTGAATTCATGGCTGCTCTTATGACCAGCATGGCCGGGGACGCCAGACACACGGCGGACTATGTGAGGAACTGCCGCGAGATGGGCATAGTTCTGGAGCCTCCTTCGGTGGTCAGGAGTGAGAAGAACTTCTCGACAAAAAACGGCCGCATAAGATTCGGCATGCTTTCGGTCAAGAACGTAGGCGAAGGCATAATCGAGGCAATAATCGAAGGCCGCGAATCGGTCAGGGGGACTCACGATATATATGAATTCATCGAGGCCATAGACGCCGGAGAACTCAACAGGAAAGCAATCGAATCGCTGGTGAGGGCCGGAGCTTTCGATGATATAAATCCGAACAGGGCTCAGCTCATGGCGGTATGTGATGATGCCGTGCAGAGAGCCCAGAAGAAAGCCAGGCAGGGCAGCAGGGCACAGATAAGCCTGTTCCAGCTTGAAGACTTCGCCGATGAGGTCATCGCGGGTCCTGAACTTCCTAAAGTGGCTGACTTCAATAAGGAGACCAAGCTCGCCATGGAGAAGGAGATGCTAGGAGTCTACCTTTCAGGGCATCCTCTGGATGAATACGCCGCGCTCATCAGAGACAACACGAGCGTCGGAACAGCCGAACTCACCGGAGGAGGCGAGGAGTTTACCGCTGAGGGAGATGACGCTGACAGCATGGTGATCAACACCTCCAGATTCAAGGACGGAGACGCTGTCATCATGGCAGGCATGATAAGCGGCGTTAGGACGATGATCACAAGAAAGTCGCAGGAGATGGCCAGGATGACCCTCGAGGACTTCGATGGTGTCATTGACGCCATAGTCTTCCCAAAGGTGTATGAGCGCAAGAGGAACCTGGTCAGGAACGACATGATAGTAGGCATATCCGGACGTGTCAGCTTCAAGGATGAAAGCGAAGCAGAGATACTTGTTGAGGACATAGTACCGATAGAAAACATAGCGAGCCTGGGCAGGAGCAGGTCGCAGAACGGCAGGGAAAACGACATGTACGGATACCCTTCTGACGACAGATATGCTCCGGAACCGCCTCGCAGGTCAGAAAACAGGCCTGCGGCGCCGCTGAATGATCCCGTCAAGCTGAGGATCCCTGAAGAAGTGGTCAGATCACACGGAGGCGCGCGCAAGGTACTGATGCATCTGACTGACATGTTCAGTCTTTACCCGGGTGAAAGAGACGTGCTGGTTTATCTTCCGGGGCAGAAGCCGGTAAGATGCAATGCCGAAAACCGCGTGATCTTCGCGGATGATCTCAGAGCAAAGCTTGAAAGACTGCTCGGAACGGAGAACGTAAAAGGATAATGGGAAAAAGCATAGTTATTTACACATCTAAAAGAGGTTCAACGAAGCAGTACGCTGAGTGGATAGCCGGAGACCTCGGCTGTGAAGCCGTTCCTCTTCCGGATGCGAAAGGTATCGACCTTTACGATTATGACTGCATGATATACGGCGGATGGATACGCGGGTCAGGCATCGTTGATTTCGATAAGTTCGCGAAGATGCTCGATGATGAGCTCATGAACAGACTTATTGTTTACGGTGTCGGTTTTGCCGACGAGACTGCTGAGAATTATGCGCAGGTTTGGGGCTACAGCCTTGGAAAGATAGACCCTAAAAACGAGCACAGGGTGCTTTTGTACATCCTCGGCGGCAGATATGATCCTGCGGCTGTAACGGGACTCGATAAGTTCCTCATGAAGACAATGAGAGCCGTCCTGCTTTCGGGCAGCACGAACGACGCGAAGTCACAGGCGAACATGATGAAGGACCGCATTGACAACGGTTGTGATCTTGTTAAGCGTGAGAACATCTTGTCGCTCGTTAAAGACGCAAAAAAGAAGGCAGACCGGTGAACGCAGGATCAGCTCTGTTAAAGACTTTCTTCCGGACGTTCAGTCAAACTGAAAGTCCGGCTTACGAACCTTAACTCCGTGTTTATTGATTAGGGTTATTAAACTATTCTACAATATTGAAAGCGTCTATTTGTTTAGACAGAGGCCTGAAACTACAATGATATTGTAGGCGGGATATGTCTGTATCCCAGCATTACCCTGAAAGAAAACGGAGGAAATGATATGTCAATCGAGTTAGAATATGCATTGGAACATAAGAACGATCCTGCAGTACTTTGCTGCAGAATGGAGCCGGGCGAGATCTCGCACCACAACCTTGAAGACCCTGCGATTTTCCCTGATCTGGTAGACACAGGACTTCTGAAACTTGACGGATGCCTGACCATCGGACAGTGCCTCGGAGCTACTCTCAAGGAAGTATCCGACTCCCTGACACCGCTCACAGCTGAGATCGTAGACAATATCCAGGATCCGGGTGCCGGCGAGGAAGAAGCAGAAGAGGAAGCTCCTGCAGAGGCAGCAGCTCCTGCAATGGCAGTTCCTGCAGGCACACAGATGACATTCGGCGGCGGAGTCGTTAAGCTCTACATCGCAGAGGGCAAGGACATCGCGATCGAGTTCCCGGTATAAGAGGGGAAAATCATTAAAGATCGATGAACAGATCATGGAGGCATCCCGGATGGATGCCTCCGATTTATATTGCCCGTCAGCATGAAAACAGCGTATACTTGGATTCAGAGGGCTACAGTTCGCGTGAAACAGGGTACAGGACATGAATGATTTCAGTTGGGAATGCAGGACGAAAGTGAAATTCGGGAAAGGATGCGTCAGAGAATATCTGGCCGGCTTTGTAAGTGAGTTTGCTCTGCCCGGACGCAATATAATGATCGGCTACGGCGGCGGTTCGGTAAAAAGAAACGGCGCTTATGATGACGTGATAGGTGTGCTTGAGTCGCTGGGATACAGCAGGACAGGCAGTGCGGACGCGGGGAATCTCATAATTGAATTCCCGGGAATAATGTCAAACCCTACTCTCGGAAAGATGAAAGAAGGTGCCGCTCTTGCTTCCCGGATGGATATAGGACTCATCATCGGGATCGGCGGAGGCTCAGTCATGGACTGCTGCAAGGCGATATCCGTGCAGGCCGGCTATGACGGGGATGCCTGGGAGGATTTCTGGATCCTTGGGAAGCCGATGACTCACAAAGTTATCCCTTGCGGAGCAGTAGTGACCATGCCGGCTACGGGAAGCGAAGTCAACGGATGCGCAGTGCTCACAAATGAAGATACCCGCATCAAGACTGACAGGGACTATCCGGAGATGAACCCGCTGTTTGCGCTCATGGATCCGTCGTACACGCTTACGATGCCGCTCAGGCAGCTCAGGGCAGGCACTTTTGACATATTGTCGCATATAATGGAAACGTACTTCAGCTATCCGGAAGAAGACAACCCTGCTGATGATGTATCCGAGGGCCTGATGAAAGGACTCATAAGGGATTTCAGGACAGCCGTCAAGGATCCTGCTGACTATCAGGCAAGGAGCAATATAATGTGGGCGGCATCCCTGGCAGAGAACCGGATAATCAAGACGGGCAAGACCAAGGATTTTCAGGCTCACAACATGGAGCATCAGCTTTCGGCGTTCACGGACTGCAACCATGGTGAGGGGCTTGCCGTTCTTCATCCCGCATACTACAGGCATATATACAAAGACGGCCTCGGAAAATTCATGAGGTTCGCAGAGAGAGTATGGGGCCTGGACCGTGAAAATTATGGCACGGATGAAGACTTTGCCCTGGCGGGGATCGGAGAACTTGCATCATTCATAAAGGAGATGGGCCTTCCGGCGACTCTGCGCGAGCTTGGATTCGGAAAAGAGGAATACGGCATGCTTCCTGAGATCGCTGAATCCTGCTTCGTTTCGCGGGGTGCGTTCAGGCCGCTTACAAAAGAAGAAATACTGGAGATATATAAAGAGTGTTGGTAAGGTTTTCCTGAAACGGCATTCGGGGACGGGACACGGAAAATGTGGAAAAAATTGTTTGAACCGGTAGACATGACAAAGGGCGATCCGGTACGCCAGATCGTCAAGTTCATGATACCCATGCTCATAGGCAATGTGTTTCAGCAGCTGTACAATACTGTTGACAGCATTGTCGTAGGAAAATATATAGGAGACAACGCGCTTGCCGCCGTAGGAAGCGCAGGTCCGATACTCAATCTGCTGCTGGTGCTTTTCATGGGCATATCTGTCGGAGCGGGGATCATGGTATCCCAGTACTTTGGCGCAAAGCAGCGCAAGGCGCTTTCACTGACGATCGGAACATGTATCACCATGACATTTATCGCATCGCTGATAGTCATGGCTGTTGCGCCACTCGTGACCATGCCTCTGCTTAAATTGCTCAACACTCCTGCGGAGATAATAGACTGGTGCGACAGGTACCTCATGACTATCTTCCTGGGAATAGCAGGATGCGCGTTCTATAACATCCTCGGAGGCATGTTGAGAGGACTCGGTGACTCTGTATCTGCTCTTCTGTATCTCATAATAGCAACGATACTCAACATATTCCTCGACATTTACTTCGTGGCAAAGCTGGGACTCGGGGTACCGGGAGTTGCGCTGGCTACGGTCATAGCGCAGACTATCTCCGCTGTTCTGGCATTCCTGAAACTCCGCAGAAGGACCGACTGCTTTGACATGAAGGCAGCCTATCTGAAGCCGACACGCAAGTACTTCAGAGAACTCGTGAGGCTGGGCCTTCCGTCAGGCATAACGCAGGCTATTTTCTCGCTGTCGATGGTAGTCGTACAGTCACTCACCAACAGCTTCGGCCCGATGTGCATCGCGACCAACGTCATAGTAATGAGGATCGACGGGTTCGTCATGATGCCTGCGTTCTCATTCGGCGCGGCGATGACGACCTTCGCAGGGCAGAACATCGGAGCCGGCAGACTGGACCGTGTAGAGACAGGTGCAAAGAAGGGAACGTTCGTTGCGATGGGGACATCGGCGGTGATAACCGTACTGATACTCCTTTTCGGCAAATATCTGATGATGCTGTTCACCAACACTGATGAGCTGGTAGAGCAGAGTTACCATATGATGATGATCCTGGGGGTGGGCTACATAGCCATGGAAGTGACTCAGTGCCTGCAGGGCATCATGCGCGGAGCAGGCGATACTATGGCGCCTATGTGGCTGTCGATGATTTCAACCGTAGTCATACGAGTTCCGCTTGCTTACCTGATGACATGGATGACAAGATCCCCGGAAGAACCTCACGGCCACTTTTATATGATGTTCGTCTCGCTCCTGCTGACATGGCTGATCGGGGCAGCTATGACATATATCGTATACAGGGCGGGGCGATGGAAGAACAAGGCTATTATTTAAAAAAGTAAACAGGAGGAAACTGATATGGCATACAACGGATTTGCGATAGATAAATATCTTGACGCTGACGCGGTCAACGCTCAGCTCGATAAGCTCATAAAAAGCCCTATATACGGCGTGCTTCCTGACGCTCTGGCAGAGTATGAGAGTGAGTACTTTGAAAAGAAGTGCTCGCGCTCGAAGGCAGAGATCTCTGAAGCAAGGAATATTATACCGGGCGGAGTGCAGCATAATCTGGCGTTCAACTATCCGTTTCCGATAGTCATAACAAAAGCTGACGGCGCGAAACTCTACGACATCGACGGCAACGAGTATTACGACCTGCTCCAGGCGGGCGGACCTACTGTGCTGGGAAGCAATCCTGAGTGTGTCAGGGAGAAGGTCATAGACCTTCTCAACACCTGCGGACCGTCGACCGGACTCTTCCACGAGTACGAATACAAGCTCGCTAAAAAGATATCTGATCTTGTACCTTCTGTTGAGATGTTCCGCATGCTGGGTTCCGGTACGGAGGCAGACATGGTAGCTGCCAGAGTCGCCAGACTGAAGACCGGTAACAAGAACATTCTGAAGATGGGCGGAGCATACCACGGATGGTCCGACATGCTGTGTTACGGCATAAGGATACCGGGAACGAAAGGTCTGCAGTCAAGAGGCGTACCGAACTATGCGTTCAGTCATACTGATGAGTTCTTCCCGGGCGATCTTGACGACCTCGAGAAAAAACTCAGAAAGAACAGACTTACCGGCGGTACAGCTGCGGTTTATGTTGAACCGGTCGGTCCTGAGAGCGGAACATGGCCTGTGACAAAAGAGTTCATAGAAGGCACGGTGGAGCTCGCGCACAAGTACGGAGCGCTCGTGATCTTTGATGAGGTTGTAACAGGATTCCGTATAGGCCTTTCGGGAGCTCAGGGATACTTCGGAGTCGATCCTGACCTGACTGTGTTCGGAAAGGTAATTGCCGGAGGATATCCGGGAGCAGGCGGCATCGGCGGACACAGAGACTGCATGCAGCACCTCGGCGCCGGACTCGACTCGTCAGGAAAGAAGGTCAAAAAAGCTCTCTGCGGCGGCACGATGGCTGCTACACCTATAAGCTGCTGCGCCGGTTACTACACTCTCGAAGAGATCGAGAGAACCAACGCCTGTGAGAAGGCGGGACGTCTGGCAGACCGCCTGACAGAAGGCATCAGGGCATCGGCTGAAAAATACGGACTTCCGTTCGTTGTATTCAACCAGGGCTCCATCTGCCATGTCGACACAGTCGGCACAATGCATTTTGCCGTAGACTGGAGCAAGCCGTGGACTCTGCCGCTGGTACTGAAAGAGACGTCAAGAAGACAGATCGAGATGGAGCACATCGGAGCTGCGTATATGGCGGAGGGAATAATCACCCTTGCCGGATCCAGACTGTATACGAGCGCTGCATATGACGAAGAAATGATCGATGATGTCATCGCAAGATTCGACCGTGTATTCTCTAAATGCGGCAAACTCGACAAATAGGGACAGGCGATACGATTAAGCAAAAAAACAAGTGAAAACCCTTGCAATTGCAGGAGTGATTACGCCGCGGTGCCCTGAAACTCAGGGGTTTAAGGCGTATGGCCCAAGGGCTGAGGCTCAGTGGAAGTTGATTAACCGGAGGTTAAAAAATGTCAGTAGTATCAATGAAACAGCTGCTCGAAGCAGGCGTCCATTTCGGACATCAGACAAGAAGATGGAACCCTAAGATGGCTCCTTACATCTTCGCAGAGAGAAACGGAATCTACATCATCGACCTTCAGCAGACGCTGGGACTTATCGATGACGCGTATGATTTCATGAGAAAGGTCGGAGAGACCGGCAAGCCGGTTCTTTTCGTAGGAACAAAGAAGCAGGCTCAGGCTGCCATCAAGGATGAGGCTGAGAGATGCGGAATGTTCTATGTAAACGAGAGATGGCTGGGCGGAATGCTCACAAACCACAAGACCATCAGCAAGAGAATCGAAAGACTCGCTGAGATCAGACAGATGCAGGAAGACGGCACTATCAACAAGTATGCCAAGAAGGAAGCACTGAAGCTGATCGCTGAGGCTGACAAGCTCGAGAAGTATCTCGGCGGAATCAAGGACATGAAGGGAATGCCTGGAGCAATCTTCGTTGTTGACCCTAAGAAGGAAAGAATCGCTGTCAAGGAAGCCGCTATCCTCGGTATCCCTGTAGTAGGTATGGTAGATACCAACTGCGATCCTGACGACGTAGACTATGTAATTCCTGCAAACGATGACGCTATCAGAGCCGTCAAGCTGATCACAAGCTGCATGGCTGATGCTATCATCGAAGCTAAGCAGGGAGAGAGCTTCCAGGAAGCTCCTGCAGAGGCTGCTGAGGCTGAAGCAGAAGAGGAAGCTGCAGACGAAGAGTAATTCGTGCGATTCTGAGTATTCTTTAAATAACAGGAGGAAAAAATGGCTGTAACGGCAAAGATGGTGAAAGAACTGCGTGAAATGACAGGCGCAGGAATGATGGACTGCAAGAAAGCTTTGGTCGAAGCTGATGGAGATATGGACAGAGCTGTAGAAGTTCTGAGAGAAAAGGGACTTTCGAAGGCTGCTAAGAAGGCCGGCAGAATCGCTGCAATGGGTCTTGTAAGAACTGCATTATCGGAAGACGGCAATACAGCTGCTATCGTAGAAGTAAACTCTGAGACAGACTTCGTTGCGAAGAACGATGAATTCATCGGATTCGTTGAAAGACTGGCTAAGCTGGCTCTCGAGGCAGAAAACAATGACATGGACGCATTCAAGGCTATGCCTTTTGATGGTTCTACAGTCGGAGAAGCTCTGACAGCACTTATCGCAAAGATCGGTGAAAACATGTCAGTAAGAAGAATCGACAAGGCTTCCGGAGAAGTCCTTGCAACTTACATTCACGGTGGCGGAAACATTGGTGTTATCGTTGCTGCTAACGGAGCAGACACTGATGAGAACAAGGCTGCTCTTAAGAACATTGCAATGCAGGTAGCAGCAATGAACCCTCAGTATGTAAGCAGGGATGAGATCTCGGAAGAGGAACTCGCAAGCCTCGGCAAGATCACTCTTGAAAGCGCACTGAACGATCCGTTCACACTTCCTAAGCCGATCCTTAACGGCCTTCTCGAGAAGGTTGCCGGCGTATGGGGTGATGACGACATCGCTATCCTGGCTGAAAAGAGAGCAGACAAGAGCTTCAACTTCAACTATCTGCCAAACTTCCTTTCGGAAGAAGCAAAGACAAGACTTGCAGGTCTTGCTATCGCTGCAAAGCTTGAGATCTCCGAGAACAAGATCTTCAAGGGTCTGGTTGACGGACGTATCAAGAAGCAGCTGAAAGAGATCTGCCTGCTTGATCAGGTTTACGTAAGAGCTGAAGATGGCAAGCAGACTGTCGCTGAGTATCTGAAATCCGTTGACAAGGATCTTTCACTGGTCAAGGTTATCAGATTCGAGGTAGGCGAAGGCATCGAGAAGAAGGAAGAAGACTTCGCAGCTGAGGTCGCTGCTCAGATGGAAGCAGCTAACAAGTAGTTTGAAAAAGCTGAAAAACCAAAAAAGTATGGGTACTGATCAATATCAGTACCCATGTTTTTTTACAGATAGCGGTCGAGCTTTTCCCATAAGTCATCCCGGGCTTCTTCGATCTGTTCTTTTATTTCCCTTCCTATCGAGCGGATGTTTTCTCTCGCTTCATAGCCTGTCGTAATGGCATCGACTATTGCCTTGTTGCGTAAGCTGCGGATGGAGGACTCGACTTCAGCCTGAGTCTCTTCGAAGTCATGCTTCAAGGCTTTACCTGCAGCATTTATATCTCCCAGTATCTGCATGAGCTCGCCCTGTGACTGCATCCATGAGCCTTTGAGAGGATCGTGCGTGCCATAGACACCGCTCCTGAAGTTGTCGATCACTGCACCGTAGCGATCGTATGCATGAGCAACAGCATCAGTCCAGGATATGTACAATTCATCACCGGCGCCTTTGCCGACGACCTTTATGCGATCAGGCTGAGCGCATAATTCCCTGAGCTTTGCTGCCATGGATCCCGCGCTCTCTTCGATCAGAAAACCGTTACGGCCGTCTGTTACGCCTTCAGAGGCGCAGCTTCCTTCTATGATTATCGAGGCGGTGTCCGATGCAGCCGCCTCTCTTACGACAAGCCCGTTGGTATCGAAAGACGAAGGAAAGAGGAAGAGATCGGCACGGGTATACCATGCGCGGAGTTTTTCCCTGTCTGAGATGACTCCGGTAAAGATAACCTTGCGGTCAAGGCCAAGCTCTGTTGTGTACTCTCGCACCTCGCTTTCATCGCCGCCTCCGCCGACGAACACCATGCGGAAATCAGTACCGCCCGTGTCGAGTGTCTTAAGCGCGTCAAGAATGATGCGGAGCCCCTTGTACCACATAAGCCTTCCTATGAAGAGAAAGCAAGGCACTCCTTCAGGCAGGTCATACTCCGAGGTCACTTCAGACAACAGTTCATCAGAGATTGTTTCTCTCGGCAGATCAACACCGTTAGGCATGACTATGTATTCACCCTCAAATCCGATCGACCTGAGGTTCTCGCCGGCTCCCTTGCTGACGGTCCATATCTCATCACAGGCATTTACGTTGAGCAGCAGTGCCTGCAGAGCGCCTTCCTGCAGAAGCTTGCTCTTTACCGCGTTGGCGATGTCTATGTCATACTTGGTGTGCCATGTCAGAACGAGAGGCAGGTTGTATGCTTCTGCAAGCTGTCTTGCAAGGAGACACGATGTGACAGGGCAGTGAGCATGAAGCAGGGACACGTTCTGTGCTTCCACTTCATGAGCAGCCTCAGGCGAGAACGGGTAACCTGTCACATATCCGATGAGCTTGCGGGTATCGATGCTCGGATATCTTACAATAGAGAAATCATAGGCGCTGTCGTCTGAACCCGGTACCTGGGGAGTAAGCACAAGCGAGTGTGCGTGGTTCTTTTCCAGTATGCGCGCGTAGTTCAGGACTGCGTTCGAAACTCCGTCAATTACAGGCGGGAACGAGTCGTTCAACAGACAAATAGTATCGTTCTTTTTCATGTCCGGTCCACTTTCATATATTTGGTTTGCTTATTTATGTATTGTAACAGATTAAAGACAGGATTTCTCTGACTGAATAAAACAGAAGCCCGCCGCTGACATTGCAAGAAACTGATGTTTGCAGTAAAATCACTTTCATGGGAAAGGGTTTCAGAAGGTTAAATAATGAATGATAATCAGAACAGAGAGAAAATAATAGTAAGAACGAGTGTGGTGGGGATCGTTGTGAACCTGCTGCTCGCCGCGTTCAAGGCCGCCGTCGGCATACTGTCGGATTCGATCGCTGTAGTCCTGGACGCTGTAAACAACCTGTCTGACGCACTGTCATCGATCATAACCATCATCGGCGCCAAGGTCGCAGGAAAAAAACCGGACAAAAAGCATCCGCTCGGACACGGACGCAGTGAGTACATATCCGCGCTGATAGTGGCGGCAATAGTCATGTACGCCGGAATCACTTCGCTGGTCGAGTCCGTAAAGAAGATACTTGATCCGGGACAGCCGCACTATACGACTGCCTCGCTCGTGATCATCGGAGTCGCGGTCATCACTAAAATACTGCTCGGCAGATATGTCAAGGCAAAGGGAGAGCAGACCGGATCCGGCGCGCTGGTTGCTTCAGGAACCGACGCGCTGTCAGATGCTGCGATCTCCGCGGGCGTACTTATCACTGCGCTGATATATACCGTCAAGGGCATTTCTCTTGAAGCATACATGGGTGTTATAATTTCAGGCTTCATCATCAAGGCAGGTTACGAGATGATAAGCGATACTGTCAGCGACATCCTGGGCAGGCGTACGGATATAGAGATCTCGAAGAGGATAAAACAAATAATAGTAGCAGAACCTTCGGTGCTCGGCGCGTACGATCTCTTCGTACACAACTACGGACCTGAAAGGGAATACGCCTCCGTCCATATAGAACTGCCAGCTGACATGACGGTCGACAAGGTGGATGTACTGACCAGAAAGATCAACGAAAAGGTGTACAGGGAGACCGGCGTCGTCATGACTGCAGTCGGAGTCTATTCACGTAATGCGGGCTCCAAAGCCGAGGATATGAGAACACAGATCGAAGAGGTAGTTCTGAAGCACGAGTGGGCGCTCCAGATGCACGGCTTCTATATCGATGAGGAGAAAAAAAGAATCAGGTTTGACGTTGTCATGAGCTTCGATATAGCACACAGTGAAGGTGTCAGGATACTGCGGGATGAGATCAGTGGGATCTATCCTGAATACGAGATCATAATCGTTGCGGACCTGGATATTACGGATTAAGGAAGTATAAAGAATATGGATGATTATATTGTAAGAGCGACTGCCGCGGGTGAGACGGTAAGGGCGTTTGCCATAAAATCTACCGGACTGACCGCGGAGGCGCGTGAAATACATCACACGTTCCCTGTGGTTACAGCGGCTCTCGGAAGACTGCTGAGCGCCGGAGCCATGATGGGCTCCATGATGAAAGGTGAAGACGACAAGCTTACTCTTCAGATGAAGGGCGATGGTCCTATCGCGCAAATGACGGTAACTGCCGACAGCCACGGAAACGTGAAAGGCTTTGCGGCGAATCCTGCCGTTGACATACCGCTGAAATATGCCGGAAAACTTGATGTAGGCGGTGCGGTAGGCAAGGGGTTCCTTACGGTCATAATGGATCTCGGACTCAAGGAGCCTTACAACGGGCAGGTCGAGATACAGACAGGAGAGATCGGAGATGATCTCGCGTACTATTTCACCGTTTCTGAGCAGACTCCGTCAGTCGTTGGCCTCGGAGTCATGGTGGATACAGACAGCTCGGTAAAGCATGCCGGAGGATTCATCCTGCAGGTGATGCCGGATGCCGCTGAGGAGACGATCGCGGCTCTGGAAGCGAAGGTCGCTGATGCGGAGCCGGTCACCACAATGATGGACAAGGGCATGAGTCCTGAAGACATTCTTGATTATTATCTCGGAGACCTGGGACTCAGGATCACCGAAAAGCTGCCGGTAAGGTACTACTGCGGCTGCTCCAAGGAGAAGGTCGCGGGAGTGCTGGCTACCATCAGTACCGAAGATCTGCAGGACATGATAAATGACGGAGAGGAAATAGAAGTAAAGTGCTATTTCTGCAACTCCGCATATAAATTCAGCGTTGAAGAACTGAAAGAAATAGTCGCGTCGCGTTAGGAGGAGAAGGACATGTTCAGAAAGATGAGAAGAAGCGTGCAGGCACTGAGTCATGAGGAGATGATAGATCTTCTTAAGACCGAGACCAGAGGCGTCATGTCAGTGCAGGGCGACAACGGGTATCCGTACGGTTTTCCGATCAATCATTATTACGACGAAGAAACCAATAAGATCTACATTCACGGAGCGACTTTCGGTCACAGAGTAAGCGCTGTCAAGAAGGATCCGAAGGTTTCATTCTGTGTTTTCGGCGGTGAGTACCAGAAAGAGGGAGACTGGGCCAAGTACGTCAAGAGCGTCATCGTGTTCGGCAAGGCTGAGATGATAGAGGATGCCGGCGAGATCGTCAGGATCAGCAGGCTGCTCTGCGGCAAGTTCCCGTGCCCTCCGGAATACGTGGAGAGTGAGATCGACAAGGACGCGCCAAGGACTCTCGTGATCGCCATAAACATTGAAGACATGAACGGAAAGCTGGTCCACGAGGCGTAGAGTCATGTGTGCAGATAAAAGATGTGTGATAGTCGGCGGCGCTGATATAGGCAGTTACAGCAGGGTACGGTCATTCCTCAGGGATGATGATTTTGTAGTATACTGCGACAGCGGTCTGAAGCATATGGATGGACTGGGGGCGGCTCCTTCGCTCATAGTCGGAGACTGGGACTCCCATGAAAATCCGCATCTCGATGCAGAGACCATCACTCTTCCTGTCGCAAAGGACGATACGGATACTGTATATGCGGTGCGCGAAGGAATGAAGAGGGGCTGCAGGGATTTTCTTCTTGCCGGAGTCATCGGAGCAAGGCTGGACCACACTCTTGTGAACACGTATATCCTCACGATGCTCGAAAACAGAGGATGCCGCGGAATGATCGTTGATGATTATTCGGAAATGGAACTCATCTCATCGTGGACTGATGAAGCGGGAACTGTCCATCCGGGAAGGGCTTCGGTGGAAGACAGCTATCCGTTCTTCTCACTTGTAGCGCTCGAGGGAGATGCGCGCGGTGTCACGATACGCGGCGCAAAGTTCGGGCTCGAAGACGGCCTGATCGGCCCTGATTATCAGTATGCTACGAGTAATGAAGTAACTCCGGGCATGACCGCGGAGATCACGGTATCAGAAGGCCGCTTGCTTCTTATAAAAATCATTGGATAAACAATTTACAGCACTGCTTCTCGTTGATAACGCCTTTCATTTCGTGATAGACTATACTGAATGAAAAAGGAGGCAGTAAATGAACGGAACAGGAGCTAAGGAACTGACTTTCAGCCCTACCATCGATACGAAGATTCTGAGGGATGCAGGGGTCGGACTCTCTTCAACATATACCATACTACCCGGTTTTTGCGATGTACACGTACATTTCAGAGAACCGGGTTTTTCATATAAGGAGACTATAGCAACAGGCTCAAAAGCTGCTGCACACGGTGGATATACTGCCGTGTGCACAATGCCGAATCTTGCTCCGGTCTCGGATTCGGTCGAGCATCTCAGGATGCAGCAGGACATCATCGACCGCGACGCGTGCATCAATGTATATCCTTATGCCGCGATAACCGTTGGTCAGAAAGGAGAAGTGCTTGCGGATCTTGCCGGAATGGCCGGAAACTGCATCTCGTTTTCGGACGACGGCCATGGAGTCCAGTCGGATGGCATGATGAGAGAGGCCATGATGACGGCGAAATCGCTGGGGAAGATCATAACCGCTCACTGCGAGGTGAACAGCCTGCTGAAAGGCGGATACATACATGACGGAAAGTACGCGGCAGAGCATGGGCACAGGGGGATCTGCTCCGAGTCGGAATGGCGGCAGATCGAGCGCGATCTCAAACTCGCTGACGAGACGGGCTGCGCTTATCATGTCTGCCATATTTCAACGAAAGAAAGCGTCAGCATCATAAGAGACGCGAAGAAGAGCGGCGTGGATGTCACCTGCGAGACAGGTCCTCATTATCTGCTGCTTGATGACAGCATGCTGAAAGAGGACGGCAAGTGGAAGATGAACCCTCCGCTCCGCGATGCCTCGGACAGGGATGCCCTTCTCGAAGGCATAGTCGATGGTACCATCGACTGCATTGCGACAGATCACGCTCCGCATTCGGCAGAGGAAAAGTCCCGCGGGCTTGAGAAGTCGGCATTCGGCATCGTAGGCATTGAAACGGCATTTCCGCTGATGTACACATATCTGGTCATGCCGGGCATCATAACGATGGACAGGCTGGAGCAGCTGCTCGTGTACAATCCTCGCAGACGCTTCGGCATACCTCTCGGCAATGACTATTCAGTCTGGGATCTTACTGAAGAGTGGACAATAGATAAGGAAGAACTGCTTTCGATGGGCAAGGCAACGCCTTTCGAAGGATGGCGGGTAATGGGTCGCAACTATCTGACCGTATGTGACGGAAAGATCGCGTATAACTCCATGACAGAACGTTAATACAGAAAAGGAAAAGGTAATGGCAAAAAGAGAAGACATCAAAAAGGTACTTATCATAGGAAGCGGACCGATCGTTATCGGACAGGCAGCTGAGTTTGACTATGCAGGCACACAGGCATGCTTGGCTCTCAAGGAAGAGGGTTATGAAGTCATCCTGTGCAACTCGAATCCGGCGACCATAATGACGGATACTTCGATCGCTGACAAGGTTTACATGGAGCCGCTGACGCTCGAATACGTCGCAAAGATCCTCAGATATGAGAGACCTGACGCGATCGTTCCGGGCATAGGGGGACAGACAGGACTGAACCTGGCAATGCAGCTCGACCGCAAAGGCGTGCTTGCAGAGTGCGGAGTCAAACTTCTGGGCACACCGGCAGACTCCATCGAGAGAGCTGAGGACAGAGAGCTCTTCAAGGAGATGTGCGAGTCGATCGGAGAGCCGGTGATCCCGAGCGAGATCACATACAGCATCGAAGAGGCTAAAAAGGCAGCGGAGGATATCGGCTATCCTGTGGTCCTGAGACCGGCGTTCACGCTCGGAGGAACGGGCGGAGGCTTCGCCAGCAATGAAAAGGAACTAGAGGATATCGCAATCAACGCGTTCAATCTTTCACCGGTACATCAGGTGCTTATAGAGAAGTCCGTCAGAGGCTACAAGGAGATCGAATTCGAGGTCATGCGTGACGGAACCGACAAGGCCATCACGATCTGCGGAATGGAGAATGTCGATCCTGTCGGAGTCCATACGGGCGACTCGATCGTTGTGGCGCCTATCCTTTCCCTCAATGATCATGATCTCAGGATGCTCAATGATTCGGCGATCAGGATCATCCGCGAACTTAAGATAGAGGGCGGCTGCAACGTGCAGTTTGCGCTGCATCCGGAAACGAGCGAGTACTATCTGATCGAGGTCAACCCGAGAGTATCGAGATCATCAGCTCTTGCGTCAAAGGCCTCCGGATATCCGATAGCCAGAGTCACCGCAAAGATAGCACTCGGAATGACACTTGATGAGATCGAGGTTGCCGGCGGACTTGCTTCAACGGAGCCTAGCCTTGATTATATAGTCGCAAAATTCCCGAGATTCCCGTTTGACAAGTTCAGCGATGCCATGAATGTGCTCGGTACCCAGATGAAGGCGACCGGCGAGGTCATGGGCATAGGTTCCACGCTGACTGAAAGCTTCCTGAAGTCCATCAGATCGCTTGAGACAGGAGTCTGCCATCTGCATCTTGCCAAGTTTGACGGCATGAGCCGCAACAATCTGATGGAATACATCTCCGAGTTCAAAGATGACAACATGTATGCGGTCGCGGAACTTCTGAGACGCGGGATCAGCGTGGCTGAGATCCATAAAGTAACAATGATCACGGAGATATTCCTTGAAGCGTTCAAGACCATAACGGACATGGAAAAGACTCTCAGGGAACGTGTCAACGACATAAAGACTCTAAGGGCGGCAAAGACCGTCGGGTTCTCGGATAAAGAGATAGCCGGCCTGTGGAACCTGAGCGAGGTGGAGATCTATCAGAAGAGAAAGGCCAACGGCATCACACCTGTATTCAGGATGGTGGACACGCTTCATACGGGCAAGTATATTGCTTATCTGTACTCGTCATACACCGGAGAGAACCAGTCCATACTGACAGACAGGAAAAAGATAGTAGTGCTCGGAGCCGGCCCTATAAGGATAGGACAGGGTGTTGAGTTTGACTACTCTACGGTGCATGCAGTGCAGACGATAAGGCGCAGCGGATACGAAGCGATCATCATCAACAACAATCCGGAAACCGTTTCGACTGACTACACTACGGCAGACAAGCTCTACTTTGAACCGCTGACAGCAGAGGATGTCATGGCGATAATCGATTTTGAGCAGCCTGAGGGCGTTATCGCTACACTCGGCGGTCAGACAGCGATCAATCTCGCAGAACCGCTCATGGAAAGAGGCGTAAAGCTCATAGGAACTGACTGCGAAGCCATCGACAGGGCAGAGAACAGGGACAGATTCGAAAAGGTGCTGGATGAGCTTGGCATACCACAGCCGCCGGGGCATGCGGTCACAAAGATCGAAGACGGAGTAAAGGCTGCTGAGGACATAGGATATCCGGTCCTGGTGAGACCGTCATTCGTACTGGGCGGACGCGCAATGCAGATAGTAAACGACGAAGCACAGCTCAGACATTACCTCAAGACTGCGGTAGAGATAGACGAGGACAAGCCGGTACTGGTAGACAAGTACATACTCGGCAAGGAAGTCGAGGTCGATGCCGTATGTGACGGCCGCGATGTATTCGTGCCGGGCATAATGGAACTGGTCGAAAGGACGGGCGTACATTCGGGAGACTCAATTTCAGTGTACCCGACCTTCTCGATAAGCAACAAGGTGAAGGGCAAGATCCTGCAGTATGCGAAAAAACTCGGTCCGGGAATCGGCATAATCGGTCTCTACAATATCCAGTTCATAGTTGATGGAAACGAAGAAGTATATATAATCGAAGTAAATCCGAGATCATCGAGGACAGTGCCGTTCCTTTCAAAATCGACAGGATACAGCCTGGCCGATATAGCGACTGAGGTGATGCTCGGCAAGTCTCTCAAGGAGCAGGGGATATTCGACCTGTATCCTGAGGAGAAGAAGAGGTTCTATGTAAAGGTGCCGGTCTTCAGCTCCAACAAGATCAAGGGCCTCGATTCATACCTTTCGCCTGAGATGAAATCCACAGGCGAGGCGATAGGCTACGACAACAAACTGAACAGGGCTCTGTACAAGGCACTTACCGCGGCAGGCACAAAGCTCCGCAACTACGGTACGGTGTTCGCGACGCTTGCCGGAGATGATAAGGCCGAGGCTCTGCCTCTGATCAGACGCTTCTATAATCTCGGATTCAATATAGTGGGCACTACCGGCACGGCGAGATTCCTCAGGGAGAACGGGATAAAAACAAGACAGCTGAAGAAGATCAGCGAGGGCTCTGACGAGATACTCGAAGCGATCCGCATGGGCCACATCGCTTATATCATCAATACCCGCAAGGTGGGCGACCACGTTACGGCAAACGACGGAGCGCTTATAAGGCAGTGCGCAAGCGAAAACAACGCGACGCTGTTCACATCGCTCGACACCGTAAGCGTGCTCCTCGACGTGCTTGAAGAAACGACGCAGACCATTTCAACCATAGACGCTTAGCAGGCAACGCATATGAAACAGGGATTCTTTACAATAACAGAAAACAGAAAGCTCACGCCAACGACCTGGCTCATGAGGATGACGGGCGATGTGAGCGGCATAAGAGCGCCGGGGCAGTTCATAAACATAAAGCTTAACGGCCATTTCCTGCGCAGGCCGATCAGCATCAGCGATGCGCGGAAAGACTGCATAACCATAATCTACAAGGTCCTCGGCCACGGCACTGAAGAGATGACATGCCTGACACCGGGAGCCGAACTGGATGTGCTTACAGGACTGGGCAACGGATATGATCTGAGCGATGCGGGAGACAGGCCTCTTCTCATCGGAGGAGGAGTAGGGATACCGCCGCTGTATCTTACCGCCCGCTGTCTCACAAATGCTGATACCACAGTGATACTCGGCTTCAACAGCAAGGAAGAGATCTATTACGTGGATGAGTTCGAAAAGCTCGGCGCGCGCGTCATAGTGGCGACTGCTGACGGCAGCTGCGGAGTCCGCGGCTTCGTGACCGATGCGTTCAGGGAACTGGTCAATAAGGGCGAGACCTTCACGCATTTCTATACCTGCGGACCTGAACCGATGCTCAGAGCCGTATACGAGAGAGTATATGAAAAAGCCGGCATCAGCGGTCAGATGAGTTTTGAGGAGCGCATGGGATGCGGCTTCGGAGCATGCATGGGCTGCAGCACAAAAACCAGAAACGGAAACAAGCGCATATGCAAGGAAGGGCCGGTGCTCAGAACGGAGGAGATACTATGGTAGATACAAAAGTCGATCTTTGCGGCATCACCATCGATAATCCGGTAATACCCGCATCGGGGACCTTCGGCTACGGATATGAATTTGCAGAGCTTTACGATATTAACTGCCTGGGAACCTTTTCGTTCAAGGGCACCACGCTGGATCCGAGATTCGGCAATGATACACCGCGCATCGCGGAGTGTCCGTCAGGCATGCTCAACTCGGTGGGACTGCAGAATCCGGGGGTGGACGATGTCATCAGGGAAGAACTTCCGAAGCTTGAAAGGGTGTTCCACAAGCCTGTAATGGCAAACGTGAGCGGCTTTTCGACTGATGAGTATGCTGAGGTCGTTAAAAGGCTTGACAGATCTGCTGTGTCTGACATGATAGGCTGGTATGAGATCAACATCAGCTGTCCTAATGTACACGGAGGCGGAATGAGCTTCGGCACGGATCCTAAAATGGCGGCTGAGGTCGTAAAGGCGGTCAGGTGGATGACGGACAAGCCGATCATCATGAAACTGTCACCTAACGTGACAGACATAACCGAGATCGCGAGAGCCTGTGAAACGGAAGGTGCCGACGGCATCAGCCTGATAAACACGCTCATGGGCATGAGGTTCAATCTTCGTACAGGAAAGCCGATACTGGCAAATGTCACCGGCGGACTTTCGGGACCTGCCGTGTTCCCGGTAGCTCTCCGCATGGTCTATCAGACTGCGAAGGCCGTCAACATCCCGGTGATAGGAATGGGAGGCGTATCATCGGCTGAAGACGTGCTTGAGATGATGATGGCCGGAGCGGTAGCCGTAGAAGTAGGAGCAGCCAATCTGGTGGATCCGTACGCATCGAGAAACATAGTGCGCGATCTGCCTTATGCAATGAAAAAGTACGGAATCGATAGCTTTTAATGTATAATAGTCAAAGAGAATTATGTTTGAATGATCGAGAGGTGCGATATGGCTAATCAGAGGGATGTAATAATCGCATGCGATTTCAAGAGCGCTGATGAGACTGTCAAGTTCCTTGACAGACTCACAAGGATCAGGAGTGAGGTCATCAGCTGTGATGACAGCAGATTCGGAGAGGGAAGACCATATGTAAAGATAGGCATGGAGCTGTTCTATGCCGAAGGGCCGGAGATGATCAAACTGCTCAAGTCCAGAGGACACAAGGTGTTCCTCGATCTGAAACTGCACGATATACCGAACACCGTTAAAAAGACCATGCAGGTGCTTGGAGGATATGGCGTCGACATGGTGAACGTGCATGCCGCAGGCGGAGTCGGGATGATGAAGGCCGCAAAGGAAGGACTCATGCTCGGAGCCGCAAGGTTTGCCGACAAGCCGAAACTGATCGCTGTCACCCAGCTGACGTCGACAGACGAGGAGACTCTGCACGACGAGCTCCTTATCAACAGGCCGATGGCCGAGGTCGTAAAGCAGTATGCTCTTAATGCCAGGGAGGCAGGGCTCGATGGTGTAGTCTGCTCCGCGTTCGAGGCAGAAGAGATACACAAAACATGCGGCGCTGACTTCATTACCGTGACACCGGGCATCAGATTTGCTGAGGGCTCGAATGATGACCAGAAGCGGGTAATGACACCTGCACAGGCAAAGCTTGCCGGATCTGACTACATCGTAGTAGGCAGACCTATCACGGCGGCAGACAAGCCTTTCGAAGCGTATGCAAGATGCAAAGAGGAATTTCTCTAAAGTTAAAGTGACGAAACATGGATAATAACAACAGCATTAAAAGAAAGATAGCAGAGGATCTTCTCAGTATCAGAGCCGTATTCCTGAGACCTGAGGAGCCTTTCACATGGGCAAGCGGGATCAAAAGCCCGATCTACTGTGACAACAGACTGACCCTTACGGCACCTGAGGTGAGAACTGACGTTGAAGAAGCGCTTGCTCTTACGATCAGGGAGGTCTTTCCTGAAGTGGAAGTCCTGATGGGAACCGCCACGGCAGGTATCGCTCATGCGGCGATAACGGCTCATCTCATGGGTCTTCCTATGGGATATGTAAGATCCGGCGCAAAAGACCACGGAAGGGGCAACCAGATAGAAGGCAGGCTCGAGCCGGGCCAGAAGGTAGTAGTGGTAGAAGACCTGATATCGACAGGCGGAAGCTGCATAGATACTGTCAATGTGCTCAGAGAAGCCGGCGCAGAGGTGCTTGGAGTCATCTCCATCATGACCTATGGCATGAAGAAGGGCATCGACCGCATGGCTGAAGCGGATATCAAGTGGGTCTCGCTGACAAACTTTGATGAGGTAATAGCGGCAGCAGCCGAAAACGGATATATCTCAGAGGGAGATATATCGAGACTCAAGGCTTTCAGGGACAATCCGTCAGATGAGAGCTGGATAGGGAAATAGGGACTATAACAAATAATGATTGCTCTGGTAATAGGAGTGATAGCAGGCATCGCCTCTACCGTGCAGGCGAGCGTCAATACGGAAGCAAGAAAATTTTTCAGATCCCCGTTTATCACAGCGGGGCTCAATTTTACGGTGGCATGGCTCTGCCTTGCCGCTTTTATTATTTTCAATGAGCACCGGTTATCCATTCCCGTAGGTGAGATAGCAAAGAACCCTCCGTGGATCTGGCTGGGGGGAGTCTGTGCCATCATCATAGTGACCCTGAACATCGTGTGCGTGCCGAAACTCGGCGCTGCCGGCAATGTCATGATACTGAACTTCGGGCAGATAGTAACAGGTCTGGTCATTGACCATTTTGCTCTGTTCGGAGCTGATGAAGCGAGAATATCCCTTACAAGAGTGATCGGCGCTGTCATGGTATTTGCGGGCCTGATACTCGTGAACCATGAAAAGCCTTCCGGAGGGATGGAGCGCCGTACGCTTCCCATGCTCTATGCCGTCCTTGCTTTCATTGACGGTATAGCATGCTCGACACAGATAGCGGTCAACGGAACGCTGAGGACTGTCGTTCAGTCAGTCAGCAAGGCGACGCTGGTATCAATGTCAGTGGGGCTCATCTCGACATGTGCCGTGGTGACCGTACTGGCGCTGATGAAAGGAAAAAACGGAATATTCGACAGGACTGATGAAGCCGGGCCGGATTTCAGGGCCTGGATGGCAAGCGGAGGAATATTTGCTCTGACTGTGGTCAGCGGAAACGCGGCGGTAGCGCCGGTACTTGGAACGGGGCTGTCAACGATCACAAACCTGATCGGCATGATGGCTTCCGGACTCGTGATCGATGCGACCGGCTTCCTCGGCATAGAGAGGAAGCCTGTCACGCTGAAAAAGATCGCCGGCATGCTCCTGATGCTGGCCGGCACGGCAGTTATATCATTTCTGTAAAGGAACAGTGATATGAAAAATATAAAGATCGCAAGCCTACAGCTGAAGGTGAAAGAGGATAAATATGAGAATATTGAGATGCTGGCTGAACTGGTAGCCGACGGCGTTGCCGAAGGCGCCGATATCATCAGCCTGCCCGAGATATGGAACAGTCCTTATCAGACGGATCTTTTCCCTGTCAATGCCGAACCCGAGCAGGGAGACAGCTGGCTTGCCATGTCTACGATAGCGCGCAAGAACAGCGTGTACATGGTGGGAGGATCCATACCTGAGCTCGGTGAGGACGGAAAGATTTACAATACCTGCTACGTCTTCGACAGGGAGGGCAGACAGATAGGCAAGCACCGCAAGGTGCATCTCTTCGACATATATGCTCACGGGGAGCAGGTGTTCAAGGAATCCGATACTCTGACGGCAGGCAGCACTTTCGATACCTTCGAGACTGAATGGTGCAGGATGGCTGTCAACATCTGCTTCGACATAAGGTTCCCTGAGAGCTCACGCATCCCGGCTCTTGCCGGCGCAAAGGTCGTGTTCAATCCGGCTTCGTTCAACATGACTACCGGACCTGCGCACTGGGAGCTGGCATTCCGCCAGAGAGCCGTTGAAAACCAGATCTACATGGTAGGTACCGCGACTGCGAGAGACCCCGGCGCGGGCTATATCGCGTACGGACACTCAATAATAACCGATCCGTGGGGCAGGGTGCTGATGCAGATGGATGAGAAAGAAGGCCACGAGATCACAGAGATCGATCTTGACTATGTTGATGAAGTAAGGCAGAAACTGCCGCTTCTTTCAGCCCGCCGTACAGATATATATGATTTGCGCTATTTTGTGCTATAATAATGCAGTTAATCAAAACATCTAAGGAGGGACTTAGAATGGCAAGCAATAAAACAGGAATCGATAATCTGAACGCAAGCGCAGGCAGGAATCTCGGCGGAACGCTGATAAAGATACTTGCGTACGGTTTAGCGGGAGGAGCGCTTCTGATAAGCGGAGCAAAACAGCTCGGAGAAGCCCTGCTAGACAAGCAGGAAAGCGACCAGAAAAAGCTCGAGGAGCAGAGAGCGGCTGACAGGGAAGAGATCAGACGCATCGTGGAGAATGATCCTAACGAGCAGTAGCTCCGGTTTTAGAGATTTTTATTGAAAAGGAGAATGAAAATGGGTTCATTATTGGCATATGCACAGGAGAACAGTTCCGCAACATCCGGATCCTCGGGTATCTGGTATATCATCATGGCTATCGGACTCTGGAAGATGTTCGAAAAGGCCGGAGTAGAGGGCTGGATCGGTTTCATACCGTTCTATAACCAGTATAAGCTCTGCGAAAAAGTCATGAACAACCCTTGGTACTGGGTAAGACTGTTCATCGTCATCGTTCCGATCGTCGGATGGTTCATGTATTTCTACTTTGCATATCAGATGGGAAAGGCTACAGCAAAGGCATACGGCCAGCCTGAAACATGGGCATGGGGATATACCTTCCTCGCGCCGGTGTTCTATTGCATCACGGGATTCAGCAAGCAGTACAGTTACTTCGGACCTTACGGAGAGGGCGACACACGTACAGGTGAAGCGCGTCAGGCAAGGACGGTCGACTTCGACGTCGTTAAGCAGGCGCCTGTTGTTGAAAAGGTTGAGCCTGTAGTATCAAAGGCTGAGCCTGCTGCAGCAAAGGAAGAAAGCGAAGTGGAGTTCGATTTCAACCAGGACATCACAGAATAGAAAACAACAGAAAAACAAAAACCGGCGGAAGCCGGTTTTTTAATTGCGCAGCTTTTCAAGTACCGCTTTGAATATTTCAGGGAGTTCCGAATGGAATTCAAGATACTCTCCCGTCGAAGGGTGTACGAAGCCGAGCGTTCCCGCGTGGAGCAGCTGGCCGCGCACCTCTATGCCTCCTATTTTTGAGGACTGCCTGCGCGGGCCATAGAGCTCATCACCTGCAAGAGGGTGATGCATGTAAGCCATGTGCACTCTTATCTGGTGCGTGCGTCCCGTCTCGAGCCTGGCCCTTACGAGCGTATATTTACCGAAGCGCTCCAGCACTTTTATGTGCGTTACGGCATGTCTTGAGCCGCTTCCGTTTACAGCATGGCGCATGCGGTTGCGCTCATCGCGGCCGATCGGCTCGTCGATGGTCAGCTCGTCTTCGCGTATGTTGTCATAAACGAGTGCGGTATATTCCCTGGTTACGCTGTGCTCCTTCAATTGGGCCGCAAGCGACTCATGAGCCTTATCGTTCTTGGCTATCATCAGAAGCCCGCTGGTGTCCTTGTCGATCCTGTGGACTATTCCCGGGCGTATAACGCCGTTGATCGATGAGAGCAAATCGCCCATGTGGTACATGACCGCGTTCACCAGAGTGCCCGAAGGATTGCCCGGTCCCGGATGCACGACCATGCCGCGCGGCTTGTTGATCACCGCAACATCGTCATCTTCATAAACTATGTCAAGCGGGATGTTTTCTGCCGTGACCTCGAGCGGTTCAGGTTCAGGCATGTCTATGGTTACCGTATCACCTTCTGAAACAGCCCGCTTCTTTGAGGTGACAGTCTCGCCGTTTACGCTCACGCGGCCTTTTTCGATCAGCTTCACGGCGTAACTCCTTGACAGTTCATCGGTATTGTATCCGATAAAGGCGTCTAGCCTTGCGCCTGAGTCCTCAGCGGAGGCCTTTACGGTAAGAATGTATTCCGACATCTATGCCTCCTTGTCTTCATCCTTATAAAGGACCAGCAGAGCTATCATGGAAAGAATGCAGCCGCAGGTCACACCGATATCAGCTACATTGAATACGGCGAAGCTTCCGCAGGATATCATGTCTGTGACAAATCCGAGAGTGAGCCTGTCGATCATGTTGGACATGCCGCCGGCTGCGACAAAAGTGAACAGGACCGCTATGAGCCTCTGGCCCTCACGGTGCTCTTTTACTATGAAAACGATACAGAAGATTATGAGCGCGGATGTCAGAAAGACAGTGACGAACTGATTGCCGCGGAACATGCTGAATGCCGTGCCTGTATTCTGTATATAATAAATACTCATCCAGTTCCCGATCACGGGGATCCTGTCACCGGGCTGCATGTTTGTTCTTACAAGATATTTGGTAAACTGATCGAGAGCGATGACGGCCACCGCTATCACAGGGTATATAATTCTTTTCATGAATAACATAATACTATTGAAATGGGGTGGCCTTCAACGATTTTGAGTGCAATGACCGGCAAAAGTTGTTAAAATGAATTTATGTTAAAGGGCATAAACGGAATGCTGGCTGACGAGCCGGTCAATACCAGAAGGCAGTACGATGTAGACATAGCGAAAGCCGAAATGGTGCTTATGCTGCCTTTCATACACTGCATAATAGAATGTACAAGCGAAGAGGACCTGTGCAGCGGGATCCCCTATCTTTTTGATACCATTATCGGGGGGCCTTTCAGTGCGCCGATGTATCTTTTCGCGATGGGAATAGGGCTTGTATACAGCAGAAGAGTCCTGCCAAAGCAGAAGCTGATACGAGGACTCGTGATGACAGGCATTTTTTATCTCAGCAATACATGCAGGTTCCTTATTCCATACCTGATAGGTTACAGGATAAGCGGCGACAGAGGGCAGTTCATCGAACCGCTGTTTTACAGATGGCTCGGCAATGACGTGCTGCTGTTTGCGGGACTGACCTACATCACGATAGCTGCCTTCAGGTATTTGAAATTGTCCGACAGAGCGATCTTCGGGATCGCAGCCGCCATGACTCTGACAAGCAGCCTGATAGGTGACGTCGACACGCATTCGATGTTCGGCAACATATTTCTCGGTTATCTGATCGGGACCGATGACGCCACAGGTCTGGTGATCTCTGATTTTCCGCTTATGACATGGCTGATAGTACCGGTGGCGGGGATGGTGTTCGGCAAGGTGCTCATAAGAGTGAAAGACAAGGACGCGTTTTACCGGAAGATCTCACCGCTGCCGCTTCTCATAGCACTGATATATTTCCCGATCGGCATACACTTCGGCTGGGGCATGTTCGGAGAAGGTCAGAACTGCTACTATCACATGAAGATATGGGATGTTTGCGTGTGCCTCTGCCTGGACATAGGAATGCTGGGAGTATGGCATAATCTGTCGTATCTGATGGACGGCAGGGCAAAAGCATTCTTAAGGGAGGTCAGCGCCAACATTACCTCGATATATTGCATACATTGGGTGTTCGTAAGATCCATAACTAATGTTATATTATATATAAAGAACGGTACGCAGATCCTTCCGCTGTGGGAGACCATGCTGCTTTCACTTGCGATCCTGATCGTGACGCTTAACATTTCGCACTACTACAAAGTGCTTAAGGCAGATATAATTACAAGGAAGCATATTAATTCGCCGGGACTCGGAAAATCATGAACAGATCCAAAAGAACAAGTCTGAATAAAAAGGTACTCGAAAAAATCGTGCTGTTCGCCGTAGTGCTCGTGATCGCCACGGGAGCGCTTGTCTGCATTCAGTATTACTTTTCACAGAAGCAGAACTACAGCAAGCAGGCATTCGATTTCGCGCGTACGGCAGCCAATATCATTGATGGCGACAGGGTGCTTGAGTATGTCGAGACGGGAGAAAAGGATGATTATTATTACGAGATCCTCGACTTCCTGAACGTCACTCAGTACGAGACCAACCTTAAGTATTACTATGTTTTTGTGCCTTATGAGGACGACCTGGTATACGTCTGGGACGCCGTAAATGTAGAAGGCGCGTGCGATCTGGGTCAGCACGAAAAGTACATGAGTGAAGAAAGCAAGGCGGCTACGTTTGAGATATTCCGCCAGAATCCTCCGGAGAAGATCAGCATACAGAAGGATGAAACTTACGGACACATCGCTTCAGCCTATTCGCCTATATTCAACAGTTCCGGAGAACCTGTAGCGGTAGTCGGGGTCGACCTTTCGATACCGGGCTTCAGAAAGACGATAATGATGTATATGCTGCTCGTTGTTGCAGCGATTTTCACCATCACACTGGTCGCGCTGACATTGTTCTATTCATCTGTAGAGAAAAACATCATCAAGCCGATAGGCTTGCTGACCGAAAGAGCCGGAAGGATGATAGATAACCTCGAAAGCGATGAGGTGATCGATATCGACATACATACCGGAGATGAGATAGAGGATCTTGCGGACGCGGTCAAAAAGATGGATGGAGACCTCCGTTCATATATCAGCAGGCTGGCTGCGGTCACCAAGGAAAAGGAGCGCATAGGAACTGAGCTGTACGTCGCCAAACGCATCCAGGAGGGAATGCTGCCGAACATCTTCCCGCCTTTCCCTGACAGAAAAGAGTTTGATCTTTACGCGTCCATGATCCCTGCCAAGGAGGTCGGAGGAGATTTCTACGACTTCTTTATGGTAGACGATACTCATATTGCTCTTGTAATGGCAGATGTGTCAGGCAAGGGCGTGCCGGCGGCGCTGTTCATGGCGATATCCAAAGTTCTCATCAAGACAAGCGTGCAGGCGGGACGCGGCCCGGCTGAGACTCTTGAGAGGGTCAATAACCAGCTCCTTGAAGGAAATGACACAGGTCTCTTCGTCACAGTCTGGCTTGCAGTCATAGACATTACTACCGGAAAGGGAGTTGTAGCCAATGCCGGTCATGAGCACCCTGTAGTCAAAAGAGCAGGCGGGGAATTCGAGATGATAAAATACAAACATTCTCCTGCAGTATCAACGCTCGAAGGAATGGTATACAGGGAGCATGAGTTTGAACTTAATCCGGGAGACTGCGTGTTCGTATATACCGACGGAGTCACGGAAGCGACCAATGAAAACCTGGAACTCATGGGAGATGAAAGGATGGTCGAGGCTCTCAACCGGATCAAGGGCCTTGAGACCGAAGACATACTGCCGGCTCTCAAGAATGAGATAGACATCTTTGTAGGAAATGCGCCTCAGTTCGATGACATCACCATGATGATCTTCAAATACAAAGGATGCAAATAATAAAAAGAGAAATAAAAAGCGCTGAAGCCTTTGAGACTTCAGCGCTTTTATGGTGGTCTGTGAGGGACTCGAACCCGCGACATCATGGTTGTGACCCATGCGCTCTCCCAGCTGAGCTAACAGACCTTGTGAAGCGTGCGCTTTTACCGCGCACGACTATTGTACTCCTTTTATGAAGTGATTTCACTACTTTATTTTTTTGCCGGGAAGTTTCGGTGTCACATATACAGTCTGGTTATGGGTGAATATGACCATGCCCGGCTTAGCGCCGTTAGGCTTTTTTACATACCTGACAGGCACGTAATCCACCGGCACGTTGTCGCTTCCGGCTGCCTTGCTGTGATATGCCGCGATCGACGCCGCCTCATATATGAGCTCAGCAGAAAGGTCATTCACATTGCGTCCGTCTTCGAGTCTGACTATCACATGCGATCCCGGGATGTCCTTGGTGTGCATCCAGATGTCGGTCTTTGAAGCGAACTTCATGGTGAGCCAGTCATTGTCGATGTTATTGCGGCCTACCAGAACCTCTGTGCCGTCGCTGAGCGTATATCTGAGAGGCTCAGGCCTGCGGTTCTTTTTCCTCCGCTGAGACGCCTTCTGACGCCTTCTGACATAGCCTGTCTGCTCGAGTTCATCCCTTATGGCATCGAGCAGCGGAACGCTGTCTGCCGCTTCGATGTTCTGTATCACCGACTCGAGATATTCTATGTCTCTGTCGTTGTCTTCGAGCTGGGCCTGCTTTTCGTGTATGGCCGTCCTTGCCTTGGAATATCTCTTGAAATACTTCTGCGCATTGGCGGATGCAGAGATCTTCTCGTCAAGAGGGATCTCGATCTCACTTCCGTCATAATAGTTTATGACTCTCACTCTGCGATCGCCCGGCTTTATGAGGTGAAGGTTAGCGGTCAGCAGTTCTCCGTAAAGTCTGTACTTCTCAGAATTTTCTGCGCTGAGCAGGTCTTCCGAGAGCCTTTTTTTCTTGAGAAGAGCCTTGCTGTGCGATGCCTGTACCGATTTCAGGAGCGGCATCGATTTCTGCCGCACCATGTTTGAAGCCACGCGGTTCGAAAAATAGTAGTCGACGCATTCCGAGACAGTATCGAAGCAGATCGTATCGAGTTCCCCGAACTCAGTGAGATCAGTGATATGGAATTCTCTCGGCGTGCCTTCGTCATCGACATATACGCGCGGCCTGGCGGTGCCGTCGTCGATCGAGGAAACTATCTCGATGAGCTTTCTGGCAGGGACCACGGACATCACGGAAGCATCGTGAGATGTGTAGCAGCGCGCGAGCAGCTCACGGCTGACAGAAGGGGAGATGCCGGCAATACGTGACATGAGGGCGCGGTCGTCGTGAGGAAGCAGCGTATCGGGAGTTACCTCCTTGAACGGCATTTTGTCCTGCGCAGGAGGGTATTTGTATATCATCCCCGGCAGCAGCTGGCGGTATCTGTTCACATCGATCGATATGCGCTTTATCGAGTCTATGATCTTGCCGCTTTCGATATCGGTGAGCACGATGTTGCTGTGCTTCGACATTATCTCGACTGTCAGCCTGCGGCATACCGAGAAGCCCAGCTCGTTCTGAGCTTCAATATCTATTTCAATGATGCGTTCGGCATCTTTCTGCCTGACGTCGGTTATGCGGCCTCCCTGAAGGTGCTTTCTGAGAAGCATGCAGAACGTCGGAGGCTGTTCCGGATTCGTATAGCTGCCTCCGGTGAGGCAGACTCTTGCAGAACTGCTGTTACAGGAAATGAAAAGGCGCACATTCCCACGCTGGGTGTGGATGTGCACCAAAAGATCCTCGGGACCCGGCTGATAGACTTTCTCTATCTTGCCGGGCACGATTCTTTCCTTTAATTCCTTTGCAGCTGCATATGTAATGATTCCATCGTAAGCCATAGTCCTGTTTATTATACTTACACGGTTTTTCTATTGCAAATATAGATAGTCAGAAGGAAGGCCTGAAGCTCTTTGCGTTTCCGTCAGCGTCGAGGGCGTATACCCAGTCGCCTATGTAAACACTTCTGCAGATCGACGATCCGTCAAGGCTGTGCCTGTCGACCGGACCGATGCTGTCTCCGGCCTTGAAGAGCAGCACGCCGGTGTCGAAAGAGTCTTCCGGTTCTTCCGTGCCTTCTTCCTCCGAATCTTCGATATCAGAGTAATCCCAGACCTCGTAAGGGATCGCGAAGTATCCCTCGTCGCTGTTGACCATCAGCGCGTGGTGATCGTACTGGGCGATGCTTGACATATCCTTGAATTCCTTGCTGTCGAGCACTTTAGGCTCCGACGGGTCGGATATGTCAAAGAGCGCCAGTTTGAGTCCGCTGTCGTATTCGCCGCCGTAACCGTTGTCGCCGGTCGCGTGACCGATCCCGAGCAGCCTGTCCTTGCTGACAGGGACGAGAAGGGTGGAGAAACCGTCTATCTTCACTTCTCCTTCGATGCGCGGACTTGCAGGATCCGACAGATCGATTATGAAGAGCGGATCGATCGCTTCGTAAGTGATGACATACGCCTTGTCACCTATATAACGGACGGCCTTTATGCTTTCGTTGCGGGCGAATCCAGTTACCTTGCCGGCCTCCCTAAGTTCTGAGTCGAGGACATACAGGTTGTTCACGTCGATGCCTGCGCGGTTCGAGGTAGTCGCGATACGGAAGTACCCGTCGCGCTCATCCATGGAGAACTGGGAATCGACGGATCCGCGCACTTTTGTGGTAGCGTTGACCTTGACCCTGAGACCGTCCAGGCTGGCGCGGACTATGCGGGTATAATATGCGCCGCTGTCATCCGGCCATTCCATTGAGGTGCAGTAGAGGTTGCGGTCGTTGCAGTAGATCTGATCGCTTGCCCCGAAAACGGCTTTTGTCGCCGATCTTCCCTGTTCACCCGAAGAGACGTCGACCGCGCTGAGCACTATGTACGAGGTCGTGCGCGGATCAGGAACACAGCAGATGTCTGATGCTCCGAGTCCCTTGAGTTCTTTGGCGCTGCCGCACATAGGCACGGTGCGTCCGCCTCTGTAAACGTAGTCGTTGGTAACGAGGTATACGCAGTCTCCAACCATGCGGCTTGAGAGTATGCTTCCGGTCTGGCTGAAGTCAAAGAGCACTTCCGGTTTGCTGCGGTCACTGATGTCATATACTACGATCCCCGAAGAAGACTCGTCGCTGTCATCTCTGTAAACGGTGCCGACCGTGATGAGCCGGTCGCCTTTTACGTAGATATCCTCGATGTAGTTCTCGATGCCGCTGCTTCCGACAGTGGAGAGCTTTCTGGTCTTTCCGCCTTTGGCCGAAAGGATGACGACTTCACGGCTGTCCGTAACATAATAGATATATTTGCCGTCGGTTTTGACGATGTCCGCTTCATCGACTTCATCAACCTGAAGATATGTCTCCGAGTGGCCTGCGGTCTCTGCCGATTTAGGGACCGCGTCGTTGCCGGCAACTCCGGTAGTTGCTCCGGAATCTTCAGTCTCGTACTCGACCAGTTCTTCATCGGCGGACCCCAGACCCGGTTTGAAGAGGCGGAAGCGCGGAGTGCTGTCCATGCTTCTGAGCAGCCGTTCGATCTCATTTTCACTCTTGAACGTGTAGAGCTCATTCCCGGCAGGCGTTGTGTCAGGAGGAGCGGTCAGTATATCCCTGAGACCGCTTATGCCGAAGACGGCGATGACTGCTACTGCCGCAACTGCTATCCATCTTTTAAGGGAAGGGCGGGCTTTGGCTCGTGCAGGAATATAGTTCCTTTCTTCCCGGCTGACTGACTCTCCGGCAGTCTGTTTTTCTTCGGCAGCGTTCAGCATGGCAAGCATGTTTTCCTCGGAAAGACTTTCCGGAGCCCTGATCCTGTCGCTGTCGAATAATTCTTTTATATGTTCATGATCTTTGCTCATCCTTATTCTCCTTATGATAAGAACTCACGCATCTTCGCGAGGCTTCTCGACAGCTTCGACCTTACACTTCCTGCGGTCAGGTCCGTAAGTGATGCTATCTCCGTGCTGTTCAGCCCGCCTATTATGCTGAGCAATACGATATCCCGTTCCTCATCCTTCAGCTGTGACAGAGCTTCGGCCAGTTCGACCGAAAGAGAAGCGGGAGCAGATACGTTTCCCGGCGACGCGTCATAGATGCGTCCGAGGTTCTCGCGCGCTGCGATCTTCTCACGTATCTTCGCCGCACAGCAATTCGAGAGGATCCTGAAGATCCACGAACCGAAGGCTTTTCCGCTCCTGAGACTGCCGATGCTTTTCCAGGCCGCGAGAACGCAGTCACTTACGGCATCCTCGGCTTCGGTCGGATCACCGAGCCTGTAGAGAGCGTAACGGTACAGCCTGTCCTTGTATTCACCGTAGAGCGAGCAGAACGCCTCCTTGCTCCCGGCTATCGCTTCGTTGATAAGTTTTTCATCCATTTGATCTTCCTCAATCAGCAATATAGATGCTTTTTAAGAGCTCTCATTAATATAGTATCTTAAAAAAGGCAAAGTGTTGCAAAAAATGTGGTATCATATTCGTCGTAAATGAACAAACAGGAGGAAACAACAATGAGCAGAGCTGACGATGCCAGCGCAAAGCACAGAAACGGATATAACTGCTGTCAGGCTGTAGCCTGCACTTTTGCCGATAAGGTGGGGATCGACGAATCCCTTATCTATAAGATGGGCGAAGGCTTCGGAGCCGGAATGGGAACTACGCAGGGAGTCTGCGGAGCAATCAGCGGAGCTGCAATGATCGCAGGTCTTGTGTACAGTGACGGCAATACGGAGAGGGCAGGCCAGACAAAGGCAAAGACTACAAGGGCCGCAGGCATCATGCAGAAGAAATTCGTGGAGCGTGCCAAGGCACTGGTCTGCAAGGAGATCAAGACCGGAAATGACGGCAAGGCATTCACATCGTGCGATGACTGCATAAGGATAGCGACGGAACTGGTTGAAGAGGAGCTTGGTCTTTAGCGGAGTTTTCCTTATGGACGAAAAGGGTCTTGGAATCAAAAATAAAAAAAGCAGCGACTACAGATCGGGCGTTATCTGCGTTCTGGCATGCCAGCTGTTCTGGGGCATTTGCCCTGTATACTGGCAGGCGCTTGTACCCATACCGTCGTGGATCATCATCCTGTACAGGATGCTTACCATGTTCGTGTATTCGTATATCGCGGCAAGGATGAGATATTCCAGGGAGGAGATATGGAGCCCGCTGAAAGAGAAGGACGTGCTCGTCAGATATCTCGCGGCCGGGCTTCTGCTTACGGCCAACTGGAGCACATATATCTGGGCAATGACGACCGGTCACATGGTGCAGGCCTCGATAGGATATTACATAGAACCTATCGTGATCTGTCTTTTCGGCGTCCTGATCTTCAGGGAAAAGTTTACTAAATACAATGTGACCGCCATGGCTCTTGCCATGATCTCACTCACGGTCATGCTTGTCCATTACGGACAGATCCCGGGAGTAGCTCTCGGTCTGGCTTTTACCTGGGCATGTTATTCGGCGATAAAAAAATCGACGGACAGGCCGCCGGTCATAGAACTTGTTTATGAGACAATGGTCTATGCAGTGATCGCGTTATTCGCTATCATTTTCATCGAGACCAGAGGCGTTGGCGCGATCAGCCTGGGAGTGCCGGGAAAGTACGCGCTGATGTTCCTGAGCGGACTCATCACACTCATACCGATAGCTCTCTTCGGAAGCGCGGCCAAGAAGGTGGAGCTGTTCATCATAGGTCTTGCACAGTACATAAGCCCTACGATGACTTTGCTGCTCGGGATACTGGCATATAAAGAGCCGATCGACAGGGTGCAGGTAATTTCCTTTGCAATAATCTGGATCGGCCTCGTGTTCTTCAGTTATGGAGAATATAAGAATTACAGGGAGCAGTTAGAGTCCTGAGTCGAAAGAGAGAAGGTTTCGTGCTCTCATCTCAACAGCTTCGGCTATCGCCATGACTACTTCGAGTGACGGACCGTAAAAAACCGCTCCGTGATGAGGTATCACGCAGGCGTGAGTATCTCTGAATGTGGAAACGACAGCTTCCGCGAGCTCATCTGAACCCGGCGCGGCATATCCTGTGACTTTGACATCGCCTATCAGATCCTGGAGCTCGCCCCCGCCAAGCGCGAAACCGGCTTCACATGCGGCGAATACGCTTATGGCATTGGAACGGGTCTGTATCATTGCCCTGCAGTCAGGCAGTTCCCTGTACGCTGCTGCATGCATCTTCACTTCAGTGCTCGGCATGCGCTGGTTGCCGTGATCAAGAGTGTAGATGTTCACTTTGACGATGTCTTCGATCCTTATGTCAAAGTAGTCCATGGAAGAAGGGGTGATGAGCATCTCTTCATCGTTGAGTCTGACGGACAGATTGCCCCAGGAACCATATGAAAGATCGCTCTTTACGAGCTCCTTGCCGTGGTCTATGAGGCTGCCCCTGACGGCAAATTCTTCTTCATCGTATTTGACGTACTCGGCGTTCGGCTCTTCATTGCGGTTGATATAATCTGAAACAAAGTCCTTTCTGATTTCTTCAGCAAGGGCTTTTTCGATTGGAACCGTGCCTCCAAGCATTTCACCATGGACTTCGGCCTCGCAGGCTTTTTCGACTATCTGGGCCCCGGCTACGGCTTTCCGGCAGTTAGTTCCCACCGCGATCGTGCCTGTGCCCTTTATGAGGCAGACGGAGGAATCCCTGAGTGCTGCAAGGATGCTTGCGGAAGAGGCGTCAGGTATGACTCTGAGCTCAGGACCGGTAAGCATGGCCAGGTCTTCAAGAGTGACAGGCAGGGCATCGGCTTTTTCAGATACGGCAACAGTATCGGCTGAGCAGCCGAACAAAATAGCGTTGATATCGCTTCTTCTTGTGAAGATCTCGCCAAGCTCGCCTGAATTAATATCGCAGAGCTCATAGCTGTCTTCGGAGATCTCGGCAAGTATCTTGTTGCCGCCGGTGCTGAGGAATGTGTTTTCATCCACGCGCACGCAAAGCTGGCCGTACATCCTTTTGAATCTGCCGTGAAAACCCTTAAGGGCATTAGTCATTATTGTGGCCGCTTCATCTCTTGTCATGTCCCTCTCCCTGCCTTTTTTATGCTTAAAAAGTAGCATGCGGTTTCAAAAGAATAGTAGCATACGGTTTCAAAAAAATTGTGATGATTATATAAACTTAAAGGTAGTTTTTGCCTGAAGAAAAAAGCGCCGCTGATAAACAGCGGCGCGCAGTTTACATGCAGATCGACAGAAGTCTGGCGGCCAATCCGTCCCAGGTTATCGCGGAGGTATCAGGCAGGGGACCGGGCAGTTCTCCGGTGCCGAAAGCTGACATGACATACCTGAGCGTTGAAACGAGATCAGCGGTAAACGCCCTGCGTCCGGCTTCGGTCGGCTCGTCTATGCTTTTCATCTGAGGCATGGGCACGAATACGGCATTGGAACCGCCGACATTCGCGTTTATCCAGTTTTTTATGCCCGGCAGATCGGTGCTGACCGGTACGGCGCCGGCGGACATCGCTTCGATGAGCACCAGCGGGAGGCCTTCAAAGTATGACGGAAGGATAAAGATGTCCGTGCGGCGCAGCAGCTCCGCGAGAGCGGGCTGCGGTATCTGCCCGAGCCATTTCACATATGGAGGCAGACTGTCAAGACGGTCCTTGAGAGCTTCATCCTGGCAGCCTCCGGCCATCGTAAGCTCAAAGGCAGGAGAGCCGCTTTCAGAAGCCAGTATCCCAAGGGCTTCGAGCATCTCCGGAACTCCCTTGGGCCTGCTTATCTTGCCGGCGTAGGCGATCCTGAGAGGCTCTCCCTGACCGCGTCCGGTCCTTCCCTCCGTGTTGAACAGCTTATTGTTGTATCCGCTTCCTATAACGGACACACGGCTTTCATCCATCCCGAATATATCCATGATCTGTGCCCGCTGCTCCGAGTGGAGCGCCAGGGCGGCATCAAGTTCCTTTATATAAGGTCTGACTGTCTCACGGAGATTGTCGCAGTTTATCATCTGCCTGAGATCCGTTCCGTGTGAAATGCCGGCTATACGCCTGTCCGGGAAATGCTTCCTTACAAGCGCCGTCAGCAAAAACAGATGATGGCATATTATAAGATCGGGATCCAGATCGGAGACAGCGCGTCCGACAGCGTCGATGAACGCCTTCTCAAACTGCGAGATCATTTCAGGACTAAGATCGCGGTACCGCGTTGAAGTGTACGGCATTATATCCGACATCCCCACTACAGGAAACTGAAGAGAGCTGAACCGGGCCTGCGCCGCCTTGCATGGCGCAGCAAGCAGGTCCGCCTTTTTATCAGTGAAAAAGACTGGATAGCAGGAGACATTTTCCGGGAAGTCTATTGAGTCGTCCGGAAAGATCCCGCAGACAACGGCTTGCTCATGTCCCATGCGGGCAAAGGCTCTCACCAGCTCGGTCATGTATGTGCCGCTTCCGGTTGAATGCGGCTTTTGTGCGGTTATGCTGAGTATCTTCATGCCCCTATGATAACATAAAGCCGCAGTTTCCTTCACACAATCTTTACTTGCAAAAGTGTGTATTCTATTGTATAAATAAATAGTCAAGAGAATACGAATGGGTAATATAGAATGAAGCTGTTCCGGGGCAAGGGGACAGCTGTTTTTGTAAGTATAAACATATGGGACTTTTTTACGAATCAGACAAAACATTTGAACAGCTGATGGATGAAAAGAAGAATTTCGTCTTCATCGGAGAGGCCGGCTCGGGCAAGAGCGAGATAATCCTCAACATCGCGAACAAACTCGCGCAGAAGACCGGAAAGCCGGTGGATCTCTTCGACCTCGATCAGACCAAGCCGCTCTACAGATCCCGCGACATGCAGAATGATTTCGCCGAAAGAGGAGTGAACATCATTTATCAGGAGCAGTATCTCGACGCACCGGTAATGGTCGGCGGAGTCAGGGTGTCGCTCATATCAGATCATTATACTCTGCTCGACATAGGCGGAGGCCATCAGGCTGCGAAATTCGCAGGAGCGTACAGCGATCTCCTGAGCAGGGACGACGCTGTTCCGGTATATATCGTAAATCCGTACAGACCGTGGACGAAGAGCGTTGACGCGATCGACGGCACGATGCGGCACATTCTCGGGTCCATGAGGCTCGATCACATATACATACTAGGCAATCCGAATCTCGGATACGCAACCACAGTTAATGAATTCATGGAAGGACTGGACAGGATCGATGAGCTGTTTGACGGCTTCACGGTCGTCAACAGTGCCTGCGTGAGAAGAGAGATCTTCGAAGAAGCGCAGGCAATGACCGGCAAGTCTCTGGTGCCTCTCGACCTCTTCCTGACCTACTCGTGGGTTGATTAGAATAAACCAAGATATTGCTAAGAAGGAGGAATATTAATGGCAAGAATCGAAATCACGACTGAAGCCTGCAAATCATGCTCCTACTGCGTCATCTCCTGCCCAAAGAAGTGCATCGAGATCGGCGAAAAAGTTAACTCCAAGGGATACCTCTATGCGACTTCCGTAAGACCTGAGGATTGCATCGGATGTGCGATGTGCGCCCAGATCTGCCCTGAGTCCGCAATAGAGGTGTGGAGATAGGAAAGGAGATCGATATGGCAGAAAGAGTATTCATGAAAGGAACAGAAGCGATAGCAGAGGCTGCTGTAAGAGCAGGATGCCGCTTCTTCGCAGGCTACCCTATCACTCCTCAGAATGAGATCCCTGAATACATGGCAAGAAGGCTTCCTGAAGTAGGCGGCACATTCGTACAGGGCGAGAGCGAAGTCGCTTCCGTCAACATGCTGTACGGCGCTGCTTCGACAGGTATCAGAGCAATGAGCTCGTCCTCGTCATGCGGAATCTCCCTTTACAGTGAAGGCGTGTCATACTGTGCGTCAGCGCGTATCCCGATGGTATACGTTAACGTTCAGAGAGGCGGCCCGGGAATCGGAGCTATCCAGCCGGCACAGCAGGACTACATGCAGGCAACAAAGGCATCCGGCAACGGCGGATTCAGAATGATCGTACTCGCTCCGGACTCAGTCCAGGAGTGCGTCGACATGGTCTACGAGGCATATGACCTTGCTGAGAGAGATCAGAACCCGGTACTGGTTCTTACAGACGGCGTTATGGGCACAATGATGGAACCTGTAGTTCTTCCGCCAATGAAGACAGATGAAGAGCTCGCAGAGTGCAGAGCAAAATTCCTTCCTAGAGCTATCATCGGACATCCGCTCGGACAGCAGGCAACATGCAGACCGGGTTCGGTAGGTGACGGCCAGGAACAGGCAAATATCGAAGCTGCTGCAATGTATGAGACATGGGACAAGGACATCAGAGTCGAAGAGTTCATGATGGATGATGCAGAGATCGTATTCGCTGCATACGGCATCAGTGCACGTATCTCAAGAGCAGTCATCAGACAGCTCCGCGAAGAGGGAATCAAGGCCGGCATGATCAGACCGATCACGATCTCGCCGTTCCCGTATGATTCGTTCAGAAACCTCGACTTCGACAGAGTCAAGGGCATCATCGATGTAGAGATGTCGATCCCGGCCCAGATGAGATGGGATGTTGACTTTGCAGTACAGGGCAGATGCCCGATCCACGAAGTACTGAGATCAGGAGGCCAGCTGCTGACCAACGATCAGGTGCTGAAGGGCGCAAGAGAATTCATTAAGGAGGTGCTGTAATGGCTGAAGAAAAGAAAGTCTATACCAGGACCAAAGGTATCATAGAAGGTGCGGTTTCCGGATTCTGCCCGGGCTGCATGCACAGCACGATCCACAAGATCATCGGCGAGGCCGCTGAAGAGCTCGGACAGCTCGACAACCTCGTAAGAGTAGAGGGCGTAGGATGCTGCGGACTCGGACAGTTCTACGTGACATGTGATGAGACCATCGCTGCTCACGGCAGAGCAGGCGCCGTAGCAACAGGCATCAAGAGATCGTCCCCGAACTCGCTCGTTTATACATATCAGGGCGACGGAGACCTCGCTGCTATCGGACTTGCTGAGACGCTCTCGGCAGCCAACAGAGGCGAGAACTTCACGGTCATCTTCGTAAACAACGGTATTTACGGAATGACAGGCGGACAGATGGCTCCTACAACACTCGTAGGCATGAAGTCCACGACTACACCTGGCGGACGTGATCCTCAGGAGCACGGATATCCGATGCACATGAGCGAGATCATCAACCAGCTGACAGCTCCATATTACATCGAGAGAGTAAGCTGCGATACACCACAGAACGTCATCAAGGCAAGAAACGCCATCAAGAAGGCATTTAAGTATCAGCTTGAGGGCAAGGGCTATTCGATCGTTGAGATCGTTACATCGTGCCCTACAAACTGGGGACTTGATCCTCTGAAGTCGCTCGACTTCCTGAGAGAGAAGATGTTTGCTGAATATCCTCTCGGTGTATTCAGGGATGGCGGAGAGAAGAAGCAATAGGAGGTAAACCATGGAAAGAAATCTTATGATCGCCGGATTCGGCGGACAGGGAGTTATGACAATGGGTAAGCTCCTCGCAGAAGCAACTTCTCAGGCAACAGACCTCAACGTCACATTCTTCCCTTCATACGGAGCTGCCATGAGAGGCGGCACGGCAAACTGCTACGTAGTTATTTCTGATGATCCGATCGGAGCTCCTGTAAGCTACAGCCTCGAAGATCTCGTGGTTATGAACGGACCGTCGCTGCACAAGTTCATCGGCAACCTCAAGCCAGGCGGGAACCTGTTCGTCAACAGCACTATCGTAACGGATCCTGTCGACAGAGATGACATCAACATTATCGAGGCTCCTGTGACCCAGATGTCCATCGACATCGGAAATCCGAGAGCACTCAATGTCATCATGCTCGGTGTATATGTAGGCGCTACCGATGCTGTTCCGGCGGAAGTCATCGAAAAGGGCATAGCTCACAAGTTTGCCAAGAAAGAGAAACTGATCGCACCTAACGTGGAAGCGTTCAGGATGGGTCTTGAAATAGGAAAGGCTCAGAAGGCAAAATAAGCGGAAATTAAAAAAGGTGCCGGACCTATTTTTTCGACACCCTGTCAGCAAGAATATTGGCTGTTTTTTCAAACGGAGCGGAATAATAAGACTTTCCGCTTCGTTTTCTTTTGCCCTTAAAATACGGAAGCCTGTTCCAGAGCATGGACGGAGCTCCTACCGCCAGAAGATAGAAGGGACCGAGTATGAGAGACTGGAGCGAGTGGCCGTATTCGTGCTCGAGCAGAAAACGCCCTTCTTCGGATCTTCCGTTTCTGCGCGGTACGAAAATGAACTTTCCGAGAGATATTCCCTCGTCCCTGTCCCATGCGGTAGCCCTGGCCCCCTTGTAGTCAAAATGCTCGTCTTTACGGTGCGCAGCATAAAGAGCCGCTCCGATCAGGGTCTGAGGCAGGCCCCAGGTCCACTGGGCGGCAGTGTATGCATGCCTTTTCATCTTTTTTCTGTCAGTCTTTCTCATGGGATTTAATAATAACATAATTGAGCGGACAGTGTGATACAATGTTTGCAACGACAGTGATTTGGAGTCAGGGCGTATTATTGGGAGAGTGAGAGATATGAATAATAAAAAACTTAGGATCCTGGCACTGATAGTATCAGTTATGATGTTGCTTGCAGGATGCAGTACCGGAGGCACGGGGGAAGGCACTCCGGAGCAGGCTCAGGGCAACGGCAAAGTCATGATACTTTATACGAGCGACATGCACTGCGGTGTCAGGGAAGGCTTCGGCCTGGCAGGCCTGCAGGCCATCAGGGAGAATCTTGAATCAGAAGGCTATGAGACGCTGCTTGTTGATGACGGTGACGGATTCACGATGTTTGACGATAAAAAGAGTGCTGTCATGACAGGGAGACTGGACAGCGAAGTTCTTATAAACTATATAAAAGAAGATCTTGGCGGCGAGGTCGGCACGGACTATGCGGACCCTTACGGCCAGGGCAGGATCAGTATCATCCAGTAGGAAAGAAGCGGTGAAGTTATGAGTGATTATTCATTAAGACCAATGGAAGCTGCTGATAAAGCGGAAGTGATCAGGATGATGCGGGGGTTCTACGCATCGGAAGCCGTTCACACGAATGGTTCGGAAGAGGTCTTCAATAATGATGTGGATACCTGCGTGTCAGACTGTCCGTTCGCCTCGGGGTACGTATTCACGCGTGAGGACGGCAGCGTCTGCGGCTATTCGATGCTGTCTCACGGCTTCAGCACGGAGTACGGCAGGCCTGTCATATGGATCGAGGATCTGTATATCGAAGAGGATGCCAGAAACAAAGGCCTTTCAAACATGCTGTTTGATCTTGTCAGGGAGAAATATCCTGACCATGTACACAGGCTTGAAGTCGAAGAGACCAACCTGCGTGCCATCAGGACTTATAAAAAGAACGGCTTTACGACGCTGGGGTACGCGGAGATGATCCGCGAGCCTGAAGACAAATAGAATGACATCGTCCGCGCCGTTTGCTATAATTGTAATGTTAGTTTGCAGAAAGTGACTGCAAAGGAGTATACTATGAAACCCAATACAAAAATCGAGATTTCCGTATTCGGAGCGCTTGTAATAAGCGCAGCCATCTGGGCGCTCGCCGTCGCTACATCAAAGCTCGTGGATTCATTCGTTTCAGAAGGTGAGTCCGGGACCGGCGACTGGAGCATAGACGAAAGGGAATACGGCATCAACTAGAAGCTCTCATTCGAGCGGGAAGGAAGACAATGGAGAACAAAGGAACTTATTACATCTCAACACCGATCTACTATCCGAGTTCAAACCTGCACATCGGACATACTTACTGCACTGTCATGGCAGACGCAATGGCGAGGTTCAAGAGGCTGCAGGGCTACGACGTCATGTTCCTGACGGGTACTGACGAGCACGGACAGAAGATCCAGACAAAGGCGATCGAAAAAGGCGTTACTCCTCAGGAATACGTCGATGAGATCGTTGCGGGCATAAAGGATCTGTGGGCAACCATGGAGATCTCCTATGATGACTTCATCAGGACCACAGAGCCAAGACACATGGAAAGAGTACAGAAGATCTGGCAGAGGATGTACGACAAGGGCGACATCTATCTCGGAGCATATGAAGGTCTTTACTGCAAGGAATGCGAGGCATTCTGGACTGAGTCACAGCTCGTGAACGGCTGCTGCCCTGACTGCGGCAGGCCTGTCACAAAGGCCAGTGAGCCGGCCTATTTCTTCAGAATGTCAAAGTATGCCGACAGACTTCTTGAGGAGTTCAGGGAAAATCCTGACTTCCTGGTGCCTGAGACGAGACGTAATGAGATGGTAGCCTTTGTAGAGCAGGGCATGGAAGACCTCTGCGTGTCCCGTTCATCGTTCGACTGGGGAATCCCTGTGCCTAACGATCCGAAGCATGTAATGTATGTATGGGTCGACGCGCTTTCGAACTATGTAACGGCTCTCGGCGGACCGGATGACTGCGAGAAGTTCAACAAGTACTGGCCTTGTGACTGCCACCTTGTCGGCAAGGAGATCGTAAGATTCCACTCGCTTATATGGCCTGCAATGCTCATGAGCGCTGATCTGCCTATTCCTAAGCAGGTAAGGGGACACGGATGGCTGCTGCTCGGCGGCGAGAAAGTGTCAAAGTCAAAGGCTGCAAAAGGGCAGGACGTTATCGATCCTGTAGTGCTGATCGACCGTTACGGCATCGACGCCCTCAAATATTTCCTGCTCCGCGAGTACACATTCGGACAGGACGGCATCTTCACAAATGAGGTGATGCTGAAGAGAATGAACTTCGACCTGGCAAATGACCTGGGCAACCTGCTCTCAAGAACGGTCAGCATGATAAAGAAGTACTGCGGCGGAACAGTTCCTGCGGCAGCAACAAGAGATGAGATCGATGACGAACTCATAGCACTTGCGACCTCGACAGCTGACAGAGTGTCTGAGAAGATGGATCAGTTCCAGTTCAACATGGCTCTTGAGGAGATATGGGTCCTCATAAGACGTGCCAATAAGTACATCGACGAAAAGACACCTTGGGTGCTTGCCAAGGATGAGTCGAAGAAGGCTGAACTCGATACCGTAATGAGAAACCTCGCAGAGGTCCTCAGGATCGTTTCGATACTGATCGTGCCGTTCATGCACACCACATCAGAGCGCATGAGAGATCAGCTCGGAATCGCTGACAAGCCTGCGGTATGGGAAGACGCTTTCGAGTTCTATCAGATGGAAGGCGCCGAAACTCACAAGGGCGACATGCTCTTCCCGAGACTTGACATCGACAAGGAACTCGAAGAACTCTACGCACTCGGCGGAGCAGCCAGGGCATAGGGACACAGAAAATAATTAAAAACGGAGATCAAAGAAAAGTGTACATGAAATCAGAGAAATGACTTTTTGTACACTTTTCCGGTTTATTCAGGAAATACAATGCTGTTTGACGCACACACACATCTGAATTTTGAAAAGTATACAGAAGAGGAAAGACGCGAACTGGCTTCTGAAATAGAGGCTTCTGATGTTTCCTATATAATTGACGTGGCGGACTGTGTTGATTCCGCGGTACAGGCGCTGAAGGACGCGGATGATTATCCGTGGTGCTATGCCGCAGTGGGGATCCATCCGGATCACGCGTCGACATACACTGACGCTGACATAGCGGAAATAAAAAAGCTCGCTGCTCACCCTAAGGCTGTGGCGATCGGAGAGATCGGACTCGATTTCTATTACGGCACAGATGACAGAGAGGAACAGCAGGAGCTCTTCAGGAAGCAGATAAGGCTGGCTAATGAGCTTAGGATGCCGATCATGATACATTCCCGCGACGCCCATCAGCTGACCATGGACATCCTGAAGGAGGAGGGGGCTTTCTCTGACGAGAGAAAGACATGGTTCCCGCCGAGAGTGGTCAACGGAAAGGAAGTGCCTGACCCTCGTGTACAGATGCACTGCTTCTCGGGCTCGCCGGAGCTGGCGTTCGAATACGTAAAGCTGGGCGCGACCATGTCGCTCGGAGGGCCGGTAACATTCAAGAACGGCAAAAAGGCAGCCGAAGTAGTCAGGCAGGTACCGGTCGAATACCTCATGTCAGAGACAGACGCGCCGTACATGGCGCCGGTGCCTTTACGCGGCAGACCGAATAAATCGCCTTACATAGAACATATCGTGCGCCGCATGGCGTTACTGAAAGGCCTCGAATATGAAGAGGCTGCGAAGATACTGACCGAAAACGGCAGGCGCTTTTTCGGCATCAGATAAGATCATCATGAAACGAAATCATATTATTGACACTATCATAGACAACGACCTCATCCCGCCGGCATCGGCGGTCATACTCGGCGTCTCCGGCGGACCTGATTCACTGTGCCTGCTGCATGCTCTAAGCAGCATTGCGGACATGTACGATCTGGTCCTTGTTCCTGTGCATGTAAATCACATGCTGAGACCGGAGGCTTACGAAGAAAGCCGGCACCTTGAGGACATCTGCGAGCGCATGGATCTCGAACTCAGGATCTATGAAGCTTCGTGCAAGGACGTTGCCGGAGAGCTCGGCATTTCCGTCGAGGAAGCGGGCAGGCAGATCAGATACCAGATATTCGATGAGGTGGCTGCCGAGCTTGAGGAAAGCGGCGTTCCATCAGATAAGATCGTCATAGCCCTTGCTCATAATGCGGACGATCAGGCCGAGACAGTTCTCTTCAGGCTTATCCGCGGTACAGGTCCGCACGGCCTGGCCGGTATACCTTCTGTAAGGATGTCTGAAGGCGGCTATCTCATAGTGCGGCCTCTTCTGAATGTTGAGCGCGCTGACATCGAAGCATATATCAGGGAGAACAAGCTCAGGCCAAATATCGACAAGTCGAACGACGAGAACACATATACGCGCAATAGGATCAGAAACGAGCTGATCCCTTATCTGGAGAAGAACTTCAACCCTAAGATCAAGGACAATCTGAGGCGTTACGCGGGACTTGCATACATGGACGATGCGCTCCTTAAGGAGATCGCCATGAGCGATTACTTCGACAGCGTAGAGATCAGCGGAGAAAAGGAAGAGGTTGTTCTCAACATCAAAAAGCTAAAGGACAACCCGCCTTCGATAAACAGCCGCATTGTCAGCATGATCTTTGAGCTTCTGAGGCTTGAGGACTGCGCGACTTTTGAAAACGTGTCCGCGATCACCGGCCTTATATACAGCGACCATCCGTCTGCAGGGATCGACCTGCCATACGGGATAAGAGCTCGCAGGGAATATGACAGGATAATCTTTTCCGCAGAAGAGGAACTCATAAAGCCTGACGAAAGCATAGCCATCTACCCGAGGGTGATCATGGCCAAGGACTTCATCCCTGATGAGGATGTTCCCTATGCGGCATTCGACTTCGACGCGTTCAACGAGGAATATCCCGGAAGGATAGGCGAGATAGAACTCCGCACGAGGCGCGAGGGCGACTATCTGCCTATGAAAAAGGGCAGCAAAAAGATACAGGATCTGCTTGTGGACTCGAAAGTAAGGAAGACTGCAAGAGACAGCATACTGATGGCATGCATCGGCAGCGAGGTGCTCTGGGTGCTCCCTAGCGAATACTTCGCGGGCGAGCAGGAGAAGACAAAGGGCAGGTTTTCACCAAAATTTCATATAACGGACACGACGAAGAGAGTTCTTTTGATTGAACTTGACGAGACTATATGATAAAATTTGTGCTCGGGACACAAAATCAGAGGCTTTTTTAGTGCCGCTTTTTAGATAGAGAAAGGAAAATACGAATTGAGAAATATCGGACGCAGTATAGGAACATACCTGATCATCTTTGCAGTAGTGCTCAGCATGTCCATGATGATAAGAGGCATGGCGGGCAGTGCCGACGTTAAAGAGGTCAAGTTTTCACAGTTTGCGACGCATCTCGAAAAAGGGGATTTCGAGACTATCAACATTACAGACAGAAAGCTCACAGGTGAAAAGAAGGACGGTACCCAGGAGGTTACCTACGCGCCTTCACTGCTTGAGATCAGCTGGCTTGAAGAGAAGACCATCAATCCGATGCTCGAGGATCACAAGATCGAGCTCGAGAGTGAACCGCCTAAGAGCGAATACACTCTGCTGAACATTCTGCCGACGCTGCTCATGGTCGTGGCTATGGGCTTCCTGTTCTATTTCATGATGAGCCAGGGAGGCAACAAGCAGGCCTTCCAGTTCGGAAAAAACAGGGCAAGGCTTTACAAGAGCGACTCAAAGTCGATCACGTTCAAGGACGTTGCCGGACTTGAAGAGGAGAAGGTCGAACTTTCTGAGATCGTGGACTTCCTGCGCAACCCGGGCAAATACACCAAACTTGGAGCACGCATCCCTAAGGGCGTTCTGCTCGTCGGATCTCCGGGTACCGGAAAGACTTACATTTCACGTGCTACCGCCGGAGAGGCAGGAGTGCCGTTCTTTACCATCTCGGGCTCTGACTTTGTTGAGATGTTCGTAGGTGTAGGAGCTTCCAGAGTAAGAGACCTCTTTAATGAAGCTAAAAAGAACGCTCCTTGCATAGTGTTCATCGACGAGATAGACGCAGTAGGAAGACGCAGAGGCGCCGGCCTCGGAGGCGGCAATGATGAAAGAGAGCAGACCCTTAACCAGCTCCTCGTTGAGATGGACGGATTCGACGGAAACCTCGGCATCATCATCCTGGCTGCTACAAACAGGCCTGACGTACTCGACCCGGCTCTGCTGAGACCGGGCAGATTCGACAGACAGATCGTCATCGGAATGCCTGACATCAAGGCCAGGGAGGAGATCTTCAGACTTTATACGAAGAACAAGCCGCTTGACGATGACGTTTCTCCTGAGATCCTCGCAAAGAGGACACCGGGCTTCTCGCCGGCAGATATCGAGAACCTCATAAATGAGGCAGCTCTTCTGACCGCCAGAAGAAACGGAACAAAGATAAGGATGGACGAGATCGAGGAGGCGACCACCAAGGTAATGGCCGGACCTCAGAAAAAGTCCAGAGTCATCTCAGACGCGGAGAAGAAGCTTACAGCTTATCACGAAGCCGGACATGCGATCGTGATGCGTGCCACACCTGGTTCGGATCCGGTGCATCAGATAACCATCATCCCGAGAGGAATGGCAGGAGGCTTTACGATGTGGCTGCCTGAAGAAGACAGGTTCTTCGAGACGAAAGGTCACATGATAGACAACATAAAGCATCTGCTTGGAGGAAGGGTCGCTGAAGAGCTCAAACTCGACGACATCTCGACGGGAGCCAGCAACGACCTCGAGCGTGCTACAGGCATAGCGCGTCAGATGATCACCAAGTACGGATTCAGTGAGAAACTCGGTCCTGTATCGTTCAGCTCGAGCGATGAGGTATTCCTCGGAAGGGATTTCTCGACACGTCAGAATTACTCTGAAGAAGTGGCCTCGGAAGTCGATCACGAGATCAGAGCCCTGCTTACCCAGTGCTATGCTGACACAAAGAAGATACTTCAGGACAACGATGCTGCCTTCGAGAGAGTTGCTCAGGCGCTGCTGCTCGTAGAGACACTCGACGGAGAGCAGTTTGAGAGACTCTTCACGGGCGAGGCTGATCCTGAGACTATAAGGCAGGAAATCGAAAGCGAGAACAAAGAGATCGCCCGTAAGAATAAGAAAGAAGCTGAGGAATCCAGACGCATCGAAGAAGAGGAAAAGAGACTGATGAGAGAAGAACTCCAGAAGCTCAATGCCGCAGCGATGCCTGACGACCGCGAAGTCGTAAGCTTCGAAACAGATGAAAAAGATCAGAAGTGATCTGATTGACAGACCGGAGACCGAATTATGAAGATAAATGTAAACGATTGCCTGAAACTTGATGCGTTCAGAGGAAGCCGCGTTCTTGCGTGCAAGGAAGAATGCACCAGGCGTGTCAGATCCGTATCGGTACTTGATGAATATGATCTTGATATGGGCGTTGAGCGCAACGGGATCAAAGACCAGATGGTAATAACGCATTTCTGGTCCAGCAGGAACGATGCAGCGGCACAGAAAAAGGCAGTGAAAGATCTTGGGACAAAGGGCGTAAGCGCTCTCGTCGTATACCTAAATGAAAGAGGTGTCAGAGCGGTAGACCCTGAGGTGATCGCAGCCGCAGAGGAAGCAAGACTTCCGCTCATCGTCATTGATGATAACGGCAGCATCACTTACAGCATGCTCATTGAGCAGGTGCTCGACAAGATCCTTTATGGTGAGAATTACACTGACAACATTCTCAACAACACGATCTATCACCTGCTGAACTTCGAAAAGCACAGCAATTTCCCCGCAGCTCTCAGAGAAGCTGCTCTCAATAACAACTATCAGGTAGTCCTGATGACAGAGGAGTACAACACGATACTCACTGTCGAGACAAGACACCTCGTAAAGATCGAGGATGCGGTGCAGGCCGCACGCAAGCTCGATGCGTTTTCGATGACAGGCTTCACGCGTGTCGAGATCGAAGGCGTCATAACATACTGGGGATTCATAAATATCAAGGACAGCAGGTATATCCTCGTAATCGTGGATAATGAAGACGAGTATTCTTCGGCAGAGATGAGCAAGCTTGCCCAGACGATAGAGCTCGCGATAGGAATGTGGAAGTATACTCCGGACAGAGACTCCAGGGCTGAATTCATAAAATCCGCAGTTCGCGGCGACATTTCATTCTGCCACACGCTGCTCGATGAATCGGGTCTCCGCGGAATGCAGTTCACATGCGCGTTCTATATCAGGAATGCCGGCGAGTATATCAATACATTCCTTGACATACTGGCTTCATACAAGAAGAAAGCGGGCTTCGGACTGCTTACAACGACGGACTCGAATGAGATCTACGGAATCGTCTACACGGACGGCGGACAGGAAAAGGGCATAGAAGTCAAGAATGCCTGCCTTGAGATGTTTGACGAACTGAAATCCGTCAAGAAGGACGAGAGGATCTTCCATGTGACAGGACTTGAGAGACTTGAGAGCTGCGTCGACGGCTTCAAGATGATCAACAAGACCGCCAGATACATGGAGAAAGTGTTCCCGTATAAGAGAGTATTCTCGAAGTACGAGATCTCAATGGTGAGCGACTGCGTATACATGCAGAGCGGATCGCAGATGCAGCGCAAGATGTATCTCGATCTTCTGGAGCCTTTTGAACGCGAAGTTTCGCAGAACAAGGGCAGGATGCTCGTTGATACGCTCTCGACTTTCGTGCTCGATGCAGGAATGAATTCAGGCAGAACAGCCGAATTCCTCGAGATACACAATAACACCGTACAGTACAGACTCAAGAAGGCGAACGAGATCCTCGGAGCTGAAATGACTGCAAACAGGGTCATACCTGGCCTTACGCTTGCGCTTGCTCTTAAGAGACTCGAAGAGGAGGGTTAATATGCTGCTCGCTATAGATGTTGGCAACACGAACATCGTACTCGGTGTCTTTGAGGGCGATAAACTGGTAGAAAGCTGGAGACTTGCTACGGATAACAAGCGTTCCGCTGACGAGTACGGTACAATAATCGGATCGATGTTCAGACGTATCGATATCACTGAAAAGGACATCGATGACATAATCATAGCGTCAGTCGTACCGTCGCTGCTGTTTACGCTCGAGCACATGTGCCTGAAGTTCTACGACAAGACTCCTATAGTCGTGGAACAGGGCATAAAGACAGGGATCAAGATCAAATATGAGAATCCCCGTGCCCTGGGTGCCGACCGTCTGGTAAACTCGGTCGCTGCTCATGAGAGATACGGCGGAGACCTTATCGTCATCGACTTCGGTACTGCAACAACGTTCGACTGTGTCTCGGCAGACGGATGCTTCCTCGGAGGAGCGATCGCACCGGGAATCAAGACTCAGGCAGCGGCACTCTTTGAGCACACTGCGAAGCTCCCTAACGTAGACCTTGAACTTCCGGGAAAGTTCATCTGCCGCAACACCTCTGAATCGATGCAGTCAGGACTCATCTACGGCCACATGGGCTTCACCGAACACATGGTAAGAGGAATGAAGCAGGAGATGGCTAAGGAGACCGGCTGCGATCCTGAAAAGATCAAAGTCATAGCCACCGGAGGTATGGCAACCATGGTTTCGAGCGGTGTAGACTGCATAGATGTCATAGACAGAAGACTCACCATCGACGGACTCAAGATGCTGCACGAGAAAAACAAGGGACTCAATAAGAAGAGAGTCCTTCAGGATTAATGAGCATAAAGATCGGAAACCTTGAACTTGCTTCACCATGGATCCTTGCGCCCCTGGCGGGTTTTACCGACGCCGTGATGCGTACGCTTTGCGAAGAACAGGGCGCTGCGCTCACATATACGGAGATGGTAAGCGCAAAAGGCCTTTATTACGGCGGGAGCAAGACCGGCGATCTCACTTACATACCTGACGGCGCGGGCCCGACTGCGATACAGATATTCGGAAGCGAGCCTGAGATCATGGCATACGCAGCCCGAGAACTCAGGGACCTCCGGAATGAAGTGCTCGACATAAACATGGGCTGTCCGGTACCGAAGGTGGTGAGGAACGGAGACGGATCCGCCCTCATGCGTGATCCCGGACTCGTATTTGAAATAGTAAAGGCTGTCGCTTCGGCAGCAGGAAAGCCCGTAACGGTGAAGATCCGCAAGGGCTTCGACCGGCCGAACGCCGTGGAAGTGGCACTCGCGGCCCAGGAAGGCGGCGCGTCCGCTGTCTGTGTGCACGGAAGGACCCGTGAGCAGTATTACAGCGGAGTGGTCGACAGAGAGATCATAAAAGATGTGAAAAAAGCGCTGAATATCCCCGTCATAGCCAGCGGAGATGTGACCGATGCGGCATCCGGCATGAGCATGTTGAATGAGACCGGATGCGACATGGTGATGATCGGGCGCGGTGCGCTCGGGAATCCGTGGATATTCAGGGAACTTGACGCCGCGTACAAAGGTCTCGGCATCCCGCCCCGTCCGTCGGATGAGGAGCGGATATCCATGATGCTCAGACATCTTGAGATGCTGTGCGGACTCAAGGGTGAGTCGACAGGCGTTAAGGAATTCAGAAAATACATAATCAGATATACAAAAGGCATGCACGGAGCCACTGCCGTAAGGCGCAGGGCAAACGATGCCGTAAGCCTTGAAGAAATGAAGGAAGTCATAAATATTGGCTGTTAAAAACAATAAGAAAATCTCAATAAAAAAACTGCTGCTCCCGGCCATTCTGGGCATGGCAGTTTTACTTTTGTCAGGATGCTCAACGTGGAGCAGCTTCAGGCAAACCTTTATAAGCAAGCCTCAGAGTGAGACCGACCCCGTCATCACGATAGGCGTCATTGAGCCGCAGACCGGAAGATACGCATCCAAGGGAAAGGATGAGATCAAGGGCATAGAGCTTGCCAACAGCATTTACAACAATGTGGACGGTTATAAGGTCAACCTGGTAAAAGTAGATACCCAGTCCACCGTGGCAGGCACCGAGACGGCGATCAAGGCGCTCACTGAGATGCATCCTATAGCGATCATAGGAGCCGCCGGCGAGGCTTCATCGCTTGCGATAGGTGAATATCTGGATGAAGCTGAGATACCTGCGATAACTCCTGCGGCAACCAACCCTCTGATCACACAGAACAGCACGTATTACTTCAGAGCGTGCGTGACAGAATCGCAGATGGGAGAGGGTCTTGCGGAATACGCTGCCAAGGAGCTCGGATCCAGAAAGATCGCAGTAGTAAGTCTCAAAAACGACAGCAGCACATCGGCGCTCCTGCAGGGATTTGACAAAAAGATCAGCGAGATAGCAGGAAAGCGCAGCTATGCTGTTCCGATGACGCAGGAGATAAGTCCTGTGGAAGATGAGATCAGGAACGTCCTGAATGAGATCCGCAGAAAGAGCATCGACGTCTGCTTCGTATCCATGGGCGCCGAAGAGATGGATGTCTTCTTCACCATGGCTGAAGAAATGGGCCTCGGAAACGTTACGTTCCTTGGGACCAGAAGCTGGGGAGACCCTTCGTTCATCTCGATGATGGAAAAGCACAAGGACATAAAGGTGGTGTTCCCGTACGAATCGGTACTTACCAAGAATGACGACACCTCCGATACGTATACGGAAGAAGCTCAGAGGTTCCAGATAGAGTACGCCAACAGATATGGTGCGGACGACACACCTACAGACAATGCGGCGCTTGCATACGACTCGTATCTGCTCCTGATAAACGCTTTCCACAACGCGAAATCGACCGAAGGACCGGATATTCTCAACGCCATGCTCGACTTCAACGGACTCAAGTGTGCTACAGGCCTGTTCACTTTCGATGATAACGGAAACGTTGTGAGATCCGTAACGCTGTCAACCATAAAAGACAGCAAGCCTGTAACTGAATACGTAACACAGAGTGAAGCGGAAGCAACAGAACTCGATGACCTCGAGACCATTGTGGCTGAAGATTCCGCCAGCTGATAAGGAGAATAAAATGGGATATCTTGAAAGGATTGACGCATATAAGGATGAAATGCTTGACGCGCTCGCTGAATCGGTCTCAAAGCCGAGTGTGAACGCTGCACCCGTAAAAACGAAAGACGGAGAGATCCTGCCTTTCGGACAGGGAGTGCACGAGGCTCTCATCAGCATGCTCAGCAAGGGAAAAGAGCTTGGCTTCGATACCTATAATGACGACAACTATGCCGGTCACATCGAATGGAAGTCGGAAAACGGCGGCGATGAGTACTTCGGAATAGTGGGACATCTGGATGTAGTACCTGTTGACAGCGGCTGGAAGACAGACCCTTTTGAAATGACCGACAAGGGTGACGGCTTTGTTTACGGCAGGGGCACATCGGACGACAAAGGCCCGGTAGTTGCATGCCTTTATGCTCTCAAGGCACTGAAAGATGAAGGCCTGAAGCCTAAAATGAACGTCAGGCTGGTTCTCGGCCTTGATGAAGAAACAGGACATATAAGCGCTGAGCACTATACTGAACACTGCGGACATCCGGCGCTCGGATTCACGCCTGACGCGGACTTTCCGCTTGTCAACGGCGAGATGGGCATTCTTGTATTTGAACTTGCGAGGAAGTTCTCTTCAAAGCCGGGCAAGGATGATCTCAGACTCACGAAGCTCGAGGGCGGCACAGCTCACAATGCGGTCCCTGCATATGCCAAGGCGGTGATCGCAGGCAGTAAGGATCAGTATGACCTCATTGCGGACAGGGCAAGGCTTTTCTGCGAAGAGAGCGGATACAAGGTCAAAACCAGGAAGCAGGGATCAGCACTCACAGTCGAGGCATTCGGTGCGGCTGCTCACGGAGCGCATCCTGAACTCGGACTCAATGCGGTCAGCATCCTCATGGACTTTCTGGGAAAGATCAGCTTCGCAAGCGAAGAACTCAATGAGTTCATAGCATTCTACAACGACAACATCGGATTCGACCTTCACGGGGAGCGCATCGGCTGCTATTTTGAAGATAAACCGTCCGGCCCATTGATTTTTAATGTCGGAGTAGCTAATATTAATGAGGACATCGCGAGCGTAGCGGTAAACATCCGCTATCCGGTGAGCTGCACTGACGAACAGGTGCTTTCGGGTATCGAGTCAGTTCTGGGTGAAAGCCGCGTAGGCATAGTCACCAGGATGGTGCAGTATCCTCTGTACATGGATATGGATCATCCGATGGTAGTGAAACTCATGCAGGCCTACATCGATGAGACCGGAGACACAGAAGCTCAGCCAATGACCATCGGAGGCGGTACATACGCCAAGATGTTCAATAATATACTCGCCTACGGGGCTGCATTCCCGGAAGACGAGAACACCATGCATCAGGCTGACGAGAAGTTCAGCGTAGCATCGTTCATGAAGATGGCGCGTGTCTACGCGAGGGCTGTCGAATCGCTCTGCTGCGAATAAGCGCCGCTAAGCGGCAAATCAAACTTAATCTGTTTCAGGGCGTGGTGAAAGTCCACACCGGCGGTGATCACAGGGGGCATCCTGCGTAAGTCCGCGAACCATTTTGGCCGAACCGGTGAGATTCCGGTACCGACGGTATAGTCCGGATGAAAGAAACAACATTGCAATCATGTTTGTGATGAATGGCCTTGACCTTTTCAAGGCCATTATTAATGCCTGACAGATTCCACCAGTTCATGATATCGAAAAGGAGGAATATGTTATGAACCAAAACAAAATGTCTACAGCCAAACTTGCAAAACTCGCAATGATGACGGCGGTGTCGCTCGTGCTTCTTCTGCTGATAAGAGTTCCATGGCCGCCTGCACCTTTCCTGGTATACGATCCTGCTGATGTTCCGATCTACATCACGGCATTTGCTTTCGGACCGGTTGAAGGGCTGGTTGTGACCCTCGTAGTATGCCTGCTTCAGGCGTTCGGTCTTGGAGGAGACGGCTTCTACGGATTCATCATGCATTTTGTCGCTACCGGAATAGTAGCCGTAGCAATAGGCATGATGTACAAAAAACAGAAGACAAAGAAAACTGCTATAAAGGCACTCGCGGTCGGAGTGATCGTGGCTGTGATAGTCATGTGCGCAATGAATCTTATTGTGACACCTATATATATGGGAGCCCCTAGAGAAGCGGTCGTGGCAATGCTGCCGACTGTGATCATACCGTTCAACCTGGTAAAAGCCGGAGTAAACTCCATACTGACATTCCTGCTTTACAAGAGGATATCCGGCCTTCTCCACGGAAGCGGCAAGACGGTGGTCCCGCAGGGAGAATAGAAGTATTTGAAGACGATCTGTCAGTCCATCAGAAAACTGAATACTGAAGACGATACACGCGCGTTCGGGCTCGAGATAGCAGATGCTCTTGAGCCCGGCGATGTCGTTGCGCTGATCGGTGATCTCGGCACAGGCAAGACAGCCCTCACGAAGTACATCGCTGAGGGACTGGGGATCTCCGAAGAGATAAACAGCCCGACATTTACCATCGTAAAGGAATACAGGAGCGGAAGGCTGCCCCTGTATCATTTTGATGTGTACAGGCTCGGAAGCGGTGAAGAACTTCTGGACATCGGAGCAGAGGAGATGCTCGACGGAGACGGCGTCTGCGTCATAGAGTGGGCCGACATCGTAGCCGATGTGCTGCCCGAGGATTCCATGGCGGTCTGTCTGAAGTACGGAGAAAATGAAGGAGAACGCATAGCTGAATTCCTGTAGAACAATGAAAATACTCGCAATAGAAACAACAGGTAAATACGGATCGGCATCTGTCATCGATGATGACGGACGTGTTTTCAGTGCCTCTTCACGCGAAGAGATGAATCATCTCAGAGGCATGATCACACTGATCGATGAGGCGCTGCGCGAGGCGGGCATCACAAAGGATGAGCTTACGCATGTTGCTGCTTCAGCCGGACCGGGGTCATTCACGGGCATAAGGATCGGCGTAACGACTGCAAGGATATTCTCACAGATGCTGAGGATACCATGCATCGCCGTTTCGACGCTCGAAGCCATGGCAGCCGGAGCCGCCGGCAAAGCCATATCATCCGGAGCGCTTTATGTGGTGCCGGTCATCAATGCCAGAAGGCATCAGACTTACGCGGGCGTATATGAGGCCGTATGCACGACGGACTCTGAACATGTGTCAGCCATTCCTGTCATGGAAGAAAGACAGTATATGATCGAGGAGCTTCTTGAAGACCTCAGAACAAAGATGGCGGAGCATGAGGACACTGCTGTGTTCTTTACAGGAGACGGCATCGACGCGTACGGCGACATCATCAGGGAAACACTGCCTGAGGGCTCGTATGTATTCGCGGATGAAGAACTGAGGTATCAGCATGCGGAATCAGTAGCAAAGACGGCGCTCAAAAAGGCACGCGCAGGAAAGACGCTTACGTACGACGAACTCATGCCTGAATACATGCGTCTTGCTGAGGCGGAGCAGCGTCTCAGGGCGGGAACGCTGAGCGACAGAATAAGAGTACCTTCAAAATAGGGCAGGTGAAGAGCATATGGCAGAAATCAGGATAAGACAGGCAAAGCTTTACGACGTACCTGCCATGGCGCGCATAGAAAGGGATTCGTTCGGATCTCCGTGGAGCGCCGATGAGATAACGAAAGACGTGACTGCGGGAGGAAATGTTTATGTTGCAGTCGCGGAATGCGGTGATGAAAAAGCGGGCTACGGCGAGATCAGAACAGTTGCCGGAGAAGCTCAGGTATACAACATAGCGATCGCCCCGGAATTCAGAAGAGAGGGCATTGGCGAGGCGCTGCTGCGCCACATGATCGCCAGGGCGGAAGATGACGGATGCGTTCTCGTTACCCTCGAAGTCAGAGGAGGCAACGAGGCTGCGATGTCACTCTATAAAAAGCTGGGATTCCGTGAGGTCGGACGCCGCAAAGGATATTATTCAAAAGGAGGGGAGGATGCCGTTCTCATGGACCTCGACCTCCGAAAGATCGAAGTAGAAGTTGAAGTAGAGTAACAGAAGATAATGAAAGACGGAAGATTCCTTACACTGGGAATAGAGACAAGCTGTGATGAGACGGCAGCCTCGGTAGTAGCTGACGGCCGTTTTGTGATGAGCAATGTCATAAGCTCTCAGATAGACATACATACAGCGTACGGCGGGGTCGTTCCCGAGATAGCTTCAAGAAAGCATCTGGAGCGTATCAATGATGTCATAGGCAAGGCGCTGGATGACGCGGAAGTGTGCGCGAAGGACATCGATCTTATCGGCGTAACATACGGCCCGGGTCTTGTAGGCGCTCTTCTGATAGGCGTAGCTGCCGCAAAGGCAATGGCGTATGCGTGTGACATTCCTCTGGTAGGCGTCAATCACATGCATGGTCACATAGCAGCGAATTATCTTGAACATAAGGAACTGGAGCCGCCTTTCATGGCGCTCATAGTGTCCGGCGGTCATACCGAGATAGTCAATGTGCCTGACTACAACAAGTGTGAGAAGCTTGGCGGAACGCGTGATGACGCTGCAGGCGAGGCCTTCGACAAGGTAGCCAGAGTCATCGGGCTCGGATATCCGGGAGGGCCTAAGATCGATAAGGCGGCAAAGGATGGCGATCCTGACAGCATAGCCTTCAAGCGCGTATATCTTGAGCAGGGCAGCCTTGATTTCAGCTTCTCGGGTCTCAAGACCCAGGCTCTCAATTATCTCAACCAGGAGAGACAGGCGGGCCGTGAGATAGACGTGAACAACGTGGCTGCGAGCTTCCAGGAAGCCGTAGTGGAGGTGATCGCAGACAAGGCGGTCATGGCCGCGGAGAAATACGGTCAGAAGCGCATCGTGATGGCCGGAGGAGTCGCGTCCAACTCAAGGCTCAGAGCTCTTATAACAGAAAAAGCGGGAAGCAAGGGGATCGATGTTCTTAAGCCGAGCCCTGTATTGTGCACGGACAACGGCGCAATGATAGCTTCTGCCGCATATTACGCATACAGATCCGGTGTAAAGCCCGACCTCGAACTTGACGCGGTACCGGGCCTGGAGTTTTAACAATGCCGATAATCACGGGTAAGGACATCAGCAAAGCGTACGGGACAGACATCATTTTTGAAGATGTCTGTTTTGGCGTGGAAAAGGGCGACCGCATAGGCATAGTCGGAGCCAATGGCACAGGCAAGACGACCCTGCTCAGCATAATCGCCGGAGACATGGAGGCGACATCCGGAAGCCTTTATATCCGCAACGATGTCAATATCGGCTACCTCCGTCAGCAGAACCAGTTCGGCGGAAGCGGAACGGTAAGATCGCAGGCGGAGAAGAGCTTCACGCATCTCTTTGACATGGAGAAAAAACTCGAGAGTCTCCAGCTGGCGATCTCAGACCATGAAAGCGGCAGCTTTGAAAGAGATCTGGAAGAATACACCCGCCTGATGGATGAGTATGAACAGAAGGGCGGATACACATATAAAAGCGAACTCGGGGCCATGCTCACTCACATGGGATTCGATGAAGAGGCCCAGAACAAAGAGATAAGCAAGCTGTCCGGAGGTGAAAGGACAAGGCTGGCGCTCAGCTGCCTTCTCCTAAGCAAGCCGGATGTACTGATGCTCGACGAGCCTACCAACCATCTCGACCTTCACATGCTCGAGTGGCTCGAGGCTTATCTGGATAACTACAGGGGAACCATCATTGTAGTCTCCCACGACAGATACTTCCTCGACCGCATAACGAACAGGATATTCGACATGGGAGGCGGGACCCTCGAAGCATATACGGGCAATTATTCGGCATTCCTTGTGAAGCGCGAGGAGCGCCTCGAGGCAATGCGCCGCGAGTATGAAAAGCAGCAGGCCGAGATCGCAAGGCAGGAGGACATGATCCGCCGCTTCAGACAGCACGGCACCGAGCACCTTGCCAAGCGCGCTGCTTCGCGCGAGAAACGCCTGGCCATGATGGAGATCAGGGAGAAACCTAAACTGAAGCAGAACAGGATGAAACTCAGCTTTGAGGCGGATTTCAAAAGCGGCGGAGAGGTGATCGAGGCCGAAGACCTGTCAAAGAGCTTCGGCGCAAGGAAACTGTTCGACCACGCGGGACTGCTCATAAGAAAAGGTGAAAGGGTCTGCATAATAGGCGACAACGGCATCGGAAAGACGACCCTGCTGAAGATCCTCATGGGCCTTGAGAAGCCTGATGACGGCTATCTCAGGATAGGTTACAACGTAAACTTCGGATATTATGATCAGGGTCAGCTGCTGCTGGATGAGAATGAGACGGTCCTTGGAGAGATGAAGAATGCCTATCATCTATACACGGACACAGAGATGCGCTCCCTGCTCGGACGGTTCCTCTTCACCGGCGACGACGTGTTCAAACAGGTAAGGGATCTGTCAGGTGGAGAGAAGGCCAAGCTGTCGCTGCTGAAGCTTATGCTCTCAGGCGCCAACACACTCATACTTGATGAGCCTACCAACCACCTGGACATCGAGTCCAAGGAGATAGTTGAAGAGGCTCTGATGGAGTTCGAGGGCACGCTCCTCATAGTTTCTCACGACAGATATCTGCTGAACACCATTCCTGACAGGATACTAGAGCTCACAGAGCACGGCCTGGTGGAATATAAGGGAAAGTTTGATTACTACCTCGAAAAATCCGGAATATCGGCCGGCCGCCAGGCACCGGAAGCAGCCGGCACCTCCGCGTCCGGAGGCATTAATGAACTCGAGCTCACGAGAAAACTCGTGAAGGACTCAGAGGCTGAGCGCAAGGCAAAGAAGCAAAGCGAAGCGGAGGAGCGGCGCAGGCAGAGAAGGGCGGAAAGCGTTGAGAACAGGATACACGAGATAGAGGCAGAAATAGCTGATATCCAGGATGAAATGTCTCTTCCGGAGAATTCTGCAGATCCCGCATGGATGCACCGGAAGGCCTCGGAAATGGCTGCTCTGGAGGAGGAAGTCACGGCTCTTTACGATGAGTGGATGGAGCTTCAGTAGCAAATCTTTGTGAAAAACTTGAACAATTTTGTTAAAAATTCTACGCAAATCATTGAAATCGTTAACTGGCGTAGTCTATAATCAATTTAGCACAAATAGGAATTATCAATACAAAGGAGAAAAGAAATGACATTTGACAAGATCCAGGCTCTTATATGCGAACAGCTCGACGTTGATCCTTCGATGGTCACAATGGACACAGACTTCATGAAAGATCTTGAAGCAGACTCGCTTGACGCTGTTGAGATCATCCTCGGAGTAGAGGAAGAATACGGTATCGAGATCCCTGATGATGTTGCAGAGAATTTCACAAAGGTCGGCGATATCGTTAAATACGTAGAGGCTAACAAATAATAACTGAGGTGTGCAATGGGCAAGATGAAAGTATCAAACGCGATCATCCGCCGGCTCCCTCGCTACAGAAGGTATCTTGGATATCTTCAGACAAAAGGCATCAAAAAGGTATCCTCAAATGAACTCAGTGAGATGATAGGCTACACTGCGTCTCAGATAAGACAGGACCTTAACACCTTCGGTGAATTCGGTCAGCAGGGATATGGCTACGAGGTCGACAGATTATACAAAGAGATCAACAAGATCCTCGGGCTTGACAGAGAATACAAGACGGTAGTAGTAGGAGTAGGTAATCTGGGACAGGCCATTACCAATTACACCTACTATTACAAGATCGGATTCAACATCATCGGTCTGTTTGACGCGAACCCTAAGATCGTCGGTAACGTTATCAACGATGTTGAGGTTTTGGACAGCGCCGATCTTGAGGAATACTGCAAAAGAGAAAAGATCGACATCGGCATCATCTGCGTCAACAGAGAGAATGCGCAGAAAGTGGCGGATGCACTGGTTTCGGGCGGCGTAAAAGGCATTTGGAACTTCGCGCCGATCGATCTCGAGATACCTGAGGGTATCGCACTTGAGTCAGTGCATCTTTCAGACAGCCTCCACGCTCTGTCGTTCATGATCAAGAGCATGAGTGAAGGCAGGGAGTGACGGCTGACAGATCCGGACAAATAAAAATCCCGTAGCCACCGCTACGGGATTTTGATCATTATTGATGATCGATTATGCCTCTACAGGTGCTCCTACAGGGCAGTTAGCAGCGCAAGCTCCGCAGTCGATGCAAGCGCTCTCATCGATAACGTAAGGTGTACCCTCTGTAATAGCCTCAACAGGGCAGTTACCAGCGCAAACTCCGCAACCGATGCAGTCTTCTGTAATCTTATAAGCCATAGTATTACCTCCTTAGTATGTCAATATCTACTACGCCTTGAGTATAACACCCAAGGTTGAGGATGTAAATATCAAAAAAACAAATAAATACAATCCTACCAAATCGGTGGGAATTAGTAGTTGCAAGGATATGAAGGTAGTTTCATTCACGGGAAAAAGCGGAACAGGCAAGAGCTTTCAGGCTACTGCGCTTGCGCAGCGGCGCGGTTTTGATGCCATTATCGACGATGGCCTGCTCATTTATAAGGGCCAGATAGTTGCCGGCAGCTCGGCAAAGAAATGCGCGTCAAAGGCAGCTGCCATGAGGACCGCTCTCTTCAACTATGAGGATCACAGGGAAGAGGTGAAGGAAGCTATCGCAAGTTATGACCCGCAGGCGCTCATGATAATCGGCACTTCGGACAGGATGACTGACATAGTAGCCGAGCAGCTGGGGCTGCCGCTCCCTGAAGAGCGCATATACATCGAGGACGTGACCACGGAAGAGCAGCGGAAGCTTGCCGCTCATTACCGCATCGAGGAGGGTGAACATGTCATACCGGCTCCGGTAGGTCAGCTGAGACGTGACTTCGCGGGCTACTTCATGGACCCGATCAAGCAGTTCATCCACAAGGCGCGCGGAAATGCGGTGAGCATTGATGAGGATCCGAAGCCGGTCGAGGACGGTCCTAATGACCGCACCGTGGTAAGGCCTACATTCAGTTACTTCGGCAGTTTTACCATAAGCGAGCAGGTCATAAGAGACATCATCAAGATCGCGGCAGAAGAGTATGAGTCGCATCTGGTGGTGGTCGACAGGATGAACAACGGCAAACAGACGAACATGTCCGTGACAATAGACGTAATGGCGGTCAGAGACCCCGAATCGATAGACAAGTGCATGGACCTGCAGCAGGATGTCTACGGCGCTCTTGTGAACATGACGGCGTTTACCATAGACAGCGTCAACGTAAGGATCAGGGACATCGTAAGAGACAGAGAAGAGATGCTCTCAAGAAAACTCCACTGATGAAAAGGAAAGCGAATGATTTTTAAAAACATAAAAGATACAGATCTCACGCATATATTTGAGTGCGGTCAGTGCTTCAGATGGGTGCCTGACGGCCCGGACGCGTATACCGGAGCCGCAGGCTCTTTTGCTGCCCGTGTAAGGCTGGATGGGGACTGCCTGGATATTGAGGCGACAGGAGGAGATGAGGCCTTCTGGAGGCGTTATTTCGACTTGGATACGGACTACGGCGCCATAAAGAGGCAGCTGACGGATTCCGAACCGCTGATAAAGCCGGCGACCGAATACGGCCATGGCATACGCATACTCAATCAGGATCCGTTTGAGACGATCATTTCGTTCATCATATCCCAGAACAATAACATCCCGCGCATACGCAGGAACATCGAGTCGCTCTGCAATGCGTACGGCGAGCCGATAGAAGGGTCCGGGCTCTGTGCGTTCCCGTCTCCTGAAGCCCTGGCTGACGCTGATGTATGCGACCTGGCGGATCTCAGGCTGGGCTACAGATGCGAGTATATAAAGGCAAGCGCGGAGAGATATCTGAAAGAGGGCTGCCCGGAAACACGCGAGAAGCTGCTGGCATTTCACGGCATAGGACCTAAAGTCGCAAATTGCATCATGCTGTTCGGACTCAGAGATACTGCGGCCTTTCCGGTCGACACATGGGTGAAACAGATCATGAACGACATGTACGGTTTCGACCTTAAGGACGTGAAGGGAATGCAGGAGTTTGCCGCAGAAAAGTACGGTGATCTGGCGGGATACGCGCAGCAGTATCTGTTCTATTACTACAGAGACAGATCGCGCGCACAAAAGTGAAGAATTCTTCATCCTGAAGTGTTGACACTTAGGGCCGGGGTGAGTACAATATGTTTTGGAATTTGGCACTCAAACATTCAGAGTGCTAACAATATAACTGATCAGGAGGCATGAAATGAGCATTGGAATCAGACCACTCGGAGCAAGAGTAGTTATCAAGAAAATGGAAGCCGAAGAAAGAACGGAAGCAGGACTGCTGCTGTCCGGAAGCGCAAAGGAAAAGCCTCAGCAGGCTGAAGTCCTGGCTGTCGGCCCTGGAACAGAAGAAGAACCTATGCTGCTCAAGGTTGGCGATATCGTCATTTTCAGCAGATACGGCGGAAACGACCTCAAGTACAAGGGCGTTGAATATACCATCATCAATCAGAAAGACATCCTTGCTACCATAGAAAAATAGGAAGCAGGTACATATAGAAGGAGGAATCACTAATGGCTAAGGAACTTTATTACGGCGAGGACTCCAGAAGGAGCCTTCTGGCCGGAGTTGACAAACTCGCAAATACAGTAAAGATCACGCTCGGACCTAAGGGAAGAAACGTACTGATCGAAAGATCTTACGGATCACCGCTGATCACAAATGACGGTGTTACGATCGCAAGAGAGATCGAGCTCGAGGACCAGGTCGAGAACATGGGAGCACAGCTCGTAAAGGAAGTCGCAACAAAGACAAACGACGTTGCCGGCGACGGAACAACAACTGCTACACTGCTCACACAGAGCATCGTCAGAGAAGGATTCAAGAACGTAACAGCCGGAGCAAATCCGATGATACTCAAGAAGGGTATCGCCGGTGCTGTCGGTGCTGCAGTTGAGAATCTCAAGGCTGCCGCAAAGCCGGTAGATGACAAGGCTGCCATCGCTCAGGTAGCTTCCGTATCCGCTAACGACACAGAGATCGGCGAACTCATCGCAGAAGCAATGGAGAAGGTCGGCAAGGACGGCGTCATCACAGTAGAAGAGTCAAAGACACTCGGCACTTCGCTCGACGTAGTTGAGGGAATGCAGTTCGACAGAGGATATCTGTCACCTTACATGGCAAACAACGAGAAGATGGAAGCAGTCATGAACAAGCCTTTCATCCTCCTCACGGATAAGAAGCTCAGCAATATCCAGGACATCATTCCGCTGCTCGAGGGCATCATGAAGGCAGGAAGAAGCCTTCTGATCGTAGCTGAGGACGTAGACGGCGAGGCACTCGCTACACTCGTACTCAACAAGCTGAGAGGAACACTCGACGTAGTAGCTGTCAAGGCACCTGGATTCGGTGACAGACGTAAGGCCATGATGGAAGATATCGCTGTTCTGACAGGCGGCGTAGTTATTTCCGAGGAGCTCGGTTATGAGCTTAAGGAAGCTACGATCGACATGCTCGGTCAGGCAGAGACTGTCAAGGTCAACAAGGACAATACAGTTATCGTAGGCGGCGCAGGCAGCAAGGAAGAGCTCGCAGCAAGAGTAGCTCAGATCAAGGCTTCCATCGAGGAGACAACATCTGACTTCGACAGAGAGAAGCTGCAGGAGAGACTCGCCAAGCTGAGCGGCGGCGTAGCAGTCATCAACGCAGGAGCTGCTTCCGAGACAGAACTCAAGGAAAAGAAGCTCAGACTCGAAGACGCACTCAACGCTACAAAGGCAGCTGTTGAGGAAGGAATCGTTGCAGGCGGCGGAGTATCCCTCATCAGAGCTATTGCAGCTGTTAAGGAATACGCTGACAAGCAGGAAGGCGATGTCAAGACAGGAGCTAAGATCGTAGAGAGAGCTCTCGAGGAGCCTGTAAGACAGATCGCAGAGAACGCAGGATTCGACGGAGCAGTCGTAGTTGCAGAAGTCAAGAAGGCAGAAGGCAACGTCGGATTCAATGCTGCAAACGAGAAGTACGAAGACATGATCGCAGCCGGAATCGTAGACCCGGTTAAGGTAACAAGATCCGCACTGCAGAATGCGGCTTCAGTAGCAAGCATGCTGCTCACTACAGAGGCAGGCATCACACAGATCAAGGAACCTGAACCACCGATGCCACAGGGCGGCGCCGGAATGGGCATGATGTAATTGAAATAAAATAAAGAAGGCTCCCTTTAAGGGGAGCCTTCCTTTTTTATTTCTATTTAAGCTTTTTCAGTCTGTAGATGAACAGGATGTTCAGGAGGGTGCCTTTGAGTATGCTCGAAAGGGATATTGCCCACCATACTCCGTTTATGCCAAGCACAGGCATGAGAATGTAGCACATCGGGATCCTTGCAACTGTGAGGATGAGTCCGACGGCAGCGGGCAGCCTGGTCTGACCGAGACCGTTGAACGCGCCGGATGTCGCGAGCTCATAACCCATGAAAAGCTGCGAAAGACCTACGATCCTCAGGTAGCCGGCTCCGCCTGCAATGACATCAGGTTCGTGTATGAATATGCCGAATATAGGGGCGGCGCCGAGTACCAGCAGGGCTGTTGCAAGGACGCCGTATACGGTAACCATGGCGGTCCCTGTTCTGAATCCCTTCCTGACCCTGTCATAGTTTTCAGCACCATAATTCTGGGACGTGAATGCATTCATTGAATATGAGAAACCTTCACAGGTCATCCAGGTGACGGATTCTATCTGACCGCCTATCCTCTGGATCGCGACTGCGGCATCGCCGAAGGTGACGATGATCCTTGAGATGACCATTGAGATGAACGCATAGCCAATATTGAATATGGCTGGCGGCGCTCCTAACTTTACTATGCGCGCTGCTTCCTTACGCTCAAATCTGCCGAACAGACTGAAGTCCTCGAAAAGGTAATTATCAGCCCTGATAAAGCGGGCAAACAGTACCGTCACAACGAATTCAGAAAAAACGGTAGCAATAGCAGCTCCGTTTACACCAAGCTCTGGGAATGGCCCGACACCGAATATCAGGACGGGGTCAAGAACTATGTTCAGTATTGCTCCGGACGCGTTGTATTTAAAAGGAGTCTTGCTGTCGCCGGCTGCAGTGAGTACTCCCTGCATTACGTAGTTGAAACCCATCACTATGTGGCCTAAAGAAACTATCGACAGATAGGATGCGGCAAAAGCTGCGGTATCCGGGTCGTGCAGACGGAAAAAAGATATGAGCTGATGCCTGAAAAGGATACAGACAGCTGAATAGGCTATCATGATAAGCAGCATAAGCTGGATCGCTGTCCGGGCAAAGCGCCGTGCCTTCATCATGCTGCCTTCTCCGATGGACTGACCGGTCATCACCTGACCGCCGATCTGAGGTATCATGGCGATACCCGAACCAAGCCACATAAAAGAGCCCGCGACTCCGACTGCAGTCACGGCCTGATTGCCTAACTGACCAACCCACATAGTGTCAAAAAGATTGTATGCCATCTCTATGAACTGCGTCCCCATGATAGGGAGGGAAAGCCAGAACAGTGCGCCGGCAATGTTTCCTTTCAACAGGTCTATTCTGTTTTCAGAACGTTCTTCTTCCACTTAAACCTCGCTTTCAGTCAACGCCTATTGTACATCAGCGGTCTTTGTATAACAAGAACTGCCGGTTTTTGTAAATTAGTCCTTTCTAACATCTGAAAATCGCTTTATTTTGCCATTTTATAGTGCTATATTAGGTGAAACAGCACAAAAATGCCGAAAAGTTAAATGCTTCTAACGGTTGACAATCGGCTGTTATCACAAAAAATAGCGCATAAAATATAAAAAAAGAGGTGAAATATGGCAACTGTCCTCAGGGAACCATCAAGAACTTTTAATGAATATCTTCTAATTCCGGGATATTCCGGAATGGAGGCAAGACCGGAGAACGTATCACTTAAGACTCCGGTAGTCAGATTCAGAAAGGGCGAGGAGCCTGCTCTGTCCATGAACATTCCGCTGACATCCGCTGTCATGCAGGCTGTCTCCGACAACAACATGGCCGTAGCTCTTGCAAAGGAAGGCGGCATCTCGTTCATCTTCGGCTCACAGTCCATAGAGAGCCAGGCTGCGATGGTCAAAAAGGCCAAGAGCTACAAGGCGGGTTTCGTTCCGAGCGATTCCAACCTGAAACCTGATGCAACACTTCAGGATGTACTCGACCTCAAGGCTGAAAAGGGACATTCCACCATAGCCATCACTGAAGATGGCACTGCTGACGGAAAGCTCCTCGGTATCGTTACGAGCAAGGACTACAGGATCTCACGCATGAGCCGCGATACGGAGGTATCCGAGTTCATGACGCCGTTCGACAAGATGGTCTATGGCCACGAGGGAATCACTCTCTCCGAGGCGAACGACCTCATCTGGGACAACAAGGTCAACCAGCTGCCAATAATTGACGATAATCAGAGGCTGACTTCATTCGTATTCCGCAAGGATTACGATTCGCATAAGGAGCATCCGCTGGAACTCCTTGATGCTGACAAGAGATACATCGTCGGCGCAGGCATCAATACAAGAGATTACAAGGAAAGAGTACCGGCGCTTCTTAAGGCAGGCGTTGATGTTCTCACGATCGATTCGTCCGAGGGTTACTCTGAATGGCAGGCAGTGACCCTTAAGTGGATCAGAGACAACTACGGAGATACAGTAAAGGTAGGAGCCGGAAATGTCGTTGACGCTGACGGATTCAATTTCCTCGCAGACTGCGGCGCGGACTTCGTAAAGGTAGGAATAGGCGGCGGTTCCATCTGCATCACACGTGAGCAGAAGGGCATCGGACGCGGACAGGCTTCTGCAGTCATTGAGGTCGCTCAGGCAAGAGACGAGTATTTCAAGAAAACTGGTGTATATGTGCCTATCTGCTCTGACGGCGGAATCGTGTATGATTACCACATGACACTGGCACTGGCAATGGGAGCGGACTTCATCATGCTCGGCAGATACTTCGCCAGATTCGATGAATCGCCTTCCGCAAAGCTCATGCTCAACGGAAGCTATGTCAAGGAGTACTGGGGCGAAGGTTCGGCAAGAGCCCGCAACTGGCAGAGATACGATCTGGGAGGAGATGCCAAGCTCAAGTTCGAAGAGGGCGTCGATTCCTACGTACCTTATGCAGGTTCACTCCACGACAATGTACAGATGTCGCTCGGAAAGGTAAAGTCCACGATGTGCAACTGCGGAGCGCTCAACATTCCTGATTTCCACAAGAACGCCAAGCTGACTCTCGTATCGGCTGTCAGCATCGTTGAGGGCGGAGCGCACGACGTAATTCTCAAGGAAGTATCCGGCCGTACATCAGGCGGCGGCCGCTAATATAGCAAATATCACTCAACTGAGTTTCACGGAGGTATAAAAATGGCAGACATCAGACCGGAAACAATGGAACGTATCACAACACGTGCACTCGCTGACAAATTCATCGAGGAGCAGCTCGCCGAGATCAAGGCACAGGTTGGAGACAAGAAGGTCCTTCTTGCTCTGTCCGGAGGCGTTGACTCGAGTGTAGTAGCTGCGCTGCTGATCAAGGCCATCGGCGACAATCTGGTCTGCGTTCATGTAAACCACGGACTTCTCCGCAAGGGCGAGCCTGAAATGGTGATCAAGGTGTTCAGGGAAGAGCTCGGAGCAAACCTCATCTACGTTGACGCTGTTGACAGATTCCTCGACAAGCTTGCAGGAGTGGACGATCCTGAAACAAAGCGCAAGATCATCGGCAAGGAGTTCATCGACGTGTTCGCAGAAGAAGCGGCAAAACTCGACGGCATCGCATTCCTCGGACAGGGAACCATCTATCCTGACATTCTCGAATCCGACGGAGTAAAAGCTCATCATAATGTCGGCGGACTTCCTGAAGACCTTCAGTTTGAACTCGTAGAGCCTGTAAAGCTGCTTTACAAGGACGAAGTAAGAGTAGTCGGCTCAGCTCTCGGACTTCCTGACAGCATGGTCTACAGACAGCCGTTCCCTGGCCCGGGACTCGGCGTAAGATGCACGGGAGCCATCACAAGAGACAGACTCGAGGCTCTCAGAGAGGCAGACGCCATCGTAAGAGAAGAGATCGGCAAGATGGAGAATGTTCCTTGGCAGTACTTCGCAGTCATTCCTGACATGCAGTCGACAGGAATCAAGGACGGAAAGAGATACATGGGATGGCCGGTCATCATCAGGGCAATCAACACAGTAGATGCCGTTACAGCAGAGTCGGTGGAGATCCCTTGGGACATGCTGAAGAGGATGAGAGACCGTATTATCGCTACAGTACCGGGAGTCAACAGAGTAATGTGGGACATCTCGGATAAACCGGTAAGCACAATAGAGTTCGAATAGTGCAAAACTGATACGAGGCAGTGTTTAATAGCGTAAGGGGCAATAATTAATATCGTCCCAAAGGCATAAATTAGCCAACAAACCAAGGACTTTTGGAGAGAGTACTTTCTCTCTCCCCAAGTCCTTTTTTTCTTGGCCGATTTCTGCCACGTAGTCTCGCCCCGAGACTCATAAAAGGACCCGTGAAGAGATATGCTTCCAACATCAAACCATTGGAATTACTTCGTTTCAGAGCTTCTGTGCGACGCGCGCGTTTTATTTCTAACGGTATATACCGTTAGAAATAATGGGTTAGGTACACAGAAGTTTAGTAAGAAATATCGGTACGTGAAAGATGTACCAAATTCTTGTTAAGAGACGATAACAAAAGTTACATCACAGGATAGAGAGCGTTACACAAGGACATAGTATGATTTCCAGAACAAAATCCGGGAACAGTATCTGAGTGTGGCTCTGATGCAGTGATTTCAATGGTTTGTCAAGTTATCTCATTATTTTGATAACCCGGATTATTTTCAAAATCCGGCCGGATATTGAAAATCCGGAACAAAATCCGGGAAATCAAATCAAAATCCGGGAGATAATCCGGAAAAGAGGAGGAAGCGATGAAGAACAGAAAAATCAAGGATCGATGCGAGAAAAATCATTTCATCAAGTGTCCGGAGGTCTGCAAAACATACGATGCTGTACAGACTGCCTACGCAAAACTGCTTCAGAAGAGGGAGGATATAAGCGAGTTCAGGTGTAACGTGCCGTTTGAAGTAGATGAAGGTGATGAACTGGAACGGTACACAACCGATTTTGTCTGTGTAAAGGTTGATGGTGAGATTATGGTTCGTGAATGCCTTTGGAGGAAGAACATCACAAGACCAAAAATGTCAAGACTACTGGATCTGTCAAAAGATTATTGGAACGGGAGAGGTGTAACAGATTGGGGGATTGTTGTCGATGAAGAAAAATGAACTAATAAAGAATCAAGACAAGATATATAGGGTACTTGATGTATCTGAACAGGAAGTTCTCGTAATTGATTGCATGAAGCTCACAATGCCTCAATGGATAGAGGCAACATCTATTCCGGATGCCGAGACAATTACTGATGACATTATGATGCTCATTATCGGGGCAATTCTTGGTGGACTTGTCGAGCTTCTGCTCTTCAAACTTTTTGGCATAGGAGGCTAATATGTCTATAGATGACACAAAAGAGAAACGCTTTGAAACAGATATCGAAGCAGCTTTGATATCTCCTGCTGGCGGCTATAACAAGGGCGATGATAGTTATGATCCAAAGATTGGACTTTATATTAATTCGCTGATCGATTTTGTTCAGAGAACTCAGCCAAAGGAGTGGGCGCGCTTCGAGAACGCAAACAAGATCGATACCATACGAAAGTTTTGCGTGGCATTCAACAATGCTTGTGATATGTATGGCCTTGTTTCAGTTCTCCGTCATGGCTTCAAACATCGCGGTATCAAGTTCAGAGTATGCTACTTCAAGCCTGAGTCATCACTGAATCAGACTGCGGTAGCACTATATGCCAAGAATAATGCAGCCTGCTATCGCCAGTGGTATTACAGTGCCGACAGCAAGAAGAGCGTCGATTTGGTTATTGCGCTTAATGGTATTCCGGTATTTGCTTTCGAACTGAAAAATCAGTATACAGGTCAGACCGTAGACAATGCTAAGAAACAGTGGATGTATGACCGTGATCCACGGGAGATCTGCTTCCAATTCAACAAGCGTATCCTCGGCTACTTTGCAGTAGATCATACCGAAGTGTGGATGACTACCAAGCTTGCTGGAAAGGATACTTATTTCCTACCGTTCAATCAAGGCAGCAACGGTGCTGGCCATGATGGTGGGGCAGGAAACCCGCCTAATCCGAATGGTTATCCGACGGCATACCTCTGGGAAGAAGTGTTCCGGAAAGACAGCATGATGGATATTCTGCAGAAGTTCATACATCTGCAGATAGTCGAAGAAAAGAAACTGCTGCCTGATAGAACAGAGAAGATCATCAGAAAGAAGACTCTGATATTCCCTCGTTATCATCAGCTAGACGTAGTACGGAAGATGATAGCGCATGTATCCGAAAACGGAGCAGGACATAATTACCTAATCCAGCATTCAGCCGGATCCGGGAAGTCCAATTCTATTGCTTGGACAGCGTATCGCCTGGCATCCTTGCATGATAAAGACAATAATCCTATCTTCTCCAGCGTCGTAGTTGTCACCGACAGAACCGTGTTGGATGCTCAGCTGCAGGAGACGATTTCCGGATTTGATCATACGCTCGGAGCAGTCGAGACAATAGGTGAGGATAAGAATAGTGGCCACCTCAGAGATGCCCTCAATGCTGGCGTGCGCATCATCGTAACGACGCTGCAGAAGTTCCCAGTCATCTATCAGGAAGTAGATGAGGCTAAGGGCAGAAATTATGCTGTCATCGTTGACGAGGCGCATTCATCTCAGACTGGAACATCTGCCATGAAACTCAAGGCAGCTCTCGCGGATACAGAGGATGCCCTCAGAGAATATGCTGAAATCGAAGGCAAGGCCGAAGAAGATATCGATCCTACTGATAAGCTTGTTCAGGAGATGATCACTCACGGCAGGCATAAGAACCTTTCATTCTTTGCTTTTACAGCGACTCCGAAGGGAACGACTTTGGAGATGTTTGGAACTGAATATCCGGATGGTAGCTTCCATCCGTTCCATATCTACAGCATGAGACAGGCCATTGAAGAAGGCTTCATTCTGGATGTTCTTCAGAACTACATGACCTATGACACTTGCTTTAGGATCGCCAAGACGATTGAAGACAATCCTGATGTTCCAAGCAGCAGAGCGGCAAAGGTCATCAGAAAGTTCGAAGAACTACATCCTTATAACATCAGCCAGAAAGCACAGATCATCGTTGAAACCTATATGGAAACAACCCGATTCAAGATAGGCGGCAGAGGGAAAATGATGGTCATTACGTCATCCCGTCTTGCAGCAGTTCGATATTTTAAGGAATGCAAACGATATATTGAGGAGAAGGGATATAAGGATATCGACCTTCTGGTTGCATTCTCGGGCTCTGTAAATGACGGAGGAGAAGAATATACAGAACCGAAGCTGAACGTCCGCAAAGATGGCAGCCATATTGGAGAATCCCAGACAAAGACTGAATTCCATGAAAACTTCAATGTCCTTGTGGTGGCTGAGAAGTATCAGACGGGATTTGATGAGCCGCTGCTTCATACCATGATAGTGGACAAGAAACTCAAGGGTGTCAAAGCAGTCCAGACATTGTCACGTCTGAACAGAACTTACCCAGGCAAAACGGATACCTTTGTACTGGACTTTATAAATAAGCAGGAGGACATTCAGGAAGCTTTCCAGCCATTTTATCAGGAAACAATGCTGGAAAGTGAAGTCAACACTGATCTGCTCTATCAGGTGCAGCATGATTTGCGCGGATACTCAGTATACTCCGATGCTGATATCGATGCTTTTGCTGCTGAATACTTCAGCTATAACAAACAGGATTCAAAAGCAATGGGCCGGATGACCAGTGTGCTCAAACCTGTTGCTGATAGATATAACAAGCTGACAGCAGATGAAAGATATAAGTTTTGCTCTTCCGTTTATTCAGGAGAAGTTTGGCAATCAGGGAACCTTTAGCAACGTAGGACCAAGTATCCTTGTTGGAAAGCTTCTTGGAGAGAGTTGGTACATGTCATTTGTACTTGGCGTAACTGCACTTTTCGGATTCCCGGGAACACTCATAGTTCCTACAGAAGTTGCCAACGCTGTTGGTGAAAGCGAAGAAGAAGTCGAAATGCTCAAGAAACATCTCGTACCTAAGATGATTATCGCAGGAATGGTTTCGGTATCAGTAGTATCAGTAGTATTCGCAGGTATAATGGCTGCGTGGGCATAACAAAGGCTTTGGGACTAAAATGACAGCAGCTCTGCCGAGAGTGTTTCTCTGACAGAGCTGTTATTGTCATTGGTATTTTAGGTATTTATATGGAAGGTTTATTATGAAGAAAAGTTTTGTCTATTTCGTTTGACAAGTATAGTGTAACGTTACTTCCTTAAACGTAGTTAAAGTGAAAAGAATTATTTACATGACTTGATCTGCAGCAGGAGATTCCGTAATGCAAAGCACAGCAATCAGCATATATGATAATTGCTTCAAAATAGCGATTGTTGAAGAGATTGGAATTCAGGGATAGAAATTGTTCAACAAATTGATATATGGAGTGATACTAATTTGATACTAAAAGCTTTCAAAACCCTATGAACAAGGCGAAATAAGTTGCTGAGGAGGCTTAGAAAGCCTATATTAATCGCATTTGAACCCGTTATCATGGAAACCCTTGAAGAATTCGAATAGAGAAGAGATGTCACGAGGCAACATTGATTAGCGGCTAAAAGGCAAAAAACAATATCCTACCTAAGCCATAAATCAGTCAATAACCTAAGACTTTAGGAGAGAGTACCTTTCTCTCCTAAGGTCTTTTTTTATCGACCGATTTCCGGCCGACAGTCTCGGCCCGGAACTCGAATCGATCTTGGTGAAGAGAAATCAATCCAACTTCAAACCGTTGAAAACACTTTGTTTCAGGAACTCCGCGCATAGGCTCTCGCCATGATCATGTAACGAGATCTCTAACCAAGAAAGGAGAATTGGAGAGAGGGGTGTGTGAGGGGAGAGAGGGGCGCGAGCAGCACGCCATGAGCAAAGGGCGAGAGGATATCACAGAGTTCAGATGCAATGTGCCGTTTGAGGCAGTTGAAGGTGATGGACTGCTGGATCGGTATACAGGCATATGACTTCATGGTTATGGCGCGCGACTTCGATCTCAAGGCTCAGTTCGGAGGCAATGACCAGTGGTCCAATATTATCGCCGGCGTGGACCTGACCAGGAAGACCTGCGGTAAGGAAGTATACGGCCTGACCGTCGCGCTTCTGACCACAAGCGAAAGCATCAAGATGGGTAAGACTCAGAAAGGTGCGCTCTGGCTCGACGAGAGCAAGTGCTCCGTATATGACTTCTTTCAGTACTGGAGAAATGTCGCGGATGCTGATGTAAACAAGTGCCTCCGCATGCTGACCTTCCTCCCGATGGATGAGGTTAACAGACTGTCGGCTCTCGAGGGTGCAGAGATCAACAAAGCCAAGGAGATACTCGCTTTCGAGGTCACCAAGCTCGTTCACGGAAAGGAAGTCGGCCTCGAGCCTTCGACGAGCGAAGCCTACCGCACCATCCAGGGCGGTGGTGCCCGCATCAACGGCACTCAGATCACCGACAAGAGATATGCGGTCACCGAGGCCGACTTCGAAAACGGCGAACTCGTCCTCCAAAAAGGCAAGAAAAAATACATGAAAATCACCCTGAAATAGGCAGATGATCAGTAGGAAGCGATGGCGTTCTTGATTATGAGATCCTCGCTTCCTTTTTTTAGTTCAAAAATTCTGGAGATCCCTTCCGCATACGAATCATCCATGCCCGAACCTATCCAGTCCACTATGAGACCGAAGCATGCGCATTTGTGATATCTGATAAAGAGCTCCCTGTCCTTGTCCGAAATCGGGATGTCGGGAAATGCGGTGTCGGCATATTTGGAGATTACATAATCGCAGATTCTCCAAAGCGAAGAAATATAAGTCTCGCGGCTTGCGGAGTAGTAGATATGATGGATGGCTTTCTTATGTTCGTTGGCAAGCCGCATGGCGGCTCCGAGGCACTCTTCGACAGAGCTGAAACTCGGATACTGAGCCACGATGTTATCGAGTTCGCCCTGACATAATTTCTCAAGCAAATCAGGCACATTATCATAATGATAATAAAAGGTGTTGCGGTTGATGCCGCATCTGTCCGAAATATCCTTAACACTGATCTTCGAAAGCGGCCTATCGTTCAGCTCCGCGAGAAAAGCATCCTGTATGGCGCGCGCTGTAATCTTACTGTTCGACATAACTAATCCTCCTCAGACAATTCTAACCCATTTGCATGCGAAAGTCAGACAATTTTGCGAATTTGCCCAAAAATGCGACAGGCTTTTCAAACTGCCCATTCAAGTCGACTGCGCTTAGGCTTACCATACCTATGGTTGAAAACTGAGGAGAAAGGGATAAATAATGGATTTCGGTTCTAAAGTAGTGAAGCACAGAAAAGCGATATTTTTGGTATCGCTTATTCTTTTGATTCCGTCGATTATCGGAATGATAGCGACGAGGATCAATTACGACATGCTTTATTATCTGCCTGACGATATCGAGACCGTGCAGGGACAGAACGTCCTGCTCGATGAATTCGGCAAAGGCGGATTCTCCATGGTTATAGTGGAGAATATGAAAACGGATGAGGTGTCGGCGCTTGCAAAGGACATCGAGGCCGTAGACAACGTAGACACGGTAATAAATCTGGAACAATTGATAGACCCATCGGTACCCGAGGAGATGCTCCCGAATGTATTGCAGCAGAGCATAAGCAATCCGGATGCATCCATGCTGGTGGTGTTTTTTGATTCTTCGACTTCATCGGAGGAGACGCTCAACGCCGTGGAGACCATACGAGGCATATTGACCAAAGACGCGTACATATCCGGCATGAGCTCTCTCGTTTTGGACCTCAAAAAATTGTGCGAGAGGGAAGAGGTCAAATACGTGGGCGTGGCTGTAGTGCTCTCGCTCGTTGCTATGATGGTGCTGCTCGACTCATATGCCGCGCCGGTGCTTTTCCTGCTGAGCATAGGAATGGCCATATTCTACAACATGGGAAGCAACATAATCTTCGGAGAGATTTCCTTCATCACCATGGCTATAGCCGCAGTGCTGCAGCTTGCCGTCACGATGGATTATTCGATATTCCTCTGGCACAGATATACCGAGAGGCTCGATGCCCGCGGGGAATTAAAAGACGAGGAGCAGGAGAGAGAGTTCGAAAAAGAAGCCATGGCACACGCCATAAACGATACTCTGACTTCAGTCACGGGAAGCTCTATCACGACCATCGCGGGATTCCTGGCGTTGTGCTTTATGACCTACACAATGGGTAAAGACCTAGGCATAGTAATGGCCAAGGGAGTCGTCTTCGGCGTCGTGGCAAGCGTAACGGTGCTGCCTGTCATGATACTTAGATTCACGAAGCTGCTCAGAAGGACGCGACACAGATCGCTGATTCCGAAAATGGACGGACTTGCGAAACATCTCACGAGCAGATACGCGGTATATATCATCATATTCCTCGTGATGCTTGTGCCGGCAGTCCACTTCTACAATCAGCAGAATGTAGTATATGACTTCGCCAAGATGTTTGCCAGCAATGCGGATAATATGGATGAAGAGGATATAGGCTTCCTGATAGCCAACAACAAACTGCAGGAGGACTTCGACATAGGAACCTCGCACATAATAATCGCGGATGCGGACCTTAAAGCCAAGGACGGGCGGGCCATGTGCGATGAAATCGAAAAGCTGGACGGAGTAAAGAGCGTTATCGGTCTGGACGCAATCATGGGAACTTCGATTCCAAAGGAGATGCTGCCTGATGAGCTCGGAGGAGCTCTTCTGGGAGATAAGCATCAGATGATTCTTGTAAATTCATCTTATAAAGTCTCCACGGATGAGTGCAACGAGCAGATAGACAAAATTAACGAAATAATAAACGAGTACGACAAGGGCGCGACCCTGATAGGAGAAGGCCCGGCCACCAAGGACCTCATCGAAATCACGAATAAGGATTTCCAGGTGGTCAGCGCGATATCCATAGCAATGGTTTTCGTGATCATATTATTCGTGCTCAAATCCGTCTCGCTTCCGTTCATACTTGTGGCGGCCATAGAGTTTTCCATCATAGTGAACCTCGGCATATCGGGCTTTACGGGACTTGAGCTGCCGTTCATAGTGCCGGTCTGCATCAGCACCATACAGCTCGGATCGACCGTGGACTACGCGATACTCCTTTCGACCAGATACAAGGAAGAGAGGATAGGCGGTAAAGACAGAAGAGAGGCGGTCGAGACGGCCACGAGCGCATCGATACCGTCGATTATAGTCAGTGCGCTGGGATTTTTCACAGCCACGATAGGCGTATCGATCTATTCCAACATAGCGATAATAAGCACTTTCTGCACGCTTATGGCCAGAGGTGCGCTGATCAGTATGTTCACGGTAATACTGCTGCTTCCGTCGCTTCTGATGGCGTTGGATAAACTGATCTGCAAGACGACTATAGGGCTCAGGGACGCAAGATAACGGAGATGAAATGATGTATCGGTACATCGAGGAGGAAAGGAAATGAAACAAAGAAACAGAAAGAAAACCGGAAGATACATGTCGATATGTCTTGCGGTTGCCATGCTCTCCGTCACGGCGCTGTGGGGACTGAACGTGATGGAATCGTTTGCTGAGAACGAGCCCGAGACCAGTACGGAGACTCAGGAAGCGATTGAAAAAGAATATCCGAACCTGCTGACATCCTCCGATTCGGAAGGAGAGATGTTCAAGGAAGAGACCGAATATGTGGTCATGGACGCGGACGGAAACATCACAAAAACATCCGTCGCAGAATGGATCAGAAACGGCAAATCCCAGGATAAGATAAATGATGTCTCAAGCCTCAAGGACATAGAGAATACCGCAAACGATAAATCGTTCAAACAGGACGGAAACAAGCTCGTATGGGACGCAGGCGGCTCGGACATCAAGTACAAGGGAAATACGGACAAAGAGCTTCCCGTAAAGGTGAACATCTCATATTATCTGGACGGTCAGAAGATGAGCGCATCCGAGATCGCAGGCCGGAAAGGACATGTAGTGATAAGATTCAGCTACAAGGTAAATGACAGCGTGGAATCCGGCGGATACACATTCAAGACGCCTTTTACCATGGCGAGCGGAGTGCTTCTGGATGATGAACACTTCACGGACATCGAAGTGGAAGGCGGTAAAGTGATAGACGACGGTAGCAAATGCGTTTGCCTCGGAATAGCTTTTCCTAACCTGAAGAGCAATCTCAACACAGATATATCCGCTCTCGACATACCGGAGAGCGTCAGCATCAAAGCATATACGGATAAATTCGAAATCGACGGAACATATACAGTTGCTCTCAGTGGAATGTTCGCAGACATGGATCTCTCGGATACGGGATCTTTGCAGGATAAAGTGAGCGAGCTCAAAGGAGCCATGAATCAGCTCAGCAGCGCATCAAATCAGCTGGTAAGCGGAGCATCGGAACTTGCGGACGGAGCTGCCACGCTTGACAGCAAAGCAGGGGAACTTAAGGCCGGGGCCGGAAGCCTCAGCAGCGGAAGTGCAGAGCTGAGCAGCGGAGCAAAGTCTCTTTCGGACGGATCGGTGCAGCTTGCGCAGGGAACCCAAAAGGCGCTTGCAGGAACAAAGAGCCTGAAGGACGGAACGGGAGCTCTTAAGAGCGGGAGTTCCGACCTTGCTGACGGAACTTCGCAGCTTAAGGAAGGAAGCGCGGCCCTTTCAACCGGAACCTCGCAGCTCAAGGAAGGAAGCACATCGCTTTCAGAGGGTACGGGTGCTCTAAAAGAAGGCAGCGCATCACTTTCCGAGGGCACGGGTGCTCTAAAAGAAGGCAGCGCATCACTTTCCGAGGGCACGGGTGCTCTAAAAGAAGGCAGCGCAAATCTCGCCGAGGGAAGCGGACAGCTGAAAGCCGGCACGGACGCATTGGCGGAAGGAGCTGCAGCTCTTGAGGAAGGATACGGCCAGATTAAAGCCGGGATGACAAACCTGGATGCAGGACTTCAGTCGCTGAGCTCCAAAGGCTCAAACGGCAGCGCAATTGTCGGTGCAAGCGACGCATACCAGGAAGGAATGGAGCAGTATGCAAATGCACTGGACGCGATGATAGATGCTGAGACAGACGAAGCAACCAAAGCCAAGCTTCAGGAATTGAGATCTCAGCTGCCGATGCCGAATGATTATACTGCAGCTGTAAAAGGATACGTAGGCGGAGTTGACAGCGCTTATGAGGGAGAGCAGCAGGTTTCGGGAGGACTCGATCAGCTCGGATCCAAGCTTCCGGCACTCAAAGAAGGAATTATCGGCGTGCAGACAGGAGCTGCCGACCTCGACAACGGAGCAAAGGCTCTTGCACAGGGAGCGTCAGATGCCGATGACGGAGCAAAGGCTCTTGCACAGGGAGCATCCGATGCCGATGACGGAGCAAAGGCTCTTGCACAGGGAGCATCCGATGCTGATGACGGAGCAAAGGCTCTTGCACAGGGAGCATCCGATGCTGATGAAGGAGCGAAGGCTCTGGCCAAAGGAGCGTCCGATGCAAATGACGGAGCTGCAAAGCTCAAAGCCGGTGCAAAGGACCTCGATAACGGGGCTGCTGCACTGAATAAGGGAGCATCGGATCTTAATTCAGGCGCTTCCAATCTTAAAGACGGAGCAGGCAAATTGCAGGCAGGCGCCGATGAACTAAGCAGCGGAGCCGGACAGCTTGCAGACGGAACAGCCAAGTTCAAAAAAGGAACCGCAAAACTCGCGGGCGGAGCAGAGACTCTCTATGACGGAATGTATGCATTCAACAGAGACGGCATACAGAAACTTGTATCAAGCCTCAGCGAGATGGATATAGATTATATGATCGCACGCCTCAATGCGCTTTCCGATGCATCCGCAAAGGCGGACTTCATCGGCGGTAAAGCAGACGACATGAAGGGAGAAAGCAAGATAATCTTCAAGTCCGGAGCAGTAAAAGCGCAGTAGAGATGCATCAAAACAAGTGACATCAACTCAGGTTCCTTCTGGAATCTGTGCTGATAAATCCTAAAGGCCGCATTCGTGCGGCCTTCTCCTCTTTTTGAGATAGTGTAAAGAAATTGTGGAGTTTTTGAAGAAGTAAGAGCACGCGCTTTTACACCCCACCCAGGACGGACCCGCCCAGGAGCGGAAAAAAAGAATAAAAAAATAGAGAATGACTCCTGTAAAATAAAGTCGTTCAAAACCAAGAAAGGAGTCGCTCTCTATTTATGAACAATGAAATTATACACTATGTAGAAGCATATTTGGAAAAAGTTTTTACAAAACATGCATTTAACATCACAGACTTGGATGCAGCAGCAAGCGCACTGAAGAAAGACAGTGATGAACTAAGCAGGAATATCCTTGAGACCTTGATCAAGTATATGAATGAGTCCTTCCGCCAGGACAAGAGTACCAGAAAAGAAATGGGTCTAGTCCTCAAGGAGAAGGACCGCCCGAGATGTATACTCACAGAACTTGGAGAAATTTCATTTAAGCGGAGGCTGAACTGACTGATTCTTTGGCAGGGTATTATGAGGACAAACGAAATGCAGCGAGGATTTCAGAAGAGAAGGCTGAAGCCATAGCTGTACGGCTTTCAGAAATCAGCCCAGTCATTAGACATTATATTGATCTTCATCCTGACCGATATCAGGCATATCTAAATGGAGAGAGGGAAAAGTCCCTGGATAATCCAACAACACCACTATATCCGGCAAAATTCAGAGAAAAGAAAAAATGAGACTCTATGCTGATTGTGTGTCAGCATTTTGGATAATGAGAGAAGCGGTACCTGCTTGTTATTGACGATCCTGTCTCCAGCTATGATCTGGAAAACAGGGTAGGTATTTTATCATATTTAAAACTTGAGTTGGAAAACTATTTGCTTGGAAATCCTGACTCCAGAGCATTGATTATGACACATGATTTATTTACAGCCGTTGATGTCGGAAAGATGTGTACGGAGTTAATAGATGATTGCAACAGGAAGTTCAATGGACATGGTCGTTTTACGTATTCACCAAAAGAGTTACGAAACAATCAGGTAATTAGATTTGTCAACAAACGCAATGAATATACTACTCTATTAGAGCTGGTTTATGACTATGCAAATGGCAATGCTGCAGAACATGAGCTTTATATTGGAAACATTATTAGACAAGTGTTAGAAGCGTTTTCGACCTTTGAGTTCAAAAAGAAAATAGAGGATGTTTCTATAGATGATGAGATATTGTCCCTAATGAAGAACGCTGTTTCCACGATAGAGTTCGAATAGTACGAAATATTAAAAAGCCGTTGGAATTCCAACGGCTTTTTTATGCGGAGATGTCAGAACTATGCCGGATACACTCGATGAATAGTTGGCTGTTCTTTTGACTATATACAAACTATAATAACCAGAGAGAAAATAGGACAGCATTTATAGATAACTATGTATACGAAAGAAGAAGCAACAGAAGACTTGAGAAACGGAATGAAACGATTAGGGGAGAATGCAGTTTTTACTTTAAATAACGTGGGTATATGATGCAATTTCTTGTTTTTGCAGTAATAACTGTCTTGCTCGAGGCCATATTTCTTATTTTGGGTAATAAACGCACTTCTCCTGTCAAAGAAGATCCAATGGCGCTCCCATATAAATGCTGAAGAGTAGATGAACCAAGTTTGGGTTATATCCCGGGAAGATCAATTTTCGATGATAAATCTGGAAGGGTCGTTACAGATTGGAAATATGAGTGGGAGTATCAGGGAAAGAGACACACCATAATGTTCTGCGATAATCCCAACAGTCAGTATGAGCACTACCTGATGACGTTCCCGGATGAGGTGGATATCACTATCAATAAAAAGACCGGAAAATACTATGTCAGCAAGATCAGGAGGGCTGCAGGCTTCAGATCGTTGATGCTGATACTCATTCCTGTAATCATCAGCCTGATTATCACGAGTCTGATCTTTTGAAGGCCCGCAACGGAAATCCGACAGCGATTCCCCATCTCTGTTATCAACGCTTATAACAAAATGATAACCGGCAAGCACAAATAACACGGATGCAGGGGAAAGGATTCCTTTGGAGATCCTGAAAGTCCCATTTATGTTCAGGGGAGATCCCGGGCAAAACCTTAGGAGAAGCGATGAGAAAGAATAGAAGTTTTTTAAAGGTGCACTTAATAGCAATTGCTATAGGTGCTATATTAACAGTTCTCTCATTGATTGTGAGAATACCGCTTTCCTAACGGTATTCAACCGGAATTCGGTAACCGAGAGATGCCTTGCCGCGCTTTTGGCTGTGATAACGTATGTATTCATATATCGCATATTTGAACTCATCGAAACTGTTGTATGAGTATGCCGGTGAACTGGGCATGCAGGAATTCCTGCTAATCAATACTGGCACATTTGAATATAGAGGCATAAACAGAGGCGGAGGAAGTTAATGGATATAACTCAGATCATCAGACATGTAGACTGGAAGACAGACAATAACAGGATAATTGCAGAAAAGCTCATCTCGGATGCTGCCGAATACATGAGACGCGTAGAGGCACACATTTATAAGGGCAACGAGATCCGCTCAGACATGTTTATGGATCATGCCGAGAAACAGGATGAGCTATCAAGACTGGACAGGAAGAGAACAGAGGCTCACAACAGAATGCTTACAAGCTTCAGCCTGTTTCTTGATCTGCTGAGGGATGTTCCAGGCTTCAGGGAAAGTGATTTCAATTTGTCTAACAGAACACAGATCGCGGACTTCGTGGCGCTGATCGCATTTGAGATCATGGGTATTGAACCTTCTTCACGAAAGGAAGGGGAGATACGGGATGAACTTGCTGAGAAGATTCACCGGCAAGAGATCACATTCGAACAGATCCGCTCTGCTTTTTTCGATTAAACTGCCGGTTTAGTTACAAAAGGATTACAGACTGATATACTGAAGAAGCTGAAGGGAGCCTTATACAAAGGCTGCACTGTCAGGGATTTCCAATAATCAAAAAAGTTAAAGGTTCATGATGTCAGGCAAGGGATAACTATATCCTGCCGGACTCTTGGACCTTTATTTGTTAATAACGCAAAACTGATTCTGAAAGAAAGGAAATCACTGCTATGAAAAACAAACCGAACACAGCTGTCAGTCCATACGCCGAAGCAAGAGCAAAGTGGGCAAAGGCTCAGGCCGAACTTTTCCTGAACAGCCTGGAACAGACCGGAGCAAGCCTGGGGATAAGAATCACACCGATGCAGTATGTTAAGGCATATAAGCTCTGCATCGAAGAGTACAGATTCGGATATCCTGCCGAGTATAAAATCGCCGGAATCATCGCAACTGATGAGACATATGAGCAGGTACTGACAATAATGTCAGAGCTTATGAAGAGATTCAGACTGGCGTTTCAGAAAGAACGCAATAAGCAAACCGAACACAGAAAAAAGAAGGCGGTCCGTAAGAAGGCTGCCTGAACTGCGGGTTTAATGACACGCGTGCATCAATGCAATATAATCCTGTCGTAACAGAAAAGAGAATTGACATGGAGGAAATGGAATATGAGATATACATCATCTGAAGCAAACAAACTCCTCAAAGGACTGGAAGGAAGAATCGCGGACCTGAAGAGAAGAGAGAACAAAAGCCGTTCTTTCAACGCGGCATCCATTGAGGACCCTGAGGACCTCAGACCTGCATATGATTTCGAAGAGACTCAGAAACAGTTAGATGCTCTGGAGCATGATGTGAGAACCGTAAAGCATGCCATCAATGTGTTCAATGTGACGCATACTCTTCCGGGTTTTGACGACATGACCATTGACCAGGCTCTCGTGTATCTGCCTCAGCTTTCGAACCGAGTCAGGAAGCTGCAGGATATGGCGGCGGCGCTTCCGAAGGAACGTGTTGAATCATTCAGAAGCAACATCATCGACTATGTTATTGCAAACTATGACATAGATGATGCCGGGAAAGCGTATCACGCAGAGCAGGAAAAGCTAAAAGCAATCCAGCTTGCCCTTGATGCGGCCAATTCCGGCGATACCATGGAAATCGATGTAAGCCTCATGTAGGCCTGCATCTTCCGGTGCCAGTCTTTACTGAATATCGTGTAATAACAGTTATATTAATGAAGATCTGTAAGAGTAATCGTTCAGTGTGAGTGTCATTGTTAAAAAAGGACTCATCGCGTGCCTGTTATTCAGCAGTTATTGATCAAGGTTCAAGGCATA
>CACYLW010000007.1 GCA_902775345.1 uncultured Eubacteriales bacterium | reverse complement strand
AAAGCATCTAAGTGCGAAGCCCCCCTCAAGATGAGATTTCCTCCATTATGGTAAGACCCGTGGGAGACTACCACGTTGATAGGTCAAAGGTGTAAGCACAGTAATGTGTTCAGCTGATTGATACTAATAGGTCGATAACTTGACCAGATGGTTTTGAAAACTTGGTGATGTTATTCAATTTTGAGGGTACAGTGAAGGCTGCACTCTCAGCCACTTGCGGTGACAATAGCGAGGAGGTCCCACCTGTTCCCATCCCGAACACAGTAGTTAAGCTCCTTAGCGCCGATGATACTTGGGGGGTGACCCTCTGGGAAATAGGACGTCGCCGCTTTTTCTTTAGGCCCCATGGTCAAGCGGTTAAGACATCGCCCTTTCACGGCGGTAACCCGGGTTCGAGTCCCGGTGGGGTCACCATTAGAAAGGGAATCCGAGGATTCCTTTTTTTATTTAGCGGACGTGGTGGAACTGGCAGACACGCAAGATTTAGGTTCTTGTGCTCAGGCGTGAAGGTTCGAGTCCTTTCGTCCGCACCATACGGAGCCTTCCTCGTTAAAAACGCGGAAAGGCTTTTTCATTTGTTGATAGAGAGGTCACCTGTGGATAAAAGATCCGGACAGTGACATCAATATCTGATAATTACTGCAGACTTCTGAAATGCAGTGATCGCAGCATCAGGAGCTTCGGACATACTGTACCGGAGCTCTTTTTTATTTCCTCAAAAGAGCAAAAGATCCATTAAAATCAGCATTTTTTCAACGGTAATGTCTGTACAGTTTTATCGCGCCGTTTCCACTATAGTTATGGTCACAGGAGGCCGAGATGAGACTGGGGATACTGATCAGAGATGAGGAATACAGGGAAGCATTAGTGCATAAATTATCGTCTAACGATAACAATATATTAGTAAACGTACTTGACAACAATGTGAAAGACGCATCAGGAAGCGTGATCCTTACCGACATACCTCCGTCTGAGCTGGATAAAAAGGTGTTATCAGCACTAAAACCACGGACGCTGTTCATCTCAACATCAGAAAATGATACCGGAGAGGACTGTTACTCGATCTTCAAGTTCAGCAGCATACCTGAGATGATATCCGAGCTTTCCAGGGTATATAACCTGTGGCACGGTCTCGGTCCCGGAATCGATCATTCAGCGAGGCTCATAACCGTCTGCTGCGAGTCAGACTCTTACTCAGCTGAAAGGTGCAGGGCTCTTGCCGGACAAATAATCTATTCGCACGGAGGAAGCGTACTTATACTTCCGCTTTCATACATCAATGATCATGGAGTCAATGATCCGCTCAGGAGCAACAGTCTTTCAAGACTCCTTTACTCAATACAACGGGGCAGGGAGAGCGGGATGGATGGCGTTACTTATACGGACAGTTACGGAGTATCCTCTCTGCTTCTCAGAAGCGGCAGAAACCCGGTCGCTTACCTTGATGAAGATGAACTCAGAACGCTTCTTTTCGGGCTTTCAAGGAAGTTTGACACGATAATCGCTGACACAGCAAGCTGTTTCAGGGAAGAAAACATAAAAATTATGAGACTGTCTGAGCGCATAGTTCTCTTTGAGAGAGGCAGGAGAGTGACCGGCATAGAAGAGATACTGGACGGGGATACATATGAAAAGCTCATAAGGATAAAACTGACGGGCGGAACTGAGGACGCAATCACCATGGATGAATGCGTCAAGCGGATATTCGGAACGGAAAGAGATGAAGGTATCAAGAGCAGCAACAGTAAGGAAATACGGAAAGGAAATAGACAGGATAGTCAGGTCGGTAAGAAAGTGGATAACCGAGAACGATAAGCCGCCGACAGATGATGAAATACTTACGAGATGCGAAGACGAGTATTTCACTTCGGATATCTCGCTGAAAACGAGTTCACATGAGACGGTGATGATAATAGACAGTCTGTATATGAGACTGCGCGGAAGATACGGGATACTTACCGGACTGCTTGAAGATCCTCTCATAAACGAGATCATGGTCAACGGACCGGAGAGGATATATGTCGAAAGGGAGAAAGCGCTGGTAAGAGTGGATGATGCGTTCACCTCGTGCGAGGAACTCGAAGAGATGATAAGAATGTTCGCTTCTGATGTTCACAGAGAGATCAACGAAGCGAATCCCATAGTTGACGCGAGACTTCCGAGCGGGTTCAGGGTCAACGGAGTGCTTAGAAATGTCGCGCTTAACGGCCCGATCCTGACGATAAGGAAGTTCCGCGAAAAAGAGATTGAGATGGACGAACTCGTAGGATGCGCGAGCCTCTCAAGAGAATGTGCGGAGGATCTCGCAGCACTCGTCAGAAGCGGCTACAACATATTTATAAGCGGAGGGACATCATCGGGCAAGACGACCTTTTTAAATGCTCTTACAGCGTATATAGGGCCGGATGAGAGGGTGATAACCATAGAGGACTCAGCAGAACTTGTCATTAGCCATATAGAGAACAAGGTCCAGATGGAATGCCGGGCTGCCAATTCCATTGGAAAGGGCGAAGTAAACATGACGCAGCTAATAAGAACGAGTCTCAGGATGAGACCCGACAGGATAATCGTCGGAGAGGTAAGAGGAAAGGAAGTGATCGACATGATACAGGCAATGAATACCGGCCACGACGGCAGCATGTCAACCGGACACGGCAATTCGATCAAGGGCATGCTCAACAGGCTTGAGACAATGTATCTCACTGACTCACAGGTCTCGGTAGATTCAGTCAGGAACCAGATAGCGAATGCGATAGATATTTTTGTACACCTGAGGCGTGATTCCAGGGGCCGCCGCTGTGTCGAGGAGGTAGCGGAGATGAACGGATATGACGGAAAGGACTACAGGCTCAATTACCTTTATAAAGAAGGACCGGACGGGATCCTGGTGCCTACCGGGAATGCTCTTATCGACAGGGAGAGGCTGATAAGATGCGGCTACGATTCGATGATGACCGGAAAAAAGAGCGCGTAGGTAAGGACCGATGACGGAACTGTCAAAATATGAGTTCAGCAGAAAGGAGAATGCAGTTTTCTGCGGATGCCTTGCAGCTTCAGGCCTCATCATCTCTTATCTGATGTACAGGAACATACTGTTTGCGGCAGTGATAATACCGTTCACGAAAAAGATAAAAGGTTTCGTTACGGAAAGCATTATCAAAATGAGGCGGCGGAGATACATGGCGGAATTCAGGGATTTCCTCTTCATGGCGTCAACAGCCATAGGCGCGGGACGTTCCATGAAGGACGCGATCCACGAATCGATACCGTCGCTGCTCAACATCCATGGCAAAAGATCGATACTCGCGGGAGATCTTGCAAAGGCATACGAGAGAATGGAAACGGGAGGTGAAAACGATGTGAGCGTGCTGCGGGATCTTGCCGATGCGTCAGGACTTGAAGACGTTAAGGACTTTGTTACCGTGTATTCGATCTGCAAGAAGACAGGCGCAAGCCTCATCACGGCTCTCGGAAAGGCAGCGGGAGTGATCATGGAGAAGATGAGCATAGACAGGGAGATAGAGGAACTGGTCAGAAGAAAGGAAAGTGAAGGTCTGGTGATTTTCGCCATGCCTGCACTGATAATACTGTTTCTCAACATAACGGCTCCCGACTACATAGCTCCGCTTTACGAGACTGCTGCCGGACGGGTCATAATGACTGCCGTGCTGGCTTCTAATATAGGGATTTACGCGATGATACAGAGGATCACAAATGTCGAGATTTAGAAAACTGTCCGGAGATAAAAAACTGATGTCGGGGATATACGCCGTTACCCTGGTGACCGCGCTTTTAATACTCGCTCTGGCAGTGAAAGGGCCGGAAGAAAGCGGGACACTGATCGCCGACAGAAACGGAAACATCATAGGTATAAACAGGAGAAGCCTGAGCAGAAGCGAGAGATATGATCTGAGTCTTGAGATAAAAAACGGAAACCGGAAGACCACGCGGGACGTGACCCTGACATTCCAGGCGCAGCCGGACGGACATAGTGGTGTGAAGATCGATGAAACTGAGAAGCGCGAGGCAGAGATAGATGCTGCTGTAGATAACATGATAAGCAGCATTGAGTACTCACGGGGCAAAAAAATACATCTGCCGTCAGAGTTGTCTGACGGATCTGCCCTCAGATGGACGGGTGCGGATCCCGGTGCCGGTCCGGTCGTCATGATAATACCGGCCATGTATATGGGCCTTGTGATCCTTATGACCGTAAGTTCCCTGAAAAGCGACAAAACGGCTGCTGAAGAAAGAAAGTCGATCATGAGAGGTCTTCCGAGATTCTGCAATCAGCTCTATCTGATGATGAATGCGGGACTCATACTGAGCGATGCCTTCGATACCATAAGCTGCGGATACGAAAACAATGCGACATGCAGCACATTTGAGAAGGATCTCGCCGGCCTGAGGGAAGCTACTGAGGGACACCGCATCAGCACCGCGCAGGTATTGAACGAGTACGCGGTAAAGCATGATGTAAAGGAGCTTATCAGGATAGCTTCGATACTCACGGAGAACGAAAAAAGAGGAAGCGATGTCGTAGAGAGCCTGGAGCGTGAGAGCCGGTATCTGTGGGACGAGAGAAAGACAGTGGCAAGAGAAGCCGGAAAGGCTATAGACACTAAGATGTCTTGTCCGCTGGGGCTGCTGCTTGTATTGCTGATAGTAATAACGATGGCTCCTGCGATGCTGAACATGAACTGATGAATAAAGAAAGGAGAAATACGATGAAGAGGATAGGGACAAAGATAGCATTTCTGCTAGGTAACAAAAGAGGAATGGAGATGGTCCAGGTAGCCATACTGGTAGCGATCGCCGTCGCCGTCGGGATCATATTCAAGTCGTCCATAGTGGATTTCGTGAACCGCATATTCGGTAAACTCGATGCGGCAAATTTCTAGAAATGAAATTCATACGGCACCTGAACAATAAAAAGGGTTCGCAGATGGTGGAGGCTGCGATTTCACTCCCGGTCGTTATCATCACAACGATGCTCCTGGTAAGGCTGTTCGTATTCTATATGGATATCCTGACATCAGGAGTGAAAGCGCACAGGGAGGCGATGGAGGCACAGGACACTTACAGCGGGGCGATGATCCGCACCTATGAGACAGAGGAAGAACTGACATTGCTCAGTGGAGGCGTACTCAGGCGCAATGTGAGCAAAAGACTTGATGTAAGAACATATCTTATAAATGAGGATTTTCTGGTAAGAAGCGGTGAGGTACTTGATTGAATCTATTAGGAATAAGAAGGGATCGGCGGCAGTCATGCTCGCGATCGTTTTTACAGGATTCGCGTTGTGTATCGCCGGAGCCATCGGAGTATCCAGAAGAATGGTCGTGAGCAGTGAATGCGAGATGTTCGGAAGGCTCTGGACCAGGGCTGTATTGTCAGAATATGACATTCATCTGCTGGATGATTACTCCATAATGGCCTATTTCGGAAATGACGATGAGGTCACAGCTAAACTCAATTCTTATTTGAAATACTCAACTCAGGGAAGACTTGGGGCACACATAAAAGGGGCGAATGCAGATCTGACGGGATATGAACTTGGTGATCCGGCAAACTTCAGAAAGGCACTCAGGCTGGGATTCACCGTAAATGCAGCCTCTGAAATAATAAACGGCAGAGGACGGGAGTACCGTGATCTTGATACAGGCGAAGGTTTCGATGAAGAGGGCCGTGTGATAAACAATCCGGTGGTAATAGACACACTGCCTTCGCGCGGAACAGGCGGCAGTGTGTCAGGTGAGGAACTTACTGAGAGAGCAAAATCTGCGGGAGGTGAGAGCGGACTGCACGGAATACTTGCCGGAGCCGGATCAGAAGTGCTGCTTCTCGAAAAGTGCTTTGATAATCATGTTACGAAGTCAGATGACAAGGACCATTTATTGGTAAACGAATGGGAATATGTAATAAGAGGGAGCACTGACGATGAAGTCAATTACAGAGCCGTAAGGACAGCCCTGTTTATAGCAAGAAACGCACTTAATCTGGCTGCTATCTATAAAGATCCAGCAAAGGTCGAAATGATAGTTGCTGTTTCGGAGTCAATAACTCCCGGACCTCTTGGACTGGCTACACAGCTGCTCATAGCGGAAGCCTGGGCAGCGTTGGAAACAGAAGAAGATCTTGAAGATCTCTACCATGACAGAAGAGTGCCGGTCCTCAAATCGCCCGGACAGTGGAAGACAGACATAGCTTCCGTACTGGAGTCAGATAAAGTGAAGGACAAATTGGATGACGAATCGAAAAAACTGCTTGAGGAAAACGGAGAAGAACTGTCCGGGCTTTCCGGCAAGTTAAGTACTGTGACGCAGTTCAGTGACGGCCTGAACTACGATGAATACCTAATGATAATGATAGCCTCGCTGAACGATAATATAAGACTTCTGAGAATAATGGATCTTATCCAGATAAACATGAAATACAGATATTACGCTGATTTCAACATGATGGAATATTTCACGGGAGTAAGGTTCACCATTGAGGCAAACAGCAAAAGCCATGAATTTGAAGATGCTTATAAATAAAAGGGGAAGTTATCTGCTGGAATCCGCGATAGCACTTCCAGTATTCATTATCGCGATACTCGTTATGAGTTCGATCATACTGATGTACGCGTGCATAGAGGACTGTACGTTCATTGCGTCCAGTGAACTGAGACGCGGCGCCGCAGAAGCTGTAGTGGCTGACACGTCTGCAGCTTTGCCTTACAGGATAAGAAAGCAGATCGAAGAAGGCCATTCGCAGGTGCATTCCGCCAGACTGACAGAAGCCGGATACAGATGCAGCAGATGGGGTGTGGATGAACTCCTTCTGGTCAGCTTCAGGCTGGATCTGAGGACAAGCAATCCTCTGGGCATAAAAGCCGCAGCTGATTACGATCTCTCACTTGCAACGAGGGCATACGTGGGCCGTGAACGCGATGAAAGCAGCATGCCGGCTGAGGAGTTTGCGGATCATGATGCAGAAGCGGTATATATCTTCCCTAAAAGAGGTGAGAAATATCATGCAAAGGGATGCACTTTTCTGAAAGCAGCATCGACTTCGGCAGTCCTTTCCGGTTCGGTCAGAAGAAAGTATAAGGGGTGCCCGCTCTGCCATAGCAGCAGAGCCGGAGAAGGGGCGCTGATCTATTACTTCCCGTCGGACGGAGAGGACTACCATCTGCCCGGATGCCCGTCTCTTCAGAGGAATTACATAGAGATAGATAAGGGAACCGCGCTCAGGCGTGGATATACAGCCTGCAGCAAGTGCGGCGGATAGATAAGGAGGGATACATGCTAAGGATCAATCAGAACATGACAGGCTACAGGATTCCCGCATATGTTGAAGAAATACTTACGGAGAATTACTGCAAGAATTTTGTGAGGATGTCGATAGTAAGAGACAGCGGCAATTATTCATTCAGTTACAAACCTGCAGGGCTCAGCAGGCTGGATGCTTCCGCCATGAATCTATACGACAAACTTCTGCTCATACGCAACCTGATCAGCCTGAGTGAAAATACATCGGACCACCTCATAGAAGCAGAGAGCTATCTTCTTGAACCGGAGCTGGTCTACGCAAAGGAAGGAAAAGTTGATATCGATAGTCTGAGACTCCTGTATTACCCTGACGTTAAGAAACTGGACTTCAGATACAAGATAGTGCTTTTTGCGGACAGGATTCTTGATAAAAATAACAGGGAGGAACGGGAAATGGCAGAGCGCATAAGATCTGCAGCGGAGCCGGGAGACATAAACCGTCTCAGGATGTTCCTGGACAAGTCGATACTGAGGCTTGAAAACAACATGAACTGACCTCTTCTGTTGCAAATAAAGTGCCGGACAATCTATAATCAATCAGGTAATACAGTGAACTGTCAGGGGAGGTCATATTCATGATTAGACATATCGTAATGTTCAAAATAAAGGATGAGTTCAAGGACGAGATCCCTCAGCTGGTGAAGAATTTCTACGGCATGAAGGGAAGGATAGAAGGAATGCTCGAGCTTGAGGCAGGAGCAGATATTCTTCACAGTGAAAGGTCATACGATCTGGCGCTTGTGACCCTGTTCGAGAACAGGGAAGCGTTCGACGCATATCAGACACATCCGGTCCACATGCCGGTCAAAAAACGCATGCATGAAGTACGCAGCGGATCTGTAGCCTGCGATTTTGAAGTTTAGTTCTTTGTATTAATCAAAAACTTGTTGAATCTACGCGTATGAGATAAAATAAGATGTGAATTAGCTAGAATTCAATTTCACTGAGTATCAGGAGGAAACTATTATGATTTATTCAGCAGAAGTGAAAGGCATGTGCCCTGTACATCAGGGAGTGCACCATGGCGCTGCACCGATTCCTGAAGAAGGAAAATGGGTAAAGCCACAGCAGATATCCGACATTTCAGGATACACTCACGGTGTTGGCTGGTGTGCACCTCAGCAGGGAGCCTGCAAGCTTTCACTCAACGTTAAGGACGGTATCATTCAGGAAGCTCTGGTTGAGACTCTTGGCTGCTCCGGAATGACACATTCCGCAGCTATGGCTGCTGAGATCCTTCCGGGTCTTACAGTACTCGAAGCTCTTAACACCGACCTTGTATGCGATGCTATCAACACAGCAATGAGAGAGATCTTCCTGCAGATCGTTTACGGACGTTCACAGAGCGCTTTCTCAGAAGGCGGACTCCAGATCGGAGCAGGCCTTGAGGACCTCGGCAAGGGAACAAGATCCATGGTCGGCACAACATACGGAACCCTTGAAAAGGGCCCAAGATACCTCGACCTTACAGAAGGTTATATCACACAGCTTGCTCTTGATGAGGATGATGAGATCATTGGATACAAGTATCTCAACTTCGGAAAGATGATGGACTTCATCAAGGCTGGCGATGACCCGGCAAAGGCATTAGAAAAGGCATCCGGACAGTACGGACGCGTAGCTGATGCTGCTAAACTGATCGATCCGCGCAAAGAATAATACAGGGAGGAAAGAGACATGATTACATTTGAATCTTACGAAAGAAGAGAAAAACAGATCCTTTCCAAGCTGGCTGAGTACGGTATCGGATCAATCGAAGAGGCAGAACAGATCACAAAGGACGCAGGTCTTGATGTATATCACATGATAGAGAACATCCAGCCTATCTGCTTCGAAAACGCAAAGTGGGCATACACAGTAGGCGCTGCAATCGCAATCAAGAAGGGCTGCCGCAAGGCTGCTGACGCTGCCGCAGCAATCGGAGAAGGACTCCAGGCATTCTGCATCCCTGGTTCCGTAGCTGACCGCCGTAAGGTTGGTCTCGGACACGGCAACCTCGGCAAGATGCTCCTTGAAGAGGACACAGAGTGCTTCGCGTTCCTCGCAGGTCACGAGTCATTCGCTGCTGCTGAGGGAGCTATCGGTATCGCTTCCAAGGCTAACAAAGTCCGTCAGAAACCACTCAGAGTCATCCTGAACGGTCTCGGAAAGGACGCTGCTCAGATCATCTCCAGAATCAACGGATTCACATACGTTGAGACAGAGTATGACTACTTCACAGGCGAGCTCAAGGAAGTATTCAGAAAGTGCTATTCCAAGGACCCTGAAAGCCCAAGAGCAAAGGTCAACTGCTACGGCGCTAATGACGTACAGGAAGGCGTAGCTATTCTGTGGAAAGAAAACGTTGACGTTTCCATTACAGGAAACTCGACAAACCCTACAAGATTCCAGCATCCTGTAGCAGGAACCTACAAGAAGGAAAGACTCGAAGCAGGCAAGAAGTACTTCTCAGTAGCTTCCGGCGGCGGTACAGGACGTACACTGCATCCTGACAACATGGCTGCAGGTCCTGCATCATACGGCATGACAGATACAATGGGACGTATGCATTCTGACGCTCAGTTTGCAGGCTCCTCCTCAGTACCTGCACACGTAGAGATGATGGGCCTCATCGGAGCAGGAAACAACCCTATGGTTGGAATGACTGTATCCGTGGCAGTTTCCGTTGAGGAAGCAGCAACTGCAGGAAAGTTCTAGACTACTGGAATAAAGAATGATCACAACTGCTGATCAGATGTAAACAACACGGCCGGCGGATATCCCGCCGGCCATGTATTTGGAAAGGGAGTTTTAAGTGGAAATAATCAGAGCCAGACATTCAGGATTCTGCTTCGGAGTAAACAGAGCAATAGACATGGCTTTCAGCGAGGCTGAAAAAAAGGAACGCAAGGGCCGGCTTTTTACATGCGGTTACCTCATCCACAACAAGGATGTAGTAAAGAGACTTGAATCAATGGGTGTCACCATGATCGGGTCACTTGATGAGGCAGAAGAAGGGGATACGGTCATCGTAAGATCTCACGGAGAACCCCGGGAATTTTATGAAAAGGCCGCGGCAAAGGGGATACACCTCATAGATACGACATGCGTCTTTGTTAAAAAGATCCATGACATTGTTCTGAAAGCTCATGAGGAAGGTGTCCCTGTAGTAGTAATAGGTGACAGGGAGCATCAGGAAGTAAAAGCTACAAACGGCTGGTGCGGCTACAGCGCTCATGTTATAGGAAATGAGGCTGAGGCTGAGGCCGAAGCCGTATCATTAAAAGGCTCCAGACCGATGATAGTATGCCAGACAACCATCAAGGAGGAGCTGCTGAAGGACGTGCTCAATGTCTTTGATAGTGCAGGGATAGATTATGATATCCACAATACAATATGCAACGCAACACGTGAACGTCAGGAAAGCTGTGCGGAGCTTGCTGCTCAGGTCGACGCCATGATAGTTATAGGTGACGAACACAGCTCCAACTAATTTACTGTTGAATAGGTTGACAAAATATACTAAAATTGGTTGCATAGCGGGCGCTTCGACGCCCGAGTGGATTATCAAGGAGGTTATTTCCCACATGAGCGAAAATGTCAACAAAAGTATGGAACAGAATCCAATGATGGATTTCATGGATGACATTGAGAAATCTTTACGTTTACCAAAGCCTGGCGATATTATTGATGGCAAAGTCGATCAAGTAATGAGCGATTCCGTCATCGTCAACATGGGCTGCAAGAAGGATGGTATCTTAAGGTCAGACGAGGTTGCAATGGAAGAGGGCCAGACTCTCGCAGACCTGTACAAGGTAGGGGACGAGATCAAGGCAAAGGTCATCAAGTCTGATGATGGTGAAGGCGGCATCATGCTTTCAACAAAGAGACTTGTGGCTGTAGAGAACTACGCAGAGCTTGAAGCAGCGATGGAAAACAGAGAGAACATCACTGTCACACTCACAAGAGCAGTGAACGGCGGTGTCATCGCAGCTTACAAGGAGATCACAGGCTTCATTCCTATGTCGCAGCTTTCCGACAGGTACGTCGAAAACGCAGAAGAGTTCCTCGGTCAGACTTTCGATGTCAGAGTTATCAGAGTAGATACCAAGCGTAACAGAGCAGTATTCTCAAGAAAGGCCATATTGGTTGATGAGAAGCGCAAGGCTGTAGCTGAGATCTGGGAGAATCTGAATGTCGGCGACATTGTTGAAGGTAAGGTAATGAGATTCACTGACTACGGCGCGTTCGTAGACATAGGCGGAGTCGATGGACTTCTCCACATCTCTGAGATCTCCTGGGGCAAACTCAAACATCCTGAAGAAGTTCTCAAGATCGGTGACATCATCAATGTTAAGATCCTCTCACTCAACGAAGAGAAGGGCAAGATCAGCCTGGGCCTCAAGCAGACTCAGCCTGAGCCATGGACACTCGTAGGCGAGAAGTATCAGGTAGGCGATGTTCTCGAGGGCAAGGTAGTTCAGATCAAGGATTACGGCGCATTCGTAGAACTCGAGGCAGGTCTCGACGGACTCGTACACATCTCCGAGATCGCTAACAAGAGAGTCGAGAACGTATTCGACGAGCTCAAAGTTGGTGAGACAGTCAATGTCAAGATCATGGAGATCGATCCTGATAAGAGAAGAATCAGCCTGAGCATCAAGGCTACTCTCCCTGCAGAAGAACCTGCAGCAGAAGAAGCTCCTGCAGAAGAGGCTAAGGAAGAGGAATAATCAATATTCTGTTTTTCCATCAATATGAACCAAACAGCCGCATCCTTTAGGGTGCGGCTATTTACTGATTTTGATTATGAAAAGTGAAGCAGATCTTTTAAAAAAGACGATAAAAATGGTTGCGCTCGATCTGGACGGGACCACATTTGACAGCACCGGAGGTATTTCCGTACGGACCGTCGGTACGCTTGAGGATGCTGCTGCAGCCGGCGTACATATCGTCGTGTCAACAGGCCGCTCCTACGCATCCCTTCCGAAGCATATAAAGGATGTGTCCGGTATTGAGTATGCCATTACTTCAAACGGTGCCCATGTTAACCGTATGAACAGCGGTGAGCAGATCTACAGCGATTTTCTTGATCCGCAAGCTGTTGAAAGGGTTGCAGAACTCAAGGCTGAAACCGGCGCAGACATGGAAGTCTTCATCAACGGCAAGGCATATGTGGATGAGTCATATTACAATGACGTCAAGGAGAACGGATGCCCATACAGGAACGCTGAGTATGTCATCTGGAGCAGAAAACCGGTGCCTGACGTTACAGCGCTGATGATGGAGCACAGGCATGAGGTGGAGAACGTTAATCTCATATTTCAGACGCTTGAACTCCTGGTAGAGTCAAAGCCGAAAGTCTGCGCGATCGAGAATGCGAATGTTACTTCTTCATTTATAAACAACCTGGAGATCGGCGGGCCTAATACCAGCAAGAAGACGGCTCTGCTGTGGCTGACGGACCGGCTCGGGATCAGCACGGATGAACTCATGTGCTGCGGCGACGCTCCTAACGATATGGCGATGCTCGAACTTGCAGGGATCGGCGTTGCGGTAGCGAATGCATGGGGAGGTCTGAAGGATCATGCCGATTACATAACGGCCAGCAACGACGATGACGGAGTAGCTCTTGCAATAGAAAAATTCGTTCTGAAGCGCTGACTCATGGCCTAAATCAAAAAACCGTGAAAATGACCTGAAAAAGGTCATTTTTTGTTGTTTTAAGTGCTTCTGTTGTTCGACAGTTTCAGGCCTTGTTGTTACCATAATCACACAATAAAAAAGGAGGTGCTGAAAAATGAGATACAGAAAAAACGTAGGCGATATAGGGGAGAATTTTGCAGCCGATCTTCTGACGAATTCAGGCTATAAAGTGATCGAAAGGAATTACAGAACGAAAGCGGGAGAGATCGACATCATCGCAATAAAGGACGGCGTACTTCATTTTGTTGAGGTGAAGACAAGGAACGGGAATCAGTACGGATATCCTTCCGAGTCTGTAACATCGGCAAAGCAGCAGCACATAAAAAGAGCGGCGGGGCAATACCTGCAGGGACGCAGGATGCAGTGGAACAAAATATCCTTTGATGTGTATGAAATAATGACCGAGCTGATTGAAAACTGCATGTGAGGTGAGTCATGTACAGCAGAACAAGATCAGCAGTTTGTATGGGAATAGAAGGAAGAGAAGTTTTTGTAGAAACAGACATAACGAGAGGCCTGCCGGGCATCGGAATGACAGGACTGGCATCTACCATGGTAATGGAATCACGTGAAAGGATAAGGAACGCGATAATCAATTCAGGCTATGAGTTTCCAAAAGGACGCATAACGGTGAATCTGACACCTGCGAGCCTGCGTAAAAACTCAAGCTGTCTCGATCTTCCGATCGCTGCAGGGATACTGGCGAGCGAGGGATGCATAAGATCACGCATGCTCGATAAATGGGGGATAATAGGTGAGCTGGCACTTGACGGAAGGGTACTGGGTGTAGAAGGCGCGCTCCCAATGATACTGCACATGAACGACATAGGGCTCAAAGGTATCATCGTGCCGGAGGCAAACAGGAGCGAGGCGTCTGTTGCAGGAGGAAATAATTATGCTGTTACCAGTCTGAGGGAATGCGCGATGCTCTTGTCCATGGATCCCGAGGAGGCAGCGTCAAAAGCCGGATCAGGAGAACTCGTATGCAAAGTTAAACCATATAATGCCGGAGACATAATGCAAGCCGGTCATGACATGCCGGAAGGAGATCCTGACTTTGCCGACATAGCGGGGCAGGAGAATGCCAAAAGAGCTGTTGTTATAGCTGCAGCAGGAAGGCACGGCCTGCTCATGGTCGGAAGCCCGGGATGCGGAAAGACCATGATCGCGGGCAGGATGAGCGGCGTGATGCCCGCGATGACCGATCGCGAACTTCTTGAAACGGCGATAGTGCGATCGGTCGCAGGCCGTGGTTCAGACAGCATATACATGAAATATAAACGGCCTTTCAGGGCTCCGCATCATACCATAGGAAAAGCGGGAATGGTGGGAGGCGGTTCATATCCCGTGCCCGGAGAGATAACACTGGCACATAACGGGGTGCTGTTTCTTGATGAGATATGTGAGTTCAAAAGGGAAGTGATCGAATCGCTTCGCATACCACTGGAAGAAAAACAGATCACGCATTTCAGAAAAGGTGAGGCATTCACCTTTCCATGCAACTTTCAGGTGGTAATGGCTGCAAACCCCTGTCCGTGCGGATTTCTGGGAGATCCGGACCGGGAGTGCACATGTACACAGGCTGACCTTGAGAGATACAGGCGCAAGCTGAGTGGTCCCATAATGGACCGCATAGATATGAAAATAACGATGGAAAAGGTCGGATACAGTGAACTCACAGGAGGAAGTAAAGGTCTTACGACAAGAGACATGAGAGATCAGGTGGAGAAGGCACTGGCGTTTGCCTGCGAAAGAGGCCGCCGTATCTTCAATTCGGATATACCGGACCACGAGCTTGAAAAGCACTGCCGGCTGGGGCATGAAGAGACAAAGTTCATGAGCAGAGCGTACAAATCATTCGTCATGTCACCAAGGGGATACAACAGGACGCTTAAGGTCGCAAGGACCATAGCTGACCTGGATGAAAGCGAAGACATAAAAACGGAGCACCTTGCCGAGGCGCTGGGATACAGATTGCAGGAGTGATCAGATGATGATGGACACAGTAAGGATAGATATGGATTCGGTGGAATACCCGGCCAGGCTGCGTGAGATACCGGACCCGCCGAAACAGCTGTACTGCACGGGCAACACAGATCTTCTGAATGAGAGATCCATAGGAGTAGTAGGCGCAAGGAAAAACACCGTATACGGAAAGAACGTGGCTCTGATGATAGGCCGGAGACTTGCGGAAAGCGGAATAGTCGTGACCTCCGGACTTGCCCTTGGCATAGACGGGTATTCCCATGAGGGAGCGCTTGAAGCTGACGGAAAGGTCATAGGGGTGCTGGGCAGCGGGATAGACTGCATGACACCGCAGCGGAACCGCAGTCTCATGCGCAGGGGCCTTGATAATGGCGGGCTCGTCGTAAGCGAATATCCTCCAGGAGAGCCAGGTACAAAATGGAGCTTTCCGGAAAGAAACCGGATAATCAGCGGACTGTCTGAAGCGCTGGTGGTCGTGGAAGCAGGACTGAACAGCGGCTCTCTTATAACAGCGAAGCACGCGATCGAGCAGGGACGCACGGTATATGCAGTACCAGGCAACATAAACAGCCAGACCAGCATAGGCTGCAATCTTCTCATAAGAGACGGAGCTGTACCGCTTATCATAATAGACGACATGATAAGAGACATCGGCGCAATGCCGAAGAAAACCGATTCGCTGAACTGCGATCTTGAGCCGGACGAAATGAAAGTATTTGATGTCGTAAGGCAGATGAGCGGAGCGACCATGGAGGAGATAATCAGCGGTACGGGATTCAGTCCCGGGCTCGCAAATTCGCTGGTAACAGTCATGGAAATAAAGGGCGTAATCGAATCATACGCCGGGAGAATATATCTGAGCAGGTAAACTTAGCCGTAAATGTGAAGAAAAAACCACTTGTAACACATATGTATAATATGCTAAAGTTTCAAATTGTAAAAAATCTACATTATATATAATAAGGAGAAGTTAATGGCAACTGCAAAGAAAGCGACAAAAGCACCGGCAAAAGCCAAAAAAACACTGCTGGTTGTAGAGTCGCCGTCAAAGGCAAAGATAATAAGCAAATACCTAGGTTCAAGATACAAAGTGATCGCATCGGTAGGCCATGTAAGAGATCTTCCGAAGAGCAGGCTCGGTGTCGATGTAGCTGATAACTTCGAACCGGAATACATAAATATCAGGGGGAAGGGCGATACCATCAAGGAGATAAAAAAGGAAGCGGCGGCAGCTTCCAAGGTCCTGCTGGCAACCGACCCTGACCGCGAAGGAGAAGCCATCTCATGGCATCTCGCGCACATACTGGACATCGATCCTGATACGAAATGCCGCGTCATGTTCAATGAGATCAACAATAAGACCGTTCAGGAAGCTATCAAGGAGCCGCGCGCGATCGATACCGGCCTCGTTGATGCACAGCAGGCCAGAAGAGTCCTTGACAGGCTGGTCGGATATCAGATAAGCCCGCTGCTCTGGAAAAAGGTCGCATGGGGACTCTCGGCAGGACGTGTGCAGTCAGCCGCACTCAAGATCATCTGCGACAGAGAGCGCGAGATACTCGACTTCATACCTGAGGAATACTGGCGAATTGCCGCTGATTTCGGCGATGGCTTCGTAGCTGAGCTCAACAAAATCGGCGGAAGAAAAGCCTCGGTAAAGAACAAAGAGGCTGCTGATGCCATTGAAGAGGAACTCGGCAAGGGCGAATACAAAGTAAGCTCCATAAAGGCGGGCAAAAGAAAGACAAAGCCTTACGCGCCTTTCACTACTTCCAGCATGCAGCAGGATGCTTCGATAAAGCTGGGGTTCCAGACCAGTAAGACGATGCAGATTGCTCAGCAGCTGTATGAAGGCGTGAACCTCAAGGGCATCGGGGCGAGAGGTCTGGTCACTTACATCAGGACAGACTCCGTAAGGGTTTCTGAGCAGGCTGTAGCAGCAGCTTCGGCATATATAAGTGAAAAGTACGGTGCCGGATATGTTGGCAACAATGTTTTCTCCAACAGGAACAAGGCCATGCAGGATGCCCACGAGGCGATCAGGCCGTCGGACGTGACGCTTGAGCCTTCCATGATAAAGGACTCTCTCACACAGGATCAGTACAAATTATACGATCTTATCTGGAAGAGATTCGTCGCATCGCGCATGGCAGCGGCTGAATTCGATACAATGCAGGTACTTATCGATAACGGCAGATATCAGTTCAAGGCGAACGGATCGCACATGACCTTTGAAGGATGGAAGAAAGTCTACAAGACATCCGCTCCTGAGGGTGAAGTAAACATCCCTGAACTTGCTGAGGGTCAGGTGCTCGACCTCGAAAATCTCATCAAAGAGCAGAAGTTCACCCAGCCGCCGGCAAGGTACACTGAAGCGAGCCTTGTCAAGGAGATGGAAGAGAAAAACATCGGAAGACCAAGTACATACGCTTCGATCATATCTGTGCTTGTGAACAGAAAGTACATCAAACGCGTTAAAAAGGCCCTGGAGCCGACAAAACTCGGATTTGATGTCATAGGTATACTGCAGGTATATTTCTCGGATATCGTGGATGTGAAGTTCACAGGCGAGATGGAAGACAACCTCGACAGCGTGGAACTCGGCGAGAAGAACTGGAAGAGCGTCATAGCTGATTTCTACAAGGGTTTCAGCGAAGAACTGAAAGTGGCTGACAGAGAGGTGGAGCGCATTGAGAAGGAAGTAGTGCTTTCTGATGAGGTGTGCGAGATCTGCGGCAAGCCGATGGCCATAAAGGAAGGACGATTCGGCAGATTCCTTGCATGTACGGGCTATCCTGAGTGCAAGAATACCAAGCCTATCGTTAAGTCGACAGGCGTCAGATGCCCGAAGTGCGGCAAGGAGATCATCGAAAAGAAAGGACGCAAGTCCGGCAAGCTGTTCTACGGATGCAGCGGCTATCCTGAGTGTGATGTGGTGTTCTGGGACAAGCCTACAGGGGACATGTGCCCGGACTGCGGATCCATGCTGGTCAAGTCCAAAGGTAAAAACGGTACTGTAAAGTGCTCCAACCCTGAATGCAAATATAAGGAGAAAAAGAAATGATACAGTTTCATGCAACAACCATCTGCGCAGTCAGAAGACCGGGCGGAGACATCGCCATCGGCGGTGACGGACAGGTAACGATGGGTGAGACCACCATCATGAAGAACGGCGCAAAGAAAGTAAAGAAAATATATAAGGACAAGGTGCTCACAGGATTTGCGGGCTCTGTTGCAGACGCGTTTTCGCTTACCGAGAAATTTGAAAACAAGCTCGGAGAGCATGCAGGCAATCTAAAAAGAGCTGCAGTAGACCTGGCTCAGTACTGGAGATCGGACAAGGGCATGAGAAGCCTCGAAGCTCTTATGATAGTTGCGGACGAGAACGACCTGCTCGTTATATCCGGTAACGGAGAAGTCATCTCTCCGGACAAGGATGTAGTAGCCATCGGATCGGGCGGAAACTACGCGTATTCCGCAGCTGTGGCGCTTTTTGAGAATACGGATCTGGATGCAGAGTCCATAGTAAGAAAATCGCTCGAGATCGCTTCAAACATCTGCGTTTACACTAACAACAACATTTCGGTAGAAAAGCTTTAGGAGGAGATCATGGCAGACAACATCAAAAGCATGACTCCGAAACAGATAGTTGCGGAGCTTGATAAGTACATAATCGGACAGGATGAGGCAAAGAAATATGTGGCAATCGCTCTGAGAAACCGCTACAGAAGAAGCCTTCTTTCTGAGGAGATGAGGGAAGAGATATCTCCTAAAAATATCCTGATGATGGGCCCTACGGGAGTAGGAAAGACCGAGATCGCCCGCAGGCTTGCAAAACTCATGGACGCACCGTTCGTAAAAGTCGAAGCCACAAAGTTCACTGAAGTCGGATACGTAGGACGCGATGTGGATTCCATGATCAGAGACCTTGTCGAGGCATCCATGAGACTCAGCAAGCAGAAAAGAATGGATGAAAACAAGGAAATGGCGGATGTTATAGCAGAAGATATTATCGTCAAGTCGATAGTTCCGTCTCCGAAAAGTGAGACCAGCAGCGGCGTACAGCTCGGCAACATCTTCGGAAACCTCGGGTACAAGACCCAGAAGCAGGAATACGAAGAAAATAAGCAGAGAGAGTATGAATCCAGCAGGGAATTCGCCGACATCAAGATGGCAAGAGATCAGGTGAGAGAGCAGCTTCACGCGGGCCTTCTCGAAGATCACATCATAGAGATCGAGGTCGACGACATCCCTAAGACCAACCAGCTTGACACCCAGAACGAGGGCATGATAGCGATAGGCAACATTTTTGACAGCATGATGCCTAAAAAGACAAAGAAAAAGAAATGCAAGGTCAGCGATGCCAGACGTATTCTCAGGGAGCAGGAAGCCCAGAAACTCATCGACATGGATCAGGTGACAGACGAGGCACTGCAGAATGCTGAGCAGAACGGCATCATCTTCATCGACGAGATCGATAAGATTGCATCGGGAAGCAGCATGAGATCGGGTGCTGACGTATCCAGGGAAGGTGTTCAGAGAGACATCCTGCCTATAGTGGAAGGCAGCGTAGTGAACACCAAGTACGGCCCTGTAAAGACAGATCACATGCTGTTCATCGGCGCCGGAGCGTTCCACGTTTCAAAGCCGAGCGACCTTATTCCGGAACTCCAGGGAAGATTCCCTATCAACGTAGAACTCAGCAATCTCGACAAAGAGGACTTCAAGAAGATCCTGACAGTGCCTGAGAATGCTGTCACAAAGCAGCAGAAGGCCCTGCTCGAGACAGAAGGAGTCAGTGTTGAGTTCACGGATGACGCTATCGATGAGATCGCCAATCTGGCTTATCTCATGAACGAAGAAACCGAGAACATAGGTGCCAGAAGGCTCCACACCATACTTGAGATCCTCCTTGAGGACGTATCGTATAATCTGCCTGATCCGGAAATGACTGAAGTTCATATCGACAGGGAATACGTGCTCGAAAAGCTTGGAGAAAAGATAAAGGAAGTCGATGTGGACAGGTACATCCTGTAAAAGAGGCTGAATGTTTTTATACAGATCCGTTTATGAATACGGCGAAGCCGAATATGTAATCGAGAAGTCGCGCTTCATAGCTCACGTCTCCCCGGCGGAAACGCCGGAGGAGGCGAGGCTTTTCATTGCCGGGATAAAAGAGAAGTATAAGGACGCGACCCACAACGTACCTGCATTCGTATGCGGGGCAGGGAGCGAACATCAGTGGGCAAGTGACGACGGTGAGCCTCAGGGCACGTCGGGCATGCCTGTTCTGAAGCTTATAACGGCCGGGGGACTGACAAATGTGGCAATAGTGATAACCAGATACTTCGGTGGAATAAAACTCGGCACAGGCGGATTAGCGAGGGCATACACGCATGCGGCAAAGCTGGGCATAGAAGCAGCGGGCGTGTGTGACGTAAAGGAAAGCTCTGTTCTCAGGTATTCATTCGACTATACGCATCTGAGTAAAATAACGAATTACGCATCTGACAGAGGCTTCAGCCTGGGAGATATCGAGTATACGGATTCGGTCAGTGCAGTGATCAGCTGTCCGAGGGAAGATACAGAAAGGCTAAAATCAGCCGTTTCTGACATGACATCGGGAAAAGCAGTGCTGCTGAGCGAGAATGTAACACTGGGCAGATATATTGCACCTGAAAAAAGAATTTAAAAAAGAAAAAATAGTATTTGACACGACTATGCAATCGTGCTAATATAATCAAGCGTCTTGAGATAAACAAAGACACAGCACCATTACATAATACTATTGGGCCGGGTAGTTCAGCTGGTTAGAACCCGTTCCCGGTCGCCAATGCGCTGATGTGGCTCAACGGTAGAGCAGCTGATTTGTAATCAGCAGGTTGGGGGTTCGATTCCCTCCATCAGCTCCAATACTTTTCGAGGGGTTCCCGAGCGGCCAAAGGGGGCGGACTGTAAATCCGTTAGCACTGCTTTCGATGGTTCGAATCCATCCCCCTCGACCAATATATGCGGAAGTGGCTCAGGGGTAGAGCATCGCCTTGCCAAGGCGAGGGTCGCGAGTTCGAATCTCGTCTTCCGCTCCACTTATGCGGATGTAGTTCAATGGTAGAACTTCAGCCTTCCAAGCTGATAGCGTGAGTTCGATTCTCATCATCCGCTCCAATTTTTTGTAAAAGGCAAGTTGGGCATTATGTGGGTCCATAGCTCAGTTGGATAGAGCAACGGCCTTCTAAGCCGTGTGTCCGGGGTTCGAATCCCTGTGGGCTCACCATTTTTCTTTTTGCCGGTCTCGTGCTGATGGGGTATAGCCAAGCGGTAAGGCAACAGACTTTGACTCTGTCATTCGTAGGTTCGAGTCCTGCTACCCCAGCCAAATGCGACCCATTAGCTCAGTCGGCAGAGCACTTGACTTTTAATCAAGGTGTCCGGAGTTCGAATCTCCGATGGGTCACCAACACAACGGAGAGGTGTCCGAGTGGTTTAAGGAGCCGGTCTTGAAAACCGGTGATCCCGCAAGGGACCGTGGGTTCGAATCCCACCCTCTCCGCCAAGAAGCCTATTTGGAGAAGTACTCAAGTGGCTGAAGAGGACGGTTTGCTAAACCGTTAGTGTTCGATAAGGGCAGCATGGGTTCGAATCCCATCTTCTCCGCCACCTATTTAGGGGTATAGCTCAGTTGGTAGAGCAGCGGTCTCCAAAACCGCGTGCCGTGGGTTCAAGTCCTACTGCCCCTGCCAATTTCATCGGGGTGTAGCGCAGTTTGGTAGCGCAACTGGTTTGGGACCAGTGGGCCGCGGGTTCAAATCCTGCCACCCCGACCAACACGTTAATAAAGTATGCCGGGGTGTAGCGCAGTTTGGTAGCGCAACTGGTTTGGGACCAGTGGGCCGCGGGTTCAAATCCTGCCACCCCGACCACTTTATATATATATTTGATGGGCCATTAGCTCAGAGGTTAGAGCAACCGGCTCATAACCGGTCGGTCCTTGGTTCGACCCCAAGATGGCCCACCATTTTGCTCAGGTAGCTCAGTAGGTAGAGCAGGGGACTGAAAATCCCCGTGTCCCTGGTTCGATTCCGGGCCTGAGCACCACGAAGATCTGTCGCACAGGCGGCGGGTCTTTTTTCTTTTAACTGATCTCAAACGTAAAGAATACTTGACACATAATGATTAAGTGGTACAATATCGATATATAGTTGCACAAATGTTCGGCATGGAGACTTCACGGATACATATGAAGAATAATCTCGCGAAGATCAGAAAAGAGAAAAAGATAGGGCAGAGCTATCTAGTGGAGCAGCTTGGTGTATCGAGACAGTCCATCAGTTCCATTGAGAACGGCAGATGTACTCCGTCGCTTGAACTTGCAATGGATATATCATATCTCCTGGATGTACCTATTGAAGAGATATTCATACATGAGAACCGTTTCAAATAGCTCCCTGCGGAGCTTTTTCTTTGTGAATAATCAATATTATTAGCTAAAACCGGACAGTTATTGTTATAATATAGCGGATGATAAAAGTGCATTGTCATTTCATCCGTTTTTTCTTACCCGAAAAGGGACAGGCAGTGAACAAGACATATAAAGCAAAACTGAATATCTGTCTGACAGCATTAGTATTCTGTGCAGCGGTCCTGCTGTTCCCGTACGTCTCAACGGGAACGACTGCTTCTGCCATGTCATCTGCTGCGGATACAAAGGTCAGTACGGCAAATTCCACTTCTGTGCTCTCTGCTGATGAGAAGTACGACAGGAATCTGAAGTCAAAAGGGTTTCCTAAATCATACAGGAAAAAGCTGCTCGCGCTGCATAAAAAGCATCCAAACTGGGTATTTGTTGCTTACAAGACGAACATCGCATGGTCTTCAGCTCTTGCAAAACAGACAAAAGGAGGCACGTCGCTTGTATCAGGCACATATCCTGCGTCTTACAGGGACGGGAGCAAACAATATGAAAAGGGATGGTACAAGGCAAGCAGCAAGGTCGTGGCTTACTACATGGATCCCCGCAATTTCCTGAACGCTAACAGCATCTACATGTTTGAGGATCTTTCGTACAAGCCTAAATATCAGACGAAATCAGTCGTAAGCTCGATACTGAGTCCTACAAAGCTGCCGGGATACGGGTTCACGGCATCAGTGTTTACAGCTGCCGGCAAGGCAAGCAACGTCAGTCCTGTATTTCTCGCTTCGAGAGCAAGGCAGGAGAACGGAAACGGCGGAGCCGCTGTCAACGGCACAAAGGTGCTTGGCAAAAAAGTATATAACCCATTCAACATCGGAGCTTTCGGCGGAACCAACCCTATGTACAACGGACTTGTCTACGCATACGGAAAGGGCTGGACTACTCCTGCAAAGTCTGTAAGAGGCGGCGCTCAGGAACTGGCCAGAAACTACATACAGAAGGGACAGTATACCGGGTATTATCAGAGGTTCAACGTCAGGAACGGAGCAGGGAAGGTCGGAACACATCAGTACATGACGAACATCATGGCTCCGTACACCGAAGCTCTTTCAACGAAGAGATCATATACCCAGTACGGTGTGACAAAAAAAGCCCTGGTGTTTGAGATACCGGTCTACACCGGGATGCCGGCATCAACGAAGTTACCATGATGATTGAAATATAAAAGTCTCCTGAATAAGGAGACTATTTTTTTAGTGAAGATCCCTGATATACATCACGTTTCTTGAGTTCACTGTTTATCATGTTAAGTATCGTGCGCTTCCGGTAGCTCCATTCGGGGGACACGAGTATCTTACGCGGCACATCGCCTGTAAGACGGTGTATCGTCACTTCAGGAGGGATCAATTCAAGGCAGCGCACAACCAGGTCCACATAGTCTTCTATCGAATCAAACGGAACATAATCCGGCATCACCCTGTAAAGAGGTGATGTTTTTACTATGTTCATCAGATGAAGCTTGAGCCCGAAAACCGGAAGGCGGCATACTTCCCTGACTGAATCGAGCATCATGTCCTGTGTTTCGCCGGGAAGTCCCAGAATGAGATGAGTGACCACGCGTATGCCGCGTGAAATAAGTCTTTCAGCAGCTGTTTTGTAGTCTTCATAGGTGTAGCAGGTGTTCATGGCTCTGAGCGTTTCAGGATGAATGCTCTGAAGGCCAAGTTCCACCCACATGAAATGGTCCCTGTTTATCTCTTCAAGCAGATCCAGGACGTCATCTCCGAGGCAGTCAGGCCTTGTAGCTATCGCAATTCCGCTGATGCGTGGATCGTCGAGTGCTGCATAATAACGTGAGCGTAATACTTCGACAGGTGCGTATGTGTTGGTAAACGACTGGAAGTATGCGAGATAGCAGGCGTCAGGCCACTTTTCAGAAAGCCGGTCTATCTGTTCGCTTATCGATGCAGAATAATCTGATACTGATGATGAAGCGTGCGATGCAAGTTCGCCTGATCCGCCTTCGGAACAAAAGGCGCATCCGCCGTATCCTGCCGTTCCGTCACGGTTCGGACAGGTGAAACCGGCATCGATGCTTAGCTTTACGGTTTTGCAGCCAAACACCGACTTAAGATGATCTCCTATGGAATTATATCTTTCACCGCCCTGCATGTATCAAGAAAACTCCTTTTGTGATACAATATTATGAATTGTTGCGTACAACAATGAACGAAATACAGATGAAAGGGAAGAGCATTGAAAAAAACTTCAGGCTGCATGCCGCAGATAAACTGTGAAGACATGAATCTTGTATCCGGAGAACTCTCCGGAGTGGGACTGATGCCTAAAAAGCCTTCGGTTCTGATGCATGCGTGCTGCGGACCGTGCTCAACATCATGTGTTGAGAGGACAGCGGCCGATTATGCTCTGACCCTGTACTATTATAATCCAAACATCACCGACAGAGAAGAGTACTACTTGAGGCGCGACACCCTGCTGCATTTTCTCGAAGCTTTCAACGCAGAGCACAGGGATATGTACACGGTGGGCTATGTCGAAGGAGCGTATGAACCCGACAGGTTCATAATAAAAGCTTCACCGCTGGCTGATGAGCCCGAAGGCGGAAGACGCTGCGATCTCTGCTTCGCGATGAGACTTGCCGAAACAGCCAGAATGGCAAAGGAACTCGGCATGGAATACTTCACCACGACGATGTCGGTGAGTCCGCACAAAAACTATAATAAGATAAAAACGCTCGGGCTGGCGCTTGAAGAAGAAACAGGGGTAAAATTCCTTGATATCGACTTCAAGAAGAAGAACGGATTCGGAAGGAGCGTAGAGCTTTCAAAGAAATACGGGCTTTACAGACAGAACTTCTGCGGATGCGATTTTGCCAGGTACGCTGCGAAAAAATAACAGGGACTAAGACAAAGGAGAAAGACAATGAGCAAACTATTCATTCCGAAAGACTACAAACCTCTGCTCGACCCTACGGAGACACAGAGAGCAATCAAAAGGATCAAGGATCACTTCCAGAAAGAGCTTGCGCACAATCTCAACCTCGGAAGAGTTACAGCGCCTCTGTTTGTTATCCCTCAGACCGGACTGAACGACAATCTGAACGGCTATGAGAGAAGAGTGGAGTTCACCATCAAGGACATGGACGAGCAGAATGTTGAAGTGGTCCAGTCGCTTGCGAAATGGAAGAGAATGGCGCTCGGAAGATACGGAGCGGAACCTGGCCGCGGTCTTTACACTGACATGAATGCTATCAGACGTGACGAAGAACTCGACAACATACACTCGATATATGTTGACCAGTGGGACTGGGAGAAGGTCATCACTGTCGATCAGAGAAATGATGAGTTCCTCGAGCACACTGTAAGAGTCATCTACTGGTGCCTTAAGGACCTCGCAGACTATGTAAACGATCATTATCCGGAAATCGGCATTGAACTTCCTGACAAGATAAAGTTCATAGACTCACAGGAACTCGAGAACTGGTACCCTGACAAAACTTCAAAGGAAAGAGAACACTACGCAGCCGAGGAATTCGGAGCGATCTTCATAAAGCGCATCGGCGGCAAGCTCAGATCAGGCAAGCCTCACGACGGAAGAGCCCCTGACTACGACGACTGGGAACTCAACGGAGACATCATCCTCTGGAACCCTGTGCTCGAAGATGCTTTCGAGATCAGCTCCATGGGCATACGTGTCGATTCCGAAGCAATGCTCCGCCAGCTTGTACTGGACGGCAAGGAAGACAGAAAAGAGCTTAAGTTCCACCAGGACATCATCAATAACAGGCTTCCGCTCACTATCGGCGGAGGTATAGGACAGAGCAGACTCTGCATGTACTTCCTCAAGAAGGCTCATATCGGAGAGGTACAGGTATCCGTATGGCCTGAAGACATGTACGAGGAGTGCTCTGCCAACAACATATTCCTTCTGTAACAAATTTGAGAACATAATAGATGCAGTATATCGACGTAGTCATTGACAATAAAAGCGTTAATACAGACAGCTTCTACACCTACAAAGCGCCGGATGAGGTGAGTGTGGGAGCGAAACTGACGGTGCCATTCGCGAGAAGGAAGAAAAGCGTCGATGCATACTGCGTAAATACCGGAGTGACATGCGCCCTTGAGGACTCAAAGATCCGTGAGATAGATTCATATGAGCCTGAGCGTTCTCTCAACAGCGAGATGGTGCAGACGGCCATGTGGATGCGCAGGCGCTACGGTGTAAAATACATAGACGGTCTCAAGATGTTTGCGGTGGAAGGGAAACGCGAAAAAGCGCTGAAAGCCGGATCGGATATCCAAGCGTCGGATCCGGGATACGAACTTACCGCGGAACAGAAGGCTGCTTCCTCTGAGATCTGCGCCTCGATCGGAAAACATGAAGCAAATGCTTTTCTCATAAAGGGCGTAACAAACAGCGGAAAGACCGAAGTTTACATGCAGGCCGCCGCTAAGGCGCTTGAGACGGGAAGGACTGCAATAATACTTCTTCCCGAGATCGCGCTGGCTTCACAGGTGGCACAGCGCTTCAGGGAACGCTTCGGAAGCGATAAGATAGCTACCCTCCACAGCAGGCTGAGGAAGTCCGAAAGGCTTTCAGAATGGCTCAGGATAAGACGAGGAGAGGCAAAGATCGTCATTGGAGCCAGGACTTCGGTTTTCGCTCCTCTTGACGATATAGGAGTTATCGTCATTGACGAAGAGCATGAAAGCACTTATAAGTCTGATCATAATCCGAAGTATGAGACTGTAGATGTCGCCTTCAAAAGAGCATCGCTTTCCGGTGCCGTTCTGGTACTTGGAAGTGCGACTCCGGGAGTCACCTCGTATTTCAGGGCAAAAGAAGGCATTTACAGGCTCATAGAGATGAAAGAACGCATCGGCGAAAGCGAGATGCCTAAGCTTGAGATAATCGACATGCGGAAAGAAGCTGCTGCCGGTAATACAAGCGTCATATCAAGGGAACTTGCCCGGAGGATAGATGCGGCGCTGTCACGCAGGGAGCAGGTCATACTGTTCCTTAACCGGAGAGGCTTCTCCACGCGCATGCTTTGCCCTGACTGCGGATACATCATGACATGTCCGGACTGCGGGATCTCGCTTACATATCACAAGTCGGTGAACGCTGCGGTCTGCCATTACTGCGGACGCAAGTTTCCGGTTCCCGCAAGGTGCCCTGACTGCGGAAGCAGTTTCATAAGGTATGCAGGCGCCGGCACTGAGAAAGTCGAGGAAGAGGTGCGCCGCATATGGCCTGATGCCGGAGTCGACAGATTCGACATAGATACGGCATCAGCAGCGGATGATCCGGTCAAGGTCATCAATGATTTCCAGAAAGGACGCACCGACATACTGGTCGGCACCCAGCTTCTGGCGAAGGGCCTGGATTTCAGAAACGTAGGGCTGGTCGGCATAATCAACGCAGACGTCAGCCTTAACATCCCTGATTACAGGTCGTCTGAACGCACTTATCAGCTGATCACACAGGTAGCGGGGCGTGCCGGACGTACCGGAGGAGAAAGCAGCGTACTGATCCAGACATATGAGCCTGACAGTGATGTCATTCGTGAAGCAGCTGCGGGGGATTACGAAGATTTCTACAGATCTGAACTTCTTCACAGAAGATTTATGAATTATCCGCCGTACTCTGATATAATCTCCGTCGGGCTTGTCGCAGATGACGAAGAAACAGCGATGGCGTACGCGAACGCGTTCAGAAACAGGCTTGAAAGTCTTAAATCCGCTCCTGAAGGCGCATCGGTGATGATGCCGAGACTTGACGAAAAGCGCAGTGACGGAAAGGCAAGAGCCGTATTCATGATAAAGGCGCCACACGGGAGCCGTGCCGGATATGTCAGTGAATACATGGCGTTCCGCGACCGAATGACTGAAAACAGAGCCCCGGCCTTCATAGAAATAGACATAAACCCTTACGGGTCAATATAATACACAGGAAAGAAGAACTATGGCACTCAGAAACATAACTATAAGAGGCGACGAAGTACTCGCAAAAAAATGCAAACCGGTAAAAGAGATCACACCGCGCATAGCTGAAGCATGCGCAGACATGGTGGAGACCATGATCGCTGCTGACGGAGTCGGTATTGCCGCTCCTCAGGTAGGGATCATGAAGAGATTCTTCATCGCGATGCCTCACGTTGACGCAGAAGACGAAGAGACCAGAGACAGGATCTATGTGATGATAAACCCTGAGATCACCTATAAGGAGGGAACGCAGGAATCAAGCGAGGGATGCCTGTCCGTACCGGGATACATGGGCCTTGTGGACAGACCTTATAAGATCAGGATCAAAGGTACTGATCTTCAGGGAATAGAACATGAATACGAATTTGAGGGATTTGAAGCAACAGTCTTCTGCCATGAGTATGATCATCTCGATGGCATCCTGTATTCAGACATCGCAAAGGACATGATGACTGTTGAGGAGTATTCCGAAATACTCCACGAGCTGCAGGAAGCCCATGCAGATGATGATGATGACGATGACTCAGACAACATGGAGATCTGGGAAAAGAAAAGGGAGAAGGAAAGAAGCGATCAATAGATGAGAATAGTTTTCATGGGAACGCCCGCGTTTGCTGCGCGGTCGCTTCAGAAATTAATAGATGAGGGATACGAGATACCGCTTGTAGTGACCCAGCCTGACAGAAAAGGCAACCGCAACAAAATGGTGCTTTCAGAAGTCAGGAAGCTGGCGCTTGAGCACGGGATCGAGACCGCACAGCCGGTAAGGATCAAAAAGGATCCGGCACTGATAGACCGTCTGAGAGAGATCGCTCCCGACATGATTGTCGTGGCGGCTTTCGGTCAGATACTTCCCAAGTCGGTCCTTGACATACCGAAGTACGGATGCGTGAACGTGCATGGCTCGCTGCTTCCTAAACTGAGGGGAGCCTCTCCGATGCAGGCTGCAGTACTGGAGGGCCTTGATGAGTCAGGCGTCACAATAATGCGCATGGCTGAAGGACTCGACACGGGAGACATGATAAGCAAATGCGCCTGCGATATAAAGGGCAGGGATTTCACCGAAGTTTCGGAGATACTTGCTGAAGCGGGAGCGGAACTCCTTGCTGAAACGATCCCTCACATAGCTGACGGAACTGCCGTATACGAGGCGCAGAATGATGCCGAAGCCACATATGCCGGCATGATAAAAAAGGGTGATGGCTTTACGGACTTCAATGAGCCGGCGGAACGCATCGAATGTAAGATCAGAGCGTTCATTGAATGGCCTGCGTGCTACAGCTACCTTGACGGGCAGCAGGTAAAATTTTACAAGGCGGAAGTTATTGATGAAGAACCCGACGGTGAGCCGGGAACAGTAAGCAGAACAGATAAGAAAAGTTATTTCATAAATTGCGGGAGCGGCAAGCTCAGGGTATTAGAGCAGCAGCTCCAGGGCAAGAAGCGTATGAGCGCCGGCGATTTCATGAGAGGGCATAAGCTCTCGGCAGGAGACAGATTCGGCGCAGAGGAGGGAAAATAATGTATTATTACTATGACTATTCATGGTTCGTCCTTATCCCGGCGATCCTCCTGACAATGATCACGCAGGCGAGGATCAACAACGCATACAGGACTTACTCGCAGGTGCCTGTCAGCACGGGTATCACAGGCGCTGAAGCCGCAAGGGCGATGATGGACGCAAACGGACTTCGCGGAGTTGCCATCAATGTCCTCAACGGCGGAAATTCTCTTGTAAATTACTACGATCCGAAGACGAAGAGCCTCAATCTTTCACGGGAAGTATATGGCTCGCGTTCCGTTTCCGCGGTGTGCATTGCCTGCCACGAGGTAGGACACGCGATCCAGGACGCAACTCATTACGCACCGCTCGCTCTCAGAAACGGCATCGTTCCTGTAGTCAACCTGACTCAGATGGTTTCATGGCCGCTGATCTTCTTCGGCCTTGTCATGTCCGCGGCATCGCCATACGGAAGCCTGATGTACCTTGTTGGTGTAATATGCTTCCTCTTCGTTATTTTCTTCCACCTGATCACACTGCCGGTGGAATTCAATGCTTCGAACCGCGCGCTGGCAAACCTCAGGGAGCTCAGACTCGTGAATGAAGATGACTACATCGGATCGAGGACAGTCCTCAAGGCTGCAGCGATGACTTATGTAGCAGCTCTCGCAACTGCAGTCGCCAGCCTGCTCAGAGTATTCCTGATAGCGGGCAGGAGGAGATAAGACCTGATGAACAAGGACTGGCTTGCGGTATTTGAGGCGCTTAAAGCCGTATATACCGACGGCGCATATTCCAATATCTCGATCAACGAAGCTGTTTCGCATCGCAAGGGACTGCGGGAGAGCTTCGTTCGCTCGTTTGCGAAAGGCGTTATAAGGAGCACTGTCAGGATAGATCATGTGATCGACAGCCTTGCCGGAAAAGGCATAAAAAGTATAAAGCAAAGACCGCTGATCATCCTGCGCATGGGTATTTATGCCATCGATGAACTTGGAAGTGTGCCTGATCACGCAGCCGTGAACGAAGCCGTGGAACTCGCGAAAACGGTAGCAAAGGGAAGCGACCGCTTCGTGAACGGCATGCTCAGGAATTATCTGAGACAGAAGGAAAACTTTGCTCCGGACAAGCTCGAGCCCCATATCCGCTATTCCATGAGCAAGGACGTATTTTCGCTTCTGAGCGAACAATACGGCGATGAAGCATTCCGCATCGCGGAAGCGCTGAATGAGCCGTCAGAGGTGTTTTTAAGGGTAAATACGCTTAAGGCAGACAGGGACGAGGTCATAAGGAAACTCTCTGAATGCGGAATAGAGGGCCGTGAAGCGGAAGAAAACAGCGAAGCCATCCGCGCGGCGGGGAGCGGCATCGTCAGCTGTGAACTGTACAGACAGGGCTTCTACACGATTCAGAGCCTGTCTTCCATGATAGCCGTAAAAGCCCTGTCACCGGAGAAAGGAAGCAGGGTGCTCGACTTGTGCGCCGCTCCGGGAGGAAAGACCGGATACATGGCGGAGCTGATGGGGAACGAGGGCAGCATCACAGCCTGTGATGTTCATCCACACAGGCTGATGCTCACGCAGGCTGCCATGAAGAGACTCGGCGTGAGCATATGCGCTCTGGAAGAGCGCGATGCTGCCGTGTACGACGATTCGCTGAAAGAATCTTTTGATTATGTCCTTACAGATGTTCCTTGTTCCGGACTCGGTGTCATCGCAAGCAAGCCCGAGATCAAACTGAGCACGGATCCATCACAGTACGATGGACTGATCAACATTCAGAAGAGCATCCTTACCAATGCTCTCCGCTATCTGAAACCGGGCGGAAGACTTGAATATTCAACATGTACTCTCAATAAAAATGAGAACGAAGCTGTTGTTAAACATGTATTAAGCAAAGAAAGCACTTCGGCACGTATTATTGAAATGACAACCCTTATGCCATATAATGGCAAAGTAGGATTTTACTATTGTATTATCGAGAAGAATGCAATTTGACAGGACGGAGAACTGATCATTATGAAAACTGGTTACTTGACAGACAGAGGCAGACGCAGACCCACCAATGAAGACTCACTAAAAGCCTGTGAAGATCTCAACTTCTTCATGCTTGCAGACGGAGTAGGAGGCAACAGGTCAGGCGAAATAGCCAGCCAGTCGGCACTTGACGCACTCGAAAAATTCGTTCGTCACAACCCGCCTGAATGGCTTGGTTCACGTGACGAGGTGTTCAGATATTTCAGGGCTGCCGTAAACTACGTAAACCAGTTCATCATCAAACTGTCAGAGGCTAAGCCGCAGTACGGCGGCATGGCTACAACTCTTACTTTTGCATATATAAGAGGCGACGAAATGTACGTTGCGAATGTCGGCGACAGCAGAGTATATCTCGCGCACGGCGACATGATACAGCAGATCACTGACGACCACACATATGTCAACGATCTCGTAAAGATGGGCGCGATCACCAAGGAGGAAGCTCATCTTCACGCAAGGAAAAACGTGATCACAAGAGCGATCGGAGCAAACGCGAACAATGAGCCTGACTGTTTCAGCGTTCCGGTCGAGGAAGGAGACCGCATACTGCTCTGCAGCGACGGTCTGTATGATGAAGTCGATGATGACACCATTCTTTCGGTGCTCAACAGACACGATGATATGAAGGCCTGCGCAGAGGACCTGGTTTATATGGCAAACGAAAACGGCGGCAACGACAATATTTCCGTCATCTGCGTTGATTTGGAGGATTAAGCATGGCAAGCAGGATACTTTCCGGGCGATATGAGCTTCTGGAGAAGATCGGCGACGGCGGTATGGCTGTCGTATATAAGGGTAAGGATAAGCTCCTTAACCGCTTTATTGCTGTCAAGATCTTAAGACCGGAGTTTACGAAAGACGCGACGTTCGTTGAGAACTTCAAGAGGGAATCGCAGGCTGCTGCGGGCCTTTCTCATCCGAACATCGTGGGCGTTTATGATGTCGGCCGCGAGGGCAACATCAACTATATAGTAATGGAGCTCATTGAGGGCGATACTCTTAACAAGATAATCGAGGATGAAGCACCTATGGATTACCGCAAGGTCATCGACATTTCCAAGCAGGTAGCTTCCGCTCTGAGGATCGCTCATAAGAACAAGATAATTCACAGAGACGTAAAGCCTCACAACATAATGGTAACTACCGACGGCGTGGTCAAGCTGGCTGACTTCGGTATCGCAAGAGCAGTAAATGATGCTACTCTTTCGACAGGAAGCAAGATCGTCGGCTCCGTACACTACTTCTCGCCTGAGCAGGCGAGGGGCAATTACGTTGATGAGCGTTCCGATATCTATTCACTCGGTATCGTAATGTATGAGATGCTCACCGGCAAGGTGCCGTTCGACGGAGACAACCCTGTTACGGTAGCCCTCAAGCACATCAATGAGGAGATCACACCTCCGAGAGAACTGGAACCAAGCATTCCGCCTGCTCTCGAGAGGATCGTAATGAAGGCTACCAGCAAGTTCCAGACCAACAGGTATGCGAATGCTGATGAGCTCATCCAGGATCTCGACAACGTTTCGTTTGTTACGGCCATCGCTCCGGATTCGATATTTGAATCTACGACTGTAGTCGAAAAACGCAACAAGCGCAAACAGGATCTTGAAAAGGATATTGAGGAAGTAGTAGAAGCAAGAGAGCGCGAAAGAAAGAAAAAGCGCAGAAAAAACGTAGCTATCATTACAGTCGTCATGCTGCTGCTCGCTGCTGCTGCAGCCGGGTACATAGCATGGAAGATGGGCGTTTTCTCACCAACCAAGGCTGCTCCGGACATGCTCGACAAAACTTATGACGATGCAGTGGCCATAGCAGAAGCCGAAGGCTTCAAACTGAAGAAGGGCAACGATATCTATTCATCCGAGTATGCGGAGGGCAGGATATGTCAGCAGGATCCTGCTCCGGGTGTCGAGATGCCTAAAGAAGGTACTATCACGATCAATGTCTCAAAGGGCAATAAGGAAGGTCTGGTACCGAGCGTTCTGGGAATGCAGGAAGAAGACGTTGAAAACTTCCTGAAAAGTTACGGATATGCGCTTGGAAATGTAAAATACATCACTTCCTTTGAAAAGGCAGGCAAGGTCCTCGAACAGGAGCCTGTAGCAGGTTCAACTCTCGATAAAGAGAGTACGGTAGATATCACAGTATCTGATGGTAAAGGAACCGAAAAGAGCACTGTTCCTTCTGTGACCAGAATGTCACTTCAGGATGCCAAGCAGGCTATAGAAGCAGCAGGCTTCAGTGTGGGCAACATCACCTACGACTGGGATGCATCCATCGGTAAGGGATATGTCATATATCAGCAGTATCAGGCCAACTCCCAGCTCGACAAGGGAACTGCGATCGACCTGCAGGTAAGTTCAGGACCTGAACCGGAACCTGAGGAGCCTGAAGACACCACGGATGATGGTGACAAAGATAAAAGCAAAGATAAAGACAAAGATAAAGACAACGGCTAACAGAACGGACTGCGCATGATAGGAACTGTTGTCAAAGGTATAGGGGGATTCTACTTCGTCTATGACGGCGAAACTGTCGTCATGGGCAAAGCACGCGGTAATCTCAAGAGAAATAAGGATCTGATATACGTTGGTGACGTCGTCGATTTTGATATTGACGAAAATGACAAGGACGGCGAGTGCGTCATCCACCGCGTTGTTGAGAGAAAGAACTATCTGACAAGACCACCGGTATCCAATCTGGATATCCTGGTGGTCGTGTTTTCGTTAGTGCAGCCGGATGTCAATTATCCTGTAATAGATAAGCTTATAGCAGGCTGTGAACTGGCAGGCATAGACCCTGTAATATGTATTTCAAAGGCGGATCTGGCCGGGAAGGAAGCTGTGGATAAAGCGCTTTCCGTTTATTCATCCTTATATCCTGCAGTCAGTGTCAATGCGATATCAGGGGAAGGGATCGGACAGCTTCGAGGAATCATAGGCGGAAAGAAGGTGGCACTTGCCGGACCATCGGGCGTCGGAAAGTCCACGATAACCAATCAGCTCCATGCCGGTGAACCCGGGATCGCTGAAGCCGAAGAGGCGCTGCTCAAGGCTGCCACCGGACGCATAAGCAGCAAGACCGGACGGGGAAGGCATACGACCAGGCATGTCGAGATCTTCCCGATGTCTGACGGAACGATGCTTTATGACACGCCTGGATTCACATCCCTGGACATGCCGGGTATGGAGCCCATTGCCGTAAGAGATCTTTTTCCGGAATTCCGTGATCTAAACAGCATCTGCAAATATTCGGACTGCATGCACATCAATGAGCCGGAATGCGCCGTAAAAGATGCGCTTAAAAACGGAAGAATAGCCGTATCAAGATATGAATCATATAAATCAATGACCGAGGAGGTAAAGAAATGGCAAAAATAGCACCTTCGATTCTCGCTGCGGATTTCGCCAGACTTGGCGAGGATGTGAAAGACATATGCGAAAGAGGTATTGATTACCTCCATATCGATGTTATGGACGGTTCTTTCGTACCGAACATCAGCTTCGGCGCGGGGGTCATGAAAAGCCTGAATGACATCACGACAGCACCGTATGATGTCCATCTCATGATCTGGGATCCTGACAGATATATCGAGAACTTCATCACTCCGATCACTGAGTTCATAACAGTGCATTACGAAGCCTGTGATGATCTGGCTCATACCTTAAGCCACATCAAGGCTGCCGGTGCAAAAGCCGGTGTTTCCATCAAACCGGGAACTGCTCCTGAAGTGCTTGACGACTATCTGAAAGACATCGACCAGATACTGGTCATGTCTGTAGAGCCGGGATTCGGCGGCCAGAAATTCATGGACAGCAGCCTTCCGAAGATCGCTTACTTCAAGGCAAAGCGTGAAGAACTCGGCCTTGATTATGTTATCTCGGTAGACGGTGGTGTCGGATCGGCAAACGCTCACCTCGTAAGGGACGCAGGAGTCGATCTGATAGTTGCGGGATCAGCAGTATTCAAGGCTGCAGACAGGACCGCTGAGATAGCCGCGATCAAAGGCTGATCCGGATCCGTTCAAAAATCGAATGAGATCATACAGAATCCCAACCATCAGAACTGTACAGTTTTGAGAAAAAAGATACTTTATCATTAACGGCAGGAGATACCTGCCATGCCAAGAAGAAAACTCGCACTGTACACTTTGCTTTATATAGCCGGTATCACAGCCGGCTTTTTTGTTTACGAAAGATCACGGATAATCGAAGCAGCAGGCTTATGCGCTGCCGTCCTTGCCGCAGTCTTTTTTACGGATGCGGATGAGCAGCCATTGGTCAGGAGACAGAAAAAGATACTTGCGATGATGTTTCTGGCAGGATTTGTTATTTTCTCGTTCAGAGCTGCCGCATACAGCCGGTCGTTATCATATGTATATGAGAAAGATCACGTCAGAGGCAGAGTGACTTCGGTTTCGGTCAGGGACGATAAAATCAGGCTCATAGTTAAAAGCGATGAAACCGGACCTTCCAGAATACTGATCACACTGGATGAAGATGCTGCTTCGCGATCTGCCGCACATGCCGGCTGCCGTACTTCCGAAGCGCTGGAACGCTACGGAGCATATGGATATACCGGTGCTCTGATCGAAGCAAAGGGAGAATATGCAGAGATCCCCGCGGCTGAAGATCCCGGATGTTTTGATTATTCCTTATACATGAAGAGCAAGGGGGTCACCGTAAGGTTCAAAGCCTATATCGTGAATGTGACCGGTACGGAAACATATGCGGGCACTGAGGTCAGGATGTTCCTCTATGATGCCAGAGAAAACTTTATCAGCAGATTCGACGAGGATACTCAGGGTTTCATCCGGGGTGTTATTTTCGGGGACAAGTCAGGAATAGATGATGATATCCTCGAAGAATTCAATAATAATTCCACAGGTCATATTCTGGCTGTAAGCGGTCTGCATATGGGCTTTCTTTACAGCTTATTACGTTTTCTTACGGCGCGTAAAAGAACACTGCCGGTCTCGATGATCATAACAGCGGTCATTCTGCTATATGGAGAGATGACCATGTGGAGCCCTTCTACATCAAGAGCCTGCATCGTTCTGACTGTCAGTCTGATGGCGTCACACCTGAGAAGACATTCCGATCTGCTTACATCAATAAGTCTTGCAGCACTGATCATACTGACATACGAGCCATACCAGCTTTTCGCTTCAGGTTTCCAGCTTTCGTTCCTTGCGCTGTGCGGAATAGCGTTTCTGACAGGTCCCTTATCAAGGGTAACAGGTGAGGCCCTTGCCGTAATGTTTGCAGTGCAGTTCGCAACCATACCGGTCATAGCGTATTCGTACTGCAGGATCAATCCTCTGTCGATGCTGATAAACATTCCTGTAATACTGCTTGCTTCAGTACTCGTACCTGTCTGCATACTTTTGCTGATGGCAGAGATCGCAGCCGGAAGGGTACCTTCCACAGGGATCGATCTGGCAGAACTGATATCATACGCGGTGATAAAAACAAACCATTTCCTTAGCCTTGATGGCGGATTTTCAGTTAAGACAGCAGGTCCCGGCGCAGCTGCGATAATTACGATCTACATGTTTGTATTCGGCTTGTCGTCTGAATGGGCGAGGATAAAGCTTCTGAGAAAAGAATACGGGACTGTTATTAAGCAAGGTGTTTTGCTTCTCATGCCGGCGCTTATGCTGTCAGCCTGCCTGTATGACAGTATTTCTGATGATGAGATCGTCTTTGTCTCTGTCAGACAGGGAGACTGTGTACACATAAGGGCTGAAGACCATGACGCGCTTATAGACGGAGGCGGTCAGCCTGACTGCGGCAGCTCAGAAGAAGAAAAGAGCGAAGGGTATAACGTCGGCAGGAACATACTGATGCCCTATCTGATCCACAGCGGCGCCGATGCTGTAGATATTGCCCTTGTTACACACCTGCACGCCGATCATTACAAGGGCATAGAAGAATTATCGGAAGAATTCCCGGTCGGCGCAATCGGCATACCGGCAGACTACAGAGGAGCGGCCGGCAATATGTTCGACCGGTCAAAGATCCATTACATAGAGCCTTATACAAAAGTCGAAATATCAGATGATGTAAGCGTAGAAGCGATATGGCCTGCGGAAGCAAGCGATGAACCGATAGATGCTGACGATCCGAATGAACATAATACGGTTTATATGATCCGCTATAAGGAGATAAAGATAATGGTAACGGGAGATCTTCTTGAAGAAGATGAACTGGATATGGTCGAATACTACGAGGGAACAGACATGTTAAAATGCGATATTCTCAAAGTCGCGCATCATGGCAGCAAATCAAGTTCCTCAGAAGCTTTTCTTGACGCGGCAAAGCCGAGCATAGCCGTTATACAGTGCGGACTGCATAATTTTTATGGGCATCCGCATGAACAGACACTTGAGCGTCTTGAAGAAAGAGGGATCAAAGTCTTCCGCACCGATCTGTCAGGCGCGGTCGGCATCGACATGCACGGCAGCAGGCTCTCCGTCGACTTATTTAAAAAACGTGGTATAATGTGAACTGCGATGGCTTACAAGGATTTCGTAAACGACAGGAAAAAAGGAATACTGAAAGATGTTCTGCTTTTTTACGGAGCGGAAGACTTTCTAATGAACTGGGCGGTAGACAGCATCGTGAACGAATACGTTGACGAAGACTCCCGGGACATAGACCTGATACATCTTGAAGGGGAGCAGATAACCGCTGCAGATATAATGGCTCAGGCAAGGGCATATTCGATGTTCTCCGAAAAGAGGGTAGTTGTGGTACGCAATTATCTTCCGCTGTACAGAAAGTCAGCCGATGTAAACGCTGACGAACTCCTGAGCTTTGCATCAGGCCCGCAGGATTCCTCGGTGGTAATATTCGTGCTTGAAAGCAGGTATTCTCCTGACCTCACAGCGTATGGAAAGAAACTTGCGAAGGCATGCGGCGCATATGAATTCGCGCGTCTTGAGCGCGTCGACCTCAAGTCATTCATAACCAAGCGCGTGCATACGGCAGGTAAGATGATCGCAAGGCGTGAGCTGGAGCATATGATAGATGTGACAGGCTATTACAATAAAGGCAGCCTGTATGATCTTGCACAGCTTGAAAAGGATACTGACAAGATAGTCAGAGCCGGCAGCGGAGACTCCATAAGCGCCCAGCTGATAGATGAAATACTGATAGGGGACAGCGACAGATTCGTATTTGGCCTGGTCGACGCGCTTGTAGCCGGAGACAGAGGCAAAGCTCTGGCAACAGCGGAAGCCATCATACGTGATGACGACGGTTCAATGGCGGTGCTGGCCCTGCTGACAAAGCAGTTTGAGATCATGTATGACGCACTTGAACTCAATGAAAAAGGCTACAGCATATCCCAGATGGCAAAGAAGACCGGAGTGAACGAATTCAGATTCAAACGTGCTTTCAATGCTGCTGGAAGATACAGCAAAAGACGTATAGGAAAGATACTCACAGAACTATACAACACTGACAGAGACATAAAAAGAGGCAACATCGATAAAGATGTTGCCCTGGAACTCATAGCGATCTCAGCCTGCCCATGACGGCAGGCTTTTTTTATTTGCCTGCTGATATTATAAGCTCACGCGCGGCTTCGAGCGCATTTTCGCTGTCTGATGAACCGCTGAAAAGCGTTGCGATCATGCGGACCTTGGATTCATCGTCAAGGTGATCGATGCTTGTATATGATTTTTCGTTATCGATCGACTTGCTGATAAGATAATTATTGTCTCCATAAGCGGCAATCTGCGGAAGGTGCGTAACGGATATTATCTGCCTGTGCTCTGCTATCCCTGAAAGCTTTCTGCCGACTACAAGTGCGGTATGACCGCTGATTCCCGTATCGATCTCGTCAAAAATCATTGTTTCAACACGGTCGGTCTCTCCGATTATATCCTTGAAGGCGAGCATTATCCTTGAGATCTCACCACCTGAAGCGATCTTTGTCAGAGGCATGAGAGGATCCCCGGGATTTGTAGAGATAAGGAATTCAACCTTATCGAAGCCGAGAGGTCCGATCTCATCCAGCTTGCTTATGTCGATACTGAACTCCGAATTTGCGAATTCAAGGTCGTTAAGTTCCTTTATTATCGCCGACTCCAGTCTCGAAGCGATCACATGCCTCAGCTCGCTGACATGTTCAGCCTGCACCTCGAGAGCAGAATATTTTTTGTGCGCAGTATCTGCCAGCTTTTTCTTTTCGCTGTCGAAGTTCTGCATCATCTCGAGCCTGCTCCGGAGCTCGTCCCTGAATTCAATGATCTCTTCGACTGATTTACGGTACTTCCGCTTTGCATCCTCGATCACTGCAAGACGGCCGGATACTTCGTCCATGTCCTGCTCAGAGAAATTGAGAGAGGAGAGGAGCTCACGGAGACCAGAGGAGATATCGTCCAGTGAGTAATAAGCATCATATGCCTGTGAAGCCATGGAAGAGATCTGATCGCTGTAATTGCCAATATCGCTGAGATCAGAAGCCACCCGGCTAAGTTCGTCAAGCAGGGAAGGACCGCCTTCGTATCCGGTACCCTGGAGGATATCGTACGAAGAACGCACGCTCTGAAAGATCCTGGAACTGTTCTTCATCATCTCCAGGCGGTTCTGCAGTTCCTCGTCCTCACCGGCATAGAGGTTCAGGTCACTGATATATTTATATTCGAATCTGTAGTAATCCTGCTGCTGGGCTGCGTTTGCTTCGGCTTTCAGAAGATCTTCGTACTCTTTTTGGGCGGCCTTGTACTCTTCATAGCAGGTGCGCAGCTTTTCAAGTTCCGGTGATAACACATCGCTGTGATAACTGTCGGTTATGTGTATGTGATTTTCAGGATCAAGTATCTGCTGATTGTCGTACTGCCCGTGTATGTCGATCCAGTCTCTGCAGAAGCTGCGGAGCTGGCCAAGAGTCACCATCTCGCCATTGAGCTTGGATACTGATTTGCCGCCGGCAAGTATTTCGCGTGATATCACGACTTCTTCATCATTTCTTGTACCTGCGATCTGAATAAAAGCTTTGCCCGAGCCTGTCCGCACCATGGATGTGTCGGCTCTGTCGCCGAGCACGGTGCTGATAGCTGTGATCAGCACGGATTTACCGGCTCCTGTTTCACCTGTGATTACATTAAGACCGGCACCCAGATCAAATGAAAGGTGCTCTATGGTCGCGAAATTGTCTATCTCAATACGGTCTATCATTTGTTCTATTCGTTGGAGTTCATTACTCTGTCGAATTCAGCTGTGATATACGGAACGTTTTCTTCTTTATCCACGATGACAAGCATGGTGTTGTCGCCGCAAACCGAACCTACCATGTGCTCGAGGCTGAGGGTGTCGATAGCCTCACCGGCAGCACCTGCACAGCCCGGGAGCGTTTTTACTACAATAAGATTCTGGGCACAGGCATACGAAAGGATGGTCTCTCTGAATATCTTGATAAAGCGGTCCGAAATAGGACGGTTCTCGTAATTGCCGGATGTGTATCTGTATCGGCCGTCCTTGCCTTGTCCTTTAACGAGCTGGAGCTCACGCATGTCTCTCGATACCGTAGCCTGTGTTACGCTGTAGCCTGCCTCACGCAGAAGGTTGAGGAGCTGATCCTGCGTCTCCACATCATGTGTCTTGATTATCTCAAGGATCTTGTTTTGTCTTGAAAGTCTCATGTCTGCCTCCGTTTACCGGATTATAATTACTCGAGTATTATAGCATAAAAATACGCTATTATGAATAAATAAAGAAAAAAGTGATTATTATGCAGGATATCGGGCAAATACAGCACAGAATCGTCCGATCTGTGTTTTGTGATACAGGGCACAATGAACAGGCCGTCCCCGGCAAAAAAAGAACAAAAAACGAACATAGACAATATATAGTAAAAATGGTAAAATCCAATGCATGAGGATACTTGGAATTGACCCTGGCTATGCCATAATGGGTTACGGAATAGTAGACTATAGAGGCAGCAAGTTTACGCCTGTCGCGTACGGTTCAATCACTACTGAAGCGCACACCCCGAATGAGGAACGGCTGATGATTTTATACGATGAGTTAAGCCGGATCATCGGGGAGTACAAGCCTGATGAAGCGTCCATAGAAGAACTCTTCTACAACACCAACGCAACTACGGCTATCATGGTAGGTGAAGCAAGGGGCATGGCGCTTCTTGCGTGCGCAAAATCCGGTATAAAGATATCGGAATATACACCTCTACAGATAAAATCATCGCTGACGGGTTACGGCAGAGCGGATAAAAAGCAGGTTCAGACGATGGTAAAGATGATACTCAATCTGTCTGAAGTGCCGAAGCCGGATGATACCGCTGACGCTCTTGCTGCGGCAATATGCCACGCGCATCACGCGGGCGGCAGGCTGGCGGCTTTTCAGAAGCGCTGAGCAATTCATATAGATAAAAGGGAAACGAAATATGATCAGATTTCTCAGGGGACAATATCTTTATTACGAATCAGGTTCAATGATCATTGAGACCTCGGGCGGGATAGGCTTCAGGGTCAATGTCTCAGATACCAGCAGCCTTCTTACGGCGCGTGAAGGGGATGAAGTGTGCGTCTACACTTACATGCAGGTAAAGGAAGACGGCATGGCTCTGTTCGGATTCGCGGACGCAGATGCGCTCGCTCTTTTTGAGCAGCTCATAACCGTAAAGGGAGTAGGTCCTAAGGCGGGTCTTGCGATCATGTCACTGGGCACTCCTAATCAGATAAAGTCAGTGATCTCCGCAGGAGACGCTGCATCCATCGCGATGGCTCCGGGCGTAGGAAAAAAGACGGCTGAGAGAGTAATACTTGAACTTAAGGATAAAGTATCCGCACTGCCGTTCGACGGAGCCGAGATCAGCGGAGGAATCGCTCCTTCAGCCGCTCCGGGCAGCGGAGAGAGAGGCGAAGCTGTCATTGCTCTTACGACTCTCGGATACAGCAAGAAAGAAGCGGAATCAGCAGTTGCTTCGGTACCTGATGATGACCTCAGCGCAGAAGAGTATGTGAAGAAATCACTGAAATTCCTGCTGTAAAGCTTATAAATACCAGTGCATATCGAGGATAACGCAGATCAAATGGACAACAGAGTAACACAGACTAAAGCAACACCCGGCGAGCTGGCTGGCGAAATGACACTCAGGCCTCAGTATCTGAGTGAGTACTGCGGACAGACGGCAGCCAAAGATAATCTGTCTATATATATCGAGGCGGCCAAGATGAGAGGCGAGCCTCTTGATCACGTGCTGTTCTACGGACCTCCGGGACTCGGCAAAACAACTCTCGCAGGCATCATAGCAAATGAAATGGGCGTGGATATAAAGATCACATCCGGCCCGGCCATAGGGAGAGCCGGCGATCTCGCAGCAATACTTACGAATCTGAACGATAATGACGTTCTCTTCATTGATGAGATCCACAGGCTTAACCGTTCGGTCGAGGAAGTCCTTTATTCCGCTATGGAAGACTATGTTCTTGACATAATCATCGGCAAGGGTCCTGCCGCCAGATCGCTCAGGATAGACATCGCAAAGTTCACCCTGATCGGAGCGACCACCCGTGCCGGAAGCCTTTCAGGACCGCTCAGAGACAGGTTCGGCATCGTAGAGAAGTTTGAATTCTATACTCCTGCAGAAATAAAGGAAATTTTGAGGAGAACGGCGAATGTTCTGGGAGCATCGATAGATGAGGATTCCCTTGACGAGATAGCAAGGCGCTCGAGAGGTACGCCGCGTATCGGAAACAGGCTGATCAAGCGAGTGAGGGATTTCTCATCCGTTATTTCTGACGGAGATATAGACATCGATATCACAATGAAAGCTCTTGACGCTCTCGGCGTAGATGAACTTGGCCTTGAGAAGCTTGACAGAGACATACTTACAACGATAATAAAAGGGTTCAACGGAGGCCCGGTCGGCATTGAGACCATCGCTTCGGCCATAGGTGAAGAGAGAGTCACGATCGAAGACGCAAATGAACCTTACCTTATACAGGCAGGCCTGATCTACAGGACCCAGAAGGGCAGAGTAGCATCGCGCGCTGCATACGAACACATGGGGATGCTCGGCTTATATAAGGAGCCTGAGACGGAGCAGCTCCGGATGGACATCGAATAATGAGACTTGACGATTTTGATTATTATCTTCCTGAGGAACTGATAGCCCAGTCACCGCTCGAACAGAGAGACGGATGCAGGCTCATGGTCCTCGACAGACGTGAAAAGACGGTTGAACACCGTCATTTTTACGATATTCTTGAATACCTTAACCCGGGAGACTGCCTGGTGCTGAATGACTCCAGAGTCATCCCTGCCAGAATGTACGGACTTAAGCAGGGAACAGGCGCCCATATCGAACTTCTGCTGATCAAGCGTATAGAAGGCGACAGATGGGAATGCATGGTAAAACCGGGAAAACGTCTTCACGAAGGCGATACCGTGATACTTGCCGGAAAGACTGATACGGTTCCGGCCGGATGTGAAAAGCCTGAAGAAGGATATACTCTTGTGAACGGTATCGAACAGCCCTTCAGGGCGCATATCCTTAACATACATGACAAGGATAACGGCACAAGGCTGGTGGAGTTTGAGTATGACGGCATCTTCATGGAACGGCTTGAAGAGATAGGCTCAATGCCGCTTCCGCCTTATATTACGAGAGCAGCAAACGATGACGATAAGGAGATGTACCAGACTGTCTACAGCCGTATTGACGGTTCGGTCGCGGCTCCGACTGCCGGACTCCATTTCACAAAAGACCTTCTGGCAAAAGCTGCTGAGAAGGGCGTGCGCATTGCTTATGTGACTCTCCACGTAGGCATAGGCACTTTCAGACCTGTAAAGGTCGAAAACATAGAAGACCACAGGATGCATTTCGAGGAGTGCTCCATAGACGAAGAGAACGCTGCGATCATAAATGAAACGATCGAGCGCGGAGGACGAATCATCTCCGTAGGCACGACTTCGACCAGAACACTGGAGAGCATGGCCGGAATGCCTTTCCAGCCGTTTTCAGGCATGAATTCCACAGCCAGGATGTTCAGGGTGAAGGCCGGACAGACATCTACGGGCATCTTCATCTATCCTGGATATGAATTCAAGATAGTTGATGCCCTGATCACCAACTTCCATCTGCCTAAATCCACTCTGCTCATGCTTATTTCAGCTCTTTATGACCGTAATGAGATACTGAAGGCTTACGATATAGCAGTAAAGGAGAAATACAGGTTCTTCAGTTACGGCGACGCCATGCTTATAAAATAGGAGACTACTATGGGCAATTCCGCACTTATTTTCGAATTACTTCATAAGGACCCGAAGACAAAGGCAAGAAGAGGACGCATCACTACTCCTCACGGTGTCATCGAGACTCCTGTTTTCATGCCTGTCGGCACCCAGGCGACAGTAAAGGCAATGAAGCCTGAGGATGTTGAGCGAACAGGTGCACAGATAATACTTGGGAATACTTATCATCTTTATCTCAGACCGGGCAGCGACATCATAAGAGAAGCCGGCGGACTCCATAAGTTTATGAACTGGGACAAGCCTATACTTACCGACAGCGGAGGGTATCAGGTGTTCAGCCTCGGCCACATGCGCAAGATCACCGAAGAGGGTGTGAAATTCCGGTCTTATATCGACGGAAGCAGGCACATGCTTACACCGGAGAAGTCAATTGAGATACAGACAGACCTCGGCTCCGACATCATGATGGCTTTCGATGAATGCGCCCCGCCTGACGCAGACTACTCATACATAGATAAATCGCAGGCCATGACCACACGCTGGCTTGAAAGGTGCATCTCAGCGCATAAGAATACAGACAAACAGGCTCTTTTTGGCATAATGCAGGGAGGTTTCTTCAGGGACCTACGAGAGAAGAGCGCTGCGGCAATAGTTGACTTTGACCTTCCGGGATACGCGATAGGCGGAATATCAGTCGGCGAGACAAAAGAGGAATATATAGGCGTGCTCGAATATGCGCCGGACCTGCTTCCTGAAAACAAACCGCGTTACGTGATGGGAATAGGAACACCTGACTATATTTTCGAAGCCGTGGAGCATGGAGTAGACATGTTCGACTGCGTGGAACCTACAAGAATAGCCCGTCACGGCATGGCAATGACCAGCCGCGGACGCATAAGCATCAAGAACGCGAAGTTTGCGAGAGATTTCGGACCGCTCGATCCCGAATGCGACTGCTACACATGCAGGAATTACAGCAGAGCTTACCTGAGACATCTTTTCAGGGAGGGAGAGACTCTTTCGCATATGCTGCTTTCCGAGCATAACCTCAGATTCCTTTCACACATGTGTGAGAATATCAGGAAATCGATCGAAGAGGACAGATTCACTGAATTCAAGTCAGAGTTTTATTCAAAGTATTACCATGAATAGCAGCTGGCGCGTGAGATAATTTTTCATGCGCCTGCTTTTTACTATTGCGACAGAAAGAGATAATAATGGAATTAAAAGATACGGTGACACTGAATACTGAAAAGCTGTGTCCGGCAGCGGAACATTGCGGCGGATGCATATATCAGGGGGTGGACTATGCCGAACAATACCGGCAGAAAGATAAGTCTGTAAGACGCCTTCTTGGTAAACACGACATCGACGAGTCGGTTTATCTCGGCATGGAGCCCGCGATATGCACCGGCGGCTACAGAAATAAGATGGAGTATACATTCGGCGATCTCGAGAAGGGCGGAGAACTCGAACTCGGCATGCACTATAAAGGCCGCTGGATGTCCATAATAACAACAGATGAATGCCAGCTGGTTCCGGGACCTTTCAATACAGTTCTTCGCTCTGCGCTGGAATTTTGCCGTTCCAGGGGGTACAGACCGTACCACCGCAAAACGCATGAAGGACTTCTGCGCAATCTCGTTGTGAGATGCGGGGTCAGGACGAATGAGCTTCTTGTGAACATAGTGACAGCCAGCGACGGCGCGGCAAACGGCTCCAATGCATTCTTCGACGAGGAGGGTTTCCGGGACACTCTGCTCGGTTTGGATACCGGTGAAATGAAGATCACCGGTATAATGAGGACTTTCAATGACAGTCTTGCAGATGCAGTTATCGATGAAAGCCACAAGGTTTTATGGGGTCGCGATTACTATAATGAGGAGATCCTCGGCCTGAAGTTCAGGGTAAAGGCGTTCGCGTTCTTCCAGACTAATATAGATGCAGTCGAAAGGCTGTACAGCGATGTCCTCGAGGTAGTGCCGGATGTAAGCGGCAAGACAGTGTATGATCTTTACTGCGGTACAGGGACCATATCACAGCTCATGGCTTCAAAAGCCAAAGATGTCTACGGGATAGATATCGTGGAGGATTCCATTGAAGCCGCGCGCTCAAATACAGAGCTCAACGGCATATCGAACTGCCACTACATATGCGGGGATGTAAAGGAGAAACTTGACGAGATCCCTGAAAAGCCGGATGTGATAGTAGTGGACCCGCCGCGCGTAGGCATCCATGACAAGGCAGTCGCAATGCTGTGTCAGTATGGTATCGATGAGATCGTGTACGTTAGCTGCAATCCGAAGACTCTCTGCATCAACCTTGACAGTTTCCGGGCCAATGGATATGAGATCAGATCTATAAAGGCCTACGACAACTTTCCGATGACCAAGCATATAGAGTGTGTGACATTATTGAAGAAAATAACAGGCAAGGAGGAGGGCATTGCCGAATGCTGATCAAACTGATCGTTTTTACTCTGATAGCAGCTGCAGTAGAAATTGCTATACTTGTGATCGAAAAGCACCAGAACGGCTCAGTCAAAATAAAAGAAGACCCGATGGCGCTGCCATATAAGGCATATAAAGTGACAGAGCCGGATTTTAATTATGTTCCGGGCAGAACTACTTATGATGAAAAATCAAAGCGTTTTGTTACAGACTGGAAATACGAATGGGAGTATCAGGGCAAAAAGCATTCGATGATGTTCTGTGATGATCCCAACAATCAGTGGGCGCATTATCTGATGACATTCCCGGATGAGATCGAAATCACGATACATAAGGTGACCGGAAAGTATTATGTCAGTAAAGTGGTCAGAGCGCGTAGATGTAATGAGCTGGCGACACTGATCGCTTCCATGGTCATAAGCTACATTATTACAAATATGTTTTTCTGATAAACGGCCGGAGGAGAAATGGGACAGATGTTAAAAGAAAACCAGCGTGAAATCAGATGGGCTGTTCTTGGCACGGGAGTCATCGCCAATGAAATGGCTCAGGCTCTTCAGAAGTCCGGCAAAAAGCTGTTTGCCGTAGGCAACCGGACACATTCCAAGGCGGTCTCTTTCGCTGAAAAGTATGGCACAGAAAAAGTCTATTCCGATTTCAACGAGATGTTCACTGACCCGGAGGTGGATGCTGTCTATATTACGACTCCTCATAACACGCATATCAGGTTTATGAGGAAAGCCATCGAGGGAGGAAAGCACGTCCTCGTAGAAAAATCGATCACTCTGAACAGTGCTGAGCTGGATGAAGCAGTAACTCTTGCCGAAAAACACAATGTGCTGATCGGAGAAGCAATGACCATCTATCACATGCCGCTGTACAGGAAACTGAAGGACATAATGGATTCCGGGGAACTCGGTAAAGTGAATATGATCACCTTAAACTTCGGCAGTTTCAAGGTATATGACATGAACAACCGCTTCTTCAACCGTGACCTGGCAGGCGGAGCAATGCTGGATATAGGTGTCTATGCACTATCTCTTATCCGTTGGTTCATGAAACCCGATCCGGACCGTATGATCACAGATGTGCGTCTTGCTCCGACCGGTGTTGATGAACAGGTAACGATGCTTCTTTCCAATGATGAAGGACAGATGGCAACCGTTGCCTTGTCTCTGCATTCCAAGCAGCCAAAAAGAGCCATGATCTCCTGTGAAAAGGCCTATATTGAGATCATGGAGTATCCGCGGGCATGGGAGGCCAGGATCACAGACGCTGTCACCGGAGAAGTGCGAATACTCAGCTCAGGCGATAATGCCGATGCTCTTAAGTATGAGCTTGAAGATTTTGAAGCCGCAATCAGAAGCGAACGAAACGATCTTCACCTTGACTATACGGTCGATGTAATGGAACTTATGACTCGCGCGCGTTGCGCATGGGGCATGAAATACCCTGAAGAAGAATGAAAAAGACTGTCGTACTAGTAATATCATTGATGCTTTTCCTGATTGCTTCCGGAACGTCTGCCTGCGGCAAAAAGCTGGAGATGAATGAACCAGCTGCGCAAAGTGAAGTGCATGTTTCGGCAGAAGGAAGCGATGAATCAGGAAACGGAACGGAAAGTGCACCGTATGCTACTGTTTCCCGGGCAGCTGAAACAGCACCGGGTTCTTTGATCATTGTTCATGGAGGAGAGTACGGCCCGGTCACACTCGGCCCGGAATGTTCCGGAAGCGAAGGTTCTCCTACTATAATACGTGCCGCGGAAGGTGAGTCTGCGGTTTTTCATGCCGTAGAAGAGAAGGCAATAAGTCTGACTGACGTCAGCCATATATCCATAGAAGGCATCGAAACAGAAGGCGGCACACATGGCATCGATTACAGGAGCACGCGTGAATCAGGAGACATGCCTCTTTCGGACATCAGCATAAGAGGCTGCAAGGTCCATGGTGTACGCGGAATACATGGCATCTCTGTCTATGCGTGCAATGATCTTGCACCTGTCACGGATCTTACGATTGAAGGCTGCGAGGTCTGGGACTGTGAGTGCGGCTCAAGCGAATCAGTGGTCCTTAACGGCAATGTTGACGGATTTCTTATTGCAGAAAACAGGGTTCACGATAATGATAATATCGGTATCGATATGATAGGCTTTGAAGGAACAGCTAAGCATCCGGATGAAGAAAGCGGAAAGAATCCGTATGAAGCTGATCAGGTAAAAAACGGTATATGCCGTGATAATGTGGTATATAATATCAGCGCAGAAGGTAATCCCGAGTACTATGATGACGGCGAATATGATCTGTGCGCTGACGGGATCTATGTAGACGGCGGACGGGACATAGAGATCTTCAATAATTTCATATTCAACTGCGACATAGGACTTGAAGTCGCAACTGAACACAGTCCGGAGGATAATGAACTGTTCCGTGTATCAGGCATCAGTGTGCATGATAATGTGATTGCTGACTGTACAGGATGGACCGGCATCTGCTTCGGTGGCTATGATGAGGACCTCGGTTTCACCGAGGATTGTGTATTCAACCATAACACTCTTGTTGATAATGCCACTCAGATCGGAGTCCAGCGCAGCAGAAATAACCGGATAAGTGAAAATCTGATCATCGGCGGAGAAACAGCCGTTGAATTCAGTGAAGATTGCAGAAAAGAAGACATGGTCAATGATATCAGCGGAAATGTACTGGCTGATATCGATGATGAAGAAAACACGGAAGCATACGGACAGGTATTCAAAGGCAGGGAAGAAGCAGCAGACGGCTTCTGCTCGCTGGTAGAAAACTGCGGTTCACGCTTCATACCTGACAGCAGCATGATGGAACTCTATGAAAACAAGGAGGATATCTGATGAAATACTATCTTTATAATCCACTTGCCAATAACGGTATAAAATCGCACATACCTGAAGGCGCGGAGCTGATCGATGCTGCAAAAACAGATTATCAGGAATTCTTCTCGGGGCTGAAAGATGATGATGAAGTAGTTCTGATCGGGGGAGACGGCACGATCAACTATCTCATAAACCATGTTGATGCTTCAGAACTGAAAAATAATGTATATCTTTTCGGGAACGGAACGGGGAACGACTTTCTGAACGACATCAATGAGAAGCCGGGGAAGGAGATCCTTCTGAATCCATACCTCAAAAACCTTCCGACTGCAACCGTCAACGGAAAAAAGTATAAATACATAAATAACATGAGTTTCGGCATAGACGGATACTGCTGTGAAGAAGCGGACAAGATAAAGGCGAAAAAGCCAAACAAGAAGATCAACTATACTGCAATTGCGATAAAAGGGCTTCTGTTTGCATTTAAGCCGCGCCATGCCTGGATCGAGGTAGACGGAAAGGAATATGAATTTGACAACTGTTGGCTGGCACCGGCCATGAAGGGCAGATACTGCGGCGGCGGCATGATGCTGGCGCCGGGACAGGACAGAAATTCAGATAAGCTGACTGTAATAGTTTACATGAGCAAGTCAAAGATAAAATCACTTAAGAATTTTCCGCTTATATTTGAAGGTAAGCATGTAGAACTGACTGACATGGTAAAAGTGATTCCGGGAAACAAGATACATGTAAGATTTTCAGAACCTTGCGCGGTTCAGATAGACGGGGAGACGATCCTTAATGTAAGGGAATACTGGGCTGAACTGTAAGAGAAAATATCAGGCAAGGCATAAAAATGGCTCTGAGACGAAATAACGGCGTCTCAGAGCCTGTTTGATTGAAGTGTTGATTGTCCGGATTACTTGGATGGGTAACGTCCGACAAACTTAAGTGTTTCGCATACTGCGTTAAGATCAGCAAGCATCTTCTGTCCCTCAGCAGATTTGTCATCACCATCGCACTCTGTATAGAAGTAGTAGCCCCATTCTTCATAGCTGAGAGGTCTTGTATGAAGGAAACGGATATTGAAACCATTGCTGCTGATTGCATTGATTGCCTTAACGAGCGAACCCTGAACATTCTTGACGGTAAAGATCATCATGAAGCGGGAACCTTCCTCACAGGCGGAATCATTCTCTTTTCTGGAAAGAACAGCATAGCGGGCTACTTCGTTGTTGGCTTCCCATTTAAACACTTTGATTATGCTGAGGTCGCCTTTATAAAACATATCCATGACAAATGGTACCATTCCGCTTCTGCTGCGCTCAAATGGAAGCACACAGGCATCACAGTCACCGGATACTACGGCTTCATAAGTCTTTTCATAGTTTGCACAGTCTACGCGGACAGCATCAGGTGCGATAAAGCTGGCTGCCTTGTAGTCTTCAGGATCCATGCCTGCGCAATATGCAATACGTTTAACATTCAATAATTCTGTTCCCACGGTAGTTACTCCTTTGTAATAAAAATTTTATTTTACAATCAACAATATATTCTTATATTTACATTAATGCAAGCAATTATGAAATTTGATACAGACGTATAAGATAAACAGGGGAGATCACTCGAGATAATTATCTTCTTCTTTACGGCGGTGTTCCTTTTCGATATCAACAAGGTTCTGCATGAATCTCTTCTTGATACTTTTAAGACCACGTTCGACAAAGAATACGGAAACCGTTCCCACTATCGCTGCCTCATAGAATCCTATACCGATGGCAAGTCCTATGCAGGCTGAAGTCCAGAGTCCTGCTGCAGTAGTGAGACCTTTTATATGGCCTCTATTGACCATTATTGTTCCCGCTCCGAGGAAACCTATGCCGGATACTACCTGGGCTCCGATACGTGATACATCACCGCTGAAATGCGTAGCGGCAAAAACGCCGGTACTCATTGCGATCATTGCGCCTATACAAACCAGTATGTGCGTTCTCAGACCGGCAGCCGAACCGTGTGCGTCTCTTTCATAACCAATTACACCTGCACATAAAAGTGCAAGAAGGGTGCGTATGATCATTGTAAGAAGATTTGGCTCAAGAAGCCATGGGTAATTATCTGCCAGCATGACGCTACCTCCATTCCTTAATACCTGACATGTATTATACACCTTTTTCAAAATAAAGAAAAATCCCGGCCGGAGCCGGGATTTTTTAAGAGCATTTTGTTTAGCCCTGTGTAAGTCCGATTACACTCTGGATCTGTCCCCAGACGATCAGTGCCATGAAGAGAGGTCCAAGCCACTTGATGCAGAAGTTGAAGAAGCCTTTCGACTTGAATGCCGAGCTCGACTCAACTTCGTCATCGATGTAGTGAGGAACTACCCAACCAATGAGGATAGCCATGATGAGACCTGTTAACGGCATCAGGATACCTTCAGCTACAGCATCCCATACATCGAGTACATCCGGAATTCCGAAGAGGTGGAACCACTGCATTGTAGTTCTTTCACCAAGTCCGTCGAGTGTTGTCATCATGTTACCGATGAGTGCCCATGCTGCCATTACCATTGTGACTCCGAATCTGTTAGCAGACTTACCAGCCTTGATGCGGCTGTCAAGGATAGCGGAGATACCGCCCTCCATCATGCCGATCGAGGATGAGAGGCAAGCGAAGAATACGAGGAGCCAGAAGAGGAATGCGAAGATCGCACCACCCTTCATGTCATTGAATACTGTAGGCATGGATACGAAGAGGAGTCCAGGGCCTGCACCGAAGTCGATACCGAATGCGGAGCAAGCAGGCATGATAGCCAGACCAGCAAGAAGAGCAGCACATGTGTCGCCGACAGCAACGATAACTGCGTCTTTCTCGAGGTTTTCCTTCTTATCCAGATATGAACCGTAAGCAATCAGACATCCGGAAGCAAGCGAGAGTGAGAAGAACATCTGCGAACCAGCGAGCTTCAGAGTCTCGAAGAAGTCACCAACCGAGGACAGGCCTTCGAAGTGAGGCTTGAACAGGAATGCGATTCCTTCGCCGGCACCGTTAAGTGTGCAGGATCTGATTACGATGATTACGAGCATTACGAAGAGTGCAGGCATAGCTACCTTGCAGAACTTCTCAATACCGCCGGATACGCCTCCGAGTACGATGATTACTGTGAGTGCAAGGAATATCAGAACCCAGATTACAGATGAAGTGTTAACAAGTGTTTCACCAAATGTAGCACCCGGATCGAACTGGTTGCCTGCAAACATTCCGAGGGACTTGAAGAAGTACTTCATTACATATCCGCCGAATGTGCAGTAGAACGCGATCAGGAAGAACGGTACTACTGTCTGGAGAACACCGTTGAATGTAAATCCAGGGTGGATCTCCTTATAAGCTTCGATTGCAGCTTTCTGTGATTTACGTCCGATAGCGATCTCGGAAAGGATCAGTGGATATCCTACAACTATGAGAAGGATCATGTACAGGAGAAGGAATGCAAATCCTCCGCCGAGACCCATCTTGTAAGGGAATCCCCAAAGGTTACCAAGACCAACTGCGGAACCGAGTGAGGCCATTAAGAATCCGAAATTGGAATCAAACTGTCCTTTGCTTTGTTGTTCCATAACAATACCTCCTTAAAAGATGAAAAGCTATTACGCTTAATCTACAGAAAAAATTATACTATGAAAAAAAGTGTTGTCAATATGAAAAGGTCTTCACAGAATCTTCACAATCCAAGTTTTTTATAATTGTCATTCGATATTCAGGAATAAAAAAGATGAGCGAAAAAGAAGAGGGCGGCTTTTGCCACCCTCTGAAAAGACCGCATAATTAGCCGCCGTTATAAGATTTTCCTTTCCATCTGAAGTCACCGTCACGCCAGCCGGATTCATATTCGTAATGCCATACTTCTTCTATATGTTTCGTACCTACCTGCACGCGCTTTTTCTTATATTTAGCAGGATGTTCAATATATGTAGGCGGATCCCAGTACTCTTCCTGTATAACTTTCTCTTCAAATTCACCGGTCTCCTTACCAAATTCATCAAGGATCGGAACCCATTCGGTTATAGCTTCATGGAATTTCCCAGGGACCTCTTCTATCCATGCATCCTTTACAAGGACTTTCTGAATTTCGTAGATCGGTTTATCATAAGCAGCTGAATCGACTACTTTAACTTTGTGGTTTTCTCTTTCACGCAGCCACTGCTGGTAAGCTTTCTGACGTTCCTTCTTCTCCTGTTCTTCAGCGCTCCAGCTGGTAAGGCCTGTTTCGGTTCCTTTGGTGAAGTATTCTCCGCCGACCTGAATTACATTATCCGGAGCTGAGGAATAGCTTCCGTCTTTTGCTTTTGGAAGCTGATCAATGATTTTTCCCCAGAGAGCCGCAGCAGGGGTGGACATGGATGACATCTCAACGTTTTCATCCGTACCGATCCATATGGATGCGGCATAAGTAGGGGTGAAGCCGTCGAACCAGATATCATACTGATCGTTCGTGGTTCCGGTTTTGCCACCCGGCTCAACGCCGGAAACATACATATATCCGTTATAATCAACGACTGATTTCAGTACTTCCTGCATTATCCATGCTACACCTTCGTTGATTGCTTCGGACTGTTTTGACTTTCCCTCAAGCAGTACTTCGCCGTTACGGTCAAGTACTTTTGTATAGCAAATAGGTGTATTGACCTTACCGCCGCCAGGGAAGGACGCATACGCAAGAGCCATTTCGAGAGGAGTAACGCCTTCCGTCATGGCGCCAAGACCAAGTGCAGCAGGGTTCGCATCATTTACGGATTTGCTGAGATCGTCCTGAACAGTGGTCAGACCGAATTTTTTGAGCTGTTCGATCGAGAAATCAGTTCCTATCTGGAAGATCAGTTTTACAGCGCATGTATTGATGGACTTCTGAATGGCTGTCTTGAAAGTGTTCTTGCCTGAGAAGGAATTATTGAAGTTGTTAGGCCAGTATTTTCCTTCGATCTTAGTTTTTTCGTCTTCGACCGAGGAGTGAACAGTAATGTAATCTCCCCAGCCCTTTGTTCCCTGTCTGTCGATATGGTAATCAGTGAATTCCCATTTTTTACCTTCTTTTGCAAGCTCATAACTCTTCTGAAGAGCAGCTCCGTATACAGCGAGAGGCTTGATCGATGATCCCGGCTGACGCGGGTTGAGTGATCTGTTGAGCATTTTCTGCCCGCCGAACTGACGCCCTCCTACCATAGCCTTCACTTCACCTGTACCTACTCCGACGATGGTCATGGCTGCCTGAGGCTGACGCTGCTTAGGCGAGAGGGTATAAGACTTAGGTGTCAGTATAACATCGTCTCCCTTGATTTTGATCGCGCCCTCATAGTACTCATCATCGAAGAAGGCCTTGTCTATGGTGACATTTCCCTTAGAGTCTGCAGACTTATAATTCATAGGAATATTGAGATATCCTCCGGAAATAGAGTAAAGGATATCATCATCGTCATAGAAATAGTATGTCTTGAATTCAAGGCTGTAATCGGTCTCGCCATTGACTTCAGTTTCATAGATCTCAAGTTTATGATCAGCTTTGATGGTTATGCTGCCGTCGTCATTGACTTTTACATCTCCGTCGGCTCCGCTCAGTTTGAAGTTGCCTTTGCTGTCAAAGAAATTATTGTAGTTATATAAAGCTATATGACCATCGTTGTTGAGCAGGTTTCCGTCACCGTCCTGCGGAGCAGATACGTAAGGGAAGTTGCTGCCATCCTGGAATTCCTTGGCTATGACTTCCATCGCGTTACTGTCAACCGTGGAATAGATCTGCAGACCCTTTGTATAAACAGTACGTTCAGCATCCTCATATTCCATGCCTTTCTGTTCCATGAGATCGGCAATGATCGTATCGATAAGGTACTCATGGAAGTAAGAATAGATACTGCTTGAAGACTTCAGGTTAGGTTTGATGAATTCGTTAAGAGTAAGATCGTATGCCTTGTCGTACTGTTCCTTGTCGATCAGATTCTGGCTCAGCATGAGATCGAGCGTAAGCTGGCGCCTCTCTCTTGAAAGATCATTTGTGACAACGGTATCAGGTTCGGTCGCTACTACCTCGGAATCCACTACGTCCTGAGCCTCGCTTGCGAGTTTGAGAAGGGCATAGGTATCAGGTGACTGAGGAAGGGCAGCCAGAGCAGCACATTCAACAAGATCGAGTTTCTTTACGCTCTTTGAGAAATATGTGCGTGCGGCAGCATTGACACCGTAACATCCGTGTCCCAGATATATTGTGTTCAGATATGCTTCTATGATTTCTTCCTTGCTGAGGAAGTGCTCCAGACGGTTAGCGTAGTACATTTCCAGAAGTTTTCGCTTTATACTCCGCACACTTTTAGTGTCAGCAAGATATACGTTTCGGGCAAGCTGCTGGGTGATGGTACTGGTACCGCTGATGCGTCCGTTTCCGGTAAGCGAAGAAAGAACCGCGCCGATCATACGGGTCCAGTTAAAACCATGATGCTTCCAGAAAGTCTTATCCTCGATCGCAACGAAAGCATTGATGAGATCCTGAGGCATGTCTTCGTACTTGACGACCTTACGGTTCTCAGTATAGAAAATGTTGTCGATCTGCTTGCCTTCGTCGTTATATACGATAGAAGCGGTTTCGATCTGTGAATAGATGTCTTTGTAATCGTATTTAGGTGCCTGGGAGATTATTGAGATCGCAACTATGAGTCCTGCCAGAACACAAACAGCGCCTATAACAACAAAATCACGTATAAGTTTAAGAAAACTGAATTTATATTCCTTATTTTTGATGGTTTTACCATCTTTTACGTATGTTGCACCCTGAGAAGGATCGAAGTCCTTGTTCTTTTTGAGGAAAAGGGCATGGCTAATACCGCCTTTTTTAGCTGTTTTATCCTTCTTAGCTGCTTTAACTTTTTTTCCGCCGGTTTCATGAGCAGAAACCGTGTCTGTGCCGTTACCGGCATTTTCAGCAGCTGCAATAACTGCAGCGGCCATATCAGAATCAATACCTGCAGCATCTGCAGTGTCTGCAATTTTTATTGTAGCTGTAATATCTGCAGTGTCTGCAATATTTATTGTATCTGTAATATCTGAAGTTTCTGAATTCTCTGCAGTATCTGCATTCTCTACAGTATCTGCAATGCCGGTATTGTCTTTGCTCTCAGCATTGTCGTTATGATCATCGATCAGAGAAATGCTTTCCTGATTCTCCGGATCTTCAGGAGTGTCACTTGTATCACTGCCTGCAGAGAAAGCTTCAGGAAGATCCGCAGATTTATCATCAACGATAATTGTTTTATCGTCGATACTAGAATTTGCTTGATCAGAAGTGTCAAATGATACCTCCGGGAGAGTCTCTGTTTCAGGAGGATCAATGATTTTCCATGAAAAAGTCTGAACAGGTGCCTTCTTTACAGTATCCTGATCATTGATCACAGCATTCTTATCATTATCATCTCTTTCCTGTTCATCTTCATCCAGATAAGAGTTTATATCAGCGGACAATTCGTCAGCAGGGTTCTCGAACTTAGACAGAAAATCGTCTATTTCACGTTCTGTATCAGTTCTCTTATCTCTGTCTGATCTCATCATTTTCCTCCTAAATATAATAATCAATTAATTATTATATCATTTATTATTTAAAGATAGAAGTATTGCCTTTTGCCTTGATATAACAGAGTATCGTGTTTGCTATGTCTGAAGCGGAAGAGCCTTTTGTACGTATATGTATTATATCCGCGCTGCTGTTCTTCGCCTGGAGATATGAACACGGAGTAAAGTAATTATCGGTGATGAATGCCAGCTCTGAATCCGCGACACCTCCATCACTGACTTTATCAAATGTGTTTTTGAAAGTGCGGGACAGTTTATCTTTATCGTTCAGAAAAGCTTCGATCTTATCTGTCTGATTGTATGTGCATTTGTAAAGTTCAACAGCAACCTTATTATCATTCAAAATCCTTTCAGTAAAGGAATCGTTGACTCCCTGTACGATGACGGGGATCGTTATACTGTCATTTTCTGCCTGTATATCCGTCAGACAATTTATTCCATATGCATCTCCGGGTTCTTTACCGTCAGGAATCGAATCGTTTTCTGTATATCTGTAGGCTCCGCTGCGTATAGTGTAAAGAATGCCTGTAATCTTATCGGTAGTCGCAGCAGTATATACTTTCTGAGGGAGGGACTCCTCGTCACTGATCACTTCATATGTGAAAACGAGATCTTCATAATCCGAACCGTATGATTTTTCCCAGGCTTTGATCCTTTTATCGATATATCCGGTAAAAGACGACAGGTTGTACGAGTTTATGACGATAGTTGCTTCCAGCGAAACAGGGTACATGCTTCCGTTGCTTCCGACACTTAATTCAGCAAGCCTGCTGTCGGTCGATTTGCTTTTAAGACGAGTAAGAAGGCTGCTGAGAGCTGAGATCGGATCAGGATGCTTATTGATTCCGGGACCTATGACGTTGGAACGGATCCCGCTGATATTGATCTTTACGGCTGTATCACAAGGATTCTTTTCGCGGTGGGCGGGTATGACTATTTCCGTCTGCCTTTGCTGGAATGATCCGGTCGAAAGATAAGTCATGGAACCCTGATCGAGGTAGATAACCTTGGTTTTTGAATCTATATACTTTTTATTGATACCCTTGTATCCTTCGGCAAGGCCCTTATCATCATTGAAAAAGACTACCGTACGGCGCCCTGATTCAATATCAGAGTGAGCTATGGCTGCGGCAGAAGCGAGGATCTGCGCATTGTCTGAAGCAGTCTGATAGTTCATGCTTACTGCGACAAGGGTAGGGGTCACATTCTTTTTGCGTTTGACCGCGGGCCGGTTGAATATAATGTTTCCGTGTTTATCCTCTTTATATTTAAGAGAGTTCTCGTCAGCCCAGCTCTCGATGAAATCCATCAGTTCACGCTGGTCTGCAAAACCGCCGTTCTCCGATTCGCATATATCATCGATGGCTGTTTTGAAGGAGGAGTAAACATCCTTATCCAGTAGCTTCGTGCTTCTGGATTTAAAGAAGGATATGCCCGCGACTATTATTATTGCTAAAAGTATGATAGCGATCCTGAATTTATTGTTACTGAATAATTTGCTCATTTCCAACTCCGAAATACATATTATTTCATTAGATATTATACTCTTAAACAACTTTTATTTGAAGAAATTATGAGGTTTAATAAGGACATTGAAAAATGAGAAAAAAGTGCTTGCATTGAAAAAACGGTTGTGTTACTATAACTAGATCGGGAAATACTGTTTCTCACTCCAACATCCATACAAAAAGAAAATGGAACGCTAATATCCAGACCGTAAGGATCAATGATAACGGCAGAGTAAGAAAAGCTTCCGTATGCACAAGCTGCCTCAGATCGGGCAAGGTCAACCGTGCCGTCTGATAGAAGCATATTTTAAGAGGATGGTCTTGAGCACATGCTGCTCGAGGCTTTTTTCTTTTTCAAAAAAATGTAATAATAACAATACGAAAGATATGGTCCCCAGAGAATAAAAGAACAATGTCAGTAATCGTCAGAAACAGTTATGGTGCCATTGCGGTAAATAAGGGCGTCATCGAACGCATGATAATCGAAGACATGCTGGGCATGGGGACTTTTCTTATGCTTTCAAACAAGAAAGGCAAGCCGATCAAGGAAAAGCCTACACCAATAATCGATCCGGATTATTATGACGCCGTCGAGGTTTCTGAGAAAAAAGACCAGGTGAAGGTCAAGATATATATTGTTGTAAAGAACGGAAAAAACATTTCTGAAACCGCTGACATGATATTTGAAGCTGTTGAAAAGGACTTCGAAATGCTCAGGCTTCCGAAGCCGGTCACCATCAGTGTCAAGGTCAGGGGTTTATCAGGTGACAAGAACGGTGTGATCATCAAGCGTAATATTGATATAGTCAGAAACAATAACTGAAATGATAAAATACGCTCTCAGTGATGAGATAACAACTTTAAAAGGGATAGGTCCGAAGAAGAAGGATCAGCTATCAGCAGCAGGTATTGAGACAATAGGCGACCTGCTGTCTTATTATCCTGTAAAATATAAGGACAGACGTCATCTGGTGCGCGCCATGGATGCCGGCACTGAGAAGGACAGTCTGACGTGCGGAAGACTCATCAAAGTGCAGCTGAGGCCACTCTCGGGCGGACGTTCCATGACGGAATGTACGCTCAGGGATGACAGCTGTGTTTTTTACGCTGTCTTTTTTAACATGCCTTATCTCAGAAAGATGCTTACCACCGGCGAAGAATATGTGCTTTTCGGCCGCATGAGGATCAGGAATGGTGCAAGAGTATGGACTAATCCCGAATTCAGCAAGGCGGGCGGCGAAAGAGATGCCAGAGGTATATTCCCGGTCTACAGGCATTCCGCCGGCCTTACAGATGCAAGTCTCAGGAAATGGGTAAAAGAAGCGCTGGATAACACGGATCTGGATACTGACTGGATAGGAAGAGACATAGTTGAAAAACGCAAACTTTGCGGACCGGAGTTCGCTTTCGGGAACATCCATTTCCCTGAGAGTGAGCAGCATTATAAAGCAGCAAGATACAGACTTATATATGAGAAACTGCTGATGTACCAGCTTGCGGTAAGAATGAATGCAGCCGGTGCGGCGGACCCGGAAGTCGACTCATCGGTGCCTGAACAGGACATGAGTGTATTTTACGGCGGACTGCCATTTGAACTGACTGAAGGCCAGTCCAAATGTATAAATGAGATCATGGCAGATCTGAGCAGCAGAAAGCCTATGAACAGACTCGTTCAGGGTGATGTCGGATGCGGAAAGACTGCAGTAGCTGAAGCAGCGATATATAGGTGTGCCGTTTCCGGCATGCAGGCGGCTATGATGGCTCCGACAAGCATACTTGCAAAGCAGCATTACGAGAGCATAAGCAGCGACCTTTCGCGGTACGGGATCAGGTGCGACCTTCTTGTAAGCGGAATGAAGATTTCTGACAGACGCAAGGTGATAGATGACGTTGCGAGTGGTAAAACAGATGTGCTTATAGGGACACATGCGCTGATACAGAATGATGTTTCATTCAACGATCTTGCGCTTGTAATAACAGATGAACAGCACAGATTCGGAGTAGCACAGAGAAAAAGCCTTATAAAAAAGGGCAGAGGAGTCAACGTCTGTGTCATGAGCGCGACGCCTATTCCGCGTACTCTTGCCGCGACGGTGTTTGGGGACATGGATTTCAGCATCATCAGATCCATGCCCAGGGACAGGAAAAGAATAATAACACGGGCGCTTGACAGCAGCACAAGGGAACGCGCGTATTCCGGAATGAGGAGCGAGCTCGCGAAAGGAAACCGCGCATATGTAATAGCTCCAAGCATTGACAACGATGACGAAGACCTGCAGTCCGTACAGAAACTGTTTGAGGAAATCAAAGAAAGGTTTCCGGGATATGAGGCTGCTCTGCTGCACGGACGCCTGAGCGGCGAGGAAAAAACCTCGATCATGAACGCCTTCAAGGATGGCAGCGTGCAGATCCTGGTATCCACTATCGTCATCGAAGTAGGCATCGACATACCTGAGGCTACAGTTATTATAATAGAAAACAGCGAACGCTTCGGCCTTGCTCAGATGCACCAGCTGAGAGGCAGGGTAGGACGCAGCAGCAGGCAGTCTTATTGCTATGTAATCAACTACAGTAAATCCGAGACAGCAGTCGCGAGGGCAAAAGCCATGGCTGAGATAAGCGACGGCTTTGAGATAAGTGAGACCGACTATGAGATGAGGGGACCCGGCGATGTTATGGGAACCATGCAGTCAGGCACAGCAGCATCGGATGTATTGATGCTTTCGAGGTATACGGATATACTAGAAGCTGCAATCGAAGATGCAGATAAAATAATGGCAGAGCGTCAGGAGGGCAAATGCCTTACAGATGCTGCATATGCTTACGGGATGATGATGCGCGCAGGCGCATCCGACAATTCAAATATTATCTGAGAACATGAAGATCACATCAGGAAAGTACAAATACAGAAATATAGAGGTGCCAAGGGGCATCAGACCTACTACCGAGAAGGTAAGGGAAGCCGTATTCAGCATGATCATGCAGTGGCTGCCGGATGCCGAAGTTCTGGATCTCTTTGCCGGAAGCGGGGCAATGGGTCTTGAAGCACTCTCAAGAGGAGCGGCAAGGTGTACATTCGTAGAGACGAACAGACAGAATCAGCGGGTGCTTGTTTCCAACATCGCAAACTGCGGAGCCGGAAAGGATGCTGTAGTATTAGGCAAAGATTTTGAGGCTGCTCTCACAGAAATATCAGGAAGGCGTGAAAAGCCTGTGTTTGATATAGTGATCATTGATCCGCCTTATGAAAAAACCGACTTTTATGTAACTGCAATGCTGAAACTGCAGGAATATGGCATGATTGATGAGAGGAGCGTCGTGGTATGCGAACATTTATACGATAATAAATTATTGGATACCTACGGAAACCTTGAAAAATTCAAAGAAAAGAAGTACGGTTCGATAGGTGTAGACTTGTTTTCTGTTGATAATCGTGAACCGTTTTGCTAATATATTGAGTTAAGTGAGGGACTTACTGATGGAAAGAAAAGCTCTTTATGCGGGCTCATTTGACCCGGTCACAAACGGACATCTCAATATTATAGAGAGAGCTGCAAAGATGTATGATTCACTCACTGTGGCTATTGCTATCAATCCGAGAAAGACCGGTTTTTTTACTGTTGAAGAAAGAGTAGAAATAACCAGGGAAGTAACAAAGCATATTCCGAATGTAAAAGTCGAGACTTTCAGCGGTCTCATTGCAGACTATGTCAATGCGAACGGTTTTACGGCTTATGTAAGAGGCCTGAGGAATACGGCGGATTTTGAAAGTGAACTTCAGATGGCGCAGATGAATGCGCTTCTTTTTACCGGAGATACGGAGACAATACTCTTGATGACGGATCCGCAGCATTCTTTCATATGTTCAAGTATTGTAAAGGAAGTTGCTTCTCTCGGAGGAAGCATAGAAGGACTTGTTCCCGAATATGTTGAAAAGAGAATAAAGGAAAAACTCAGTAAATAAATCGGACCGGCATGACCGTTCCTGAAAGATAAAAATGGAGGAATCAATATGAACGACGACAGCATCAAATTAATGTCTCTTCTTGAGGAACTTGAAGATCTCATCACTTCTTCAAGCAAAATGCCTTTCTCCGAAAAGGGCATCATCGATCTTGATGTAGCAACTAAGATCCTCGAGGATATACGCGCAAACCTGCCTCGCGACATACAGCAGGCAAGATGGCTCGATCAGGAGAGAGACCGCATCATCAGCGATGCCAAGAAGGAATATAACAGGATGATCAACGAGGCCAAGGATCAGGTTGAATACCTTGTAAACAACAACAACATTTACAAGGACGCTCAGAGAAGAGCTGATGCCATCCTCAAGGAAGCCGAGAATCATGCAAACTACATGAAGTACAGATCCTATGAGTATATCGATCAGCTTCTCTATGACATGCAGACGGATATCGCCGGAGTCAGCGGATCGTATATCCAGCCTATGACTGAGTACTTCAACCAGATGTTCTCCAACCTCAATGCGAAGGTTAATCAGAACCGTCAGGAGATGAAGACTCTTGCTGAAAGAGTACGTCTCGGAGATCAGCCGGCTGCTGAAGAGCCTGAAAAGACAGAAGAAGAATAATCGCCGGTTCAATTGTGAATATATCGGGGTCTGCTGATCAGGCAGGCCCTTGTTTTTCTGAAAGGATAAAGAATTTTGAAGGCTGCAGGGATCACAGCAGAATACAATCCCCTTCACAACGGGCATGTTTATCATATAGAAGAGACACGCCGCATAACAGGCTGCGATGCTGTTGTTGCCGCTATGAGCGGTGACTATGTGCAGCGTGGTGAGCCTGCTGTCATGGATAAATGGGTGAGGACGGAGCATGCGCTGAAAAGCGGTGCTGATCTTGTCGTTGAGATCCCCGTCCTGTTTTGTCTCGGAAATGCCGGACAGTATGCAGATGCTGCAGTCAGAACGCTTGAGGCTACCGGAAAGGTCACTCATATCTCTTTCGGCAGCGAATCGGGTGAAAAAGACTCACTTGTAAGGGTAGCCCGCACTTTGAAGGAGAATGAAGATGCAATAGCGGATACGGTCAGGTCGATCAGAAGCATGGGGTTTTCATATCCGGCAGCAAGAGCACGGGCGTATGCTGAAGTAAGAGCAGGCATAAAAGGGACTGATCCTGATTCCGATCCTGAGATACTGGGAGATCTGCGGATACTCGAGCAAGCTAATGATATCCTGGGAATAGAATATATAAAGGCCATGGCAGATGCTGAGCCGGTCGTTATACGAAGGGAAGGCGCCGGTTACGGAGATCCTTATGATGAACGGTTAGCTTATCAGAGCTCTTCGGCTATCAGAGCGCAGACGCTGGATGGCCGCAATACTTCAAGGTACGTTCCGGATCATACTGCAAGGTCCATGAAGGAATGTCATCTTACGGGACCTGACAGGGACAGCTGGTTTGATATCCTGAGATTTGCCGTGCTGTCTGCTGAAACTGAAGTCATAGAAGATTGTCCGTCGGGCGGAGAAGGACTCGCATCTCTCATGAAGGCAAATGCAGGCTCATCCGCATCCTGGACTGATTTCATAAGGCTGATCAAATCTAAAAGGTATACTTATACCAGACTTTCAAGACTTTGCATGCAGCTCATTCTTGGTATCAGCAGGAGCAGGTATGATATGAATGGTCCCGCATATATAAGAGTTCTCGGATTCAACAACAGGGGAAGGGAACTTCTGGCCGAGATGAGGGATGACGGATCCGCATCGCTTCCGGTGATCATGAATGTAAATAAAAATGCAGGAGACCTTGATCAAAAGGCAAAAGACCTTCTGCAGCTTGATCTGCACGCTGCGGATATTTACAACCTGGTGACAAAAGGGGAGACAGACCGATACAGCGATCACAGACATTCGCCTGTGATAATGGAAGAATAAAAAACCGCCGATCCTATGATCAGCGGTTTTAAATGGTCGGGGTGACGAGATTTGAACACGCGACCTCTTCGTCCCGAACGAAGCGCTCTACCAAGCTGAGCCACACCCCGTTATTTGCAACATAGATAAAATAACACAAAAGAAATATTAAATCCACCCTTTTATAAAAAAACTTTTTAAAAACCTGAATAAATATCACAATAAAACCGTTGACAAGGCTGAAAACGGTGAATATAATGAATCGGTGCGATAAGATAAACACAGATAAATAAAGAAATTTGAACATATAAGGAGGTGTCGACAGTGGCAGTACCTAAGAGGGAAGAGCATGACCGGACTTTCGATCTGTCCTCAGTGCCATGAGCCAAAACTTCCACACAGAGTATGTCCTACATGCGGTTATTATGACGGCAAGGACGTTGTAAACGCAGAGTAGTGGAAAGAAATCATTAAAAGATCAGACAGAGCCCCTGCGAAGGGGCTTTTGTTTTGTTAAGAAAGCCGTTACAAAGACTACATATTGTAGTATAATAGATTGGCTATCTACATTATATATGATGTGAGGATCAAATAATGGCACAGCAGACAAAAAACACCACAACAAAACGCGGACCGGGCAGGCCTCCGGGAAGCAAAAATAAACCAAAAAATTCCACGACCGCTACGTCGCAGAAAAAAGCATCCTACTCGGGAACTCCAACAAAGCAGGAAGTTCTTGATGAAATAAAACGCAGAAGTGACCGCGATAAGCGAAACAATGATGTGATCTGGAGTATCACACTGATCGCCATATCGATCTTCCTGTTCTTTACTGTTGTCATGGATACTACCGGCAGCTTCGGAATGACTGTACACGACATCTGTAACGGACTTTTCGGAAAGATGGCCTTCGTGCTGCCTTTCCTTGTTCTCATTTTCGCGCTTCTGCTCCTCGCCGGAAAACTAAGCCATATCAACATGCGCACTGCTGTTTTCAGCATTCTAATCTTTATAAATATGTGCGTGCTGAATTCATACAGGTTCATTGAGGCGAACGATATAAGATGCGGATTCAAGGACATAGTCGATTTCTATATATATGGAGTTGACGGCAAAAAGGGCGGCGTGATCGGCATGGAGATCGGTTCAATTCTCGCCAAACTCTTCGGCATGCCGGGACTGCTTATAATTGCAGTCACTGTTCTGATAATTTCCTTCTTCATGGTCGCAAACTCTCCTATATCCAGACTGGCAGGAAAGGTAGGAACCAAAAGAGAGCAGAACAGGATACTAAGGGAACTTGAACAGGACGAAAAACGCAGGCTTACCGATGAACAGATAAAAGCCGCCGCAGCCGCCGATCCGTCGATCTCTGCAGATATTCCGCAGAAGAAGTCCTTCTGGAAGTCTGTCATGAGCGGCATCATGCGCGAGGAAGAGCCGGGCGCGGATACATCTCCGGTCCAGCCGGCACCGGCTCCTGCACCTTCCATAGAAGACATACCAAAGCCGTTCGGAATCAACGCTTCCGCACGCGCGGAAAACCTGGATTACACACAGATAATCAACACTCCTGTCCCTGCTAAGGATAAACAGATAAGCAGGGGAACTCTTTTCGGAAAAGTCAAAGGAGTATTTGCCGGGATAGACAGCGAAACAGGCGAAAAGGTTACATCCGAAACCCTGAAAAAATCCGTGCATCAGACAAAAGTAGGTCTGGACGGAAACAGATCCGCTGCAAGAAGTGTTTACTCCGATAACAGGAATTTCGACTCGGATGATGAGGATTACGGCTATCCGGGAAGAAAGCGTTCTTCAGCTAAACCTGCGGTCAGAACAGGCCTTGGACTCGGAGATCCTGACGAGATCGTACATTCAGGTGCTTACGGACTTGACGGTCATGATAAATCAGGGAATCCTGTTAAGAGCACCGGCCTTGAGCCTGCAGCTGCGGCAGTTTCTAAAACTGTCAGAACTGAAAACACACCTGCTCCGGCAAAGCCAAAGGCAAAGGCTTCAGCACCTAAGACTGCTGCTCCTGAACCGGAGTCGCCGGGTCCGGATGATGCTGCCATTTCAGCCGCATTCAATACTGTGACTGATGACATGTCTTATGAACTTCCTCCGGTAAGCCTGCTCAAAAAGGATACAAGTTCCAGGCAGCTGGTAAGCGATGCACAGCTTCAGGCAAAGGCAGAGCTTCTGGAGCAGACACTCAATGATTTCGGAGTCGATGCAAGAGTTCTGAAGGTGACACAGGGAGCGTCCGTTACAAGATATGAAGTTCAGCCTGCAACAGGTGTAAAGGTCGCAAGCATAACAAGACTGGCCGATGATATCGCTCTCAACCTCAGGGCAAAGAGTCTTCGTATCGAGGCTCCTATACCTGGCAAGGCTGCCGTAGGCATAGAAGTTGAAAACGACAAGCCGGCTCCTGTACTTATACGCGATCTCATCGATTCAGATGAATTCCGGGAAGCTTCATCGATAGTAGAATTTGTTGTCGGCAAAGACATTTCCGGAAACAACATCGTGGCTGACCTCAGCGACATGCCTCATCTGCTGATCGCGGGAGCGACCGGTTCGGGCAAGTCGGTATGCATAAACTCGATAGTCACGAGCTTCCTTTATAAAGCAAGACCGTCAGAACTCAAGCTGATAATGATAGACCCTAAGGTCGTAGAGCTCGGCAATTACAACGGCATCCCTCACATGCTGACACCGGTGGTGACCGACCCTCGAAAGGCGGCGCGCGCTCTTGCCATAGCGGTCGAGGAGATGGACAAGAGATACGAACTCTTCGCTGAGCACAACGTAAAGGATCTGAAATCATATAATGAGCTCATGAGAGTAGATCAGAGATACGCGGACTGCAAACCGCAGATCGTTATCATAATCGACGAGCTCGCCGACCTTATGATGGCATCACCTTCAGAGGTGGAGAATTCGATCTGCCGTCTGGCTCAGAAGGCGAGAGCAGCAGGAATGCATCTTATCGTAGCTACTCAGAGACCGTCAGTCGATGTAGTCACAGGCCTTATCAAGGCCAACATACCTTCGAGGATCGCATTCAGCGTCGCATCGCAGTTCGACTCACGTACCATTCTCGACATGGCTGGAGCAGAGAAACTCCTCGGAAAGGGCGACATGCTGTTCTCACCTGTAGGATCCACCAAGCCATACAGGGTGCAGGGTCCGTACATCTCTGAGAAAGAGATAGATAAGGTAATAAAATTCGTGAAGAAAGAGGGCGGCAACCCTGATTACGACGAGGAACTGAAAAACGCGATCGAGAATGCAGACAAGAGAACTAGCAAGGAACCGCAGGATGAACTGACTGAAGACGCAATAGCATTCATCTTCAAGTCCAAGCAGGCTTCAGTATCGATGCTGCAGAGAAGGTTCCGCATTGGATATAACAGAGCTGCAAGAATCATCGATGAGATAGAGGAAAAGGGCATAATAGGTCCTTCGGACGGTTCGAGACCACGCCAGCTTCTTATAACTGAAGAAGAGTATTACGGCGGATACGGGTCAGAGGAAGAATCCGTATCGGAGCATGAACCTCAGCCTGAACCGGAACCTGCTTATAAACCGGAGCCGGAGCCTGTATATGTACCTGAAACTGTCAGTGAGCCTGAGTATGAAATGGCTCCTGAGGATGACGGCATACGCCCGTCGAGCGGGCTCAGCAATACAAAGGCAATGGATTCATTCAACTCACTGCCTGAATCAGTACGACGCATGATAATGGATGCGGACAGTGAAAGCGAGTATTAATAATGAAAGTATTCATAGACACATACGGCTGCGCTAAAAATGAATATGATTCATCGGTGCTTGCAGCTTCGCTTGAAGAAAGAGGCTGCAGCATCGTGGACGACGCTTTTGAAGCTGATGTCATAGTTCTTAATACCTGCGGCTTTATCGAGGACGCAAAAAAAGAATCCATTGAGAGGATATTCGATCTTGCTGATTTCCGCAGGGATGATCAGAAGCTTATTGTCACGGGCTGTCTCTCCGAGCGTTACCACAAAGAGCTTGCCGAAGAGATTCCTGAAGTTGACATGTTTTTCGGTGTAAATGACTATGATGACATACCGGACATCATACTTTCCGGAAACGATAAGAGCTCAGAGTCCGGTGCGGACAGAGTCGGATGCATTCTCGACAGGCTTCCGTACCGCAGGCGTGTGATCGAAGACGGAGCTCATTTCGCTTACATGAAAATCGCGGAAGGCTGCTATAATGCCTGCAGTTTCTGCGCGATCCCGGGGATCAGGGGACCTTTCCGTTCCAAGAAAATGGAAGACTGTGTAAAGGAAGCGGAAGATCTTGCGGCTAAAGGAATCAGGGAACTGATCCTTATCGCTCAGGATACTTCCCAATACGGACGCGATCTTTACGGAGAAGTACGTCTGCCTGAACTTCTGCACAAACTTTGCAGGATAGAGGGCATCGAATGGATAAGGCTTATGTATGTTTACGATAACGGGATTACCGACGAACTTATCGAAACCATAGCAAGCGAGCCGAAAATCTGCAATTACATCGACATGCCTATCCAGCATGTATCAGATAATGTGCTCAGACTGATGAGGCGCAAGTCAAGCGGCAGTTCCATCAGAGCGGTCATCAGAAAGCTCAGAGAAAGGATCCCTGATGTACATATAAGGACGACACTTCTTGTCGGATTCCCGGGTGAGAATCAGGAAGACATGGAAGAACTGATCGGGTTTATCGATACATTTGAAATAGACAGGCTTGGTGCTTTTGCCTTTTCCGAAGAGGAGGGAACGCCTTCATTCACAATGGATGGCAAGGTGCCTGAGGAAGAACGTGCTGCAAGGCGTGACCTTGTCATGACGCATCAGCAGGCTGTAAGCGAAAAGCTCAATGAATGCAAGATAGGAAAAGTCTTTGATGTCATCGTAGACGAATGTGTAGAGATGGATGCTGAAGACATCGTCGATGACTTCAATACTGTTGACGAGGATACTCTTTCCCGGGTCGTTAACATCTATTCGGGGCGAACAAGATATGACGCGCCTGAAATAGACTGTGCCGTAACTTTCGTAACGAAAAGGATGGATCTCGAACCGGGAGATATCGTAAAAGTACGCATAACTGACACTTATGAATATGATCTTGAAGGAGAAGAGGTAGAACAATGAACCTTCCAAACAAACTTACAATAGCACGCATGATCTCAGTACCGTTCTTTATCGCTGCATATCTGTTCAGGTATTATCCGGCAGCGTTAGTGATTTTCATTGCAGCATCGATAACTGACTACTTTGACGGCAAAATAGCCCGCTCACAGAATCTTGTCACGAACTTCGGAAAAATCATGGATCCGCTTGCCGACAAGATCCTTGTGTATTCTGCGCTCTGCCTCTTCATTGAGTCGGATATCATCAGAGCCTGGATGCTCATACTCATACTTGCGCGTGAATTCATTGTCGCCGGAATGAGAACTGTCGCTGCTTCAGAAGGAACGGTTCTGGCAGCAGGAATGTCGGGAAAGATCAAAACCGTCCTTCAGATGGTAGCAGTCATTCTTTACCTGCTGGCGCTTTGCCTCACTGAGGGAGGCACTAAAGTGATGACGGTCGGAAATGTTATCTTCTGGGCTTCACTGGTAATGACGGTGTATTCCGGAGCAGAATACGTCTGGAAAAACCGCAGTATTTTCAGCATGTAGGAGGGCATTATCCTTGAAAACCTCAATTATTGCCGTCGGTACCGAGCTCCTGTTCGGGCAGACCGTTAATACAAATGCGGCATTCCTCTCAGACAAGCTCAATCACATGGGCTTTGATGTCATGTACCACTTTGTGGTAGGCGATAATCCGGCAAGGCTTAAAGATAAGCTGGCAGAGGCTTTCAGTGACACTGACCTCGTCATACTGACAGGCGGTCTCGGACCTACCCAGGACGATCTCACAAAAGAGATGGTCGCTGAGTATATGGGAAGAGACATGTACCTTGATGAAGCCGTAATGCAGCAGCTCTCTGAATTCTTTGAAAAGCGCGGAAGAAAGATGGCTGAAAACAATGTCAAGCAGGCATATCTTCCGGAAGGATGCACACCTTTCTACAATGCTTCCGGTACTGCTCCGGGCTTTGCGCTAAGTGCAGACGGCAAAACGGCGATATGCCTTCCGGGGCCTCCCCGCGAAATGAAGTGGCTCTGGGAAAACGGAGTCAAGGATTACCTAGAGCAGTTCATGGATAAAAAGATGTTCTACCGGGTAATACGCACAATAGGTATCGGTGAATCAGATCTTGAAACCATTCTCATGCCGGTCATAGACGGACAGAGTGATCCTACTGTTGCGACATACGCGAAGGAGGGGGAGTGCACGCTGAGAGTAGCTTCTCAGAGGGATACCATCGATGAAGCCAAAGAGGCTGTTCGCGAAATGACTGAACGCATAAACGATCTGGCAGGAGACTTCATATACAGTTATGACGATGAAGACCTGAAGGAAGTAGTCGTAAGGATACTTAAGGAAAAAGGTCTTACAATCACTTCAGCTGAATCATGTACCGGCGGGATGTTCGCCTCAGCGATCACTGATGTTGCCGGAGCTTCGGAAGTGCTTTCTTCAGCATACGTCACGTATTCCAACGAAAGCAAGATCAAGGAGCTGGATGTTCCTGCAGAGCTGATAGACAGATTCGGAGTCGTAAGCTCACAGGTAGCGGAAGCCATGGCAGAAGGAGCAAGGGCGCGCTCCGGGGCTGACATCGCTGTGGCGGTCACAGGATATGCAGGCCCTGAAGCCGATCCCGGTCATGAAGCCGGAGAAGCCTATATAGGCTATGCGACGGCAGACAGATCCGGATACCATGAAGTCATGACATCCAGAAACAACAGGAAGTGGAACCGCAATTACATACTGCTGAGAATGCTCAGGACTGTATATCTGCTTATAAGATAAGCACGGGTCCGGTACCGTAAAAAAGTGCCGCGAACCATAAAAAGGGCTTTATACGTCGAATAAAGGGCTATGAGCGTTCGACAAACAGATGCACCTGAAAATATAATATTGACATACGGAGTATATCGCAGTATCATCAATAACGAACAACTGTTCTATTTATTTAAACGGAGGCAATATGGCTACACAGAATGCAAGCAGTGCGGAAAGCGCCGCAAAGGAAAAGGCGTTACAGCAGGCGTTAGATCAGATCCAGAAGCAGTACGGCAAGGGTGCCATCATGAGGCTTGGTGAGTCAGGCCCTGTAAGCAATATAGATGTTATTTCAACCGGTTCGGTAAGCCTGGACTTCGCGACAGGAGTGGGCGGATATCCTAAAGGCCGCATAATCGAGATCTATGGTCCTGAATCCTCGGGTAAAACTACCCTGACTCTTCATGCGATCGCAGAGGCTCAGAAGAACGGCGGACAGGCTGCGTTCATCGATGCAGAGCATGCGCTCGATCCTGTATATGCCAGGAATCTCGGCGTAAACGTTGATGAGCTTCTCGTATCACAGCCTGATACGGGTGAGCAGGCGCTTGAAATCTGTGAGATGCTTACAAGAAGCGGTGCGGTCGACATCATAGTCATAGACTCTGTTGCGGCACTGGTACCTAAAGCAGAGATACAGGGTGAAATGGGAGACTCCCATGTAGGTCTTCAGGCAAGACTCATGTCGCAGGCTCTCCGTAAGATCGCCGGAGCCATAAACAGGTCAAATACATGCGTGATCTTTATCAACCAGCTCCGAGAAAAAATCGGAGTCATGTTCGGAAATCCTGAAACGACTACAGGCGGACGCGCTCTGAAATTCTATGCTTCAATGAGACTTGATGTCAGAAAGATAGACACGATCAAGAAGGGTGAAGATGTTCTCGGAAGCCGTACAAGAGTGAAAATCGTCAAAAATAAGGTTGCGCCTCCATTCAGAAAAGCTGAGTTCGACATAATGTATGGAACTGGAATCTCACTTTCGGGAGATATACTCGATCTTGCTTCTGACACAGGCATTATTGACAAGGCCGGATCCTGGTACAGCTATAAGAATGAGAGAATCGGTCAGGGAAGAGAAAATGTCAAGGCTTATCTCGAGGCTAATCCTGATGTGCTTGATGAGATCCGCGGGAAACTCATGCAGCAGCTCATGGGTAAGGATGACGGCCTCAAGGTCGATGAAGACGGAGTCGTGATCGAATAAAATGGAACTATATAAAGGAAGACCACAGGATACGTCGGACAGATCCGATAAGGAAATACGTGTATATGATTTTCTTGACGGTCTGGCGATAGAGTATTACAGGCTTGATCATGCACCGGCATTCGGATCTGAAGAAGAACTTTGCCGAGATATCGAGGAGTCTCTCGGAGCAAGAATATGCAAGAACCTTTTTCTTGCCAACAGACAGCGCACCAGATTTTACATGCTGATGATACCGGAGCATAAGGTATTCCGGAGCAGCGATATATCAAAACAGGCAGGAAGTTCAAGACTTCACTTTGCGGAATCCGAATATATGGAAGAACTCATAGACTGCTCACCGGGTTCAGCCAGTGTGATGGGCCTGATAAACGACACTGAGCACAGAGTACAGCTGCTTGTTGATGATGACGTTATCAACTCGGAATATGTCGGCTGTCACCCGTGCATCAATACTTCGAGCCTCAGAATCAGGTCCGGGGACATCTTTGAAAAGTTTGTAAAAGCAACAGGCCACGATTTTATAATCGTGCATGCAGAATAATACAAAATTAATAAATTCCTTCTTGACCTTGCAATCGCAATGTAGTATCATTTTCTGCGGTTAACCGCACGGAGCGGGTTTTAAGCGAAGCACCCAAACTCCGGCGAGTCTGGTTTAAGGAGGAATTTGATATTATGTATGCTATCATCATGACAGGTGGCAAGCAGTACAGAGTACAGCAGGGCGACGAGTTCAGAGTAGAGAAACTTGATGCTAACGTAGGCGACACAGTAGTATTTGACGATGTCGTAGCTGTAGGCGGAGACAAGCTTGTCGTAGGCACACCATTCGTAGAGGGATACGCAGTAGAGGCTGAGGTCCTCGAGCAGGGCAAGGCTGATAAGGTAATCATCTACAAGTACAAGGCAAAGAAGGATTACAGACGTAAAAACGGTCACAGACAGCCATATACGCTGGTAAAGGTAACCGGTATCGGCGCTTCCGCCAAGAAGGCAGAGAAGGCCGCTAAGGCTGAAGAGCCTGCAAAGGAAGAAGCAAAGGCTGCACCAAAGGTCAGCGCTTCGATGAAGAAAGACGAGCTTCTGGCAGTTGCAAACGAGATGGGAGTCAAGGTAGACGCTAAGGCTACAAAGGCTGACATCATCGCTGCTATCGAGGCTAAGTAATTTAGAGGAGGAAGCAAGATGTCAAGTAAAAAAGGAGTAGGAAGTTCCAAGAACGGCAGAGACTCCGAGGCGAAAAGACTTGGACTCAAGGTAGGTGCCGGTGAATATGTAAGCGCAGGAAGCATCCTCATGAGACAGAGAGGAACAAAGTTCCATCCTGGCAACAATGTTGGCAAGGGCGGAGATGACACTCTCTTTGCAAAGATCGACGGAACAGTAAAGTTCGAAAGATACGACAAGAAGAGAAAGCAGATCAGCGTTTACAGCAAAGAAGCATAAGGCTTATGGCTCCTGCACATGATGTGGGAGCCAATTTTATTTATTCAGAGAAATGTTTGTTGACAGAGCAGAAATAACAATAATATCCGGTAAAGGCGGCAATGGCGCTGTTACTTTCCGCAGGGATCCATATGTGCCGGACGGCGGTCCGGACGGCGGTGACGGAGGAAACGGCGGCAGCGTTGTTTTCGTGGCCGATAAAAACCTAAGGACCCTCATGGATCTTAAGTACAAGAGGAAGTATCAGGCAGAAAACGGACAGCCGGGAATGAAGAGAAACCGTTTTGGCAAGAAGGGCCAGGATCTGTATATAAAGGTGCCGGTAGGTACAATGATTATAGACAAAGAGACCGGTCATCTCATGAAGGATCTCGTTAAGGACGGAGACTCTGTGGTAGCAGCTAAAGGCGGCCGCGGAGGCAGGGGAAACGTTCATTATAAAAGCAGCATCAGACAGGCTCCTAATTTCGCGGAAGCCGGCGGACCTGCCAAGACAAGAGAGGTGATCCTCGAACTGAAACTGATCGCAGATGTAGGTCTTCTGGGATTCCCTAATGTCGGAAAATCCACACTTCTTTCCGTATGCACTAATTCCAAGCCGAAGATAGCAGGATACCACTTCACTACTATAGATCCTAATCTCGGCGTGGTATACCTGCACGATACAAGCTTCGTAATGGCGGATATCGCAGGCATCATCGAAGGAGCTTCACACGGAGCAGGACTCGGCTTCAAATTCCTGAAGCATATTGAAAGGACAAAAGTCCTGATACATGTAGTTGATGTTTCCGGCTCCGAAGGAAGAGATCCGGTAGAAGACTACAGGAAGATCAACGCAGAGCTGATGGAATTCGATCCAAGGCTTGCTGAAAAACCGCAGATCGTCGCGGCCAATAAAATTGACCTTGTTACAGATCATGAACAGTATCAGGAATTCATGGACTTCATGAAAGAGGAAGGACGTGAGGTATATCCGATAAGCGCTGCGGCCAGGCAAGGCATTGAAGAACTGATGAATGCTGCCCTGCGCGGAGTTGAGAACTACGTAGAGCCTGATGATGAGCCTATGGTGATGTTCGACTTCGAAGCTGATGAGAACGAAGCCGATTACAGAAAGGTAAGCGCATACAAGGCTGATGACGGAGCATATGTGCTTGAAGGCAAGCAGCTGCTCAAGATATTCCACTCAACGAATTTCACAGACAGCGGCTCCATCAGATACCTCTATAACTATATAGAAAGACAGGGCGGCATAGCCCTGCTGAGAGAACTGGGGCTTAAAGAGGGAGATACCGTCAGGATAGAGGATTTCGAATTCGAGTACACAGAAGACTAGCGTCACTTTATCCGGCATTTTACGCACTTTATTTAACATAATCTGAATGTTCATAAAAGCAAAGACCGCAAAAGCGGTCTTTTTTTGTCGTATTTCAGTCGTTTGATGTTCAAAATCAATTCTAATCTGTATGTGTCTGTAAATTTGTACAGTATCAAAACTATCATTATACTGACGGCATCAAAGTAACGAGGTGAAGAATGATGACGCTCAGTGTTTTTGGAAAACTTAAGGACACTATCGAAGACTTGCTTAAAGATAAAAAGGCTCTTCTCAGGATCCTTTCTGTAATACTGATACTGCTTGTTGCAGTAATACTGAGGATCCACGATGAAAACAAGGCAGATATCACCATAGAAACAGCCGAAACTGAAAACGAAACCGAATACAGCGAAGAGAACAACGCACAGCCGGCTGTATTTTTCGTCGACATAGGAGGCGCTGTTGCAAAGCCGGGTGTTTATCAGGTTTCCAAAGATACAAGACTGTTCGAGGTCATCGACATGGCCGGAGGGCTTACAGAGGATGCTGATGCTGATCATGTTAACAGGGCGTCTTTTGTCGAGGACGGCCAGAAAATAATCATACCTGTGAAAGGAAGTGATGGCACAATCGATGCGGAAACGGAAAGCGAAATATCCTCTGCTTCAGATACCGGACTTATAAATATCAATACAGCCACGGCAGATGAACTGAAGACCCTAAGCGGCATAGGGGATGTAATGGCTGAGAGGATCATAGCATACAGGTCGGAAAAGACTTTTAAAAACAAGGAAGATCTCATGTCAGTCGAAGGTATCGGGAATAAGACTTACGAAAAAATCAAAGACAATATTACGATTTGACAGTAAAGGAGGCAATTTAAATGTACGGTATTTCACCATCCGAGACAAAAATAATGAAAGATCTTGTAAGGGAACTTAACGAATTCAACAGCTATGTAAGATCAGGAGCCAGTCCTTTCGGTCACGAATTCATGAAGGGCAACTACTTCTATGCTTTCAACCCGTCTGCAAGTACTGACAAGGAGCTTTATCAGAGAAATATAAAGCTGCTGTCTGTGATAAATGAAGTGCTTGATGAAAACTGCATCAATATAAAGAGCCTGGGGTATGTCTTCCTGAAAGATGCGATCTGCATAATAACCGACAGGAGAAGCATGGATGTCTGCATGGTAAAAGATGTATACCCGTATATAGCTGAAAAATACAGAGTCAGGAACATATCAAAAGTAGAACACAGCATAAGGAACGCTCTGGATTCAGCTTACAAAAGATGCAGAAGCAAGTATCCTGAAAGAGACTGCCTGCTGAACAGTTTCGATGAGAAACCGACAAACAAGAAGTTTCTCCTCAGAGCTGTTCAGGAAGTAAGCGGAAGATTGCTGAAAGAACTAAGCGCATGATTGAAACATGTAAAGATTTCTGTTAGAGTTTATCCTGCATTGATTTTTATAAGAAAGGCTGATCAGACAATGGAAAAAGCAAAAATCGACAGGATCAACGAGCTTGCACACAAGTCCAAAAGGGAAGGGCTTACTGATATCGAAAAGGAAGAGCAAAGACTTCTGAGACAGGAATTCCTTGCCGAAATAAGAGCTGACCTCAGGGCATCTCTCGAATCCATTGAATTTGTTGAAGATTCAGCACAAACAAGTGATGAATTCCAGTGCTGAAAATGATATAATAAATGGAAATTTTGCGGACAAGGAGACATTTATGAAAAACCTCGGTGTAAATGAAGTCAGAGATATGTTCAGGGATTTCTTCGTAAGCAAGGGCCACTATCCGGGCGGTTCTTCTTCGCTGATCCCACGTAATGACAAGAGCCTTCTGATCATAAACTCGGGCATGGCGCCTCTCAAGCCATATTTCGCAGGCACAGAGACTCCTCCTAAGAAGAGAATGACTACATGCCAGAAATGTATCAGAACAAATGATATAGAAAACGTCGGAAAGACTGCCCGTCACGGCACCTTCTTCGAAATGCTCGGAAACTTCAGCTTCGGAGATTACTTCAAAAAGGAATCTCTGCAGTGGGGATGGGAATTCTGCACGGAGTGGCTCGAGATGCCAAAGGACAAGCTCTGGGCGACCATCTATGAGAATGACGATGAAGCATTTGAGATCTGGCGCGATATTATCGGAATGCCTGAAGAAAGGATCGTACGTCTCGGCAAGGACGACAACTTCTGGGAAATCGGACTCGGCCCGTGCGGACCTTGTTCAGAGATCTACTATGACAGAGGTCCTGAATGGGGCTGCGGAAAGCCAGACTGCAAGCCGGGCTGCGACTGCGACAGATACCTCGAGTTCTGGAACCACGTATTCACACAGTTCGACAGACAGGAGGATGGCTCATATCCGAGACTGGCTCATCCTAACATCGATACGGGAATGGGTCTTGAGAGACTGGCATGCATCCTTCAGGGCGTTGATTCCATCTTTGACGTAGACACTGTAAAGTTCATCAGAGATGCAGTTTGTGATATGGCCGGAGTCGAATACATGGCAGGCAATCACAATGTGGATGTCAGCGTCAGAATTATCACGGATCACCTTAGATCCATGACGTTCATGATCGGAGACGGTATCCTTCCAAGCAATGAGGGCAGAGGCTACATCCTCAAGAGGATCATCAGGAGAGCGGCAAGACACTGCAAGCTGCTTGGAATCACTCAGAAGAACCCGCTCGTCGAGCTTGCTGAGAGCGTTGTTACAACCTCCGGCGGAGCTTATCCGGAACTCGTTGAGAAGCATGACTACATCATGAAGATCATCAAGATCGAAGAGGATAACTTCGCAAAGACACTCGACAGAGGTATAGAGATCCTCGATGGATACATGAATGACATGGAAGCTGCCGGTTCCACAGTTCTTGCAGGCGACCTCGCGTTCAAGCTCTACGATACATACGGATTCCCTCTTGAAGTAACTCAGGAGATCCTTGAAGAGAAGGGCAAGACTGTCGACGTAGAAGGATTTACTGAGAACATGAATGCTCAGAAGGAACTCGCCAGAGCTAATCAGAGAGACACTGAAGGTGATGCATGGAGAGATGCTTCTGAATACAGCCATCTCGATCCGACTGAGTTCCTCGGATATACTGAAGAAAAGGCCGTTTCTAAAGTCCTGTATGTGGGCGACTTTGATGAAAACCGCAAGTTCATCATATGCGAGTCAACACCGTTCTACGCTACGAGCGGCGGACAGATCTTCGATACGGGTATCGTTAAGCACGGAGATAGTGAGCTTAGCGTAGTTGATGTTGTTAAGGAAAACGGAATCTACCTCCATGTCCTGGATCCACAGGATACGGGATTCGCGATGAGGATCAAGACCGGCGATGAAGTAAGTCTTGAGATCAATTCCATAAGAAGACACCAGATCGCAAGAGGTCACTCGGCAACACACCTTATGCAGCAGGCTCTGAGAGATGTTCTCGGAGATCATGTCATGCAGGCAGGTTCATATGTTGATGACAACTATCTGAGATTTGACTTCAACCACTTCCAGCCGATGACAGCTGAGGAGATACGCAAGGTAGAAGAGATAGTCAATGAGAAGGTAGATGAGTATCTTCCGATCAAAATGGAAGAGATGCCTATTGAAGAAGCGAAAAAGCTCGGCGCAATGGCTATCTTCGGTGAAAAGTACGGCGATATAGTAAGAGTCGTAAGCATGGGAGACTACAGCATAGAGTTCTGCGGCGGTACTCACATCGACAACACCGGAAAAGTCGGCGGATTCAAGATAATCAGCGAGGGAGGCATTGCGGCAGGCGTCAGACGTATCGAAGCTATTACAGGCTCCAAAGTCATAAGCTATCTTGAGAACAAGGAAGCTACGATCAGCACTGTCGCTGCAGCGCTCAAGTCAAGTGAGTCAGATCTTACAAGAAAGGCCGTTCAGGTCATGGCAGATATCAAAACTCTTGAATCTACCATTAAATCTATTAAGTCTGATAAAATCAGCAGCTCTGTTGATGATATAATAGCATCGGCTAAAGACATAAATGGCGTAAAACTGATCGCTGCGAAGTTCGATGATGCTGATGCCGAACAGCTCAGAAATATCTCGGATGCTGTCAAAGCAAAGGCTGACAATGTCATCATGGTCCTTGCGGCTGTGAACGGCGGTAAAGTTACTTTCATCGTATCAGTCAGTGAAGATCTCATTGGCAAAGGCTGGCATGCAGGCAAGCTCATAAAAGAGATCGCAGCAGCTGCAGGTGGCGGCGGAGGCGGAAAGGCAAACATGGCTCAGGCCGGTGCAAAGGATCCTTCCAAAGTAGACGCAGCATTCGCCAAGGCAGAAGAACTCATAGCAGGCTAGAGAATAAGGAGGCATACAATGAGCAAAAATACTATCATGTTCGAAGGATTCAAGGACAGCCAGCTCAACAAGAAGGAAGCTCTTGTTGAGATCTACTCCGCGCTAACTGACCGCGGATACAATGCGATCGACCAGATCGTAGGTTATCTTACATCCGGAGATCCTTCATATATAACAAGCCATAACAATGCCAGAAATCTCATCCTCAAGATCGACAGAGATGAACTCCTCGAGGAGATCCTCATCAATTACCTTGATCTGGGCAAGAAGTAATGAGAATACTGGGGCTTGATGTAGGCACAAAAACAGTGGGGGTCGCGGTAAGCGACCCTCTTGGCGTTATCGCGACAGGTGTAACAACGATAGACAGAGTGGGCATAAGGAAAGACACCGGCAAAGTCATCGATTACATTAAGGAATATGGATGTGAAACCGTCGTTATTGGACTTCCTCTAAGCCTGGACGGTGAGGATTCGGTTCAGACTCAAAAGGTGAGAGACTTCAGGACAATGCTCGAAAACAAGCTGAGAAGTTCAGGCCCTCTTTCCAGAGTAAAAATAGAATGGCAAGACGAGAGATACTCAACGGTCGAAGCCGAAGAGGTCCTTATCGAGGCAAACATGAGCAGGGAAGACCGGAAGAAAATAATAGACCGCCAGGCCGCCATAGTGATACTGCAGAGATATCTTGACCGCATGCCAAGGGAGGAAAAGAGCGATGAATGACCTTCAGCTTGATTATTTCATGGCTGTAGCTACAAATCTCAGCTTCACAAAAACATCTGAAGAACTGTTCGTATCCCAGCCGGCTATTTCGAGGCAGATATCGCAGCTCGAAAAAGAACTGGGCTGCAGGCTTTTCAGACGAAACAACCAGGGCACTGAACTTACAGAAGAAGGAAGACTTTACTTTGACCTGTTCAGTAAGTATAAGGCTGAATTCATAAATACAAAACTGAAAGCCGAACGCATCACGGGAAAAAACAAGGCCGTGATGAGGGTAGGCTTCCTTGAAGGCTGGGATCTTTTCAACATCATTCCTCCGATGATGGAGAGATATAAGGAAGAATTCCCGGACTCAGAGGTAATAATAAACTGCTGCGGTGTCAAGGAACTCGCTACAGGGCTTCTTACGGATACGCTGGACATCGTGGTCACGTTGCAGAACAGCGTAAAGATGTACAATGAATTCGAGTGTACGGATGCAACCAGCATAGGCAAGATACTGCTTTTTGCAGCAAGCCATCCTTTGGCGGGGCAGGATATAAATAATCTGACACTTAAGGACTTCAGCAATGACCTCTTCATCGCTCCATGGGAGATAGTTGATAAAATGATCATCGATGCCATTTCTAATTATACAAGGCCATACGGGTTCGTTCCTAAGCTGAGATTCGTTAAGAATCATGAATCTACGGTCACATGTGTAAGAAACAACATGGGTGTCATGATAGGCGATGACTGGGTATGGGCAAAGAATGCGGATGATCTGAAATGGATACCGTTCAAGGCTCAGGATACCATTGCCGTTGCCAGGCTGAAAACAAAAGACAGCGATGATGTGCTTGCAATGGAGGAGGTTCTTCTGGATATTTTAAAAAACCATAAAAACACATAAGCCATATAAGTGAAGAAAAGCTTGAAAACACGCATTCATAACCATATAGTTATGAATGCGGGCTGTATTCGCAATTATACAAAACAGGGATGTGCTTGTAAAATATTTAACAAGATAAACCTGTTTTTTATTAGTAAAATAATTTTATACGGAGGGGGAAAATCATGCAGAAAAGCGCTAAATTAACCGCAGTATACGCACTTATCATGGACCTGCCACTGAGCCTGGTGATCACACTCGTTGCACTCGCGCTCTCAAATCTCGACGCACCTGGCAGCCTTAACGGACCTAACTACATCAGAATGGCATGTCTTGCATATGTCGTTACTTTCTTTGTAAACTTCATCCACGCTGAAAGATGGGGATTTGCATTCGCAGCAAAGCATTCACAGCCTGGAACTCTCAAGTTCGGAATTCTTCTGAACGTTGTAGTTGCAGCTGTATTCTGCGTAATTCTTGATCTTATCATGACAGCAGTCGGCATGCTTGCAGGTGGAGCATTCGCGTTCGGACCATACATCGCAGCCTGCCTTAAGGGTTTCATTCCTTGCTATATTCCGACTCTGATCATCGCATTCTTCTGGAACAACTTTGCTGACAAGTGGTCCAGAGCTATCTGCAATGAGCCGGCACCTGAGATGCCAGGAGCACCTGATCACAAGTAATAAAAATCACAAAACCTTTAAACAGCAACATATGCTGCTTGCTATAATCAAAAAGGATAAAGTAAGTTATTGTTAACCGCACTTATCAAAACACATTAAACTTAAATGTAGAACACATATTGCAGGAGGGAAAACAATATGAAGATTCTGGGAATTTCTTTCGGAACAAAGAACGGCAACAATGATACAATGTGCAGACTCGCACTTGAAGAGTGCCAGAAACTGGGCGCTGATATCGAATTCATCCATGCATTTGACTGGGATCTCCAGACATGCACAGGCTGTGTGGCATGCTCAAGAGGTCTCGTAATGGGCAAAGGAATGATCTGCACAAGAAAAGACGACTTTTCAGCTCTCTACGAGAAAATGGTAGAGGCAGACGGCGTATTCATCGTAGATCCTATCTATGAATCCGGCGGATCCGGACTCTTCCACATCTGCTGCGACAGAATGGGTCCTGGACATGATACAGGCATGCTTCTTGGCCTCAATGAGAAACTGAAAGAGCAGGGCAAGGAGCCTCTGAACGAAAGATATTTCATGCAGAAAGCAATCTCGTTCCTCGCTATCGGAGGCTCTGACTGGGCAGTCAGAACGGAGACTGACCATGCAATGCTCGCCATGAGCCCTGGCTGGAAGGTGATCGACAATGATTACTTCTCATGGTGCAAGGACGTCATCATGCAGGATGACAAGATCGAGAGAACAAAAGAGATGGCCCGCAACCTTGTTGAGGCAGCTCAGTACATCATCGACAACCACCTGATGATCCCTGGTTCAGAGAATGTTGACCTCTGGAAGGGCAAGAAGGGTGCATGCCCACACTGCCATGGCAATGCATTCTATATCTTCCCGGGAACAACAACAGCTGAGTGTGAACTTTGCGGACTCCGCGGCGAGCTCGTAGTTGAAGACGGTGCAATGGTATTTAAGTTTGACCCGGAAACAGAGTGGCATGCTCATGATATTCTTTCCGGCAAGGCTGCTCACGGTCAGGATATCTTCCAGAATGAGGGCAGACTCATGAACCTCTTCAAGGATCCTGAGTTCAAGGCACGCAAGGAGCACTATACAAACGTAATCGCTCCTACACCATCCCCTTCGAAATCCAAATAATATAGAATAATGACACTTTAATGGGCAGGGGAACTTTCGGGTGACCCTGCCTGTTGAATATAAGGCTTTCATCTGAAAGGAGAACAAAATGAACAGACCTGAATTCTATCCGGTAAGAAGCATCATCCTGGTAGACCTTGCTCATGAGGACTACAGGATCAAACTCGAGAACTGGCTGTACAGATATCATGTTCCGGACAGCATCTCGCAGTTCGGACCATATGTAAGTAAATACGCTTTCTATCCTGCACTCCCTACACCTCCGGGCGGAGCAAGATTCGGAACAGTAAGAATGCAGATGACAGAGCACTACTGGCTCGCAAATCCTAATGATATAGGTTTCGCTAAGGACCACCACAAGATCCTTACCGAGTACTTCCCGACAGATGTTCTCGTATGGCAGAACAACATTCCTGACATGGGACACTCCCATGGAATCGACAAGTCTCAGGAAGTCAATATCGAAGGCGATGACGCCCGTTCGACAAAGGGCGATGAGGCTGCAGGAACAGTTCCTTTCATCTTTGCTTTCGTACCTGTATGGTGGGAAGAAGACTTCAAGGGCGAAGGCCGTACTGTTGAGGACGGTCCTAACTACAGATGGATGTTCATGGTCAAGTATCCGGAAGGCGTAAGCGCTGAGGAAGGAGACAAGTGGCTCAAGGAAGAGTTCATCCCTGCATGGACATCACATGACGGATGCACACGCTGTGTATCCAGCAAGATCAAGAAGGAAGTTAACGGCTGTGATTTCGACCGTATCGTAGAAATGTGGTTCGAGTGCCAGACTGCATGGTGTGATGCAGCAGCCGTAGCAGCGGAGAAGTGCGCTAAGCCTGCATGGGCAGAGACAGATGACTTCCCGTATCTCAAGAAGTCATACGGCATCAGCGGAATCTTCCTGTCAGATTACGCAAGAAGCGATAATCTGACCCAGTACCGCGGATATATCACTATGAGGTAATTTTACCTAATAAAGGAGAAAACTCATGTCAGAAGGCAAATATTTCTACTCAAAAGGCGAGGGGAATGACGGCTACATAAAGAATCTGGAAGTCCTTGGCTACTGCGATCTCGACGGTAAGGCAGGAATGTTCCAGATGGCTCTGTACAGGACCGAGGCAGGCAGATACCTGCTTTACGGAGCTGCTTTTGCTGCAGGACCTGAGGGAGTGGGCATCATGATAAGCGATGTCACCGACCCGAGAGATCCTGTGTTCATCAAGAAGTGGCGTCCGTTCGATATCGAGGAGTATCCTACTACATCGATCCCTAAAGTACAGATCGCTGAAGACAAGCTTGTATTCGCCCTCACATCAGGAAGCGGCCCGGGAGTTCTCGTAGGCGACCGTGCAAAAATGAAGAGCCTCCAGGGCATAATGGTATACGACCTGAAGGAAGACCCTGAAAATCCTAAGTTCCTGGGATACTGGGACTGCGGAGTTCCTTACTCGATGGGTGTCCACAGATTCATGTACAACGGCGGTCCTTATGTTCATCTGTCAGCAGAGGCAGACGAGCATGAAGGCATGATCTACAGGATAGTAGACATCTCTGATCCGTCAAACATCACGGAAGTAGGCCGCTGGTGGGCGCCTCATCAGTACATTTACGGAGTACCGGGCAGGGAGGTAGACCATTCTGCACCTCATAATCCTGACTTCATGGACAAAGGATGGATGCACGGCCCTCCGTTCGTAATGGGCGACAAGGCATACCTCGGATACGGCGGAGACGGACTGTACGTACTTGACGTATCTGACTTTACCAGACCTAAGGCATTGGGACAGCTGAGATTCATGCCTGCATTTTCGTCAAGACTTGCAGGAGCAAGAACTCATACTGCATTGCCGCTGAAGGGAAGGGATCTCTGCGTAGTAACTAACGAAGGAGAGAGATTCGGATTCATAAAGGACGGCATGGTCAGAGAAGCGCAGGCCGTAAACCAGATCATAATGGTAGATGTAAGTGATCCTACTCATCCTGTCATGATCGCAACATTCCCGTATCCTGAAGTACCGGAAGACTTCCCGGCACCTAATTTCAACGTCTACATGCTGGCAGAGGGGTCAAAGGGAGGACCGTTCGGACCTCACAACCTGCATGAGCCTATGGATGGCAAGCCATGGCTTGAACAGAGAACAGACGTTGTTTATGACTGCTACTTCGCTGCAGGACTCAGAGTGTATGATGTATCAGATCCTTACTACATCAAGGAAAAGGCATATTTCATACCTCCGAATCCAAAGAAGAAGTTCTTCCCGTTCCCTGGTCCTATGATGGCAATGACCGAAGACGTCGTAGTAGACGACAGAGGAAATATCATCATCGATGCAAACAGTGACGGATTCTACATTCTTCGTAAAACATACGAGGACTAATGCATTTATAAGCTGAAAACAAAAGATACACAGCCTGTCTTTCAACAACAGGCTGTGTCTTTTGCTGAATTTTTAACGAATTTGACTGATGTAGTATAATAATTTTGTAGCATAAGTGTGGTAACGATAATATTTTACAGTCAAATATCACTTATCAGACTGAATGTGAAGTGAAAATACAGATGAACAGAAAAGAAATAATTACTTTAGCTCTGCTAATAGCAGTAATGCCGCCTGCATGGGCTGTGATAAGCCCTTATCTGGGCAATTCGGTAGGACCTGTAGCTCTCATATGCGCAGGGATCTACGGAACTAACGGCAATAAATTTGAAGATGCGCACAAGATCGCCCTTGGATACCTGGCAGGGGACATATGGGCTCTGATAGCATTTCAGATCATGGCTCATACGCCTATAAATCCTGATGTAACACTCTTTTTGACGCTTGCCGTATTCGGATTCATCCTTGTTGTTATATCCGCTAAATTCAAGGATATCATCCACATGCCTTCATGGCTGACCGGATGGGCGATAGGAATGCTGGCAATGAATCTTGATACATCGACTCCGGTCATGAACCTTACTGTACAGATCGCTGTTGCCATGCTGGTCGGTGTATATTATGTAGGAGCTCTGCTTGATAAGGTACACAGATTACTGAATAAATGAACGGTCAGAAAGCCAAAAGAAAACATAATAAGAAGAATATAGTGCTTATCGTACTCATTGTTATCATGCTTGAAGCAAATGCCAATCTCGTTCTGGGTATTTACGGAATACATGAAACCGGGATCAAAGCGGATCTTTTCAGGCTGACATCACTGAAGTCGTTAACATCTACATTCATCGAATACACTACAGATTTCTTTACAAAGGATGTCCGCGGTTTTGCTGAGAGCTGCATCGATTATTTCGAAGAACATATCTGGAGAGGTCCCGTTCTTTCAAAGGGAAGGGGAACCATACAGGGACCGTCAGGAAAAGAAACCTATTACAATCTGAATATGAGCGGCGTAGTGAGCATCATGCGTGGTATGGGTTATGATTACGAATACTGGGTCAGAGATGACGGCGTAAAGATGTTCGGCAATTATGTCATGATAGCAGCAAATCTGAATATACGGCCGAGAGGCTCACTTGTTCAGACGTCGCTGGGAATGGGCATAGTATGTGATACAGGCACATTCGCAAAAAGAAATCCTACCCAGATCGATATAGCTACAGCGTGGTGATGTGTGTATTTTTTTCAAACAAATGGGTTAACAACTGAAGTGAATTTGTTTATATGGTAAATTAAGGTTAACAATTAGAGATAAGCAAGGTCATGTGACCTTGTTTTTTTTATATCTGAAATTTGAATATGCGGTTTATTACGATCCTTTATCAGGAAACGAGGTTAAATTATGAAGATCACTGTTGCAGGAGGAGGGAATATAGGGACGCAGTTTGCAGTTCACATTGCAGAAAAGGGACATGACGTTACCATATTCACATCAAATCCGGGACTGTTCTCCGACAATTTATCAATAGTTGATAAAGCGGGAAACATTATACATAAAGGAAGCATATGCCTGGCTACCAACGATCCCCGCAGGGCATTCAAGGACAGCGATGTAATAATTATTACAATGCCGCCGACCATGATGATACCGCTGTCAGAAATGATATACGATAACACAGATGCAGGTACGATAATCGGATTTGTACCTGGGAACGGAGGCTTTGAATTTGCTTTCCGTAAATGCATTGAAAGAGGAAACATATTTTTCGGTATAGATCGTGTGCCTGCCATAGCAAGGCTTACGGAAAGAGGCAGGGAAGTATGCTGCTCGGGATATAAAGATGAACTGTATGTAGGTGCTATTCCTTCAGAGCATACGGAAAAATGTGCGGCTCTCATAGAAAGCATATTCGATATTCCATGCGTAAGACTGCCGGGGTTCATGGCACTTACACTTACTCCTTCAAATCCCATACTGCATACAGCAAGGCTGAAAACTATATTCAGCGAGTACAGGCCGGGAGTTACATATGAATCTTTGCCGCTTTTCTATGAGGACTGGGATGATGCTTCTTCTGAGCTTCTCATCGCCTGTGATGATGAGATACAGGATATCTGCAGGGCATTACCGGGATTCGGACTCGAATACGTAGTTTCGGAACGCATGTTCTACAAGGCGGACTCTTTAAGAGAGATGACTCTGGCTATAAGCAGCGATGAATCTTTAAGTGGTCTGAAAACGCCATCTGTACTATCAGACGCCGGAGCAATAAAAGGCAGAGGTCTTGGAGGCTTCAGAACCAAACGCAGATTTTGGAGCGAACGCATATCTCGTCATATGGAAAGGAGAGCATTCTGGAGAGATAATATTGAAAAAAGAGTAAAAACATGTTGTAGCAGTACGAATACAGATGAATGCAATTCTTTGATCCCGGATCTTCATTCAAGATATTTCACTGCGGATTTCCCATACGGACTTTCAGTAATTCAGCAGATCGGAAATATAGCCGGAGTGGATATGCCAAATATAGACAGTCTTATTGACTGGTATGATGAAATAGCTATCGTTAATGATAAACTAATCATTTCAGATTTCGGTATAAGTGATATAGAAACACTGAGAGAGTTTTATCTGCAATAGAAGGCGACTGCCATTCTCTTGAGTCAACTATTCCTAAAATCATAATTTTCGGAATAGTTATACACTTCCGATACGAATCAGTCCCGTATATGCTGTTGTCTGTGTTTGCATATACTTCAGGAGCCCTTCTGATAAATGTATATCTTTTTATTACTTAATTATTATTCCGGATTATTCACGAACCCTTCCTTCCTGTTGTTTCCTGTACTGGTACTTTTTTTCTTATATATTTATCCTTGCCCGTATGTTTATACTGCATCCCGTATTTCTTTTGATTATCAACTTCATTTGTTGAGTTTTGTAACCGGCAGAACTGCCTTGCACACATGCCTTAAAAATCGTAAAAACAGCCGTTTTTTTGAGGCGTTTATTTTCGATTTAAGCGATTTTTTTAATCCCTTTTGATATCCAGTACCTTGTAAAAATGACTGCTTTCAAGGCTTTCAAAGAGCTTCTGTGCTGTGTGCTGAGATTCAATGCAATTGAAGATCCGAAGTCTGACCGCCGGGATACAAATGCTGTCAGCACTTCGGATCTGTCAATAAAACACACTTCTAGACATACGTCGGAGCGACATATGATGCTAGCAATTAATATACCGGAATGAACAGTTTATCTCCCGGCTGGATATCAGCTGCATCGATGTCATTGATCTCATACACATCGTATATGGCGCTCTGTACATCGATGTTGGAATCCTTGTTACATCTTTCTACGATACTCCAGAGACTGTCGCCTTCATCAATCGTGACCTGAACATATGTCCTTACAGCAGCAGCCTCGGCATTGCCGGCGCCGATCACAGTGTATCCGGCAAAGACGATTATCATAATGCTTATAACTACGAACAGGAAGAACCTGAACGGTTTTACTATTCTATAATGATGTATTCTGTTCTCTTTCATTTCGTCCACCATTTTCATATATCAATAAAACAATTTGAACGCTTGTTCAGTATGGTTGTATTATAAACATCTGTTCGATTTCTGTCAATACTTTTACGAACAAAAGTTCGAAAAATATTTTTGCAAATAAAAACGGCCATTCACAATGCGCGAAAAGCCTTGAAATTCAATGGTTTCAGTGATTATATCATTTCTATTTTGTCAGGTCGCAAAACTCAGCGTTGCTTACTTCCGCAAGTTTTTCGGGATCAAGAATTATCTGCACTCCCCTCTTTCCTGCTGAGAAATATATCTTTTCGCTGAGGATAGCGGTCTCATCTATGAACGTAGGATAAGCCTTTTTCATACCTATAGGTGAACAGCCTCCGCGTATGTATCCGGTAATATCGAGTATTTCCCTGACATGGATCATCTCTATGCTCTTATTGCCTGAAGCTTTCGCGGCCTTCTTTAGATCCAGGGATTCAGCCACGGGTATGACGAATACGAAGATAGCATTTCCGTCGCCTCTTGTAACGAGTGTCTTGAAGACAATCTCTTCAGATACACCAAGTTCCTGTGCGGCATGCACACCGGATAGATCGGACTCATCATAGTCATAACTTGCCATCGAATAGTTTATGCCGGCTGAGTCGAGAAGTCTCATCGCATTTGTTTTCTGTACTTTTTCTTTAGCCATTTATTTTTTCCTCTGATTTCGCATCCTTAAGTTCTATCATGTCGAGAAAACTAATGAGTTCTTTACGTTTTATAAGGCAGACCAGCAGTATGAGCACTATTACCGCTGACAGTATGATTATGGCCGCGTAGTTCTGCCTGCCGAAGAAATGACCGAGCAGAAGGCTTCCGAGCATGGCCGGTGATCTGCCGGCTGTTGCTGTCAGGAGAAAAGGACGGAAACGCATTTCCGATATACCCGCAGCATATGAGACGAGGTCTTTCGGTACTCCGGGTATCAGATAGATCAGAAGCGTGAGCAGCAGTCCCCTTCCGGAATTAAGTCTCCGCTGATATTCCTTGACTTTCTCTTCTCCGAAGAATACGTGTACCGCATCGCTTCCGAGCCCCTTGGCAATATAAAAAGATATCGTTGTTCCAATCACAGCACCGATGACCGAAAGCAGGAATCCGACGCCTACACCGAACATGTAGCTGGCAGCAAACTGTATCGGCTGACCCGGAAGGAAGCATACAACTACCTGTATTATCTGTATGCCGATAATAAGCAGGAACGCTGTTCTGCTGTTCTGCTGCAGGTATTCCACGACCCGGGACGCGGTGTCCTTGCTGAACACACCGCTGCCATATTTGAGATAAATAAAAGCCGGTATGCCCGCAATGATGACAACGAGCAATATCAGCTTGAGAAATGCAATGATCTTCTTAGCCCCGGAGCCACTGCTCATAATGTGATAAGACCTTTTTTATAGAGCGCGTCAAGACTCTTTATAACGCCGAATCTGGAATGCCAGTATGAAAGACCGCCCTGGAAGTAAGCGATATAAGGTTCCCTGAGAGGCGCGTCGGCACTGAGCTCTATTGATGAACCCTGAACGAAGGCGCCTGCAGCCATTACTACCTGATCATCATAACCCGGCATATCCCATGGCATAGGAAGAACATATGAATCGATAGGCGAAGCGGACTGCACCGCCTGACAGAATGCGACCGTGCGTTCTGCCGTAAGGAATTTGATGGCCTGTATTATGTCACTTCTGACGGCATCGGCAGCAGGAACGACTTCAAACCCTAGTTTGTCATATACCGTACCTGCGAGGATCGCGCCTTTAAGAGCAGCATTAACTACTCCCGGAGCGATGAAGAGACCCTGCATGACATTGCGGTTCTGTCCGAATGTAAGCCCGCACTCAGCGCCAATGCCAGGACATGTAAGCCTGTAGGAGATCTGTTCGATGAGATCAGCTCTTCCGACTATATATCCGCCTGAAAGCGCAAGTCCTCCACCCGGATTCTTTATGAGAGATCCGGCCATGACGTCAACGCCGAACTCAGTAGGTTCAACGGAATCAACGAATTCTCCATAACAGTTATCGAGCATGACGATGATATCCGGATCTATGCCGTGCACGAGTTCGGTAACAGCCCTGAGGCTATCAAGTGATATCGCCGGTCTCCAGTCATAGCCCGTAGAGCGCTGCATTGCAACGACTTTTGTTTTAGGAGTGACAGCCTTGCTAATTGCGTCAAGATCTACATCCAGGTCATCTCTGAGGGCGACTTCTTTATAAATTATACCATAATCTTTTATCGTCCCCTTAAAGTCTGCCGGCCCCAGAAGACTGCCTTCTCCCCTTTTCTTAGCGCTGCCGTCTTCTCTGCCTATGACTGTCTGAAGGGTATCATACGGTTTTCCGGTAACTTCAATGAGTTCATCTCCCGGTCTGAGCATTCCGAGCAGAGTTGCTGCTATGGCATGTGTCCCGTTTACTATGTTAGGCCTTACAAGCGCGGCTTCTGTACCGAAAACAGAAGCATACACCCTCTCAACTGCTTCGCGGCCGGCATCATCATAGCCATATCCGGTGCTCCAGTCAAAATGAGTCGCGTTGATATGATTTTCCTGAAAGGCTTTGAGGACCTTCATCTGACATATAGCTGTTATGTCATCGATCCCGGCAAAGCGTTCTGCGAGAACGTCTTCAGCTTCATCTACCAGCGCGAGCACTTTATCATCAATATTGAATTGTTCTTTTATGTATTCGTTGTATCTATCCATTATCAGTCTTCGTCTGTTCTTTCGAGCTCCCATTCCATGTCGCTCACAAGGTCGCGTTTCACGTTCATCTTGTGCTGAGCGTAGAGCTGCGTGGTTGTTACCTGCTCGTGATCCAGAAGCGCGGCAACATCATAAATGGAATTGCCTCGTCCGATAAGTGATGTGGCAGCCGTAGCCCTGAGCTTATGAGGGCTGTAGCCCGCGCGCCTGCTCGTGTTGAGTGCAATTGAGGTGTATTTCTTGACGAGCTCTCTGATAGCCCGTTCTGTTATTCTTTTCCCCTGCAGTGACAGGAACAGAGCGTCTTCAGAGGCCGAATCTTCGGGTATGACGGTATTTCTCTCGCTGCTGATGTAATCGTTAAGAACCATCTCAACAGAGCGGTTCAGAGGCATTATGGATTCCTTTCCTCTCTTGCGGTAGATCTTGAATTCCCCTCTTGAGAAGTTGAATGAAGAAAGGTTCAGCTGCTGGAGCTCGCTCAGTCTGAGTCCGTATGTGACGAACATGACAAGTATGGCTTTGTCACGGAGCCTGGTCTTCTCCCAATAAGTGCGTTCATGATTCGTAAGGCCGGTACCGTTTGTGACGGCATCCAGCATTATCATTACTTCATCATCCTGAAGCGCTTTGATCTCGCGCTCCCCAGGCTTAGCTACCCTTATCGGATCGAAACCGTCGGTAATGTTAGTATCTACTATTCCATCCCTGTAGAGCTGCTTGAAAAGCACCGACACTGAGGATTTCTTACGGGCAAGAGACTTGTTGTTGTTCTCAAACACCGTAACCGTATCTCCGTCTTCTACCATGTACTTGCGGCAATAGTCGATATAAAGATTTATATCTGCCGCAACGATCTCATTGAGTTCCTCCGACTTTATGTCTTTCGGAGTCTCCGCTTTCGTAAGGTCAGTCTCCTTTATAAGGTAGTTCATGAAAAACCTTACGTCGTGCAGGTACGCAAGCCTTGTCATCGGAAGCACGTTGCCTTTGAGATATGCAAAATACGGACGCAAAAAATTCGGAAGTTCCTTCTGGATGGCCTCACACTCCATGTAGATGTCGTTTTCCTTCTTGACAATGTTGTCAGGCCTGTCGCTCTTGTTATGCGATCTGTATTCCTTGCTGTCGTACGTGGTTTTTGCCATATCCGGAATTACATGTACTCAGAACTGTGGTCTTCGCCCAGCAGTTTATCAACTACTTCGCCGACTGTATCGCCCTTACGGATCTCCAGCCAGTTTATGAAATCGTATCTCTTTAGCCAGGTATACTGCCTTTTCGCATAATGCCTGGTATTTTTCATTATGAGTTCCTTTGCATCGAAAAGATCATACTCCCCGTTGAGGAAGCCGATGATCTCCTTGTATCCGATAGCCTTCATCGCAGGAGTATCAGCTGTATATCCCCTGTCCAGGAGACCGCTGACTTCATCGACAAGGCCGTCTGAGATAAGCCTTGATACCCTGCGGTTTATTCTTTCATACAGCCACTCTCTCTCCATTGTAAGAGCGTAGAACCTGAAGTCGTAGTCAGGGTTGATCTCACATTCGGAGAGATCCTTTATCCCCTTTCCGTGCTCATAGGCTTCAATTGCGCGTATGATCTTTCGGGTGTTGTTAGGATGGATCCTTGATGCGGCTTCAGGATCGAGTCCCTGAAGATATTCATGCATATACTGAGCGCCGCGCTGTGAAGCGAGCTCTTCGAGTTCATGTCTGCGCTCAATGTCATCGGGAGCAGCCCCGAAATCCATATTATAGAGTATTGCATTGAGATAAAGACCCGTGCCGCCGCAGACTATCGGAGTCTTTCCACGGGCAAGGATGTCATCGATCGCTTCTATCGCAAGTTTACGGTAATTGGCAACGGTCATGTTGACCGAAGGATCCTCGATCGAGTAGAGGTGGTGCCTTACTTCAGACATCGCCTTTTCGGAAGGCTTTGCGCTTCCTATATCCATGTATTTGTATAACTGGATCGAGTCACAGTTAACTATCTCGCCGTTGATACGTTTCGCGAGATAGTATGCGATCAGGCTTTTTCCTGATGCCGTCGGACCCGAAATTACATATACAGTATTTTTCATATTGTTCTCTTTTTCCTGATATTCATTTACGTCTGAACGATCTTTCGATGTCATAATTGCTTATCCGTATGAATGTCGGCCTCCCATGCGGACATGAGTACGGATTATCGCATTTTGCAAGTTCTGACATAAGATCGGTTATTTCTTTTTCTGAAAGCACATCGTGTGCTTTTACGGCTGACTTGCACGATTTTGTAATTAGTTTGTCGATGACTACTTTATTGGAGCCTCCCGCTTCTCCCGCAGCCTCCGCAAAACCTCTTGCGAAGCCTTCGGCCTCATCGATGCTCATATACGGAGGGATCCCCCTTACAATAAACGTGCAGTTTCCGAAATCTTCGATATCAAAGCCCATGCGAATAAGATCGCCGAGCCATTCTCCGCTCATTGAGTATACATCATTGCTCACGCTGATTGTGAAGGCTGTGAGAACAGGCTGTGGTGAGTGTGCGGAATTATTGTACCCGCGCATGAACTTCTCATAAAAGATACGTTCGTGCGCAGCGTGCTGGTCGAAAATGAAAAGCTCATCACTTCCCTGCATGATGATATACGTATTAAAAACATAGCCCTTGAGTACAAGGTCTGCAAAATCGAATGGTGCAGGAGCCGATACAGGTACATAAGAAGTTTCTGCTTTCTCAGCTGCGAAAGATGCCGTTGCCTCAGGTATTTCAGGCGTTTCCGGCTCTTCATAAGAGGTCCTGCTGTCAAGGCTCTTCAGAAATTCCCTGATCGAAGTCTGTTCTGTCTCCTCTTTTTGATGAACGCTTTCAATCTGCGGTTCAACAGTATTTAAAGGCATTTCAGGAGCGCTTTCAACATTTTTAACAAAACCTTTAGGAACGCCGGAACCTGTCATCACTGCCCTGCTGACAGCTTCAGCGATCCCGCTCCTGACCATATCCTGCCTCAGGAATCTTATCTCCTGCTTGCCCGGATGTATATTGACATCTATATCGCAGGGTTCAGCTTCAATGAAGAGGACTGCAGCTGGAAAACCGCTGAATATGCGTCCCTGATACCCTTCTTCAAGACCTTTCTCTATGACTGCACTCGATACAAGGCGTCCGTTTACAAAGAAAAGCTGACCCTTTCTTGTGCTCAGCGTGCTGCCCGGATCTGATATAAAACCTTTTATGTTTTCGTAATCGACCGGAAGAAGACCGTTCCTCGCTATGGAAGGATAAAGCGATCTGATAACAGCATGCGTGTCGCCGTCACCGTTTGTGGTAAAAAGCGTCATGCCGTTGCTGATCATCATGAAACGTATGTCAGCATAGCACACTGCATACTGCTGAATCAGTTCGGTTACGGCCGATGCCTCGCGGGCGTCAGTCTTCATGAACTTGCGCCTTGCCGGAGTGTTATAGAACAGATCTTCAGCTATGACTGTAGTTCCTTTGTTGCATCCTGTGCGCTCCTTGGAAACAAGCCTGCCTCCGTGAAGCACAAGCTTTACGCCCGACATGTCCTCTTCCCTGCGGGTCACCATGGTCATCCTCGAAACAGCAGATATGCTGGCGAGAGCTTCTCCCCTGAATCCAAGAGAAACTATGTTGTCAAGGTCTGCTATTCCGCTGATCTTGCTGGTGGCATGTCTGAGAAACGCTGTCTCGGCTTCATCAAAAGAGATGCCGCATCCGTCATCAGTAACACGGATATACGACTTGCCTCCCTTGCGGATCTCAACGATAATTGATCCCGCGCCTGCATCTATTGAGTTTTCAACAAGTTCCTTTACCGCAGAAACAGGCCTTTCGATTACTTCTCCGGCTGCGATCTTATCTGCGACAAAGCTGTCGAGTACTTTTATCATGTCAGTTGCTGAATTCTTCTATTATCTCCTGAAGCTTTACAAGCGCTGAAACAGGAGTCATCGTGTTGATGTCGATCTCACTTATCTTTGAAGCGATATGCCTGAATTTGGCAGCATCGGCGCTGATCCCCTCTTCGGCGAGTTCTTCTGTCATGAACGATATCTGCTCCGTACGTTCTGAGGAATCTCCTCTTACTTCCGCCGAGAGCTTTTCAAGTTCGTTCAGCTTATGCCTCGCGTCCCTTCTTATGACTTCAGGTATCCCTGCTATCCTGGCTACATGTATTCCGTAACTCTTGCTTGCGGGACCTTCTATGATGTTGTGAAGGAACACCACATCGTTTCCGTCTTCTGCTGCCGCGACTGAAAGGTTGTGTATCCCTTCTTTCTCATCCTCGAGATCCGTAAGTTCATGATAGTGTGTTGCGAACATAGTCCTTACCCGGTGATACGGATCGGCGAGATACGAGGCGGTTGCCCAGGCTATGGACAGGCCGTCGAAAGTACTTGTGCCTCTTCCGATCTCATCGAGTATGATGAGACTTCTCGGGGTAGCGTTTCTGAGTATGCCGGCGAGTTCGCTCATTTCTATGTAGAAAGTTGACTGCCCGTAAGCCAGGTTATCGGATGCGCCTATCCTTGTGAATATGCGGTCAGTCACTCCGATCACGGCGCTTTCAGCCGGTACGAAACATCCGATCTGTGCCATGAGAACGATGATCGCCGTCTGCCTCATGTATGTCGATTTACCCGACATGTTAGGTCCTGTGATTATCAGCATGCTCCGGTCGTCCATGTTTATGAGAGTATCATTTGAGACAAACATACCGGCTCCGAGGAGCTGCTCTACTGCAGGGTGTCTGCCCTTTTTTATATCTATGACATCACCGTCATTTACTTTGGGCTTCACATAACCGTTCGAAGCAGCTGTTTTCGCGAATGATATGATGACATCAAGCACTGCAACTGCTGCCGATGCGCTCTGCAGCCGGGTTATATATGGTTCTATCGCAGATCTTATCCTGCGGAATTCTTCGTATTCGATCTTGTTGATCCTGGCCTCAGCGGTGAGGACAAGATCTTCTTTCTCCTTCAGTTCAGGAGTTATGTATCTCTCGTTGTTTACGAGAGTCTGTTTTCTGATATAGTCTTCAGGCACTTTATCGATCATGCCTTTGCTTACATCGATGTAGTAACCGAAGACTTTGTTGTATCCGACTTTAAGGGTTTTTATGCCGGTCCTTTCCTTCTCGGTGTTTTCAAGATTTGCTATCCATTCCTTTGCTCCTGAGATGGATTCCTTGAGTCTGTCGAGATCCTTTGAATGACCGGGCTTTATTATTCCTCCTTCGGTGATCCCCATAGGAGGTTCTTCGCAGATAGACCGGTCGATGAGTCTGTAAAGCTCATCGAAATCATCAATCGATCCGTTAAGTTCTCTCAGCAGAGAAGATCTTGTGTCCGAGAGCTCATACTTTATATCCGGAAGCTGGGCAAGGGTCTTTTTAAGCGCGATAAGGTCACGCGCGTCAGCGCGTCCCGTAGCGATCCTTGCAGTCAGCCTCTGGAAATCGTAGATATACCTGAGACTGTTCGAAATGTTGTTTGCCTTTATAGGGTCGTTTCTGAGTTCCTCTACAGCATCCAGCCTTTTGCGGATCCCGGGAACATCAGTAAGAGGTTCCCTGAGCCATGACCTTAAAAGCCTTCCGCCCATCGCAGTCTTTGTTTTTCCTATTACCCCCAGAAGGGATCCCTTGACATCACCGTCATAAATTGTTTCAAGGAGTTCAAGATTCCGAAGCGTTGATCTGTCAAGATGCATCACCCCGTCATGCTGCCTGATCGTCACATCCTTGAACTGGTCAAGATCACCTTTCTGAGTTTCTCTCAGATACATCAGGAGAGCGCCTATGGCGGAAGTCATCTCCTCCCTTCCCTCAAGATCAAGAGGGATGAGCGAAGAAACTCCGAACTGTTCCATAAGCACGTCTCTTGCGGTCTGATATCTGTAATATGAACCGTCTATGCGGTCCAAATAGACGTTGAGCATATGCTCAGAAAGCGATATTTCGACCTCTGAGGCAATTTCATCGCTGATCACGAGTTCTTTTACATCGAGTATTGAAATATCATTCAGGAGGCGTTCAAATGACCTTTTTTTGCCTTCCTTTTCTGTCTCGTACTCATAGGCGCTGAGTTCACCCGTGCTTATATCTGCCAGCGCAATGGCGGTGAGCTCATCGGATACGCAGGCTGAAGCTATGAACACATTGTTTTCGCTTCTGCCCGCATCGCATATGTCAAGCGTTCCCGGCGTGTATATGCGTGTTATCTCACGCCTTACGAGCCCCTTTGCTTCAGCGGGATCCTCTACCTGTTCGCATATCGCTACCTTATGCCCGTTGTTGACGAGCCTCACTATGTACTGATCTACCGAGTGATAAGGCACTCCGCACATGGGAGCCCTTTCTTCCAGGCCGCAGTTCCTTCCCGTAAGAGTCAGTTCAAGCTCACGCGACGCAAGAATGGCATCATCAAAGAACATCTCGTAGAAATCTCCGAGACGGTACATGAGGATGGCATCTTTGTAGTCATCCTTGATTGCCGTATATTGCTGCATCATTGGGGAAAGTTTTGCTTCTGCCATTTTGTTTCTCAAAAATTGTAGGGGGAACCGAAATTCCCCCTACCGTCAGTTCAAGTGAATTGTTCGGCGTTAAACTACTTTGCGTTGTAAGCGGCAACACCCATCTTGATGAGTTCGCAAGCTCTTCTCATCTTATCTGGTGTCAGAACGTATGCGATACGCATCTCGTTTCCGCCGAGGCCCTTTGTTGCATAGAATCCAGGAGCCGGTGCGAACATTGCTGTTTCACCGTTGTCATCAAATTCCTTGAGCATGAACATAAGGAAGGATTCGATGTCATCAACCGGCAGCTTGCATGTCATATAGAATGCGCCTGCAGGCTTCTGGCAAACGATTCCAGGGATCTTGGAGAGCTCTTCATAAGCAGCGTCTCTTCTTGCTTCATACTCAGCCTTAGCTTCGTCATAGTAGCTCTTGTCCATTCTGTAAAGAGCTGCAGCGCCTACCTGCTCGAGTGTAGGTACGCAGAGTCTGCCCTGTGCGAGCTTGAGGAGTGCGCTCATGAACTCTTCGTTCTTGGAGATAGCAGCACCGATTCTTGCTCCGCATGCAGACCATCTCTTGGATACGGAGTCAACGATAACGACTCTGTCTGCGATGTCAGGGAGCTGTCCGAATGAGTGAGCCTCAGCTCCGTCATAAACGAATTCTCTGTATACCTCGTCGGAGATGATCCAGAGATCGTGTTCCTTAGCAATGTCGCCGATAAGCTTCATGTCCTCGAGTGTGAGAACTCTTCCTGTCGGGTTGCCAGGCGAGAGGCAGCAGATAGCCTTTGTCTTAGGAGTGATAGCAGCTTCGATGAGATCTCTCTTTGCCCAGTTATAGCCATCCTCTGCGGATGTTGTGAGCGGTACGAGTACGCCGGAAACCTCATTGCAGAATGTGTTGTAGTTTGTGTAGAACGGCTCAGCGATCAGAGCTTCATCTCCAGGATTGAGAAGAGCTGTGAAAGCGAGGATGAGAGCCTCTGAACCACCGTTTGTGATCAGGATGTCTTTTCTCTCATACTCCATGCCGAAGTCTCTCTTCATGTAGTCGATCATTGCATCGCGCAGTTCATCGATACCCTGGGACTCAGCATAAGCGATGACCTTCTTATCGAATTTTCTGATTGCTTCCATGAAGCAAGGCGGAGTCTCGATATCAGGCTGACCGATGTTGAGACGATAGACTTTCTTGCCATGTTCTCTCTCGGCCTCAAATGCGAATACGTTGAATCTTCTGATAGGCGAGAACTGCATTACTGCACATCTTTTTGAAACTTCCATTTGAATCTCCTTACGTTGTGTTTTTTGTGATAGCTTTTGGGTTAATTTATAACTGAAAATTGTTATTTATTTAAGCCGGAATGAGCTTCGTTTACGACGCTGCTCACACCTATTTTATTATCGCACTTTTTACGTGAAAGTAAAAGTAAATATTCTATATTTCCTTTAGTTCCTTTTATAGGAGAATATGACAGTTCCTTAGCATAAAACCCGTTATCTCCGGCATATCCGATCACGTTGTTTATCACATCCTCATGCACTGACGGATCCCTTACTATACCGCCCTTTCCTACCTGTTCCCTGCCTGCCTCAAACTGCGGTTTTACAAGGCACAGAATAACACCGTCCGCCGAAAGCACCTGCGCAGCTACCGGAAACATATGCTTCACGGAAATGAAACTGACATCTATGGAAATCAGATCGATGGGTTCTTCAATAAGAGATGTGTCAAGATAACGTATGTTGGTCTTTTCCATGTTGACGACGCGGTCATCCGATCTGAGTTTGTAATCAAGCTGACCGTAACCTACATCTATCGCATATACCTTGGCTGCTCCGTTCTGCAGCATGCAGTCGGTAAAACCTCCGGTAGATGCTCCCATGTCCATGCATACGGCACCTTCACAGGAGACGCCCCATTCCTTTATCGCTTTTTCGAGTTTAAGTCCGCCCCTGCTTACATAAGGGCATTCCTGGCCCTTTACCTGCACATCAGAGTCAATGTCAAATCGTGAGCCGGGCTTGTCCTCAAGACGCCCGTCAACTGTAACAAGGCCTGCCATGATGGTGCGTTTGGCCTTTTCCCTCGTTTCCGCGAGTCCGTTGTTTACAAGCAAAACATCCAAGCGTTCTTTCATGATGAATCAGTACTTTCTTATTTCAAGTGAATCTGCAAGTTCCGTAAAGAAAGAAGCATCATTTCCGTATGGAGAAAGAGCCTCTTTTGCTTCCGAGGTAAGCCTGTGGAGTTCTTCTCTGGCCGCATCAAGACCATGTACGAACGCGTAGTTGCACTTGCCCTGCTCCGCGTCTTTGCCCAGTGTCTTTCCGAGAAGAGCCTGATCTCCTTCTATATCAAGAATGTCATCCAGTATCTGGAACGCCACGCCTATGTTTCCGGCGTAAAGAGTAAACCTTTCAAGCATCTCATCTTCACATCCGGCAAGCATCAGGCCTGCCCTTACAGGTGCGGTTATGAGATCAGCAGTTTTATGCATCTCGATAAATCTGATGAGATCAGCTGTAGGTTCCATGTTTTCGCCCTTTATATCGGCTGTCTGACCCGCTATCATGCCCCGTGCTCCGGCCCGCGACATTATCTCATGGGCAGCTTTGATATGATTTCTCATCTTTTCGTGATCATCCGAATATTCGATAGGCGTTCCGGTTACGATCTCGGCAGCAGTGGAAAGAAGTCCGTCCCCCGCAAGTATTGCCATGGCTTCGCCGTAAACCTTGTGGTTGGTAGGTTTGCCCCTTCTGAGATCATCGTTGTCCATCGCGGGCAGGTCATCGTGAATAAGTGAGTATGTGTGGATATATTCAAGCGCAAGAGCATACGGAAGCGCTTCTTCCGCATTTCCTCCGGCGAATTCACATGATGCGAGCAGAAGAGCAGGTCTGAGTCTCTTTCCGCCGACCATCAGACTGTATCTCATCGCGTCGCAAAGTTCAGAGGCTTCTTCACCTGCATACGGTATCAGATCTGTAAGATGATCATTGATCGTTTTTCTGTATTCATCAAAGCTATGCATCTTTCAGTTCTCCGTTCTCATAAATCTGTATTTTCTGCTCTGCGCTTTCGAGTATCTTTCTGCAGTATTCTGCTTCCTTCATACCCTCATCGAACAGCTTCAGTGAATCCTCAAGCGTCGTAGCCTGCCGGCCTATTTCGGCGGCAGCGTTCTGCAGGTCCTTTAATGCGTCAGTGAATGATTTTTCTGTCATGACCGGCCTCTCTGTCAATTAAGATCAACATCCGTGACTTCAGCGCTGAAGCGTCCGTCACTCATAACAATATCGTATTCTTCGCCTACCCTGATACCGGCAGCATTCGGAACGATCCTTCCGTTCCTGTCTGTGACCGCAGCATATCCTCTGGAAAGCACCCGCCGCGGATCGTTTTCCCTGAGCATGATGACCGCCTTATCAACAGCGGCAGATGCCTCAGCAAGTTTTGAGCGCATGCCGGTGAGGAGAAGCGCTGACGCGCTGTCGAGCACTCTCCTTTCAGCTGTGATCTTCTGATCTATGGATGTGAGCAGTATCCGCTTACTCCTTTCGATCTCTTCCTGCAGCTCAAAAGTATCCATGACAGCCATGTCTGCGGCTGCAGTCGGAGTCTCTGCCCTTGCATCGGCAACAAAGTCACTGATGGAAAAATCTATTTCGTGACCTACGGCGCTGATCACGGGTATCTCCGACTCAAAAATCGCCCTTGCCACATCTTCGTCATTGAATGCTGCGAGATCCTCGGGTGAGCCGCCGCCCCTGCCTACGATAAGGGTGTCGATTTTTATTCCGTTCCTGCTTAAGCTGTTCGCGGCTCTTATGTTTTCACAGATGCTGTTGACTGCACCGATGCCCTGAACTGCTGTCGGGAATATAAGGATATCTGTAAAATCGTTTTTGCTTGTAATGATCTTGCGGATATCCTCTATTGCTGCCCCGGTAGATGAAGTAATTACCCCTACCCTGTAAGGGAATACCGGGATAGGTTTCTTATATTTTTTGTCGAAAAGCCCTTCTTTCTCGAGTTTTTCCTTTATGCGTCTGAATTCAGCAGCGAGATCACCTTCACCGACGGCTTCAACATACCTTACGCTGAGTGAATAGGTTCCGTTCTTCGGATACGGACTTATATCGCATATCGCAACGATCTTTTTACCGTTTTCGACCAGCGACATGTCGATGCCGGAGGCATTCTGTCCCCAGATCGCGCAGCGTATCTGGCTTTCAGCATCCTTGAGTGTAAAATAATAGTGTCTGCCGCTCCTGCTGAAGCCTGATACTTCACCTTCAACAGGAAGTCTGCGCAGATTCATGTCATCACGCAGTTTTTTCGCTATATATTCATTTACCTGAGTTACTGTTACCGGTTTCATGGATCCTTTTTGCAAGAAGCGCTGTGCCGACAGCGTTGTCTCCCGACAGTCCGGGAGTTCCGAATTTTATTTCAAGTGTATTGCTTTTGCTTGCGATGGCTCTGAAAGTACGGCTCGATGCCACGCCTCCGGCCATGTATATATCAGATGTGCAGTATCTTTCACTCAGATACTGTGCTGTGTTAAGGAGCAGTTCAGATATGGATGAAAACAGGTCAGCCGCAATGCGTACGACAGGCTCCCCTTTATGTTCTGCGACATATCTCATGAGCCTTGTTTCCGCGCCGGAAAGATTGAAATAACCTTCATCGGATCTGATTTTAGGTATGACACCGGTCCTTTCATCTTTCCGCATGATAAAGTCATTCTTTTCAAGGGCTTCGTACGCGATGTCATCGAGCATTTTTCCGGAAGGAAACGGAAATCCCGACGCTACTCCGAATCTGTCAAGGAGCTGGCCCACAGAAATATCACGGGTGCCGCCGACTATCTCCATGCTGTACCCTTTTTCATCCGGTCTGCAAAGCAAGGCTTCAGTAGTGCCGCCGCTTAGATGAAAAAACAGCGTGCAGGGAGATGGTGCATTTCCTTCACACTCCATGACTGCAGCTGCGTGTCCTTCCTGATGAGAAAAGCCGTATACAGGGATCCTTAACGCTGAGGCGATCTCTCTTGCGGCGTTGACACCTGCAAGAAAGCAAGGCATGTACGAGCCTTCGACCCGTCGCGGTCTTTCCGATACGCCAACAGCCTGGATGCAGGAAGGATCGACAGCGCCGAACAGTTTTTCGATATAACCGGGAAGCCTGTTGCTGTGCATGAAGAATGCTTCAGACTGCCTCAGCCCTCTTTTGCCCTCCGGCACATCGAGCAGCACGGCTTTCTGGTCCAGCACCAGTCCTTCTGAGTCGATGAGCGCTGCGGATGTTCTGTAATTGGAAGTGTCGATCCCAAAATATATATTATTCATGATCCTGAATGCTTCGTGATATCTTGCCGAGCACGGAATTGATGAAGGCATATGATCTGTCATCACCGTACTTTTTCGCAAGATTGACAGCTTCGTTTATTGAAACGCTTACAGGGATGCTGTCTACATAAAGCATCTCCGCTACAGCAGTTCTGAGAATGGCGAGATCTGTCTTGGCGATCCTGTCTATCGACCATTTATCAAGATTATCACGTATCAATGCATCGATGTCCTCGTGGTGGTCCTGGACAGCTGCAAGAGTCTCAGCAGCCTGCTTCTGTCCGGCAGCCTTGACATTCTCATCAACAATGGACAGATCGTCGACCTTGAAATCATCCGTCAGATCCATCTGGTATACTAGCTGCATCGTAATTTCTCTTATAGCTTCTCTTTTCAATTTGTTTCCCTCTTGTCCAGGCCTTCGACCCGGATGTTTATTGCCTTTACTGTATAGTCTGTTTTTTCTTCGATGTCTCTTTTGACTTTCGACTGTATGTCATAACAGAGCTGAGGTATGTTCACACCGAAATAGACGATGATCTCGCAGCTGATCGTAAGAGCCCCGTCATCCTCGTTGATTTTGATGCCGGGATTATGGACATCCATGCCGATCGCTTTCTGTATGCTTTCGCTTAAACCAAAGCCCGGAAATCTGCTGACGGAATCAAACGCGATGATATCCTTTTCTATAAGCTCTTCCAGCACGATATCATCATTCATCGGATCCTTCCTCTCTCTCTACTTTCTCTATGCGTATCTTTTCGATCCTGCGGTCTTTTACAGACAGGATCGTGAAATCATATTCTTCATAAGAAATCGGTTTATACCTGACCTTTTCTCTCGGGATCTCGCCCATGAGATCGATGATAAAGCCTCCGACAGTCTCACTTGTCTCGGATTCAAGCTCAACACCCGTCTCTTCTTCGAGATCATCGAGATACACATTGCCGTCTACGATATAAGTAGTATCGTTAACTTTCTCTATTATGCGGTCTTCTTCGTCAAATTCATCATCGATATCGCCTACGATCTGCTCGATTATGTCTTCAACGGATACGATTCCGCTGAATCCGCCGTATTCATCGATCAGAATTGCCAGATGCTGCTTTTCGATCTGCAGTTCCCTGAACAGAGAGTCGATGTTTTTTGTCTCCGGAACGAAATAAGCAGGTCTCAGCAGTTTCTTTATGTCTACGTTGTCAAAACCTTTTTTTGTGGCATTATACAGATAGTCCTTGATATGCAGTATGCCGACGATGTTGTCGGGATCGCCCTTATACACCGGTATCCTGGAGTGAGTGAGCTCCATCAGCTCCTCAAAGTACTCACTTCTGTCGTCATCAAGGTCGAACATGAATACGTCGGTACGCGGTGTCATTATCTCGTACGCGAGAAGATCATCGAACTCGAATATCGAGTCGATCATCTTGCGGCCTTCTTCCTTGATCTCACCGGATTCCTGGCCTCTGTCAAGCATTGACATGACCTTGTCTTCCGAGAAGTATGAATCATCGACATCGGTTTTTTTGCCCATGATGCGGAGTACAAGATTCGCTATTGTCTTGCATATCCATACCAGCGGTAAAGTAATGATATATATGAACTTCTGGAAGCCGATGAGCCCTACTCCGGTATTTTCACTCGCCTGTGCTGCCAGTTTTTTAGGAAGCACATCAGAAAGTGCCGTGTACAGGATATAAAAGCCAAGATTGTAGAGCAGGAGCAGAAGGAGTGAAAACTGTTCCGCTGCAAAGAGCTGATCGCTGAGGCCTTTTGCGCAAAGCCAGACGTTGAACAGCACAAAACATAATATTATGCTGATAAAACTGGCCGCGTGATCCGCATAATGGTATTTTGAAGGCTTGGACAGAAACTCTGTAACCATCTGAAGTCTATTGTTGTCAGGTTCGTCCTCAAGCCTTTCTTTGATAACATTACGGTCTATGTAGTCGAGTGCCCTTTTGCAGGCGACTACAAGTCCGTTGAAAACCATGATCAGTATGATCAGTATCAGAAACAAATAAGAGGGTAAACTGCCGTCTTCCATTTTTTCTCCTTACTTCTTTTTGCGTAAAATAAATCCTTCTTCAGGTATGCGTTCAAAGCGGATGCGCAGGATCTGCTGAGGATGAGGCGCGCTTTCTATTGCTTCACCATCCTCGTTATACATCTCGCTTATGGTTTCTTCGTAATATGGCGTAAATGGTCCGAATACTTCAACCGTATCGCCGACAGAGAATTTGTTTCTCTGTTCGACCGTCGTAAGTCCGGTAACCGGATCTGTTTCTCTGACAAGACCGACGAAGGAATAATCCCTGATATAGTCACTTGTAATATAGTTCTGATCTTTGTCGGTAGGCTTGTTATAGTAGAATCCGTGTGTGAATTCCCTGTGGCTTGCCTTGCAGAGCTCATCGTAATATTTTGGATCGAACACGTAGTTTTCAGGATCTCTGAGATACGCGTCTATTGCCGCCCTGTAAGCTGTAACCACGGTGGCTACATAATACATCGACTTCATGCGGCCTTCGATCTTAAGCGAATATACGCCTGCTTCAGCAAGATCAGGAATGCGGTCTATCATGCACAGATCACGGGAGTTCAGAATGTAGCTGCCATACTGATCCTCTTCGATCGGATAGTACTGTCCGGGACGCTGTTCCTCTACGAGTGCGTACTTCCATCTGCACGGATGGGTACATGCTCCCCTGTTTGCATCCCTGCCTGCCATGAAATTGCTGAGAAGGCATCTTCCGGAATACGAGATGCACATCGCGCCGTGAACAAAGGATTCGATCTCGATGTCTTCAGGGAGCTCGCGTCTCATGATCTTTATTTCTTCGAGACTCATCTCACGGGCGCAGACTATTCTCTTTACACCCTGGGAAGCCCAGAAACGCGCAGTCAGATAGTTCGTGGTATTTGCCTGTGTCGAAAGATGTATCTCTGCATCAGGGATCTGATCCTTTATGAGGCCCATAACGCCCGGATCTGATACAAGAAACGCATCTACGGGAATATGCCTGATTTTCCCGATATAATCCCTCAGAGGTGAAATATCGCCGTTGTGAGGGTATATATTGATTGTCATGTAACCCTTGGCGTTATTTGCATGGAGCCAGTCCATGGCTTCTTCGATTTCAGGCACGGTAAAATTACCGGCGCCGGCTCTGAGGCTGAACATCTCGCCGCCGAAATATACTGCGTCAGCTCCGAATCTTACGGCAGTTTTCAGTTTTTCCATATCGCCTGCCGGAGCAAGCAGTTCAAGTTTTGGTCTGTCGTTATTTGTCATTAATAAACCTTATTATCGCCAACCCGTCTCCGCCGGTCAGTATGGATACTTCTACGTCCTCCCTGCTGCGGAGATATTCAAGAAATTTCTTCATGTACTTTATATTTGTTCTGTGACGCTTTGCCGCGCTTCCTTCAGCCTGAACGATCCATCCCTTCAGCAGTATGTTGTCACAAGCTATCAGAGCTTTTTCCGTACATATCTTCTCAGCTGCTTCAAGGAATTCACGGTAATGACTCTTTGCTGCGTCTATGAATACGAAATCGAATTTTTCAGATTCATCAGCGTCAGCAAGTTCATCGACCAGGTCATCGAGTATCTCAGCCGCATCTCCTACGCGGAAATCGATGCGCTCTCCTTCTTTCCGTGAAGTAAACTCAGCCTTTGCAGCCTGTACCATGACAGGATTGCGCTCTATAGTAGTTATATGAGCATCAGGCAGCTTTTTCGCGAAGAACAGCGCGGAATATCCATGTGCAGTACCTATCTCCAGGATCCTTGCAGGCTTCGTCAGTTCAAGCAGCAAGCCAAGAATCCCTTCTGTTTCTGAAAGGATAAGAGGTACTCCCTCTTCTTCGTTTGAACGTCTGAGTTCAGAGAGATCATCATCCAGAGCCTTATGCTGCCTGTCTACAAACTCCTTTAAGGGAATGTCACGAACATCCGGCATCATTCGCTTTCGCCTTCGCTTTCTTCTGCGCTGCCATCTTCGGTTTCCGCAGATTCATCATCTGCTTCTTTCACTGCATTTTCGTATTCTTCGAGCCACTTTTTGTATTCTTCTTCGTCATCAGTGAACTTATGTGTACCGTCAAGACTGCTGTTCAGAACGTAATAAGTGTATTCGTGCTCTTCAGGATATAAAGCGGCCTTAATGGATGCCTGGCTTGGCGAGCAGAGCGGCTTTACCGGAAGCTCATCTATTGCTGTAAGCTCCATGTTGATGCGGTTATGGATAACGCCGGAAATCCTGGCGCGTTCCTTATCCACGCTAGTTTCTTTTTCGATCATGGATGCCATGACAAGGAGCTGTCTGGTGGTGATACCCAGTTCATCCGCTCTGGCCTTACAGTCTTCGTTGTAGAAGTTGCTGAAAGCATCGAGCATCATGATTATCATCATGGATTCATCTGCGTCAGTTGAAAGAGCGTATTCCCCCGGAAGCAAAAATCCTTCGATAAGGTCAGCGCCCTTCAGGCCTTCCTTATTCTCACCAAGCACATCAAGCTGGGCGAGGTCCGGAGACGCAGCAGCTTTCAGGAATGCCTCCTCATCTGCCAGTCCGTCACGTCCCAGCGCCTTGGCAAGCTGCGCAACGGTATATCCGGCAGGTACATTGAAACCCTTTGACGTAGTAAGTCCGCTCTGAAGCGTATGCATTATCATCATTGAGTTCATGGAAGGCGAAAGATAATAAGTGCCGGGTTTGAAGCTGCCTTTGAAGGTAAGCCTGCCGAGCATCTCAAAGTTGGAAGCTTTTTTGATGAATTTCTGCTCATCAAGATGCTCAGCGACTGAACTGAGATCGTCACCTTCTTCAACGACAAAATCCGCGTAGGTCGTACGCGTTCTGTCGTAAGGTCTGGACATCATGTAAACATACCAGAGGAGCAGCGCTGCAAGTAAAATGAGCACTGCAATGATCCTCAGCGGTCTGTGGAAACGCTTGATGCTGTTTTGATCTTTCAAAGGATTCTCCTACTTGGATCTTCCAAGATATTCGCCTGATCTTGTATCGATCTGGATCTTTTCACCTTCATTGATGAAAATAGGAACCTGGATGACTGCGCCGGTCTCTACTGTAGCAGCCTTTGTAACGTTGGTAGCTGTATCTCCCTTAACGCCCGGTTCTGTCTCGATGACTTCGAGGTCTACGAAGTTAGGAGCTTCAACAGTGAATGCATTGTCCTTGTAGAATTTGACTGTAGCAACATCATTCTCACGGATATACTTTATTGCATCTTCGACGAGCTCATATGTCAGAGGAACCTGATCATAAGTCTCCTGATCCATGAAGTAGTAGAGTTCTCCGTCATTGTAGAGATACTGCATCTGCTTTGTCTCGATGTGAGCCTTAGGGAACTTGTCATTAGGGTTGAAAGCTTCTTCGCGTGTAGCACCCGTGAGGATGTTTCTGTACTTTGTCCTTACGAAAGCAGCTCCCTTGCCCGGCTTAACGTGCTGGAAATCGAGCACTACATGAGGTTCGCCGTTCATCTCAAAAGTAATACCTTTTCTGAAGTCACTTGCATAGATCATTGGTGTTTCTCCTTTTTATGATTAATTAATTAATAGACTTATGATTTTATCTGATAGCTTCGCCGACTATGCCGAACACGTCGTTCATCATGGTGGCAATCGCCATCTGAGCCTGCATGTACTGTGCAGCAAGAGGTTTTGTCATAACCATTGTGCTGAGGCTCTGGAAGCGCGCGAACAGGTCCTTGTCAGGCTGCTGTCCTGCGAGCTGTGCTGTCTGAAGCTGTACCTGCAGTTCGGTAAGCTCCTTAAGCATTTCGGAGCATTCCTTATCGTTGTCAACTTCTTTTCTGATCCTGTCGAATTCCTTGAACTCGTTGGATTCTCTTATTGCTTTAGCAAGGCTGTGAGCCTCGTCATATACATTCATGATCAGTTACCTCCTTAAACGTAAAGAATTACAGGTATTATCATAGGGTTCTTTTTCGTCGTATTGTATATGAATGTCTTCATGTCCGACTTGATCGCCCTGGTCAGTGACGCTTCATCAAGAGCGCCTTTCGAAGTGCTCTTTCCTATCGTATTGTATACGACGTTTATAGCCTCTCTTATGAGATCCATATGCTCTTCAACGAAAATGAATCCCTTTGTTTTGAGTATAGGTTCCGCCATGAGAGAGCCTGTTGCTGAATCCAGCGCAACAGATATGGTGATAAGACCGGCCTGTGAAAGCTTCTTTCTGTCTTTCAGGACAACGCTGCCCACATCTCCTATCCCGTATCCGTCTACCATCACATCTTCGCCGGAAGTAAATCCCCTGACCGGATGCGTTTCCTTGCCGTTGACCTCCAGGGCGTCACCGTTGCCAAGTATAAAGATATTGGTTTTGGACTGCCCGAGTGCCTGTGCAAGCTTTGCGTGTTCTGCAAGGTGTCTGTATTCACCATGAGCAGGTATGAAGTATTTCGGTCTTATGAGCGTATGTATGAGCTTGAGTTCTTCAGATGAAGCATGCCCTGATACATGGACGTCCATTGCAGACGCGAGCACTACATCCACTTCTTTTTCATAAAGCCTGTTGACTATCTGGGAAATGACCTTTTCATTTCCCGGGATAGGCGACGATGAGAAAACGACCACGTCGTTTTTCTTGAGCTTGATGGATTTATGGTTGTCATAAGCCATGCGCGTCAGTGCGCTCATCGGCTCACCCTGGCTGCCTGTTGTGATTATGGTGATCCTGTTATCAGCGATATTTCTTGCTTCGCTGACGTTAACGAACACGGAATCCGGTATGTCATCAAGATAGCCCAGGCTTTTCGACAGAGAAAGAAGGTTCTCCATGGATCTTCCCGAAACCGCTATCCTTCTGTGATGCTTCATTGACGCTTCGATAAAGTACTTTATCCTGTGAACGTTTGAAGCGAAAGTAGCGATTATTATCCTTCTTTCGGTATTATCGAATATCTCGTCGATAGACCGCCTTACTACCGCTTCAGAAGGAGTGTATCCCTTCCTCATGACATTTGTGCTGTCGCACAGCAGTACGTCTACACCCTGATCGCCGAGCTGCGAAAACCTGTTGAGGTCGATCACCCTGCCGTCGAGAGGAGAATAGTCGATTTTGAAGTCTCCTGTGTGCACTACGTGTCCGCCCGGGAACTTTATCGAGTACGCAAGGGAATCAGCGATGCTGTGGTTGGTCTGAATGGCTTCTATTGAGAAGCTGCCGGCATTGAATCTGTCGCCGGCTCTTATTACATGACCTTCACAGCTCAGATAATACTCCTCGAGCTTATGTTCGATCATTCCCATCGCCAGAGGTGAAGCATATACCGGAACACTCATTTCCTGAAGCAGATAAGGGATGCCTCCTATATGATCCTCGTGTCCGTGAGTTATGATCAGTCCCTTTACCTTTTCCATGTTTTCCTTGAGATATGTGAAATCAGGTATCACGAGATCGATTCCGAACATCTCATACTCAGGGAACGCAAAACCGCAGTCGATGATGAGTATTTCATCATTGCACTCAATGAGTGTGCAGTTTTTTCCTATCTCCTTCATGCCGCCCAGCGGGATTATCCTGAAAGGCGGCCTGACCTTTTCATTATTCTTTTTTATTGCCTTAGCGGGAGCTTTCGCTCTCCTCTTATTATTATTCTTATATCTTGTCATAATCGCGAAGCCGCTATCTGACAACAAAGTTGATGATCTTGTTCGGGACGTAGATCACTTTGATAACTTCGCGTCCTTCTGTAGCTTCCTTGAATCTTTCCGAAGCTCTTGCGGCTCCTTCTACTACCTCCTTTTCTGAATTGTTAGGCAGCATGAGTTTATCTTTCAGCTTGCCGTTGATCTGCAGAATTATCTGTATCTCGTCCTTGACGAGAGCGGATTCATCGCATACCGGCCACGCTCTGTTGTAGAGTCTGTCTTCATGGCCGAGCTGACTCCAGAGTTCCTCCGTGATATGCGGAGAGAACGGATTGAGAAGCGTCAGCAGCGTCTCGATCGCTTTGTTGTACAGCGGCAGGTTTATGTCGCCGTTCTTGTATTTGTACATTTCATTTACGAGTTCCATGATGGATGCGATGGCAGTGTTGAAATTGAATCTTCCGCCGGCATCTTCGGTTACCTTCTTGATAGAGGTGTTCATCATGAAGTCGAGAGACTTGTCAGCTGCGTTCGCGGCCTTATATTCTGCCGGAACATCAGCATCCTTTCTTATGTCGTTAATGTATTCATATACCAGTCTGTATACACGGTTGAGGAATCTGTAGCTTCCCTCAACACCTTCATCAGACCAGTCGAGTTCCTTTTCAGGCGGTGCAGCGAAAAGAATGAACAGCCTTGCGGTATCCGAACCATATCTGGCCTGGATCTCTGCCGGGCTTACAACGTTGCCGAGAGACTTGCTCATCTTGGCTCCGTCCTTGATCACCATTCCCTGTGTAAGCAGATTTCTGAAAGGTTCTTCTTCCTTGCTGAGTCCGATGTCGTGAAGGAACATCTGGAAGAACCTTGCGTACATGAGATGCAGGATCGCATGTTCAACTCCGCCGATGTACTGGTCAACATTCATCCAGTAATCTGCCTTTTCCCTGCTGAACGGCGCCTTTTCATTGTGAGGATCGCAGTATCTGAGGAAGTACCATGACGAATCCACGAACGTATCCATCGTGTCAACTTCCCTTCTTGCAGGTCTTCCGCAGCACGGGCAGACAGTATCTACGAATGTCTTGCTCGTTGTGATAGGCGATTCTCCCTTGCCCGTGAACTCAACGTCCGTAGGAAGCAGGACCGGAAGATTCTCTTCCTTCTCAGGTACCCAGCCGCATTCATCGCACCAGATCATCGGGATAGGTGCTCCCCAGTATCTCTGTCTGGAGATGAGCCAGTCTCTGAGTCTGAAGTTGACCGTCTTATCGCCTATTCCCTTTTCGTTGAGCCATTCGATCATGGCAGGGATGGCTTCCTTGTTGTTCATTCCGTCGAACTGTCCGGAATTGATCATTTTTCCTTCGGCAACGAAAGCTTCCCTAAGGTCATAGAGATCGATCGAAGGATCCTCAGGATCTACTACAGGGATGATATCAAGGCCGAAAGCCTTTGCGAAATCAAAGTCTCTCTGGTCATGAGCCGGAACGGCCATAATGGCTCCTGTACCGTAACCCATGAGTACATAGTCCGAGATATAGATAGGGATCTCTTTTCCGTTAACAGGGTTGATTGCGTATCTTCCGATGAAAACACCCGTCTTTTCGTTGCTTGTTGAAGTTCTTTCGATGTCGCTCATGCGGCGGGCTTTTTCCTGATAAGCTTCCACTGCGGCTTCTTCAGGACGTCCTGCCACGAGCTCATTTACGTACGGATGCTCAGGCGACATTACCATATAAGTAGCACCGAAGAGTGTGTCCGCTCTTGTTGTGAATACTTCAAGGACCTTATCTGAATCCTTTATCTCAAAGTTGATGTTTGCGCCGTAACTCTTGCCGATCCAGTTGCGCTGCATGGTCTTGACCTTATCAGGCCAGCCTTCGAGCTTGTCGAGGTTACCGAGCAGCCTGTCAGCGTAATCAGTGATCTTCAGATACCACTGTGACAGATTCTTCTTAGTGACTTCGGTTTTGCATCTCTCACATTTGCCGTCTACTACCTGCTCATTGGCAAGTACAGTCTGGCAGCTCGGGCACCAGTTAACAGGATTGTCTTTCTTGTATGCGAGTCCGTTTTTATAGAACTGTGTAAACAGCCACTGTGTCCACTTGTAATATTCCGGTGTGCATGTAGCGACCCTGCGGTCCCAGTCATACGAAAGGCCCATGCTGGCAAGCTGCCTGTCCATTTCGTCCATGTTGTCATAAGTCCATTTTGCAGGCTCGGCATTGTGCTGAATGGCAGCGTTTTCTGCCGGCAGTCCAAATGAGTCATAGCCCATCGGATGAAGCACGTTATACCCTGCCATCTTTTTGTATCTTGCTATGACATCTCCGATGGAATAATTCCTTACATGGCCCATGTGAAGTTTGCCTGAAGGATACGGGAACATCTCAAGAACATAGTACTTCTCTTTTGAATCGTCCTCGACTGTTCTGAAAGCGTTTTCTTCGGCCCATATCTTCTGCCACTTTGCCTCTATTGCGGTGAAATCGTATCTGTCGTTGCGCATCATCTAACTCCTTGATCAGTCTACCAGTATGGATTCACAATCGCTCCATATCTTTTCGAGTGTGTATTTATCTCTGGTGTCATTTGTGAATATATTTACAATAACATCTCCTCCGTCAACAAGAATCCATCCGGTATCCGGTCTGCCGTCCTTGCTCTTAGGTTCGATGCCCAGTTCCGCGAATTTGTCTTCAACATCATCTGCAAGAGCACCGAGCTGTCTGTCTGAGGTACCCGTTGCGATAACAAAGAAATCTGCGAATGATGATTTCTCGGCTATATCGATCATGACAACATCTTTTGCTTTTTTCCTGCTCAGCAGTTCAGCGATTGCCTGAGCAATTTCCTTACTTTCCATTCTTTGTCTCCTTCATTTTGTTTAGAACCCACTCTCTGGCTTCGAGTGTGTCAGTATCTATAGTCCGGCCCTTTTCTGTAAGGCTGCCTATCGTATACTCCAGTATCTCCAGGCAGGCCCTGTCAAGATCCCTGTATGCAAGATCCTGATAATAATCCAGATCGCTGTATGTCCGGTTGTCTTCAACCACATCCGCTGCGAATACAATTTCTTCAAGCAGGGACATGTCCTTTCGCGCAGTAGTATGATAACGTACTGCATCAAGTATTTCTTTATCAGTCACTCCGAACTCATGCTCAAGTATCTCTGCCCCGACTTTTGAATGAGCCAGCGCGTTATTGCCTATGAGCTTCTCAGGGAGACCGTATTTTCTGACATACGCGTCCATTGTTTCAGTATCGAAGTTCTTCGCGAGATCGTGATACCTCCCAGCGAATGCGGCCTTTTCTTCATCGGCCCCGTGCAGACGCGCCAGCCTGACCGCCATTTCCTCGACCCCCAGGGAATGCCTGTAGCGGCTCTCCTTGAGGTTGTTCCTGATAAATAATTCCAGCGATTCTCTATCTGTACAGTTGATGCTCAATTATGTATTCCTCTACTCCCGGCGGTACCAGTCCGGTTACAGGTCTTCCTTCCTTTATCCGGTTCCTTACCTCTGTCGATGAAGCATCGACAGGCAGCATGTCCATGACGGTGATTTTCGCACCGTATTTTTCCCGGAAAGATTTTATAATTTTAAGACCTGATTCAAAATCCGTATCCGGACGCCTTGCTGTGATAAGATGGTAGTTCCTCAATATCTCTTCACCCTGATACCACTGATCCACCTGTACCGCTGAATCGAATCCGAGTATGAAGCACAGCTCTCCGTCCAGCATTTTCTTCCAGTGCCTCAGCGTTTCGATCGTATATGAGGGGCCTCCCTTATTGATCTCATACCTTGAAAGGCAGAAAGCATCATTGATACCAAGTACGGTCTCTATCATGCCGCATCTGTCGTGCCCGTTGGTTACATATCTGTCCTGCTTGAACGGAGAGATGTATGCGGGCATGAATATTAGCTTTTCAAGTCCGCATTCTCTTACCGCGCTGCCGGCAAGGGCTACGTGCCCTATATGTATGGGGTCAAAACTGCCGCCGTATATACCGTACTTTTTCCCTCTGTCCATTATTCCTCTATCAGCTCTATGCCAAGTTCTTCAAGCTGTCCGCTTCCTGCAGGAGCCGGAGCTTCGCATACCGGGCATTCAGCATTCTGGTTCTTAGGGAATGCTATGACCTCTCTGATGCTCTTTTCGCCGAGGAGCAGCATTACCAGTCTGTCAAGTCCGTAAGCAAGTCCTGCATGAGGAGGTGCTCCGTATTTGAACGCTTCGATCAGGAAGCCGAACTTCTCCTGGCATTCTTCATCTGTAAGACCCAGAGCCTTGAACATGCGTGCCTGAAGGTCTTTGTCGTGGATTCTAACGCTTCCTCCTCCGAGCTCGACTCCGTTGAGAACGATGTCGTATGCGTTTGCCTTAAGGCCGAGGATATCCGTATCTAGCTTGTCGAGTTCTTCGAGCTTAGGCTGTGTGAAAGGATGATGCATGGCTTTAAGATTGCCGTCTTCGTCCTGTTCGAACATCGGGAAGTCTACGACCCAGAGGAAATTGTACTGATTATCATCAAGCATTCCCATGAGTCCGGCTATCCTGCGTCTGAGGAATCCGAGTGAATCATATGTGACCTTCGGAGTTCCGCTGACGATAAATACCGCGTCGCCGCTGCCTGCTCCGCACTTGTCAAGAACAGCCTTGAGTTTGTCTTCGCTGAAATACTTTCCGACTGAAGAACTGATTGCATTGCCGTCGTTCTTTATCCATACAAGGCCATGAGCGCCGTAGTGCTTGACTTCGTTCGTAAGCTTATCGATCTTTTTACGCGAGAATTCAGCCGCCCCGCCAGGTACGCAGATGCCTCTTATATCTCCGCCGGCTGCCAGATTATCCGTAAACATCCCGAAGCCGCATCCTTCAAAAGCATCGTTGAGTTTGATGAGTTCGATGCCGAATCTTGTGTCAGGCTTGTCGGATCCGTATCTCTCCATGGCTTCGTCGTAAGACAGTCTAGGGAACGGAGTAACAACATCAACGCCCTTGACCTCCTTCATGACTCTCTTGATAAAGCCTTCCTGTACTTCGATGACGTCATCTACTCCCGCAAACGACATTTCGAGGTCGATCTGAGTGAATTCAGGCTGTCTGTCAGCCCTGAGGTCCTCATCTCTGAAGCACTTTGCGATCTGTACGTATCTGTCTGTTCCGCCGACCATCAGAAGCTGCTTGAACATCTGAGGCGACTGAGGCAGTGCGTAGAAGTATCCGTTATGTACCCTGCTAGGCACGATATAGTCTCTTGCGCCTTCAGGCGTCGGCTTGATGAGTACAGGAGTCTCGACTTCAGTGAATCCCTGTTCATCGAAATAGTCGCGGGTGCATTTCATGACCTTGTGTCTGAAAGTAAGATTTCTCTGCATCTTATTTTTTCTGAGGTCAAGATATCTGTACTTGAGTCTCAAATCATCATTGACATTGTCGTCATCCTTTATATAGATCGGCGGAGTCTCAGAGGTTGAATAAACTGTCAGGTCACTTGCAAAGACTTCGATGTCTCCGGTCGGGAGGTTAGGGTTCTTGGAACTTCTTTCCCTGACTATTCCCTTTACGCCGATGCAGTATTCACGGCTCAGTCCTTTTGCCGCTTCGATGACTTCAGCAGGAGCATCCTCATTGAATGTGACCTGAGTGATGCCGGTCTTGTCTCTGATGTCAACAAACACGAGGCTGCCGAGGCTTCTTGCCTTTGCTACCCAGCCGTTAAGTACTACGTTCTTTCCTTCATCGGCAAGTCTTAATTCGCCGCACATATGAGTTCTTTTATAAAGCATCTGCAAGAGCCTCCTTCCTGACTTTTGTTTGTTCAGATGTAGACATGTTTTTCAAAGTTATTTCTCCGCTCGCGACTTCATCGCCGCCTATGACAGCCGTAAATTCGGCTCCCAGTTTATTTGCGTATTTCATCTGGCCTTTCAGATTGCGCTCTCTGGTATCCATATCCGCCCTTATTCCCTGATCCCTTAATTCGTGGAGAAGGTTCAGTGCAAAGAGCTTTGCTTCATCCCCTATCCATGCAAGGAATATCTGCGGTGCAGGAGGAGCTCCGAAGTCATGACCGCACGCATCCATGAGCAGGAGAAGTCTTTCCTTGCCGAGTCCGAATCCTACGCCAGGCATGTCCGGGCCGCCTACTTCCTCGATAAGATGATCGTATCTTCCGCCTCCGCAGACAGTGCCCTGGGCACCGATTTTAGTCGTAATGAATTCAAAAGCGGTTTTGGTGTAATAATCGAGGCCTCTTACTATGGACGGATCAACAACATATTCGATTCCCATGGCATCAAGGTACGATTTCAGGTCTTCAAAGTCCTTGCGGCAGTCATCGCACATGTAGTCGATCATCATAGGAGCATCCTTGACCGCTTCCTTATCTTCAGGAGATTTGCAGTCGAGTATCCTCATAGGATTCTTGTCGAATCTTGACTTGCATGTTTCGCAAAGGCAGTCGTACTTAGGTCTGAGGAAGTCCTGCAGCACCTTTCTGTATACCGGCCTGCATTTCCTGCATCCGACGCTCGAGATGTGAAGTTCAATATCCTCGATTCCCATGCGCTTCAGGAAGTCGTGACCGAGAGCTATAATTTCCGCATCTGCCATCATTGACGGAGTGCCGAAGTTCTCGATGCCGAACTGGTGGAACTCTCTTAACCTTCCTGCCTGAGGCTTCTCATACCTGTAGCAAGGAGTGTCATAGAATATCTTCGTCGGCTGAGTCTCTGCGTACATATTGCTTTCAATGAAGGCTCTTACCGCAGGTGATGTTCCTTCAGGTTTGAGCGTAATGCTGCGTCCGCCCATGTCCTCAAAGGTATACATCTCTTTCTGCACGATGTCTGTCGTGTCTCCTACTCCTCTGTTGAAGAGATCCGTAGACTCGAATACAGGTGTCCTGATCTCTTTGAAACCATATTCAGAGCAGATCTTTTTCCACTCTTTTTCTATGTACTGCCACTTATATGCATCCTGAGGCAGCATGTCCTTAGTGCCCTTAGGCGCTTTCATTGCCATTTTCTTATCCTTTCTGCGGATTATTTGTAATATTCATTTTTGCGGGAGAGCATCTCATCGAATCTCTCGCTGTATATCCTGTAATTGCTGACGTTGGCTATTCGCTCGAGCCTGTCTTCGGCAGGATGATATACTTTTCCGACCGCTCCGGCTCCAAGCCCTATGACCGTCTGCTTATCTTCCATTATCCGTATGTTATATATTGAGTGTTTGCCCGGCAGACACCATCCCGCGTTCTCAAGAGCGCCTATCTGATGCTTCTGCCTGTATATGTAGTATGGTCTGTATCCGGCAGAACTCAGCATCTCTCTTGACAGGTCCAGCATGTCGCTGACTGTCCCGGCATTATGTCTGTAGTACTCCGGATCGTTGTCCTTCAGCCTGGAACCTTTTTTTACCGAAAGAGTGTGAATAGTAATGTTTTCAGCGCCAAGGCCTATCATCTCGCTCAGACTCGCTTCAAAATCGCTTACACATTCCTCAGGCAGTCCGGCTATCAGATCTGCGTTTATGACGTCGAATCCGGTCTCGCGCGCTATGCGAAACCCGTTGCGTATATCTTCTGCGCTGTGATCGCGTCCTATCAGTTTCAGCGTCTTGTCTTTCATCGACTGCGGATTTATGCTGATGCGCGATATTCCAAGCCTTTTGAGAGTATCAAGTTTTTCTTTTGTGATCGTATCAGGTCTGCCTGCCTCAACTGTAAATTCAAGCCCGGCGGGATCGATGCGGTAAGATTCAGACACTTTGTTTATAAGTCTTTCCAGCTGTCCGCTGCCTAGAGTGGTAGGCGTACCGCCTCCTATATATATGCTTTCGAGTTTGGTTCCACTCTCCCTTGCAAGGTCTCCAGCATACGATATCTCCCTGAGGAGATTTTCAAGATATGCTTCATGCTCCTCAGCCGGAGCTACGTTTGAAGCGAAACTGCAGTACGCGCATCTGGTCGGACAGAACGGGATGCCGATATAAACCGAAGCTTTTTCCCATGGTATGCCCGTTACGTGGCTGAGCTGATAATCAGCTATGTCTGCAAGCAATGAAGCTTTGGCGTCGTTCAGAAGATATCTTTCTTTTATGATGCGCTCCATCTCCTGCACAGAGCTTTCCCTGCAGATCTCGAGAGCCGGTTTCAGCGGCCTGACGCCTGTAAGCGTGCCCCATGGAGGCCTCATCCCTGTGATATCTGAAAGCAGCCGGTAAAGTTCTCTCTTTATCTCTTCGCGGTCTTCGCTGCCCTTCCCGTTAACAAAAAAACTGTCTTTTCCGAGAAGGTGCGCAACAGGCTTTCCGCTGTAGGCTATCGTTTCAAAGCCGTCATCAGGAAGGAATACCCTGGCAAGCTCCATATAGTGATAGTCATCATCGATGTTGTTTATGTATATCCTATACAAACGGATTTGCCCTCTTTTCGTAACCAATGGTAGTAGGAGCGCCATGTCCCGGATACACGATCATTTCATCATCGAGCGTATAAAGCCTGTTTTTAATTGAATCAACAAGCTTATACCAGTCGCCTGTAGGAAGGTCGGTCCTGCCTACGCTCAGTCTGAACAATGTGTCTCCTGTAAATATCTCCCTGTCAGTAGCAAAGCATATGCCTCCTCCGGTATGGCCCGGCGTTTCGATCACTTTGAGTTTGGTCTCACCAAGTGTGATAATGTCACCGTCCTTCAGAAGCATTGAAGGCATCGGGCATGCATATGGCTCACTTTTAATAAGAGCGATCTCTTTTTCAGGAGCCGCAAATTTTACAGCGCTGTACTCGTTTAAATATTCTTTTGCTTCAAGGAAGTGGTCATGATGACCGTGAGTAAGGAGAACATATTTGAGATAAGCATTGTTCCGGATGTCCATCCTTACATCTACCCCATAATAGCCCGGGTCGATGATTGCCTTGAAACCTGTCGCATCATCAGTGATGAGATAGGTGTTTTCACCGTACATCCCTTCCGGATAGCATTTGATATCGATACCCATGATGACCTCCTTATCTCGGTCTGAAGACCTTGATAACTCCTTCCACCTGTCTGAGAGCCGTCAGAAGTCTCTGTATCTGATGCATGTCGGTGATCTCAACGGTAAGAAGCGTATTTGTGGTGCCGGGTTCTCCCGGTGTAAGGTTCAGACCGACTACTTCAAGATCATAGTCATCGCAAACCTTTGATATATCTTTGAACAGGCCTTTTCTTTCTTCGGAAACGACCTGGATGTCTGCATAGTATTTTCTGTTTTCATTAGGTGAATCCCAGTTGACCTCAATCAGTCTGCCCCGGTCTTCTTCCCTGATGTTGCGGATATTCGCGCAGTCTATTCTGTGTACTGTTATGCCTTTTCCCTTGGAGATGTAGCCTATGATCGCATCTCCAGGAACAGGATTGCAGCAGGTAGCACGTCTGATAAGAAGGTTGTCCGCTCCCTTGACAATGATACCGTTTTCCGAATTTCCCGATGTCCGCGGAGCAGGCTTCTTTTTGACTTCTATGTTTTCCTGCTCTTTTTCCTTGATCTGGTTGTCGGCTTCGTAATACTCGATCAGCTTCTGACCGAGTTTGGATACAGTGCTTCCGCCTCTTGAGATCTGTAAAAAGAGTTCATTTACATTGCTGCAGTTGAAGTCTTTTACCGCTCTTAGGATGTATGCGTTTTTAGTAACAAGCGCCGGATCATAGCCCTTCTTTTTGATGTAGTTGTTGATGTTCGTGCGGCCCTTGCTTACATCTGAATCCTTGTCGGCTTTGCGCAGCCAGTTGCGGATCTTGTTCTTGGCGCCTGATGTCTTGCATTTCTTCAGCCACTCAACACTCGGACCGGATGAATTCGCCGACGTGACGATCTCAACGATATCACCGTTTTGCAGAGGATGGTCGATAGTGACCATCTTTCCGTTGACCTTTGCGCCTACGCATCTGATACCTACGTCTGTATGGATCTTGAAAGCGAAGTCGAGCGGCGTGCTTTCAGCCGGAAGTTCTATCACGTCTCCGCCCGGTGTGAATACGAACACCTGATTGACGAACAGGTCGACCTTCATTGTGTTGAGGAATTCCACCGAGTCATCGGCTTCCTTCTGCCATTCGAGAGCCTGCCTGAGCCATGCAAGTTTCTGCTCGCTGTCATCGACAGTGCCGGACACCTTGCCCTCTTTATATTTCCAGTGTGCAGCAATACCGTATTCGGCTATGCGGTGCATCTCGTAAGTCCTTATCTGGATCTCGAAAGGCTCTCCGTTATCTCCGAGTACCGTAGTATGTATCGACTGATACATGTTAGGTTTAGGCATTGCTATATAGTCTTTGAATCTGCCCGGAATAGGTTTCCATCTGTTATGGACGAGTCCGAGAGCCGCGTAACAGTCCTTTACACTCGAGACAAGTATCCTGACAGCAAGAATATCGAATATCTCGTCGATTTCTTTCTGCTGTATGATCATCTTGCGGTAAATGCTGTAAAGATGTTTTGATCTTCCCTTTACGTCGTGCTGGATCCCCGCTTCGTCAAGAATGTTCGAAATGGTTCCCGTAAGTACTTTGAGATTTCTGGCATATTCAGATTTCCGCCTGTCTACAGCCGCTACGAGCTTTTTGTACTCGAGCGGATGAAGGTATTTAAGCGCAAGATCTTCAAGTTCAAACTTGATGCTGAATATTCCGAGTCTTCCGGCCAGAGGAGCATATATCTCAAGAGTCTCCATGGCCTTTGTTATGCGTTTCTCGGTCGGCATGTACTCAAGAGTACGCATGTTGTGAAGTCTGTCGGCCAGCTTGACGATAAGAACTCTTATGTCTTTTGACATAGCGAGGAACATCTTGCGGAAGTTCTCGGCCTGAGCTGCTTCGCTCGAATCATAACTGATGTTGGTGAGCTTTGTTACGCCCTCGACAAGATCGGCTATCTTCTCATCAAAGTCCTCAGCAAGCTGGTCTCTGGTATAACGGGTATCTTCGACCACATCGTGGAGCAGACCTGCAATGACCGTCTCATTATCCATGCCAAATTCAGCCAGTATCTTTGCTACAGCTACCGGATGGATGATATAAGGTTCTCCGCTCTTACGAAATTGCCCGTCATGTAATTTGCGGGCAATTTCGTATGCTTTGATAATGACGGAATCATCGTATTTCGGATTGATCTCAGTCATATCCCTTATGAACTTTTCAGTTGACAGATCGATTACTTTTGGTGCGGCCATTCCGTCTCCTGATACGCAATAGGATTTATCAGAGTCTTATCCCTTCGTCGTCTCTTCTCTTGGCTGATTTCTTTCTCTGCCTGTCAGCCTTTGCCTTATTGTCTTCGTACTTTGATATACCCTCTTTTTTAGTCAGCTCGTAGAATACCGGGCTGCAGAGGAATATCGATGAATATGTACCTGTGAACACACCGATCATCAGCGGGATGAGGAACGATCTGAGTTCCGATGATGCCATGATGAACAGCGGGATCATAACAAGCAGTGTTGTGAGCGATGTCATGAGCGATCTTGACAGCGTTTGGTTGATGCTTGTATCGATGAGCTGTATTCCCTGTTTACGCTTGAAGAACTTGGAGTTCTCTCTTATACGGTCGAATACAACGATTGTGTCGTTTATCGAGTAACCTACAACTGTCAGGATACCTGCGATGAACGGGTTGTTGATCGTGATACGGAATACTGCGTAAAGCGAAAGAGCTACGAGAACGTCGTGAGCGAGTCCTGCTACAGCTGCAAGGCCGTACTGCCAGTTCTTGAATCTGAATCTGATATAGATAAGCATGCATAGCGCGGCGATGAGTATGGACTTTGTAGCATTGGCTCTGAGATCCTTACCTACTGTAGGTCCGAACTCCTCTGATGCAAGTACGTCGTCATCCTTTACTCCGTATTTTTCAGATATCTTGTCGATAACTTCAGAACGTTCCGCGGACTTAAGGTCCTTGATAGTCCTGATGACGATCTGTGTATTGCCTTCTCCGGCATAAACGATAGTCGGATCAAGGTCGAAATCAGCGATGGTTTCCTTGACTTCATCGAGTTCTACCTTCTTGCCCATCTCTATCTGCATCATTGTACCGCCGGTGAAGTCGATTCCGTAATTGAAGCCCTTGAACGCGAATGCTGCGGCTCCTATGAGGATGACTGCAAGGCTGAGTGCGTAGAACTTCTTTCTGTTCTCAACAAACTTTATGTTGAAGTTCCAGCTGAATCTCGGTGTGCCGTCTTCCTTTACGCCGAACATGGAGCTTGTTCCGAATTTTTCACTCTCGGCAATGAGATTTACGAAGAGCTGTGTGATGAATACAGCTGTGATAACGGAGACAACAGTACCGATCATCAGGGTAAGTGCGAAACCCTTGACGGATGTCGTTCCGAACATGTAGAGCACGAACGCTGCGACAAGTGTAGTGGTCTGTGAGTCTACTACCGTTGAAAGAGCAGCACGGTATCCCATGTCTACAGCAACTCTTACGGACTTGCCTTTCTGTATCTCTTCTCTGATTCTCGTGAAGATGATTACGTTGGAGTCAACAGCCATACCGATGGACAGGATGATACCTGCGATTCCAGGGAGAGTAAGGACTGATCCCATTCCCACCATGATCCAGAGTACGAGCTGTATGTAGAGCAGAAGCGCAAGGTCTGCGATAACACCGAGTATTCCGTATGCGATCACCATCAGTATGAGCACGAGTGCAAGACCGATAGCTCCGGCTTTGACTGAAAGCTGAAGGGCGTTTGCTCCGATTGTAGCTGTCTGTACGGATGAGTTTATTTCTGTCAGATTGGCAGGAAGCGCACCGCCTCTGATGAGAGCTGAGAGCTGTGATGCTTCTGTCTCTGAGAATCCGCCCGGTCTTTCGATAACGCATGATCTCGAGTTGATCTTTTCGTGAACAAGCGGCGCTGAAATCACTTCATCGTCGAGCGCGATAACGATCGCTGTATTATCAACCAGTTCGCCGTCTGCGTTTTTCATCGTGGCTTCTACTTCGCCCTTATAAGCTTTGTCAGTGGCATCAGCGAACAGATCGCTTCCCTCAGAAGTGAATTCGATCGTGATATTGTAGCCGCCGTTTTTAGTATCGTTTGCTATCTGAGAATCGCTTACGCCTTCACCTGTCAGGGCAAGTGTTCCGTCCGCAAGGAAGAACTGCAGCTGAGCCGTACGGCCGATCTGTGATATAGCTTCTTCAGCGTTTTCTACACCCGGCATCTCTACTCTGATACGGTTTGTACCTTCTATCGATACCTGAGCTTCACTGATACCCATGGCGTTGACACGGTTCTCGAGCACGCTCTTGGTCTGGTTCATGATCGCTGCCAGTTCTGTACCGGTCTCTTTGGAATCAGCTTCAAGAAGAACATAGACACCGCCGTTGATGTCGAGTCCGTATTTGAGCTGCTTTCCGAGGTTACCGAAATTGCTTCCCAGACCGAAAATTGATATCAGCCAGGAAGCTGCAAGAATCAGGACGATCAAAACCGCAAATACTTTTCTTCTACCTGTTTTCTTTGATTTCATGTCTCCTAAATACCTTTCAATTATTTGTCGTATTTTCAAAAAAGCGCAAAATACGACATTAAATAATTATTCAATCTATTGTACTCGTTTAAGCTTTATTTTTCAATGAAAAAAGCACATCCGAAATGCTGTCGGATGTACTTATTTCAGTTCTTTTTTACGCTTTTATTCAGCGTCGTCAGATTTTCTGCTGAGCTTCTTAGGAGTTACCTTTTTGTCTCTTGAAGGTGCCTTCTCCTCTTCTGCTTCCTTAGCAGCTTCCTTTGCGGCAGGCTTGGATGCAGCGTTCGGATCCTTAGCACTCACGCTTGCGATCGCGGACTTAAGAAACTCGATCTTGTTCTTGCCGGCCGATGTGGAGATTATTACGGATTTCTCGTTTATCTTCTCAACCTTACCGACAACGCCGCCGATAGTGATAACTTCATCTCCTACCCTGAGAGAGTCTCTCATCTCTTTATCAGCTTTCTCTTTCTTTTTCTGAGGTCTGATCATCATGAAATAGATCATAGCGATCAGAAGTACCATCAACACTAAACTGAATGCAGGACTGCTTGGATTCATAATACCCTCCCTAATAACTTTAACTTCCGGTTGATTTGGTGCCGGCGGTGGGGGTCGAACCCACACGATATCACTATCACGGGAAAAAAAATGGTGTGGATGACTGGACTCGAACCAGCACGGTTTCACCCACATGGCCCTCAACCATGCGCGTCTACCAATTCCGCCACATCCACACGGCACTTATGGATTATAACCATCTTCAAATCATTTTGCAAGGCTATAATCAAAGTTTTTTTAAAAAATTTAAATTAAGCCATAAGATCTCAAAGTCCGGTCCACTGTTTCCCTGAGTTCTTCAAGGGTGCCGTTGTTATAAATAACATTATCGGCAAGCTGCACCTTTTTCTCCTCACCTTCCTGAGAGTCCATGATGAGATCAATAATGGAAGGTTCTATTCCATCCCTTGCCATTACTCTATTTTTGCGCACTTCATAATCAGCTGTGACGACCCAGACTGCGTCATAATCATCTTCACTGCCTGTCTCAAAAAGCAGCGGGATGTCGAAGAAAAGCGCCTTGTCATTGCTGGCTGTCCTCTCCTTTTTTATGGCTTCGATGTCTTCAAGGACCACTTTTGTGGTTCCTTCCTCGAGGACCTTTTTCATTGCAGGATTCCTGAAAACGAGATCTCTCATTGCAGCGCGGTCAAGGCTTCCGTCTTCAAGAATGAAGGACGGACCGAATTTTTCACGGATATATGGTATTGCCTTTCCTCCCGCAGAAGTCATTTCACGTGACATTCTGTCGGCATCAACTACGACAAAGCCTTTGCTTATAAGATAATTCGTAACTTGAGTTTTTCCGGAACCGATGCCTCCGGTTATTGCAATGTTGATCATGTCAGTTCTCCGTTATTTATTTAAGTTCATACCATGTCGTTCCCGAATGCACATCGCAGACAAGATCCACAGCAAGATCTGCCGCGCCCATCATGCAGGATTCGAGTACCTCTATGACCTCATCAGATTCGCTTGCAGGTCCCTCCACGATCAGTTCATCATGGATCTGGAGGATCAGCCTGGATTCGAGCCCTCTTTTGTGAAGCTCAGCAGAAACTGAATTCATGGCTATTTTTATTATATCAGCTGCCGTACCCTGAATAGGAGTATTCATCGCGAGTCTTTTTGCGAGTTCACGTTCCATAAACTTACGCGACGCAAATTCCGGCAGTTTGCGTACTCTGTTGAAATACGTCCTGATCTCGCGTGTCTCTTCTCCTGCTTCGATCTGCCTGTCAAGGTACTCCTTTACAGCGGCATGCTTTGCAAAATACTCGTTTATATACTTTTGAGCGTCACTCCTTGTGATATTCAGGCTTTCCCCTAGGCCGAATCCGCTCATGCCGTATACTACACCGAAATTGACTGCCTTGGCTCTTGTTCTGTCGAGTGCCGTGACTTCTTCTTCAGGTATGTCGAACACTCTTGAAGCTGTAGCTCTGTGAATGTCCTTGCTTGCCCTGAAGTCAGCTATAAGTGACTCGTCACCGCTGAGCGCCGCAAGGATCCTCAGTTCGATCTGCGAATAATCAGAGCCAGTAAAAAGTTTCCCATCATCTGCAATGAATGCCTTACGTATCAGTCGTCCGTAGTCATCACGGATCGGAATGTTCTGAAGGTTAGGTTCGGTGCAGCTCAGTCTTCCGGTTGCAGCTACAGTCTGCATGAAATGAGGTCTTACTCTTCCATCGGCACCTATCAGAGGCAGCAGTCCGTCGACGTATGTGCTCTTGAGTTTTGCAAGTTTTCTATACTCGAGCACTTCAGCAACTATGCTGTGATCGTCTTTCAGCTTGTCCAGTATGTCCGCCGCTGTCGAATACGATCCGCTTTTGCTCTTACCAGCTTTAGGGTATGGGATCTTCAGATTTTCAAAAAGGACAACGCCAAGCTGCTTAGGTGAGTTTATATTGAATGCTGTACCGGCCTCGGCATATATTTCCTTTTCGAGTTTTTCGATGTTTTCAGCCAGTTCATCCCCTATCTCTGTCAGTATCGAAGGTTCGCACCTTATGCCTTCAAGTTCCATGCGGGCCAGAGTCAGGACGAGCGGCATTTCGCACTTTTCAAACAATTCCGCAAGTCCGTTCTCATCAAGAGATTTCTGCTGTTCCGGTCTTACTCTGGAAACATAAAATGCCCTTTTCAGAAGGCTTTCAGGATCCGCAGCAAGCGAATCATAAGACATGTCATCAGACATGATCTCTGATTCCGATTCCTTTGAGACATACCCGGCATACCTCAAAAGCATCTTGTCCAGAGTATACTTCTGTCTGGTGGCATCGAGAAGATACTCCGCGATCATTGCGTCGTAATATGGATAAGGATCAAGATCCGTCCCTGCAAGCATTGAATACAGTATGCGTTTTAGACCGCAGCCGCAGAGCCTGTACTTTTTATCAAGTATCTGCTCTGTTACTACACCGCTGTCCATTGGAGTCACTTCCCTGACACAGGCAAGGTTCTTTTCCTCGCTGTAAAGGCATATGCATCTGATCTCCGGCTCATTGATATGATTTGCGTCAGCGGCAGCTTCGATATATACAACACTGCCGTCGCCGACTTCTTTGACAAATGATTCCAGGTCAGTACGTTTTACAGAAGCAAACTCTTTATCGAAATCAGAAGCTGATACCTGATCTGATGTTCCTTCTTCCCCGGTCATTCCTGCCTGCAGTTTTTTGATGAACGAATTGAACTCGAGTTCAGTATATATCGCGATCAGCTTTTCAATATCCGGAGAGGTCAGTTCAAGATCTTCCCATTCGAATTCAACAGGAGCCTGTGTGTTTATCGTTGCCAGCCATTTTGACATTCTTGCCTGTTCGATGTTATCACGCAGTTTCTCGCCCATCTTCCCTTTTACTTCATCTGCGTGCTCGATAAGGTTCTCAAGAGTACCATACTGCTGCAGAAGAGCGATACCCTTCTTTTCTCCTATTCCAGGTACTCCCGGGATATTGTCGGAGCTGTCTCCCATCAGTCCCTTGAGATCTATGAACTGTTCAGGCGTAAGATCATACCTTTCACGCATTGCGTCTATATCGTAAAGATCGAATTCACTCATTCCTCGTTTGTTGATAAGAACATTGACGTGCGGCCCGATCAGCTGGAGTTCATCCTTGTCACCTGAAATTACAAGAGTATCAAGACCGTCTCTTTCAGCTCTTGCCGCTACCGTACCTATTATGTCGTCTGCCTCATACTGCGGCACTTCAAAAACAGCGATGTTCATGGCCTCCAGAACATCATGAAGCACAGGTATCTGTGAGAGAAGTTCAGGCGGGGTCTTGAGTCTTCCGGCCTTGTATTCCTTGTAGACATCATGCCTGAAAGTTCCGCCTTTCATGTCGAACGCCACGGCCATATGAGACGGTTCATAGTCGCTGAGGATCTTTCCAAGCATATTAACAAAGGCAAACACACCCTGGGTGTGAATGCCTTTGGAAGTTACCATTGGTCTCATGGCAAAGTACGCTCTGAACAGCAGACTGTTGCCGTCAATGAGAATGAGTTTTTTCATTTTTTGATCTCCGGTTTATTTTATGTCTCTTGCAGATGGCAGACCATATGCTCTTTCTGCCGACAGCGCTCCGTCTATTATTGCGTACTGCATTACATCTGTAGCAAGTGCAGCAAAGGCATCAAAATTCACCTGCTGCTTACCTGTCGCAAGAACGAACACCGTATCTCCGTCAAGTGTGCCGTGGACAGGCTTGATGGCTCTTGCATAGGCATCATGAAGAATTGACGCGAGCTTGTTGGCCTGCGACTTGGTCAGAGCAGCATTGGTGACAAGGCATGAAATGGTCGTATTGAAAACAATATCATAACCCATCTCTTCACGCGTAAGAACTGCAGGTTCTTCAACGATTTCTTCTGCAGGCATCTCTTCGAAAGTCTCTTCTGCAGATTCCTCGGCAAAGACCTCTTCTGCAGGTTCCTCAGCAAAATGCTCTTCCGCGGTTTCCAAACTGTCATATTCCGGTTTCCAGGCAGGTTCCGGTTCTGAAGCCTCAGCTTTGAACGCCTCCTCAAGGGCTTCATACGCTTCCTGTTCTGCTTCAGGCTCTGCATCAAAAGGCTCCTCTAAAGGCTCTTCTTCAAAGGCTTCCTCTGCAGGTTCCCCGGCAAAATCCTCTTCCGCTGTTTCTAAGCTGTCATATTCCGGTTCCCAGGCAGGTTCCGGTCCCTCGGACATGAACGTTTCCTCAAAGGCTTCATGCGCTTCCTGTTCTGCTTCGGGCGTTTCTTCGAATGTTTCCTCTGCAGACTCTTCACAGGTTTCTTCTGCAGGCATCTCTTCGAAGGTTTCTTCCTCAAAGTTCTCTTCTGCATGTTCTTCGGCAGAACACTCCTCAGCTGCTTCTGAACACTCAGGTTCAGCCATTATAACAGGGATCGACACCTCGTCATTTGCAACGCGTTCTGTATAGTTGTCCGCAGATGGTGTTTCCGGGATGAATTCTTCATAAGGCTCTTCAGCCGGTTCTTCATGGATTTCTTCATAAACTACAGATTCAGCTTCTTCTGCTTCTTCTGCCGTATCTGCTTCCTGTGCCGGTTCTTCACAGATTTCTTCTGTCGTATCTGCTTCTGGTGCCGGCTCTTCACAGATTTCTTCTGCCGTATCTGCTTCTGGTGCCGGCTCCTCAGCCGGTTCCTCCGTCTGCACTTCAGCAACCATAGCTGCCGCTTTTTCTTCCTCATACTGTCTGGCTGCAGCAGCAAGGGCCTCATCTATATCCGACTTATTGATGAACGACGGGCTTTCTTCATTGGTGGCTTTACTGTCATGCACCATGTTCTTAAGTGCTTTGATCGTGCCGTAAATAGATTTACCGTCTTCCGATCTCAATCCTGCAATTATTTTGCCTGAGCCGCTGTATATATCACCGACAGCATTGACAGCTGCGATCGCACCTACTTCTATGACGCCGTCACCGCAAGCGAAAGCGCCGAGGCCGGATTTCATTGCCCTTCCATAGCCTTTGATCTTACCGACTGTCGCACCTGTACCAGCACCATGATTGCCCTTCGCGAAAAATCCTTCGTAAGCATTTTGTACGGCTTCAATACCCATGTTTACATCAGGAAACGCCTTTGGATCTCCTATAGGAAGATCGTACAGTGATGCTCCGCAGACGATAGGAACTACGATATCGTCTCCCACGTCAAAGCCGATTTTTCTGTCCGCAAGCTCCCGCATAACGCCCGAGGCTGCTTCAAGGCCGAAGGCTGATCCGCCGCTGAGAACAACTGCATTAACAGAATTAACAGTGTTTTCACTTCTGAGAAGATCAGTCTCTCTGGTAGCCGGACCGCCGCCTCTTACATCAACTCCGCCTACGGCACCTTCTTCGCACACGATCACCGTGCAGCCGGTACCCTTTTCTTTGTTTTCCGCATTACCCAGCTTGAAGCCACCGATATCGGTAATGCTGATCATTTTGATAGCCATATGACATCCTTTGGTTCTATATAACGGCTTATTTTATTACCATTGCACTAATGTGTTAATGTTAACTGTTACTATACCACAACTAGAAGCATTTTTTAATCATTTCGGCATCAGGCTCCTCGTTACAAATGGATCCTGTTGCAAAGTACGCTATTCCGCTGACTATAAGGCCTGCAATGATCTCATGTATTCCGAGCGGCAGTATCTTGACTCTGTTGAAGAAGATGAACACTGCAAGACCGCATATCACTGATGCGAGGCATGCCTTGCTGTTGCCTTTCTTCCAGTAAAGCCCGCCGATTACCGGCCAGAAGAATGTTGCTTCGAGGCCTCCGAACGCAAACAGATTGATCCACACGATAACATCAGGCGGATTCAGAGCAAGGAGGCATGCAACGATTCCTATACCTGCAGTCAGTGCAAAGCTGTACTGCGGAACCTTCTTATACGCGTCTTCATATTCCGGTTTTTCGGCTTCCCCGCTGTCGAAAGGAACCTTCTTGATGTAGTGGACGTATATGTCCTTGATGATCGTTGCTGAAGCAAGTATCAGAAGTGAATCGATCGTAGACATTACTGCAGCAAGCGGAGCCGCCAGGAAGAATCCGGCTGCCCACGCAGGCATGTATTTCATGACTACATACGGGATGACCTGATCTGTGCTTGCAAGTCCTTCTTCAGGCAGAAGCGGAAATGCAAGTGTTCCGGCAAGGTGCATTCCTATCATGAGAATGCCGATCACTACAGTTCCATAGATCATCGCCTTATGCATCGACTCAGTATCCTTGAAGCCCATGCATCTGACGGCAGTCTGCGGGAGTCCGAGCACCGCGATGCCTACAAGCACCCAGAATGAGATCAGCGCTCCAGGCCTCAGAGCTGCTATCTCAGCTCCGTACTCACCCTTGCCCATAAGGTCCCATCCCGGATTATTGGCATCCAGTGTACTGATTATGTTGACCATTCCTCCTGCTTCCTTTATAACGAAGAACAGCAACAGGAAGGTTCCGCATGTCATAACTATACCCTGGATCGTATCTGTTGTAACAACAGCCTTGAACCCGCCTACAGAGGTATAGATAATAACAACCGCTCCGAAAAGAAGCAGGCCGGCCCAGTAAGGCAGTCCGGTCACGGTCTGAAGAAGCGTGGCTCCGCCTATGAACTGAGCTATCATCTGGGTAATAAAGAATATTACCATTGCAATACCGCAGACTATGACTACTGCAGGCGAATTATAGCGGGCACGCAGGTAATCGTTTATTGTTACTGAGTTCGTTCTCCTCGAGATCATGGCGAATTTTTTACCAAGCACACCCAGAGTCAGGAACGTTGCGCCTATCTGCACACCTGCGACCCATGACCACGACATTCCGAAGCTGGATGCCAGCCCCGGTCCTCCGAGGAATGAGCTTGCGCTTGTGTATGTTGCGACAAGAGTCATTGCCAGTACTACGCCGCCCATGCTGCGTGAACCGGCAAAATAGTTTGAAAGGAATCCCTTATCAGCGTTTTCTCTTGCTGATTTTCTGCTGGCCCTTATTCCGAGCCAGAGGTTTATGAGAAGATAGAGAATGAGGATGATGAGCACGATCGCTTTTTTACTGAGCATTGAGATCGCCTCCTTCCTCATTGTCTTCAAGGTCAAAATTCACAAAGATTTTTTTCAGCAGAATGACGACTCCGATCACGGCAATAATAAACATGCCCGGTGTACTGATAAGCCACCATACCGGCAGGCCGAATAATCTCGCACCCGTTCCCGACAGACCGTAAGCAAAGCCAACATTCCATACGAAGCAGATTACGAACAGTATCAGTGTGGCTCTTGCCTCCCGTCTGATCTGTTTTTCTTTCTGCTCTCTTGTAGTAATAGACTTCATTAGATTTTCTCCTTTCCATGTGGCACAATACCGAAAAAATGAGAAAACCACCCTGAAACGGGTGGCGTGGTCATCATTATCGGGTTGTGCCCGGTATAGTTTCCAAATGGAATACCATCCGTCACATGCAAATGTAACACAAAATAATGAAAAATCAAAGAAAATAAAAACCCGGAATACCGTTTAAGCCTTTAATTGACGCCCTATCGTTTATTGATAAGGTGGGTACTTCCTGAGCCTGGCTTCTGTAGTCCACTCTGAGGAGGCTTTACATAATGCTTCCGCATCGGAATCCCTTTAAGTATGTGTAGGTTCAATTATGAAGACTTTAACGCATATCCCAGGAATTTGCTTTGTATTATTTATTTATTTATTCAAGATCAAGATCGCAGTTGAAATAGACCTTCTGAACATCATCGTTGTCTTCAAGAGATGTAATGAGCTTGGTCAGGGATTTGATAGCGCTCTCATCGGAAACATTTGCTTCCATCGAAGGGATCTGCTCGATCTCAGCCTCAAAGATCTCATACCCGGCTTCCTTGATTGCCTGATGTACGTCATTGAAAGCAGCAGGATCTGTCAGGATCTCAAAGTTGTCTTCATTGACCTGCATGTCATCAGCACCGGCATCAAGTGCAACCATCATGACTTCATCTTCATCGAGATCTTCAGAGTCAATGATAACAACCCCCTTGCGGCTGAACATGTACGATACGCATCCCGGTGTACCGAGATTGCCGCCATTCTTGTCAAATACGGATCTGACGAAAGAAGCGGTTCTGTTCTTGTTGTCTGTCAGCGCCTCGACTATGATCGCAACACCACTTGGGCCGTAACCCTCAAACTGAAGTTCTTCGTACTGTTCTCCGCCGAGTTCTCCGGTACCCTTCTTTATTGCTCTGTTGATATTGTCATTCGGCATTCCGATCGATTTAGCCTTATCGATCGCCACTCTGAGCGAAGGATTGAAGTCCGGATCGCCTCCTGCCTTTGCTGCAACGATTATCTGTCTTGAATACTTTGTAAACATTGCAGAACGTTTTGAGTCCTGTGCCGATTTTCTGTTCGCAATTGTCCCGTGTCTACCCATGGGTAGTAGCCTCCTTATATATTGATTATTCTTTTCTATCTCTTATTATACGCTCAGGCCTTTTCATCTTCAAGATTCTTGAATGCCGTAGACATCATAAGCTTGATGCGGTTGAGCTGATTGACCGTAGAAGCGCCTGGGTCATAGTCTATGGCTACAATATTGGCCTTCTCGTCATACTGTCTGAGAGCCTTCAGCATGCCCTTGCCGGCAACATGGTTAGGCAGGCACGCGAACGGCTGCAGACAGAGTATGTTCTTTACTCCGCTGTCGATGAGATCGACCATCTCTCCTGTAAGGAGCCAGCCTTCTCCGCACTGATTTCCGATCGAAATAAACCTTTCCGCGTTCTTTGCAGTGTCCTCGATGCGGCAGTCAGGCTCGAAGCGCTTGCTCTTCCTGCAGGCATCTCTCGAATACTTCCTGTAGGATTCGATGAAACTGAGCAGAGCCTTGTTGATGGCCATGTCCTTCCAGGTTCCCGAAAGGTTGTTGTAATTGAACACCTTGTTGATGAATCCGTATTCGAAGAAGTCGATGAACGACGGAACTACCGCCTCCCCGCCTTCTGCTTCAATAGTCTCGACAAGGTTGTTATTTGCGTTAGGATGATACTTTACAAGTATCTCTCCTACTATGCCGACTTTAGGCTTCACCATGTCCTCATGGATAGGTATGCTGTCAAAATCCTTTACGATCAGCTGAAGATTCTTCCTGAAAGTCTTCTTGTTGAGATCCATGCAGTTCTTTACAATCTTGCTGAACCACGAATTCATGACAGCTTCGGCTGATCCCTTCTCGATCTCATACGGTCTTATTCTGTATACGCACTTCATCATAAGGTCGCCGTAAAGAGCACCGTAGACAAGTGAGAGCGCAAGTCTCGGAGTGATCGAGAATCCCGGATTCCTTTCAAGTCCGACCATGTTAAACGAGATCACAGGGATCTGTTCCATGCCGAGATCCTTAAGAGCCTTACGGAGCAGCGCGACATAATTGCTCGCTCTGCAGCCGCCGCCGGTCTGCGACATGAATACGCCTGTCTTGCTTAGATCGTATTCACCCGATTTAAGAGCGTATATGATCTGTCCAAGGGTCACGATCGTAGGATAGCAGGCATCGTTATTTACATATCTGAGGCCTTCTTCTTCAGATTCCTTAGTGACTGCAGGCAGAAGCACCGCGTTGTATCCTGCCGCCTTAAGCACCGGTTCGAAGTACTGGAAGTGCATAGGTGACATCTGAGGAACAAGCAGTGTATATCCGTCGTTTCTCATCTCTTTGGTAAAGAGCTTGCGCTTGTACGGATCATTGCGCCTGCGCGCTTTTGTCCCGAGCTTCTGGCGCTCGTCAAGAGCTGCCTTCAAAGATCTTATTCTGATCCTTGCAGCTCCGAGGTTTGCGCCTTCATCGATCTTGAGCACAGTGTACAGTTTGTTGTTCTGCTGCAGGAGTTCATCGACCTCATCGGTCGTGACAGCGTCAAGTCCGCATCCGAACGAGTTGAGCTGTATGATCTCTATATCGTCATTCTGACCCGCAAAGATCGCAGCCTTGTAGAGCCTTGAGTGGTATACCCACTGATCAAGTATGCGTACAGGTCTCGAAGCCTTTATCTTCCAGCTTACGGAGTCCTCAGACAGAACGACCATGTCCTGCTGTGTAACAAGCTCATCAATGCCGTGATTTATTTCAGGATCGATATGATATGGTCTGCCTGAAAGGATTATTCCCTTCTTTCCGTGATCTCTCATATATTGGATGGCTTCCGTTCCTGCCTCGGCTACCCTTCTCTTGTATGCCTTCTGAGCGGTCCTGCCCGCATGAAGAGCATGCTCTATCTCGAGTATGTCGGTGTTGATTCCATAAAGAGAGTATTCCCGTTTGTCCTTGCCAAGGCCGTAACTCTTTACGATGTTCTCGCTTGCTTCAGTATCAACACTGCGGCTTCCCGAGAAAAATCCTGTCATCTCGCTGATGAATCTGAGATCGTCATCATACGGAACGAACGGATGGTAGAACTCCACATCATTGTCATAGAAATAATCGGCCATATTTTTGTCGATCACTTCCGGATATGTCGCGACTACCGGGCAGTTATAGTGGTTCGGAGCAGAGCGGTCCTCTACGGCCTCATAGTTGATCGAAGGATAGAAAATGCGCTTTACTCCATTCTGTACGAGCCATTTGATATGTCCGTGCACCACCTTTGCCGGATAGCATGCGGTATCTGAAGATATGGTATCCATACCGCTCTGGTACATTTCTTTATTCGTCGGCGGGCTGAGTATGACCCTGAATCCCAGTTTGGTGAAGAATGCATGCCAGAACGGATAATTCTCATACATGTTGAGAACTCTCGGAATGCCTATAACACCCCGCTTTGCCTCCTTCTCATCCAGGACAGGTCTGTCGAAGAGGAGCTTGCTCTTGATCTTGTACAGATTAGGAAGTTCGGACTTCTTGTTGCCGCCTCCCGCTCCCTTTTCACAGCGGTTGCCCGTAATATATCTGCTGCCGTCAGCGAATTTTGAGATCGTCAGCAGGCAGTTGTTGCCGCAGCCTCCGCATCTCGCGTTCGAAGTCTTTACACTGAAATTGTCTACTTCTTCGAGCGGGAGCACACCCGAACGCTCGCCTTCAACATAGTCATCGCAGGCGATTATCGCACATCCGAACGCTCCCATGAGGCCTGAGATATCAGGTCTCACCACGTCCTTTTCAAGGATTATTTCGAGGCTTCTCAGAACGGCTTCATTGAGGAATGTTCCGCCCTGTACCACGACGTGATCTCCGGTGTCCGAAGTATTTCTCAGTTTTATGACCTTGTAAAGCGCGTTCTTAATGACAGAGTATGAAAGGCCTGCGGAAATATCCGCTATCGAGGAGCCTTCCTTCTGCGCCTGCTTCACCTTGGAATTCATGAAAACAGTGCATCTTGTTCCGAGGTCTACCGGCCTGCGGCTTTTGAGTGCTTCGGAAGCGAATTCCGGTACGCTCATGTTTACGGACTTTGCATAAGTCTCAATGAATGAACCGCATCCTGACGAACATGCTTCGTTGAGCATGATGCTGCTGATAGCTCCATCATTTATAAGCATGCACTTCATGTCCTGTCCGCCGATATCAAGTATGAAACTCACTTCAGGCAGGAACTGCCTTGCAGCCTTATAGTGAGCCATGGTCTCGATCTCACCGGCGTCTATCTTATAGGCGGCCTGAATAAGGCCTTCCCCATAGCCTGTTACGACTGATCTTCCGATATAAGCGTTCTCAGGAAGAGATGCATATACCTCTTTAAGCACCTGTTTTACGACAGCAAGAGGATCTCCCTCATTGTTGCTGTAGTGCTCATAAAGGAGTTCCTTGTCCCTGTTGATAAGGGCAGCCTTTGTTGTCGTGGAACCGGCATCTATGCCGAGGAATACGGCGCCTTCGGCTTTTGACAGATCGCCTCTCTTTATTTTGTCTTTCGCATGACGCGTTCTGAACTCTTCAAGTTCCTCATCATTTTCAAAAAGCGGCCTCAGATACTTGGTATCCGAGATATCGTCCGGCGAAGCGTTGTCAAGTTTCGATATCAGAGAATCAAGGTCAACAGCTTCTTCTTTATCTGCAAGATATGCGGCGCCTATGGCAACGAAGAACTTTGCATTGTCAGGAAACACGACATCCTCGTCCTTAAGATCAAGAGTCTCTATGAATCTTTTCCTGAGTTCGGAAAGGTATTCCAGCGGTCCGCCGAGGAAGGCGACCTTACCTTTGATCGGATGTCCGCATGCAAGTCCGGATATCATCTGATTTACTACAGCCTGAAAGATGGATGCAGCAATATCAGCTGTCTTCGCGCCGTCATTAATAAGAGGCTGTATGTCAGTCTTTGCAAAAACCCCGCATCTTGAAGCGATCGGATAAATGATCTTATGATCCTTTGCTGCTTCATTCAGTCCCGAAGCGTCGGTATTGAGAAGAACCGCCATCTGGTCAATAAAGGCTCCCGTGCCGCCGGCGCATGTGCCGTTCATCCTCTGTTCCACAGTTGAACCGTAAAAGGTGATCTTTGCATCCTCACCGCCCAGCTCAATGGCTACGTCAGTCTCAGGTATGAGTTCTTCCACAGCCCTGCTGCACGCAATTACTTCCTGCTCAAATCTGATGCCGAAAAGATCCGCAAGCGAAAGACCGCCGGATCCGGTTATAACCGGTCTGACGGATATATTGCCCTTAGAATCTCTCAGTTCTCTGATAAGCTCTCCGGCTTTCTCAAAGACATTTGACATGTGCCGCTCATATATCGAATAGACGATTTTATTATCATCGTCCAGCAACACGAGCTTTACAGTTGTTGATCCTACATCTATTCCCAATCTAACCATTTTCTGTTTTTCACCTCTTATTTCATTAAGATGTAAAAAATAGTTCGGGCAGACCGTAAGCCGGGTTCTGTATCTGACGATCATCCATCTAGGACCGCAGTTGCCTGCGGCCTCATGCGACATACCTCTGGGCGGGTACGGGCCGCACCACATATTGCCCATTTTGTCTTGCTCCGGATGGGGTTTACACGGCAGCTGTGTCTCCACAGCTCCTCACCATTTCAACCTTACCACGGCATTACCCGTTTCGGCGGAATGTTTCTGTTGCACTTTCCCTACAGTTACCTGCGGCGGACGTTATCCGTCATCCCTGCCCTGCGGAGCCCGGACTTTCCTCATGCATAAGCACGCGATCGCCTGGTCTGCCCAAAATACTGCTATATTATAATCAAGTTCAAAAAGATTTCAACGCATTGACCGCTTTTTCTTCAAGTTTTAACAGGTACGCGTGGTCCTTCCTGATCTTTTCAAGCACCATTAAGTGAGATCCTTCATCAGAAAGCAGGTTTGCCTCCTGCTCCTCAAGACTGCTTATTTTCCATCGTATTCTGTTCAATGCGAGACCGGGATCTGCAGCCACGATTTCTTCAGGGTACTTCCAGCGTATGTCATCCTCGGGATAAGGAGCTGTCCTGTCTTTTGTTTCAGCAGGAACAGCAGTGATGATCTCGCACGCGAACTTCCCTTCTTCTGCCAGCTTTTCGCTTTCTATGTCCCAGCCATGCGTATAAAGATAATATCTCAGTGTGCCGGAATGTTTCCTTGGCTGAAGAATGAGCCTGCCGAAGCTTTTGCTTTTTGCTTCATCATCTGCAAGGATGCTTTTTATCGTGTGACCTCCCAGGCCTGCGATTATCAGTTCATCCACCTCTCCGTATCCGATAGTCTGCAATCCGTCGCCTACGCGGAAATCAGAATCGCTTACTCTTTCTTCCAGAAGGCATGCTGCAAAAGTCTCCTTTGCTTTTGCAAGAGAGCCTTCGCTTATATCTGACATGATAACGCGTGGCGATATGCCCTGTTTCAATAAAAGCATAGGGACGTATCCGTGATCCGTCCCTATGTCGGCAACACTGTCACCGGCGATTACATTATCTGCTAAAGCGTAAATTCTTTTACTGAGTCTCATTACTCAAGATAGTCACGCAGTTTTTTGCTGCGGCTCGGATGTCTGAGTTTGCGAAGTGCTTTCGCTTCGATCTGACGGATCCTTTCACGTGTTACATTGAACTCTCTGCCAACTTCCTCAAGCGTACGCGGACGTCCGTCATCAAGTCCGAATCTGAGGATCAGCACTTTCTTTTCTCTTTCGCTGAGTGTATCGAGCACCTCACGGAGCTGCTTCTGCAGCATTGAATACGCAGCTGCATCCACAGGCGAAGGGATGTCCTCATCAGGGATGAAGTCTCCGAGATGGCTGTCTTCTTCTTCACCGATAGGAGTCTCGAGCGATACAGGATCCTGACTGATTTTCTTGATTTCCCTTACCTTTTCAACAGAGATACCCATCTCCTTGGCTATCTCTTCACTGGTCGGCTCACGTCCGTATTCCTGAAGAAGCTGTCTCGAGATCCTGATCAGCTTGTTGATGGTCTCAACCATATGTACCGGGATACGTATAGTGCGGGCCTGATCTGCTATCGACCTTGTAATGGCCTGTCTGATCCACCAGGTTGCGTAGGTGGAGAACTTATATCCCTTTGTGTAATCGAATTTTTCTACAGCCTTGATAAGACCGAGATTGCCTTCCTGTATGAGATCCAGGAAAGAAAGGCCTCTGTTCAGATATCTGCGGGCAATGCTGACAACAAGCCTGAGATTGGACTCACAGAGTTTCTTCTTTGCTTCTTCATCTCCCTGCTCGATCCTGATAGCGAGTTCACGCTCTTCATCGGCGGTAAGCAGAGGCACTTTTCCGATCTCCTTGAAGTACATCCTTACAGGGTCATCGGTAGGGATGTTCTTTGCGGAATCGCTTACCTCAATTTCTCCTGAAGATTTTATGATGACTCCGCTCTTCTTCTCGTCTTCTTCATCATTGAGCAGATCATCTTCTTCAAGTTCAAGTTCAAGGATCTCGTCATCATCTACATCATCGTCCTCGAGTTCGCTTGCGTTCGGCTCCCTTGTTTCGATGATGCTTACATTCTTGCTTTCAACTAAATCGTAGATCTCTTCAAGGGCATCCTTATCGAAGTTTGAATCAGCGATCATCGCGTTTATCTCACCGTAAGTAATTTCATTACCGGTCATTTTGGCGGCTTCTACTATCTGATTTGCCGCTTCTTCTGCCTTTGATGTTTCAAACTGTTCATCGTTCTCGTTATCAATGTAGATGTCATGAAAGTCATTGAGTTTGCTTTTGATGTTTTCAGGCATTACCTTCCTCCATTGTCTTCTCTATGAGTGAGTCCAGTTCCATAAGCCTTGTCACCAGCCTTTCTATTTCGTCGGTCCTGCCAATTTTTTCTGCTACCGCTATGTTGTTTGTGACCTCGGCTTTTTCGTCCCGGTATTTACCGGTCAGGTACCCCGCTTTAGTCTCCCTGTAAAAGACTTCTTCATCAGGTCCTGTTTGTATGTTTTCAAGCTGTCTGGCAAATTCCGCTTCTTCGTCCGGATCGAGCGCTTCGAATATTCTTTCCTTACTTATCCCGTGGACCGCCGTCTGCGCGTCATTGCAGAGCGATTCTTCTACGAGCAATATCTTATTCGCAAGCGCGCTGCCGAAAGAGATGCCGTCTTCGCGGAAACGCTTGATATATCTTGGATCATGCATCGCCAGTATCACGAATGCCATCTCGAAACGTTCATAATAGCCTTTGTTTTCAGCTCTTCTGACAGAATCCCTGACAGCCCTCTCTCTGCCGGCGTTGCTTATGTTGTTGTTTACGTTTTTATTATTATCGCCACCTGCTCTCACAGCCATTTTTATGGCGCTTTCGGATATTCCGAATTCCGAAGAGAGTTTGCGTATGTATATATCCTGCTCCACCGGACCAAGATCTTTTAATACAGGTACCACTCTGTCTATGTAATCGAGTATGTCCCTGTCATTATTCAGATCAAAGCCCCGCCGCGCAAGCCTTAATTTATAATCAGTGGCAGGCATTGCGTTGTCAGCGAGCTTCAGATACGCTTCCTTTCCATGAGCTCTTACGAAATCGTCAGGATCCTTGCCGTCAGTGACATTCATCACTCTTGGCTTTCCGCCTGCGGCAGTTATGACATCAATGCCCCTCAGTGCGGCATTGATACCAGCTGAGTCTGAGTCATATGAAAGGACGATGTTCCTTGAATACCTGCAAAGAAGTCTGGCCTGATTAAGGGTCAGCGCTGTTCCAAGCGATGCGGCTACATTCCGGATCCCATTCTGATACAGGGATATCATGTCCATGTAGCCTTCGACGATTATCGCGCGTTGTTCCTTGTCTATTTCCTTTCGTGTGAGATTAAGTCCGAAGAGATTATTCTTCTTGAGGAAGATCTCACTTTCCGGAGAATTCAGGTATTTAGGCTTATAATCGCCTATGGCGCGCCCGCCAAAGCCTATTACCTTATCCTGGGTACTTATTATCGGGAACATCACCCGGTCGCGGAACTTGTCATACAGTCCGTCCCGTCCGTTATTGGCCAGTCCCAGTTTCAGCATGTCATCATCGGATACACCTTCACTTCTTAGATGATCCACGAGAGCATGTCCTGACGCGGGAGCATATCCGAGACCGAAAGCCGTGATGGTCTCTTTGCTTAATCCGCGCTTTTTCAGATATGCAAGCCCTTTGTTCCCTCTAGTCCCCAGATTGTTGTAAAAGAACCTGGCGGCTTTTGCGTTTATGCCATGGTATTTTTCATAATCTATTTTCGGCCCGCTGCTTCGCCGTTCCGGGAGCTTTATTCCGTTCTCTCTCGCAAGCTTTTCAACAGCCTCAACGAAAGGCAGTTTATAGTATTCCTGCACGAATCCGATCACATCTCCGGACTTGCCGCAGCCGAAACAGTGGAAAAACTGCTTGCCCTCGTTGACACTGAATGAGGGCGTCTTCTCGGAGTGGAACGGGCAAAGGCCCATATAGTTGGAACCCGATCTCTTGAGATTCACTTCGCGGCCTATTATATCAACTATGTTTAACTGAGCTTTCAGTTCATCTGTAAAGTTGTCATAAGCCATGGATCACAATTGCCTCCAGCCCTGCGGAACAAAAAGCTTTTCATAGAGATTGAGGGCATACCTGTCCGTCATTCCTGAAATAAGATCCTTTACAGCAACTTCGGTGCCCTCTTCCGCCTCTATTTGTTTATATATGCCCGGGATCTCATCGGAATGCTCAATGTAGTATCTGTACAAAGAGCTTATTATCCTTTCGACTTTATCGAGATCTGACACGCCTCTTACTTCGCTTGAGTTGTAGACATTTCTGAACATGAATGCCCTTAGTCTTCCCAGCGAATCCGATAATTCAGGAGACAGTGAGATCTGTTCCTTCCCCTCGCTGTTCCTGCAGAGATCTATTATGAGATTATTGATACGGTCTGAATGAGTGCTTCCGAGTATCTCTATCTCTCGTTCAGGCAGCTGCTCAAAGGTTATCACGCCGCTTCTGATGGCATCATCGATGTCATGATTGACATATGCGATGCGGTCGCAGATCTTTACTATCTGCCCTTCAAGCGTCATAGGCGTGACGCTTCCCCTGTGATTAAGTATGCCGTCTCTCACTTCATATGTAAGATTCAGGCCTCTTCTTCTTGAAGTATCTTCAATAATGTCCACAGTCCTGAGGCTCTGTTCATTATGGACAAATCCGCCCGGATGTATCTTGTTGAGGACTTTTTCACCGACATGTCCGAATGGAGTATGCCCAAGATCATGCCCGAGAGCGATAGCCTCTGTCAGGTCCTCATTGTAAGCAAGTATTCTGGCTACAGTACGTGATATCTGTGAAACTTCGAGGGTATGTGTCAGACGTGTTCTGTAATGATCGCCTTCCGGCGCAAGAAAGACCTGCGTTTTGTGTATAAGTCTTCTGAATGCCTTTGAATGTACTATCCTGTCCCTGTCCCTTTGAAAATCCGTCCTGTACTCGCACTGCTCTTCAGCAAAGCGTCTGCCTTTCGAATCTGCGGCTCTGCATGCAAGCGGCGACAGAAGTTCATATTCCCTTTTTTCGATCGCTTCTCTGTTATTCATTTTCAGTGCCGTTCTCTGCAGCAAATGACGCTCCGAGCATGTCAGCTATCCTTACATCGAATCCGTCGATATCGTAATCCAGAGCCAGCCTGAAATCATAGTCGGCTTCATCACCCAGCAGCTTTGCGGCTGCAATATCGAATCTGGCGTCTCTTACGCTTGTTTCCTCGCCGGTCAGTTTATTGAAAGCGTTCAGATCGTGAACATACCATTTGCGGAATCTGGTAATTTCAGAGGCAAGCGCATCTATGTCGGCATCGCTCATATCATCCATGATAAGTCCGTCAAATACCCTTCCCATCGATTCGACAAGCACGTAAAGATCGGTCTCATTATCCGGCAGATGATCAAGAAATCCGTCAAAATACGAATTCATGTGTTCTGACAGTTTTTCTCTGTCCACATTGCGGATGAGATCTTTTATGAGGTTCTCCTCAATATATTCATCTTCTTCCATAAGTGCTGAGAGATTCTCGAAATACTGGAACTCATCAGCAGAGTCTATATCAAGTATGCGGTAAAATCTGACCTTATCCATTTATAATTCAAATACGATGATCCAAGTGCTATAATATTTATATCGACGCAGCAATATTGCTCAAATTCCATATTCTGACAGATTATTATAGCATACGGAGAGTGCAAAATGAAGATATACGTGTTCTGTAATCAGAAAGACAAATCGAGATCAGCGTACAATGAATTCATTCCGCTTGTTAAAGAATACGGCTATGAAGTTGTTGAAGATTTCACAGGTGACGAAGATCTTCTCGCCTGTATCGGAGGCGACGGCACGTTCCTCAGTTTCGTTCATAAATGCGGATTCCCGAAAATACCTATTATCGGTATCAACACGGGGCATCTCGGTTTCTTCCAGGAAGCACTTCCGACAAATCTGAAAGAAACAATGGAGTATATCTCAAAAGGAGAATACCAGCTTCAGCATATAAGTCCGGTTCAGGCAAAAATAATCACGCGCAGAGGAGAATTCCTTCGCACGGGACTCAACGAGATCGTGGTAAGAGGTCCCTACTCGCACGCTTCACATTATGGGATATCCATCGACAATACCAAGATACAGGACTTTTCGGGCGACGGTATCATAATATCCACACCTGTCGGTTCCACAGCTTACAACTATTCCCTCGGAGGATCGCTCATATCGCCTGAGCTCGACGTGCTTCAGCTCACTCCTATAGCACCTATGAACACGAATGCATACAGATGCTTTAAATCGAGTCTGATACTTCCGTCAAGTGAGATCATCACAATTGCCGGCACGGGCAGATGCGAAGGCGGTACGGTACTTGTTTCATTCGACGGCCGCACTCATGAATTCGGAGGTGTACTGAAAATGGAGATAACCCGTTCGGATAAAGAGATCCGCCTTATCCGTACTAAGTCATACGATCACTGGAGCAAGCTCTCCAGCAAGCTCCTGTGATATATTTCATATCACACGCAAATCAAAACAGCGCTCACTCTGCGCTGTTTTTTAATTTGTCTATCGCATCTTTTATATCATCAGGAAGATTAGTCCTGAACCGCACCCTTTCTTTTGTGATCGGATGATCGAATTCTATATAGTAGGCATGCAGAGCCTGACGCTGAATCAGCTGGGTTCTCCCGCCATAGAGAACATCTCCCGTGATGATATGCCCTATATGGGACAGGTGCACGCGTATCTGATGTGTACGTCCGGTGTGCAGTATCACCTCGACAAGCGTATGCGGTCCGTATGCCTCGGAATCATAGCGTTCAATCACATTCACTTCACTGAGAGCATCCTTTCCGCCTTCATACATTACTTCGCGGCGGATGGACACCTGATCGGGTCTTCCTACAGGGAGATTTATCTCAAAATGATCTTCACTAACGTTTCCTTCCACCAGCGCATAGTATTTTTTAACGACAGTATTTCGCCGCATCTGTGATGAAAGCTCGTTCTGCGCGTTTGCGTTTTTTGCAACTATGATGATACCTGACGTGTCCATGTCGATACGGTTCGCGAATCTTACCTTGAAACTCTGTCCGCTGTCGATCATGTATTTCATCACGCCGTTGGCAATGGTATGCTGCGGGTGACCTTTTGTAGGGTGAACTATCACTCCGGGCTGCTTGTTTACAAGTATCAGGTCATCATCCTCATATATGATATCAAGAGGAATGTCTTCAGGCTCAAAATCGCTTGTCTCGTCAGGAAGCCTCACTCCGATGACATCACCGGCCCCCGGTTTTATGTATCCGGGAGTCGGTGTACCATTCAGATCTACAAGCGACTGATACTTCATTTTTGTCCTGAATCTTGCGGAGAATTTGTAATTCATCCTCAGGATCTGATTGATAGTCAGCCCTTCTTCTTCTGTTGTAACTGTATGTTCGTATTTTGCCATTATCTAACGGAGCTGTGCGCCGCATTTTTTGCCGAGCACCTTTATGATTCCGTTCATCTTTTTCTCTATCTGCTTGGATGTCATTGTAGAGTCATCGTTACCGATCTTGAGGCTCAGCATTATCGACTTCTTTCCGGCAGGGATCTGCTTTCCGCGGTATTCTTCGACGAACTTCAGATCCTTTACCATGTATTTGATCGCTTCACTGATCTCGCCCCATGTCATAGATTCATCCACAAGAAGCGAGAGATCCTGTTCAACCAGCGGATACTGAGGCAGATGCCTGAACTCATTGGTCCTTGAAGGATATGGATCCAGCAAAGCCGTATCAAGCTCGAATGCCGCAGCGCTGATAAGCTTTATGCCGGCATCCGTAAGTGCCTGTACCGAGATAAGGCCGATCGATCCGATGATCTTTCCGTCTTCCACAACGTTGAGCCATACTTTCTCATCAGCCCAGCCAGGTTTAACTTTCTGCTTGAATGTGAATGGCTTGAAGTGGCAGTATCCCGGCATGCTCTCGATAACACCCTTTACCTTGAAGAACAGAGTTCTTGCGTCCTTGCCGGCAAACGCTCCGCTCAGCATGTTTTTATGTACAGGAAGAACTTCATCTTCGCTGGACGGGCTGTATTCACCTTTCTCGAAAACCTGAGCAGCTTCAAAAACTGAGAACTCATCAAAATGCCTGTGGTTCTTCTCGACTGTCTCAAGCATTCCCGGTATTAGCGACGATCTGAGGTATCCGAGTTCCGGTGCAGGAGGTGTTGCAAGTCTTACTGAGCTTTCGGTATCGATACCTGCTGCGTGGATGTATTTTTCGTCGACCCACGGATATGTGAAGATCTCGTTCATTCCGCACCTGAATGCAAGATACTCTCTGAGTCTTCTTGCAAGATCCATCTTTACCTGATGTACGGATTCATCAAACTTGACAGGAAGAGGCTGTTTCTTGAAGTATTCGTATCCGATGAGCCTTGCGATATCTCCGAGGATATCATCATGTATCGAAACGTCTCCTGTCGATCTCCATGTAGGGACCGTGCAATGATATGTTCCGTCAGCAAACTCAACTTTGTATCCAAGTCTGTTGAGAATGTCCTCGATCTCGGACCTTTCAATTACTTCTCCGAGTCTTCTGTCGAGGAAGTCCTGCGTAATGTCTATTACTTCATTCTGTGTTTTTACAGGATAATTATCTGTAAACGCAGTGAAGACGCAGTCAGGATAGATCTCCCTGAACAGTGAAAGCGCCATCGAAAGTCCGATATCAGCTCTCTGTGTATCTATGCCCTTCTCATATCTGAGGGCAGAATCAGTCTTCTCATTGAAATACGCCGTAGTGCGTCTTATTCCAGGCGCTGTGAATACTGCACATTCCAGGATCACGGAATTAGTGGTATCCAGTACGGAATCATCCTTACCGCCCTTGATACCTGCGAGGTTGAGCGGCTTCTTAGTATCGCAGATCACCAGGTGATCGTGTGTAAGCTCAAGATCTTTTTCATCAAGAAGCAGCAGCTTCTCGCCGTCTTCAGCAAGTCTTACTATGATCTTCTCCCCGTCTACATGCGTGCTGTCATATGCATGCTGCGGAGCTCCTACTGCGAGGAGAACAAAGTTAGTGATATCTACGAGCGCATTTATAGGTCTCATTCCTGCATTTGTTATAAGAGTCTTCATCCATGCAGGGGATTCCTTTACATATACGTTCTCGATCTTTGTTGCAGTGAACCTGTTGCATCTTTCAGGTTCTTCAATCACTACAGGATATTCAGGCAGTCCCTCAGGAAGCTCTGTGCTGAGTTCATTGAACGGCACTTTATATATAGCTGCCAGTTCCCTGGCAACACCATAGTGTCCCCAGAGGTCAGGTCTGTTTGAAAGCGACTTGTTGTCGATCTCAAGGATGACGTCATCAACGCCTGCAGCTTCAGCAACGCACTGTCCGACCTCACATTCCACGCCGAGATCAGTAAAATCGACTATCTCTCTTTCGTCTTTAGGCGGATAGATATCTGCAAGGTAGACTTCTGTCGCACCGCAGATCATGCCATATGAAGAAACGCCTCTGAGCTTAGTCTCCTTGAGTTTTACCGGTTCTCCTTCGCCGTGCCATACGACTTCAGAACCCGGTTTTGCGACGCAGACCCTGTGTCCTGCAGTAAGGTTGCTTCCTCCGCAGACGATCTGCTTGAGATCATCCTCGCCTACATCAACGATGCACACTTTAAGAGCGTCAGCGTTCGGATGAGCCTTTACCTCCTTGATCTCGCCTACAACTATGTCATGGAACTTTGCGGCGGTATTTATAACATCCTCGACCTCTACAGTTCTCATTGTGAGGTCGTATGCTATCTGATCGTATGTAAGATCAGCAGGCAGATCTACATATCTGCTGATGAATTTCATCGAAACGTTCATAGCTTACCTCCTTCTCTATTTGAACTGCTTGAGGAATCTCAGGTCAGCGCTGTGGAACAGTCTTACGTCATCAACTCCGTAACGCATCATTACCATTCTGTCGAGACCGATGTTGGTGTAGAAACCGGTCCATACATCCGGGTCGAGATTCGCGGCTCTGAGCACGTTAGGATGAATTACTCCGCCAGGCATTACTTCTATCCAGCCGGCGTGGTTGCATGCCTTGCATCCCTTTCCTCCGCAGAGCAGGCACTCCATGTCTATCTCGTAGCCCGGTTCCGTGAACGGGAAGAAGCCTTCTCTCATCCTGACGTTAACTTTGCGACCGAACACCTTCTCAAGGATCGCTTCGATCATGACGCGTCCGGAACTGAACGAGATGTCCTTGTCAACTATGAGAGCTTCATACTGGAAGAACGCTCTCTCATGACGGGCATCAGTCGTCTCGTTTCTGTACACTCTGCCCGGATATACAAATCTTGCAGGCGCACCGTGCTCGAGGAGATATCTTACCGATCCGCCTGTCAGATGAGGACGGAGGCAGAGCCTGTCGCTTCCTCTCTTGTCTTCAGTTCCTTCGAGCCAGTAAGTGTCCATCGAAGCTCTGGCCGGATGGTCTGCAGCAAAGTTAAGATTATCGAAGGCATATTTCTCACTCGAAATATCGTCTTCACTGTATATTTCAAAGCCAAGTGATCTAAAGGCGTCATTGAGGTCATAGCACATCTGAGTTATAGGATGAAGCGCGCCGCCGCTGACTTCGATCCCGGGAAGAGTCAGGTCGATGTCTCCTTCTACTGCTGACGCTCCCGCTATCAGTTCTTCCTGGCGTGCCTGGATCCTTTCGGCAAAGAGACTCTTCACCTCATTGGCTTTCATGCCGACTGATCTGCGCATGTCCGGATCGAGTCCGCCAAGACTTTTAAGGACTTCCTGCAGCGAACTCTTTTTACCGGTAAGTTCCTTGCGGACAGCCTCAAGCATGGCCGGATCCGTCGACTCGGCAATACGCCTGAATCCTTCCTCACGGATCTTCTCCAGCTTTTCCAACATATTTTTACCCTCCTTAGCTTTGTATATGCAACTTTAGATTAATTATTTTACCATACCTTTGCCGGTATATATCTTCGCTTCTTCTTCGCCTCTGAGAACTCTGAGAGCTCCGGCACACATGGCTTCCTGCTCCACCTCGTTTTCATAAATATAGATAGGAGCTATCCATCCGGTGTATTCCCTGATGTATTTAATAAGTCCGCGGAAGCGGGTATAACGGCCGGTGATCAGGATACCGTCAACATTTCCCTTAAGGACGGTAGCCATCGAGCCGATATATTTTACAATGTTGTAGCAAAGCGCTTCCCAGACAAGTTTTGCTTCTTCATCACCGTCAAGTACTCTCATATACACTTCGTCAGCGTCTGATGTTCCGAAGTGTGAGACAAATCCGCCTGTCCCTGTACAGAGATGGCGCATCTCTTCTACGGTATGATCCTGGAAATATTCGAGCACTTCCATAAGAGGAAGCGAACCTGTACGTGTCGCAGTGAATGGTCCTTCACCGCCGGCGCCCTGGTTGCAGTCTATCTGTCTCCCGTTCTTCTGCGCGGCTATGGTGATGCCTCCGTCGATGTGGGCTACGACAAGATTTGTCTTTTTGTAATCCAGGCCATGGATCTTACAGTGCTTCATCGCAGTGCCCCTCAGGTTGAGAGCATGAGACTCTGCCCGGCGTTCCAGGCCTTTCACCCCTGTGACACGTGCCACATCAGTATACTCATCGACACATGTCGGATCGACCATGAACAGCCTCCCGCCATATTCCTGCTGCATCTCATACGCAAGCTGTACTCCCAGTATTGATGGATGTATGGAGCGGCCTACGTTGTTCCTAATGTCCTTAAGAAGAAGGTCATTCACCTCGAACGTTCCGCTCGGTACAGGATAGCATCCGCCTCCGCGTCCCACGAAGGCATCGATATTGTCAAGTTCGATATCATTATTTTCTACGAAGTCTCTGATGACTCTCATTCTGTAGTCGAACTGATCGTTCGGCGTCGGGAATGAGTTAAGTACTTCAGCATCGTGAGTTACCGATGTTTCAAGTATCTTTATATTATTCTCAAAGAGAGCGAGTTTGGTTGAAGTCGAACCCGGATTGATCACGAATATGCGGAATCTGTTGTTTTTCATAATCTGCCCTTACTGAATTCTTAAATTAATAACGGCGGCTTTTCTGCAGAGCCGCCGTGTTTCTTTCGGATACAGCCTTGCTCTGCAGTTATACACTAAAAGATCCCCCCGAACTCCATAAAGAGCGGAGCAAATACGAGTGTTACTGCTACCATCAGCTTTATAATTGTTCCCAGTGTCTCGGTAGCCAGTCTGTCAAAATGCTTTCCTGCGTTGTTGAACGCGAAAATCACGCACATACCGGTGACTGATGCCGCGCACGAGAAAGATATGAGGCCGTTTACGCCTCCTGCAGCTACAGCTGCGAGCGGTGCGGCAAATGATATTATGAACAGCGGCAAAAGGCCTCTGAGAGCAGTTATTCGCTTCTCAGGGTCATATGAATCACTCAGTCTGGAGCGAAGCACCTGGCTGGTCATTCTTATTGATCTAATTATGAACCCGGCGCATACAAATACGATCACGGCCCCGATGGTTATGCCCGTGAATACCGGAGTACTCAGAAGGTTTATAGCCGGATTATTGGCTACAACCGAAAGTGCCGTGTACATTGCCACGAGAGTTACGTACGCAGCAACGCCTGAATATGTCTTGCCAACTGAATCGGATCTAACAGAAGCGGTCAGAAGAACGTCAGCGGGATTCGGGCTCTCTGCGTCAGGATCACATACAGAAGCTATCTCGGAGGCGCTGGCTGTATTGATCGAAAAGCCTCTTACCGCCGAGTTGACTGCTGCCATTGAGTTGATACCGACCGCGGCAAGCGCGATGCCATAGAAGTTGGCGTAATTGTATGCGAGTATCATGGCCGTAGTCGTGAGTACAGCCGGTATTATTACGGATATCATTCCGATCGACAGGCTGTAGATCATTGACTGGCTGACGCCTGTTCTTTTTACATCAGGAAGGAAGCGCTTAAAAACAGCTCCATCCGTAGAATATGCCTTGGACGCCTCTCCTGAAATGAGAGCGGCAAGCATGCCCAGCGATACGCATACTCCGTATACATATGACTGAAGCAGATCATTGCTGAAATATACAGCTACGGCAGCCGTAAGCACAGCAGCGACAAAATTACCTATCGTAAGTCCTTCGGCAGGTCTTTTTACGACGTACCCTCTGTATATCATGATGCCTATGACGGAAGCGATAATTCCGCCTCCCATTACTATCAGCGGATATCTTGCAGCAGATGTAGCTGTGAATGTCGACATGATGCCGGATGTGTCTACAGCTACACCTGAAAGCAGAGCTGCTGAGCAGGCCGACAGTATATATGTTTCGACATGATCTGCTCCGCTGCCTATGAACATTCCGGTGTAGTCGGTGAAATCGTCACTCTTGACAGTAAGCGAATAAGCTCCCGAGAATGCAGTTCCCGATACTCCTATCATCAGGGAAACAGCAGAAGCTCCTAGAGCGAAGCTTGCGACAAGGTCGATGAGCTGTTCTCTTTTCAGGAAGAAGAAAAGCACACCAAGTCCGACAAGAGCTATAGACGATACGCTGAGTCCCATTACCGCTGCAGATCTGTACGCAGTCTTCAGAGAGTTTCTTATGTCTCCGGTAACAGCCGTAGACGAAGAAGCGATGCTTCCGCTGACTACAGTGCTGGCTCCGGTAATGACGGAAACAAAGCAAAGAGCCGCTCCCCCTAAGAAGACAGCGGCATTCAGGCGCCCGACGAATACAAACAGAGCTGCTGCAAGCAACGCGAGCATCACTATAAGCGGCAAATATTGAATTGACCAGAATTCTGATTTCCTGCTTTTGACTTCTGCGTAAGTTTCAGCTGAAGCCTCATTTCTGATTATACGGCTTCTGATCCAGGTCTCCAGAGAGATCGCGGCAAGAAGTCCTATCAGAGCGCAGATCAGCGTTATGATTTTGAGCATTTATTAATCTCCGGCTGTGCGTCCTCAGGCGCACATAACAGTAAGCTAGTTGAAAATTGCGACGATAACGAGCGATACGACGATGTATATGATCGCACAGACCGTTGTGATCCTTGCGAGAAGCGCGTCATAACCCCTGCTCTTTCTCTTTCCGAAGAGCTGCTCGGCTCCGCCTGCGATCGAACCCGAGAGTCCGTCACTCTTACTTGTCTGCAGAAGAATGCTCACGATGAGCACCAGGCTTGAAATCAAAAGGATTACCATTAAAGCGGTATGCATTGTGTCCTCCAAAACTTAGTTGAAATATAAGACGCCCGGATGAAATATCCGAACGTCTTAAAATACCATAATCAGTGACTGCGTGTCAAATGCAACTGCTTTCTTTTACAGTGAAGCCGCTGCCTCAGCGATAGCTGCGAAGTCATCAGCCTTAAGACTTGCACCGCCGATGAGGCCTCCGTTGATATCAGGCTTCTCGAGGAGTTCCTTAGCATTGGAAGGCTTCATCGATCCGCCGTAAAGGATGAGCATGCCGTCTCCGGTTGCGTTATCATAGATGCCCGAAACGACTCCTCTGATAAATGCGCACATCTCTTCCGCCTGATCAGGTGTAGCAGTCTTTCCTGTGCCGATAGCCCAGATAGGCTCATAAGCGATGACTACCTTTGCAGCGTCAGCAGCCGGAATTCCGGCAAAGTCTGCGATTACCTGTCCTGCGACGAATGTCTGCTCTCCGCCCTGCTCTCTTACTTCGAGGGATTCACCAACGCAGAGAATAGGAGTGATTCCTGCCTCAATAAGAACCTTGAGTTTCTTATTTACTGTTTCGTCTGTCTCAGCAAAGTACTCTCTTCTTTCAGAGTGACCGATTACGCAGTATCCGATGCCCAGTTCCTGAAGCATTTCTACCGAGATCTCTCCGGTGAACGCGCCCTTCGGCTCGAAATGTACGTTCTGAGCTCCGAAGCCGATGCCGGTTCCTTCAAAAGCCTTGCCGAGGCCGGCAATGGCTGTGAACGGTGCGAGTACGCATACATCCTTTGCGTTCGGAAGGTTCTTTGCCTTGAGTTCTTCAGCAAAAGCAACAGCTTCAGCTGATGTCTTGTTCATTTTCCAGTTTCCTGCGATCAAAAATTTCTTCATGGTTTTCCCTCTCCTATTTTTCATCAATAATTGCGATTCCCGGCAGTTCTTTTCCTTCAAGGAACTCGAGGCTTGCTCCTCCGCCGGTGCTTATGTGAGTCATCTTGTCTGCAAGACCGAATTTAGCTACAGCTGCTGCACTGTCTCCGCCTCCGATCACTGTGGTGGCATCGATCTCTGCAAGGCACTCTGCTATTGCTTTTGTACCAACAGCGAAGTTCTCCATTTCGAATACGCCCATAGGTCCGTTCCATACGACTGTCTTTGCAGTCTTGAGAGCATCGGTATAGAGCTTGATCGTCTCTTCTCCGATATCCAGGCCCATCCTGTCATCTGGGATCTCGTCAACAGCGTAAGTAGCGTGAGGCGAATCGTTAGCAAACTCATCAGCAGCAACGACATCTACAGGAAGCATGAACTTAACACCCTTCTCGGATGCTTTCTTAAGGATCTCCCCTGCGAGTTCGAGGCCTTCTTCGTCAAGAAGCGACTTTCCGATTGAATATCCCTGTGATTTGAAGAATGTATATGCCATTCCTCCTCCGATAATAAGGATGTCTACCTTGTCGAGCAGGTTTGTGATCACCGGAATCTTGTCCTTTACCTTTGCGCCTCCCATGATGGCAGCAAACGGTCTCTGAGGGTTGTTAACTGCTTCTCCGAGGAATTTGAGTTCCTTTTCAATAAGGAATCCAGATACTGCAGGAATATAATCTGCTATGCCCGCTGTTGAAGAATGTGCTCTGTGTGCGGATCCGAAAGCATCCTGAACGAAGATGTCGCCGAGCTCTGAAAGCTCCTTGGCGAATTCAGGATCGTTCTTTGTTTCTCCGGCTCTGTATCTTACGTTCTCGATGAGGAGCATCTCACCGGCTTTAAGATCCTTTGCCGCTGCTTTTACATTGTCATCCACAACTACATCAGAAGGAACAAACTTGACTTCCTTGCCGGTAAGTTCAGCAAGTCTTTTTGCAACAGGTGCAAGGCTGAACTCAGGCTTTGGTTCACCCTTAGGTCTGCCGAGGTGCGACATTAGTACTACAGCAGCACCGTTATCAAGAAGATACTCGATGCTCGGAAGTGCAGCTCTGATACGGATATCATCGGTGATGGTATCTCCGTCAAGCGGAACGTTGAAGTCACATCTCATCACTGCCTTTTTGCCGGCCCAGTCGATGTCTTTAATAGTCTTTTTCATATATGACTCTCCTTTTTATATAACAGGAAACACTATCGTTTTTTTCGGCATATTAATGCCCTTTTGAAGCATCTCTATCTTTGTAATTTTATCAAATTGTATAACTCGTTTAAAGTACTAAATGATAAGCTCAGCCCTGCTTCCTTTGTTACGGTCTTTAGTGACCACTATCTGCCTGTCTATGCGGGTTTTAAGGGCTTCCACATGAGATATTATCCCAACGAGTTTGTCCTCATCGGAAAGTTCGGTCAGAGTTCTTATGGCCTTCTCCAGGGTTTCTGAGTCCAGGGAGCCAAAGCCTTCGTCAACGAACATCGTGTCGAGTTTTATTCCGCCGGCGGAAGACTGTACTTCGTCTGACAGTCCCAGAGCCAGTGACAGAGAAGCCATGAAGCTTTCCCCTCCTGAAAGCGTATTTACAGGTCTTGCCGTACCGCTGTAATGATCAAGAACGCTGAGGTCGAGCCCCGACAGATGTCGCTTGTCGCCCGTTCCGTCCGCCCTGACGAATTCGTATTGTCCGTCAGACATCATTTTCAGCCTTACATTTGCGCGTCTTATTATGCGTTCAAAATAGAATGTCTGGACATAAGACTCAAGAGTGATCCTCTCCTTTCCGGTGAGCAGACCGTTTGCTGTTCTGTTGAGTGAATCTATGATCTCATGCTTCCTGCGTATCTCTTCAAGCTTTTCAGCGTCTGATTTTACCGATTCAAGAGCGGCTTTTGCTGATTTCAGTTCTGATGCAATGAGAATGTTTTTTTCTGTCAGGGCTTCCTTTTCTCTTTCAGCCGACGCCTTATCCTCAACAGCAGTCTCCTCGTCGACAGGCTTGTATCCGGCAACGACGTTTTCAAGTTCTCTTATCCTCGCGTCATTTGCCTGAATGAGTGATGCGGATTCATTTACAGCCCTTGAAGCTTTCTCTATGTCCTCGCTGAGCCTCCCGGCTTCCGCGGCTTTTTCGGACCTGCTCTTCTCCGCGTCTTCCTTGCTGTCATAAGCCAGATTTTTTCTTACATGCTGATATCTCGCCTCAGACGCAGCCTGCGATACGCTGCAATCACTGATTTCCTTCTCGATTTCCTTTTCTTTCGCAGCCGAATTTTCCAGTGATTGCCTGAGTTCAGGGACTGAAGCACTTAAAGCCTCAGCTCTTGCGGCTTTTTCCTTTAATTCTTTTTCCTCAGCCTTTGATTTCAGCAAAGCTTCATTGAGAGTGCCGATTTCGGCTTTAGCAGACTCACAGGCATCCTGAAGGTCTTCAGTCCCCGTTTCGCGCAAAGCGGAAGATTTTGTTCTGGCAGTGACCGCATCAAGGTTGCCTTTTGTTTTCTGCGCCTTGCCCATCATCACGGTCGCCTTCTCTCTGGCAGTTTCGGCTTTTTCCTTGATCTCTTCCAGTTCATCAGCCGATGGTGCGTCCTCGCTGAGCTCAGCAGGATGAGGATGGCTGACCGAGCCGCATACAGGGCAAGGTTCTCCCTCTTTGAGTGAATCCGCAAGTATTCCGGCCTGTTCTCTCATATAGGCTGAGACCATCCTGCTGTGTTCGTTTTCAAGATTTTCCGCTTCAGTCAGCATCGGCTTAAGATCATCCTGCTGTTTTTTCAGCGTATCGCCCAGCTGTGAAGCGGCTTCGATATCTTTGATAAGCGTTTCAAGGGATGTTATGCGGTTTCCTGTTTTTTCGATAGTTCCGCGGACTTTTATAAGATCTTCGCCTGAACTTTTTATTTCCTCAAGCAAGGCTTCGCTGTCTTTCAGTTTCTTTCTCAGCGTTTCCGTTTCGTTTTGGGCTGCCGAAAGATCTTCTGCCTTTTCTTTCTGTATGCGTTCAAAGTCTTTTAGTTCATTCTTTATGGCGTCAAGTTCATCATATGAAGCCATTGACGCCTCTATCAGGGAAGCCTCACTCTTAAGCTGCTCTATATAAGGTTTCTTTCCGTTGGCCGTTTCAAGCGCATCTTTTGCCTTTCTGCCGGCTTCCTCAAGGATCGGAACATCCCTTCTCGCGTTTTCAAGGCTCTGCGCATTCTTTCTGTGGTCCCTGGCAAGCGCTATTGTATTGTTTAAGTCAGTCAGTCGTTTTTCCAGCGATGAGATCTCCCCGCTTACAGAATCGTACTCCCTTTTTCCCGAATCAATAAGGGACACGAGCACCTCACATATCTCTCCTGATATGGCTGATTCAGATTCCGAACGGTCTTTCAGTTCTTCAAGTTCTGATGAAATCGTTTCATCGAAGCTGCAGCTTACCGGCGAGAGGCGTCTGCTGATGTCCCGTATGGCTTCATTGTACTTTTCCTGGTTTTTACGGCTCAGTTCCTTCAGTTCATCAGAAAGGCTGCTGTAGGGCTGGGTATTGAACAGCTTTCTGAACAGTTTCTGCCTTTCATCCGTGCCTGCATTCAGGACTTTTCTGAACTCGCCCTGAGCTATCATGGCGATACTGCAGAACTGCCCTTTGTCTATCCCGAGTATATTCCTGATCTCTTCATTGACCTTTGAAGTGCCATCTGCCACGCTTCCGTCCGGTTTTATGAGTGTCGCTCCGGCAGGCTGTTTTGTGAATCCTTCTCCGCTCTTCTTTGCTCTGCTGTATTCCGGATTCCTTACCACAGTATACTTATTACCGTAATACTCGAATACAAGTTCCACCTCAGTCTTTTCACCGTCTGCGGAATACTGTGACCTGACACTTTTGCTGTCACGTCCCGAGCCGCTCATGTCCCCGTAAAGGGCATAAGTTATTGCATCGAAAATATAAGTCTTTCCGGCACCTGTATCTCCTGTTATGAGATACAGGCCGCCGTTTCCGAGGCTCTCCATATCTATGACATTTGATTCCCTGTACGGGCCGAAACCCGTCATCTTTAGTCTCAGTGGTCTCATTTTTCTTCACCCCACACTTTTTCTATAAGACTGCTGATCAGGGCTGTCTGTTCTTCGTCCATATCCTTGCCGTTCTGAGCATTATAAAGGCCTGCGAATATCTCAAGCGGGGTCCTTCCGTCGTCTCCTTCCGCATCAGGGACGATCGCAGCCGCGCGTGTCCTGGTATTATCGTAGTCGAGCCTCATGATGTTGGGATAAATGGCTCTCAGGATACCAAGAGCGCCTATCACATCCTCTTCGTCGGTAAGGATAATACGCATGTAGTCATTCGTATTAATATGTTTTATATAATAATTATCTGTCAACTCGCCGAACTTTCCCCTCAGAACTTTCATATCTCTCAGCGGGACGAGTTCTGACACTCTTATGTCTGTCTTGCATGTGCCGTCTGTCTTTTTTCCCATTTCGACAATAGTTACGGATTTGGTCTGATCCGCTTCTGAGAATGAATATTTAAGCGGCGAACCGCAGTATCTTATGCTTTCTGCACCTGCCGCCTGCGGCCCGTGCAGATGTCCGAGAGCCGTATAATCAAAAGGGCTGAACACAGAGCTGTCTACGTTATCGAGTCCCCCTACGGAAATGTCTTCGGAATCCGATCTTGCTGCGCCTGTAACGAACTGATGCGCCATAAGCACATTCCTTTCATCAATATCTACTCCCATCTTTTCAATTGCAAAGCTTACCGCTTCAGTGAATGTCGCTATCCCCGTGCCTTTGTCATCATCAATGAAAGCCTGCCTCACATGGACAGGCTTTATGAACGGCAGCATATAAAAATTCACTTTTCCGTATTCGTCATCAATGCTGAAGCATCTCGTGCTGCCATCATATCCCCCGGCAAAATGTATGCCCTGCTTGTCCATTATATGAGAACCGAATGACAGTCTTTCTGCTGAATCGTGGTTTCCGCTTATTATGAACACTTCGGTATCCATGTCATTCAGACGGCTTATGAAGTCATCAAAAAGACTCACGGCTTCTGCCGGCGGGAGAGGTTTGTCATATATGTCTCCGGCTATAAGCACAGCCTGTGGCTTTTCTTCGTATATTATCTCCAGAATGCGTTCCAGTATGAATCTCTGATCCTCTGTCATCGGAAAGTCATTTACTCTCTTTCCGAGATGCAGATCCGACAGATGTATAAATTTCAATTGTTTCCTCCGTTTATGTAATGCAGGCAGCGCTCTGTCAGCATGCAGTTTTCGCAGTCAGGCTTTCTGGCGTGACACACCTTTCGCCCATGGAAAATCAGGAGGTGATGAGTCCGCGACCACTGTTCTTCAGGAAGCCTCTCCATCAGGCCTTTTTCGACACCTTCAGGATCCTTTGCGCATGTCAGTCCTATGCGGTTGGATACTCTGAATACATGTGTGTCAACAGCTATGCGGGCCTGGCCGAATCCTTCCGCCAGCACGACATTTGCAGTCTTGCGGCCGACGCCCGGCAGCTTCACAAGATCATTGAAGTTTCCCGGTACTTCACCGCCGCAATCTGATACCAGCATCTTCGCAAGCGCGACTATGTTCCTTGATTTATTCTTGTAAAGTCCTATGGTCTTTATGATCTCCTGAATATCCTGCGGATCGGCCTCAGCCATAGCTTCCGGTGTCGGATACCTGCTGAAGAGAACCGGAGTCACTTTGTTTACTGATACATCAGTGGTCTGAGCTGACAGCATCACCGCGGAAAGCAGCTGAAAACGCGTACCGAAGTCCAGCGCGCATGCGGCTTCAGGGTGCATGATCTCCAGCCTGTCCAGTATCTCAGGGATATATTCATCGGGTATAAGTCTGTTCATGTTTTTCCTTTAATATCAGACAGGCAGCAGTTATGAGCTGCTGCCTCTTTGTTTCTATAACAATACTCCGAGTATCATGGATACAAGCGGAGTAAGTATCAGGTCAGTCACGTTGAAAACTATCAGCGCGAGCAGGATCCACGTTCCGTACTGGTAGACCTTATACCACCAGCTGTATCTGTCGAGCCCGAAGAGCTGGGTTATTATTCCCCATCCGTCAAGAGGCGGACAAGGTATGAGATTGAATATCATCAGAACTACATTTATCGAGACGATGTAGAACAGCATCAGATAAATATTGTAAATGAGATCGGACGACACAGCGCTGCCGAACATTTTCACCATCGCTTTTGCCGGTATCGAGAACGCTATCGCGAGGATCAGGTTCATGGTAACGCCGGCAATTGCCACGAGGAATTCGTCTCTCCTTCTGTGTTTGTAATAGCCCGGATCTATCTGCACGGGTTTTCCCCAGCCGAATCCGACAAGAAGAAGCGCCAGAAACCCTATCCAGTCTATGTGGGCAAGAGGATTTACGGTTACTCTGCCCTGCCTTCTCGGCGTCGGATCGCCCAGTCTGTCAGAGACCCAGGCGTGAGCAAACTCATGAAAGCTGAGTCCGATCATTATGCCCGGAAGCATCAGTATTTTTGTGATTATCATGTCTGCGTTCAATTTAGCGTTCCTTTTCCTTTCTTTTTTCAGGATCTACAGTATCTCCGTGAGAAGCCTGGATATCGATTCGGCAGCCTTTTCAAAGCCGGAAATGCGGTCCCTGTCCTCCTGTGTGTACGGACGTGAGAGTTTGATATCTTCCGTGAATCTGGAGTCCATATCTTCAGTAACGTCCCTGTCATATATGAAAGCATTTGACTCGAAATTCAGTCTGAAGCTGCGTATGTCGAAATTGCAGGATCCTGCCGTGCAGACTTCACCATCTACGCTGAGAGTCTTTGCATGCAGGAATCCGTTTTCATAGATGTATATCTTTGCGCCCTCTTTTATGAGCCTTCCTGCGTTATATAGCGTTGTTCTGTAAACAAAAGGATGGTCAGGCATGCACGGTATCATTATCCTTACATCGATCCCGGATCTCGCCGCCATCCGCAGCGATTCCATCATCGGTTCATCTGGAACCAGATACGGAGTCTGAATATAAATGTTCTTTCTGGCATTCGTGATCATCTTCATGAATGCCATCTTTATTTCTTCTTTTTCGGACTCAGGTCCGCACGATACTATCTGTACCGGAATGTCTCCGGTCTGTGCCTTGAAAGCGTATTTTACAGACCTGTCAATAATGTCTACGTCTTCTTTCGCGGCGTACTTCCAGTCCATGTAAAAGCGTTCGTTCAGAGTGGCCAGGGCATTTCCTTTTATTATCAGCTGTGTATCTCTCCAGTATCCGAACTTTTTCTTATACCCCAGATACTCTTTCGCGATATTATAGCCGCCGATATAGCCGATCTCGTTGTCAATGACCGCAAGCTTGCGGTGATTGCGGTAATTTATCCTGAAGTACAGGTGCCTCAGCAAGGGCTTGAAGAAGAACGCGTAGCTTCCGCCTGCTTTTCTGAAGGCCCTTAGGTCAGCATGACCGATGCTCCGGCTGCCGAGCGCGTCCACCAGAAGCCTTACCTTTACGCCTTCCTTTGCTTTTCTGGTAAGGAGTTCAATGAGCCTCTTTCCTACGAAGTCGTCCTTGACGATAAAATAGCACAGCTTGACCGTATACTTCGCGTTCTCAATGTCACTGCAGAGTCTCTCGAACATTTCCTTTCCGTCGGTAATGATCTCAACACTGTCATTTGCCGTGAGAAACGAATCGGCATAATCGAGATTCATGCTTATCATGTCTCTCCATCTGCCGGTCACGTCGTCATCATCTACAGGCATGCTCTGCTTGACAGCTTCTTTCTGCCATACGAGCAATGTATTCTTGCCCTCGGTCTCTTCCTCTGTCATTCTAAAGATCTGCTGTCTGGCAATATTCTGCGACAGGATAAGATACAGAAAGAGTCCGGCTGCCGGCACCATGAACAGCACCATTATCCATGCCATTGTAGCCGAAGGCGATTTCGAGTCATCAAAGAATATCAGTCCCAGCGCTATGAGCGCATTGAGGACATATATGATGACCATGACATGTGACAATGTGAAAAACTGCAGGAATTGTTCCAGTAAAACTGTCATTGAACTTCTCTTCCCTCAAGACTGAATGTTTTGCTTTCCGTGATCTCCACCCTTACTATCCGTCCCATTAGCTGCTCAGGACTTTTTTCAGAAGTGAAATTGACGAGTTTGAAGCCGTCAGTCCTGCCGGCAAGCACGTTATCATCACTGCGGCTTACACCTTCAGCTATCACCTCGCATATCTTTCCCTTATAAGCCTGGTTTTTCTTAAGGCTGATCTCATTCATCACATCCACGAGCCTGTCGAACCTCTCATGACACAGCTTTTCAGGTACCTGATCGGCAAATCTGGCAGCGGGAGTTCCTTCTCTCGGCGAATATATGAACGTGAAAGCCGAGTCGTACTCTACTTTTCTGGCGATATCCAGCGTGTCCTCGAAATCCTCGTCCGTTTCCCCCGGGAATCCGACTATGATGTCAGTGGATATCGTGATGTCTGGAGCAGTCCTTCTCAGTTTATCAACGATTTCGAGGTATGTTTCTCTGTCGTAATGACGGTTCATGCGCTTCAGTATCCTGTCGCTTCCTGACTGTACCGGAAGATGGATATTATGACACAGCTTTTCGCATGTTTTAAAGCATTCGATCATCTCATCGGAAATGTCTTTCGGATGAGAAGTCATGAATCTTATGCGCTCTATCCCTTCTATGTCATTGACCGCCTTTATGAGATCCGCGAAACTGTGTCCCGCGGCATCCCTGTATGAGTCGACGTTCTGCCCGAGAAGCATGACTTCTATGACTCCGTCGGAAGCAAGGTCCTTTATTTCATTGCAGACATCACTGAGCATGCGGCTTTTTTCGCGTCCTCTCGTATACGGGACGATGCAGTAAGTGCAGAAATTGTTGCAGCCGTATGTGATGTTGACGAGGGCTTTGTGGCGATGCATCCTGACCGGTTTCATGCCCTCTTCGCTTATATCCGGATTGTTATCTATGATGGCACGCATGCGCCGGCCGGTCCTGAGTCTTTCTTCGAGCAGTTCCGGAAACTGAGCTATGTTCTGCGTACCAAAAACAATGTCTACCCACGAAAAACGCTTGTTGATCTCAGCCACTACTCTCGGCTGCTGAGGCATGCACCCGCAGACCGCAAGAACGAAGCCCGGGTTGTTCTTTCTTACCTTTTTGAATTGTCCGAGTGTTCCGAAGAAACGCTTGTCAGCGTTCTCCCTTACACTGCATGTATTTATCACAGTAACATCTGCCTTATACGGATCATCTATGTATTCATAATCCATTGCCTCGAGAAGACCGGCTATATTCTCCGAGTCATGCTCGTTCATCTGACATCCGTATGTGATTATGTGATACTTTCTCATTGAATCTCGTCTTTCTTTTCTCTTGACATCAGCATCCTGACGGCTTTTCCGGGATCAAGTTCCCCCTTGAGCACTGCTCTGGTTGCCATGCATACCGGCATCTCGACTCCGAGCTTGCGGGAGAGATCATAGACCGCATCAGCTGTATAGTAACCTTCTACAACTGAGCCTACTTTTTCGACCGCTTCTTCTGCCTTGAGTCCCTGTCCTATCATCAGTCCGCATCGTCTGTTTCTTGAAAGGTCGGTTGCGCACGTAACGATGAGATCCCCTATGCCTGCCAGTCCCGAGAATGTCTCTGCATTTGCTCCGAGTTCGAGACCGAGTCTTTTTATTTCATGTACGGAACGCGTCATCAGCGCAGCTCTGGCGTTGCTTCCGAGTTTCATTCCGTCTGAAATGCCGGTCGCTATCGCTATAACGTTCTTTACCGCCCCGGCGATCTCCACTCCGACCATGTCATCCTGCGTATAAATACGAAGCTGTTCTGACATGAAAGCATCCTGAACGAACCTTGCAGCCTCAGGATCTGCCGATGCTGCCACTATGCCCGCAGGAGCATTCATTACTATCTCTTCTGCGTGAGTCGGTCCTGACAGGGCTACATATCTTGCCTGCGGAATGGTCTCGGCAGCTACTTCACTCATTCTTTTGAGCGTATTCTTTTCTATTCCTTTTGCAAGGTTGACCACTATTGTGCCGTCTGCAAGATACGGAGAAGCATCAGCCGATACCTGTCTGAAAGTCTGTGCAGGGACCGCGAATACTACAATATCCTTGTCTTTTACAGCTTCGCCCAGATCATTTGTATATTCGAGTTTATCACTGAGCAGCACATCAGGCAGATACCTGCTGTTGATGCGGGTCTCCTTCATCGCCTCAAGAAAAGCCTTGTTCCGGCCGTAGACCGTAACTCTGTGTCCGTTATGGACGATGAGGTTGGCCATTGCCGTGCCGAAAGAGCCGCTTCCTATAACAGCTACATCAAGCGCTTTGTCTCCAAGATCCGGTACGCTTACTTCGGCATAATAATCTATTGCTTTCATTTTGTCTGCTCCTTTTCGTCTGATTTATTGCCGCCTCCGATCGTGAGAGGTTTTTCTTCGCCCTTTGCTATCCTCTTGATGTTGGCCATATGCATCAACATTAGAAATGCCGCGGCTCCTATTGCAAAGTACAGGTAATCCGGAGCAAAGTGCCACACAAGCACCGGATATGCCAGCGCGCCAACGAGAGACGCTATGGACATCCTTCGGGTGATCCCGAACAGCACTCCGGCCGCAAGCAGAGCCAGCAGTGCGCTTGGCCAGTTGAGTGCAAGCGCAGCGCCGAATGCGGAAGCAACACCTTTTCCTCCCTTGAATCCGAAGACTGCAGGGAAGCAGTGTCCGAGTATCACGCATGCAAAGGCAATCATTGCCCCGTACTTTCCTCCGAAACTGATTCCGATCTTTACCGCTGCAAACGCCTTCAGGACATCTACTACGAAAACAGTGATGCCTGCGCCGATTCCCATGACTCTGATAGTGTTGGTCATGCCGGCGTTTCCGCTGCCTTCCTTACGGATGTCTATGCCCTTTAGCTTTCCTATGATTATCGAAGGATTAATGTTTCCCAGGGCATAAGCGGCGATCCCTATGATAACGAGCCTCAGTGCTGTGCTGCTCATTTGCGTTCACCTCTTCTTTCACTCCAGACAAATTTTATCGATGTACCTTCAAAATCAAATGCTTCACGTATCTTGTTCTCAAGATATCTCGCATAAGAGAAATGCATGAGTTCTCTGTCATTTATGCTGAATGAGAACAGCGGCGGTTTTGTGCCGATCTGTGTTGCATAGTATATCTTCAGCCTGCGGCCCTTGTCCGATGGCGGCTGCCTCATCATGACCGCATCTTCTATTATGCTGTTGAGCCTTCCCGTGGTTATGCGGACGCTTCTGGCATCGGCAATGCGTGAGCATTTGTCGATTATGTCGAATATTCTCTGCTTGTTTATGACAGATGTGAACACTACAGGAGCATATGACGCGAACAGGAGCTCGCCTTTGATCTTTCTCTCAAAGTCGCGCATCGTATTCGTCTCTTTTTCTATGAGATCCCACTTGTTCACGACTATGAGAAGTCCCTTGCCCGCCTCATGCGCATATCCGGCGATCTTTTTATCCTGCTCGGTGAGACCTTCCACCGCATCGATCATAAGAACGCATATGTCACAGCGTTCGATCGCAGCAATTGCCCGTACAACGCTGAATCTCTCTATCGAATCGTTCACCTTGCTCTTTTTACGGAGTCCTGCCGTATCGATAAGAGTGTACTCCCTGTCTTTATATGTGAAAGGAGTATCAATTGTATCGCGGGTAGTTCCCGCTATAGGCGAAACGATCACTCTCTTCTGCCTGGTAAGTGCATTTACAAGCGATGACTTGCCCACATTCGGTTTTCCTATAATAGCGATATGAACACTTTCGTCTACTCTTCCGAACGAATCTTCAGGGAATCCTTCCACGATCCTGTCGAGAAGATCGCCGATATTTGTCATGTTTGCGGCGCTGATAGGAACAGGCTCTCCGAATCCGAGTTCGTAGAAGTCAAGAATGATCTCATAAGCCTTTGACGGAGAGTCCACCTTGTTGACGACAAGTATGACCTCCTTGCCGGTACGGCGCAGCAGATCAGCTACCTCGCTGTCAGCTGTCGTAAGGCCTTCTTTTCCGTCTACCATAAAGCAGATGACATCTGCCATGTCCATTGCCATGATAGCCTGGTCTCTCATCTGAGAGCGGATGGTGTCATCAGTACGGACTTCGATGCCGCCTGTATCTATGACAGCGAATTCCTTGCCGTTCCACTCAGTCTCGGCATAGATCCTGTCGCGTGTAACTCCCGGCACATCTTCGACTATCGCGCGTCTTTCGCCGATCAGACGGTTAAAAAATGTTGATTTGCCTACATTCGGCCTTCCTACTATTGCAAGAATAGGCTTACTCATCGAATATACCCTCCACAAAATCGTGTGCGTTGAACGGTTCGAGATCGTCCATCTTTTCTCCTACGCCGAGGAACTTGATCGGCATGTCGAACTCGTCTGTGATCGTTATAGTGATGCCTCCTCTGGCTGTGCCGTCCATCTTGGTCAGCACTATGCCCGTGATGTCCGCGATGCTGTTGAACTCTTCAGCCTGACTTACGGCGTTCTTACCGGTCGTTGCGTCGACAACAAGAAGATTCTCTCTGGCTGCCTCCGGATACTCTCTGGAGATGACTTTGCTCATCTTCTCAAGTTCCCTCATGAGGTTTACTTTGTTCTGGAGTCTTCCTGCCGTATCGCAGATAAGCACGTCGATGTTGTTGGCCTTTGCTGACTGTATTGCATCGTAGATGACTGCAGTAGGATCGGTCCCCTCCTCACGGCGGATCACCCTGACTCCCACTCTGTCGCCCCAGAGCTGGAGCTGTTCGGCAGCTGCCGCACGGAAAGTATCTGCTGCAGCCAGCATGACGCTCTTTCCCCGCTTCTTGTACATGTGGGCCAGTTTAGCGATCGTCGTCGTCTTGCCTCCTCCGTTGATGCCTATCATAAGGATGATGAGCGGATACTCGTTTTTCATGAGATTGCGCTCTCCCTTATCCATCATCTCTTCGAGTATGCGTGAAAGTTCTTTCTTGATCTCGCGTTCTCTGGTTATGTACTTATAGTTGATGGCTTTATTCAGTTCATCGATTATCTTGTCAGATGTCTCTATTCCGACATCGGCCATTACAAGGGATTCCTCGAGCTGTTCGAGGAACTCCGGACCGAGTTCCGGATTATCGTAGACTGCCATCGTTATCGAGTCGATGAACTTACGGAATACTGATTTCTTTTCAAACAGTGCCATTTATCGGTCTCCTTCTATTCAAGTCCTTCCGGGTCGAATTCATCGCCCAGTTTGAGTGACAGCATGCGTGAAATGCCCTGCTCCGGCATCGTTACACCGTAAAGCACATCGGCATGCTCCATGGTCGCCTTCTGGTGTGTAATGAGTGCGAACTGTATGTTATCGAAATTCTTGAGATAATCCGAGAACCTTTCGATATTCACTTCATCAAGAGCAGCTTCTACCTCGTCAAGTATGACGAACGGTGTCGGCTTTGCCTTAAGTACGGCAAACATAAGTGCTATAGCTGTCAGTGTCTTTTCGCCTCCGGAGAGCAGATTGATGTTTTTCAGTTTCTTTCCCGGCGGCTGAGCTGTTATCTCTATGCCTGATTCAAGCGGCTTTGTCTCATCCTCGAGCCTGAGTTCTGCGTATCCTCCGCCGAAGAGTTCCTTGAATGATTCTTCAAAGTTGACTACGACCCGGTCGAAGTTCTCCTTGAACTTTGTCCTTATGGTCTTATCCATGTTTGAGATGATTTCGTTCAGCTCATTCATGGCTTTCGTAAGGTCTGCCTCCTGGGCTGTCATGAACTCATATCTCTTGCTTACAGCCTTATACTCCTCGATCGCTCCGACATTGACATCACCGAGTTCAGCAAGGCGGAGTCTTATCTCTCTTGACTCGCGGTTTCCTGCCGTTATCGCGAAATTCTCATCTTTCATGTCGAGAGCTTCAGCATATGAAACTTCGAACTCATCCCACAGCTTGTCTTTCTGAGTATCGAGAAGAGTCTCGTTTCTGGCGGTCCTGACTTCAAGTTTGTATCTTTCATCACGGACTGTCTCAAGTTCCTCCCTGTCCTTCTTCTGGGATGCCAGAAGTGATTCGCTTCTGCTGCGTCCGTCCTCGAGTCTGGAGGTGATATCCGCTATCTTTTCTTCGAGTTCTGCTTTTTCCTGACTGAGCGCGCGTTCAAGATCTCCGGATTCCGCACTTGAGGTCGTTAGTCTTTCACGGTCTGCACTGAGTTCCTGCCTGAGGGCAAGATTGTCTTCAACTGCTGCCTCAAGTTCGGTAACATCGTCTCTGACACGTTCTATCATCTCATTGTCAGCAAGCATTCTTGACTCGCTCTCACCGATTTTTACCTTGAGAGCAACGATCGCTTCGTTATCCTGCTCGATGACAGGTCTGATGTCTTCAGCTTCCTGCATGAGCGCTTCTGCTTTTGCTTCAGCTTCAGCATATTCCTTTTCTGCCTCTTCGATGCTTTTTTTATGGGCGGCTATCATTGCGTCGGCTCTTCCGATATCCGATTCGAGAGTCTCCATGCTTGATCTGAACCTTTCAGCAGCACCTTCGTCCTCCCTTACGAGAGACTCTGCGTGCTCCTTATCGGCTCTGAGAACGTTTCCGGCAATATCCAGCTCCGTGATTTCCGCACGGAGGGTATCTCTCTCTGCACGCAGTCCGGCTCTCTTTTCATCAAGTTTTTCTCTGGAAGCAATAAGTTCAGCCGTCATCGCATTGTAATCCGAGATCTTCGCCTTGAGAGTGCTGATCTCTTTTTTACGATCGAGAAGATTTGCCGTTCTGTTCTTATATCTTCCGCCGGTAATGGCTCCGAACGCGTTTATGACTTCTCCGTCCTTGGTAACGATCCTGAAGCCGCCTATATCCATCTTGGAGATACGAATGGCCTTTTCCATGTTGTCTGCAATGATCACTCTGCAGAGCAGGTAATCGACGATCTCTCTGTACCGTTCATCGCAGCCTACCATTTCAGAAGCTATTCCTATGTATCCCGGAGCGGAACTGACACTCTCTCTTACCCTGAGTCTGTCGGCTCTAACTGACCTGACAGGAAGGAATGTAGCTCTTCCAAGACCTGTCTGCTTCAGCCATTCGATGGTCCCCTTTGCGGAATCATCATCTTCACAGACGATGTTCTGCAGGGAGTTGCCCAGCGCGGTCTCGACAGCTGTCTCAAATCCGACCGGAACATCAATGATATCGGAAACTGTGCCGATTATCCCCTTGCGTCCGGCGTTCATGACCGATCTGACCGCGTTATTGTAGCCCTCGTAATTGGCTTCCATCTCTTCGATGGTGCTGCGGCGTGCGATAGCCTGATTGCATCTGACAGAGATTTCATCCGCTTCCTTGATATTTTTCTCTATCCCAGATGCAACGGTAACAATATTATCGTTAATTTTATCCAGCTCGGCCTTTTTCTCTTTCAGGGCTGCTTCATTATCCGCTATCTTATGCTCTATGAGCTTCAGGTTGTTTCTGTTTTCGGTATCTGTCCTGTCTCTTGTCTCGAATTCCTCCTTCAGAGTCTCTTTGCGCTCCTCAAGAGTGGTTTTATAGTTGCTGAGAGTCTTTATCTCGGCATTTCTGTTTACATTCTTATGGTTGATGTCGATCAGTCTGCCTTTTATTTCCTCTGTCTGGATCGATATCGAGGATGATCTGCGCGTATCTTCATTGAACTTCATGACCGCGTTTTCAAGCTCACTTCTGAGCTTATCCATGTCGCGGTTCATTGCCTGCTCACCCTCTTCGAGCCTGACCAGTTCAGCTCTTTCAGTCCCGAGTCTTTCGTTTGCCGAGGACAGATCCTCCTCGAGTCTTGCCAGTTCCTTCTCTATATTGGCGAGACGCTCTTTATTGAGCTTGCCTCCGCTCGTTATGTCAGCCAGCTCATCGATCGCCTCGAGGAGTCTTGCATTGGTACTGCCGAATTCCTCATTAAGATCCGATTCGCTGTCTCTGATTGCCTCGATTTTCTCTTCTGTATCTGCCAGTTTGGCTGTTGTAAGGTCGAGGCGGTCCTGAAGAGCTTCGAGTTCTTCTCTGCCTTCACGTACACTGATCTCCAGATTACTCAGATTATGAAGGATAATATTTATTCCGAGCGTTTTATATCTGTCTCTGAGGCCTATGTACTCAGTGGCCTTCTCGGAATCCTCCTTCAGTCCTCCGATTCGCCCTTCTATCTCGGCTATGATATCCCTGACTCTGTCGAGGTCTACAGCAGCGGCTTTCAGCTTGTTTTCCGCCTCGCTCTTTCTGCTCTTATAGAGCACTACTCCCGCGGCTTCCTCGAATATCTGCCGTCTGTTCTCAGGTCTTGTGCTTACTATGTCCGCGATCTTTCCCTGGCCGATTATCGAGTATCCTTCGACACCGATACCGGTATCCATGAAGAGTTCGCGTATGTCTCTCAGCCTGCACTGATTTCCGTTAATGAGATACTCACTTTCTCCTGAACGGAACATGCGCCTTGTGACGGCTACCTCGTTATACTCGAGCGGCAGTATGCCGCCGGAATTGTCAATGACAAGAGTTACCTCGGCCATGCCCTTAGGCTTTCTTGTCGCTGTTCCCGCAAAAATAACGTCCTGCATCTTGGAACCGCGGAGCTGTTTTGAACTCTGCTCACCGAGAACCCATCTGAGCGCATCAGAGATGTTGCTCTTTCCGCTGCCGTTCGGACCTATGATGCAGGTCACGCCGTCATTCAGATCTATAGTCACAGGGTCTGCAAATGATTTGAACCCCTGCATTTCTATCCTTTTAAAATACAACTGCTATACTCCCTTCGAAAGTGCATCTTCTGCTGCAGCCTGCTCAGCTTTGGCCTTGCTCTGACCTGTGCCTCTTCCTGCTGTCTTTCCGTTTATTTCCACTTCGATCGTAAATGTCTTATTGTGATCCGGACCGGACTCCGCCACCTTGCGATAGTCGATCTTCACGTTGTGATCTGCTTCCTGAAGCTTCTCCTGGAGTTTTGTCTTGTAATCCTTGTTCAGTTTTCCCTGTGCGCCCAGAGTGATGCGCCTGTCAAGCAGCCGGAGTATTATATCCCGGCCTGCCTCATAGCCTCCATCAAGTATTATCGCTCCCACAAGGGCCTCAAAAGCGTCTGCAAGTATGGACGCCTTGTTCCTTCCGCCGCTTGCTTCCTCACCTTTACCAAGATAGAGAAACTCACCGAGTCCCATCTCCAGAGCAGTCCCTGCCAGCGAGTCCTCGCATACAACGTCTGCCCTGCATCTCGAAAGGATGCCTTCATGCGCCGAACTCATTATCTCAAAGAGTCTTGCTCCGACTACCGCGTCGACATATGCGTCTCCGATAAACTCAAGCCTCTCATTGTTTCTCTCATATCCGAGTTTATGCTCGGAAGCGTATGAACTGTGAGTAAGCGCAGTTTTTACGAGTTTCTCATTTCTGAAGCGGTATCCGATCAGGTTATATAATTTTTCAAGGTCAACGGCCTGCGCCATTATTCTTCTCCTTTTTTTGCGAGTTCCTCGCTGTTTCCGATAGCCTCAGCTATCATGCCAGTTATGTCGTTGTCCACATAGTCTACCGCTCTGTGGATAGCATAGTATACTTCAGTCGCCTTCGAATTTCCGTGTATCTTGAGCACGGCGCCCTTGAGTCCGAGTATCGGAGCCCCGCCTGCGTCAGAGTAGTCGAAGACCTGTTTTATCTCTTTTATCTTGCTGTATGCGAGCATCGCTCCGGCCTTTGCGATAATGCCTTCAGTCAGCTTATGCTTGAACTCGCCCATGATGGCAAGGCTCATGCCCTCACTGCTCTTGAGATAGATGTTGCCGCTGAAACCATCTGTGACTACTACGTCTGTCTCGCCGAATATGACATCTCTTGCTTCGATATTGCCCTGGAAGTTAAGGTTACTTGCCTTTAGCATGTCATACGCCGTCTTGTGAAGATCGTCTCCCTTGCCTTCTTCAGCTCCTACATTCAGCAGTTTTACAACCGGGGCCTCGTTTCCTGTGATGCCTTTTACGAATATGCTTCCCATTATGCCGTACTGATAAATGTATTCAGGCTTTGCTTCCACACTGGCTCCGCAGTCGAGAAGAAGTGATACTCCTTCTTTTCCGGCGCGTGGGAACCAGGCTGCGATCGCAGGTCTCTTTATGCCTTTGATACGGCCCAGCGTAACGAGTCCTCCTGCAAGCAGAGCTCCCGTGCTTCCGCCCGAAATAAAGACATCCGCTTCACCAGTATTAAGCATGTTCATGCCTTTGACGATGGTCGAATCCTTTTTCTTTCTGACAGCCATCGCGGGATGTTCATTATTGGTTATTACCTCAGTAGCATCAACGACTTCGATATTATCGCCCTTCCACCTGTTGGCCCTTAGCTGATCATTAATAGCATCTTCAGGACCGATGATGACAACAGTTTCGCTTATTTCAGACGCAGCCCTGATCGCTCCTTTTACTATCTCTTCAGGAGCGTAATCTCCGCCCATACCGTCAATCAAGATCTTCATAAGTAACCTCCGAAATCCCTCTTATTTATTCAAATGCACATAGTTATCTATCAAATCACATTCATTACATAAATAATCAATATATTATATCATAAAATACGCCTGCAGGCTTCTGAAATTTGCCCATGTACACAATATAAAACGGAGCAGCAATGCTCCGTATACTGTATATAGTTATTTTCAGCGTATTACCGGTTTCTTCTGAGCTGGCCGCAGGCAGCATCTATATCGCTCCCAAGTGTCCGCCTTACAGTGACAGCCACGCCATTGCTTTCAAGGATCTTTTTAAAGGCTGCAACACTCTTTTCATTGGCGGTCTTATACTTTCTGCCCCTTACCTCGTTCAGCGGTATGAGGTTCACGTGGGACAGCCAGCCTTTCATTCTTGATGCGAGTTCCTTAGCGCATTCCGGACTGTCATTTACGCCGTCGATAACGGCATACTCAAAAGTGACACGTCTGCCCGTAAGAACGGTATATTCCCTGCAGGTTTTCAGCAACGCGTCATAATCGTATTTTTTTGCGACCGGCATGGTCTGCTCCCTCAGCTTCTGATTCGGCGCGTGAAGTGACACAGCGAGGTTCACCTGAGGAAAGTCTTCCGCGAACAGCCTGATCTTCGGAATGAGTCCGCAGGTCGAAACGGTAATGTTGCGGAGGCCGAGGCCGTATCCTTTTTTGTCGTGTATCAGGTTTATGAACCTCGAAAGTTCTTCGTAGTTATCAAAAGGTTCTCCCATGCCCATCACGACTATGTGACCGATGTCCTCACCTGTCAGGTTTCTCATGGCCAGCACCTGAGCTAACATTTCGCCGCCTGTCAGGCTGCGGTCAAGTCCGTCCATGGTGGAAGCGCAGAACGTGCATCCCATGCGGCATCCCGACTGTGAAGAGATGCATATGGAATTTCCGTATTCATACTTCATGAAGACCGATTCTATCTGCGTTCCGTCCGCGAACTCAAAAAGACATTTTACCGTGCCGTCCACGGACGACTGTCTGCGGACAGCCTCAGGCAGACCGATGTAATACTTCTCAGCAAGTTCTGCTCTAAGCGGCGCAGGAACGTTCTTCATGTCATCGAATCCTGTAACGCCCTTTGCAAGCCAACCGAATATCTGAGCCGCCCTGAACTTCTTTTCTCCGAGTTCAGCAATGACAGCCTCCAGCTCCTCAGGAAGATAATCAAGGATATTCTTTTTGCCTGCTTCTTTGTTCATGTCTTCTCAAAAAACTGTTGCCTGTGGTGTGTCAGCGTCCACAGGCAACGGTGTGTAAATTACTTTATTCTCTCTACTGCGAGACCGGTCTTGTGACCATTGATATCGAATACAGGAAGCTCTTCACCTGCTTCAATGGCAACCGCGATGGTCTCGTCCATGATGAAGTCTCTTGCTCTTTCCACAGCAGCGCCGATCTCTTCATCAGCATTCATGTAGATCTTTATCTCGTCCATCATCTCGAAGTCAGCCAGCTTACGGAGCTGCTGGATCTTGGAGATGACCTCGCGCACATAGCCCTGTTCGATGAGTTCAGGTGTGAGTGTCGTGTCAAGGATGGTGAACACATTGTTGTCCATTCCTACGACGAAGCCTTCCTTGGACGATATCCTTACATCTACCAGGTCCTCTGTGATATCGAATTCCTGTCCTCCGAGAGTCATCTTCACCGGGCCCTCATTGAGTGCTGAGATCATTTCCTTTGCATCAGCCTGCGCAAGCTTGCTTCCGAATTCCTTTACGTTCTTTCCGAGAACAGGACCGGCAGCCCTGAAGTTCGGCTTGATGCTGAAATCCATGTACTTGTCGAGTTCATCCTCGAACTGCACTTCGTGTACGTTGAGCTCTTCCATTATGAGATCAGTGAGGTCTCCGATCACGTCTCTGTAGCTTCCGTCAACGATGACTTTGCTGAGCGGCTGACGTACCTTGAGTTTCTCCTGCTCTCTTGTGCTGCGTCCGAGGTTGACCAGCACCTTTACAAGATCCATTCTTTCTTCGGTGCGGTCATCGATAAGGCTTTCGTCCGCTTCAGGATAGTAAGCGGTGTGGACTGTCGTCTCACCCGTGAGTTTTGTATAGATCTCGTCAGAGATGAACGGCGCTATAGGAGCCATCATCTTCGAAACGCCTGTCAGTACTTCGTAAGTAGTGGCATACGCTGCCCTCTTGTCGACCGACATGCCGTCCCCTTCGCCTTCAGCGAAGAATCTTCTTCTTGCTCTTCTGATATACCAGTTCGAGAGATCTCCGTCGATGAATTCGCCGATCGCCCTGACTGTCCTCATGTGGTCATACTCGTCCATGGCCTCTGTCGTCGTGTTGATGAGCCTGTTGTACTTGGAGATTATCCATCTGTCAAGTTCAGGTCTGTCGCTGTAAGGCACGTCGAGATGTCTGAGTTCAACCTTGTCGATGTTTGCGTAAAGGCAGAAGAAGTTATATGTGTTTCTCAGTGTGCTGAATACCTTGCTGATAACCTCTCTGATGCCGTCTTCGTCAAACTTTGTAGGAGTCCACGCAGGTGATCCGTACACCAGATACCATCTGAGAGCATCGGCGCCGTATTTTTCCATCATGTCGAACGGATTTACAGTGTTTCCTACATGCTTCGACATCTTCTTGCCGTTCTTGTCGAGGATCAGGTCGTTTACGAGAACGTTCCTGTACGGTGCGCATCCCTTGACGATAGTGGATATCGCCATGAGTGAATAGAACCAGCCTCTGGTCTGGTCGATGCCTTCGCAGATGAAATCCGCAGGGAAAAGTTCTCCGTCGAAATGGTCAGCGTTCTCGAACGGATAATGCCACTGAGCGAAAGGCATGGCTCCGGAGTCGAACCAGCAGTCCATTACTTCAGGGATCCTGTGCATGCTCTTTCCGCACTCAGGACACTTGATGGTTACGTCGTCAACATACGGTCTGTGGAGTTCGATGCTCATATCGATATCCTGCTCTGCGTCAGCTATCAGCTGCTCGCGCGATCCTATGCAGTGCAGATGACCGCATTCACACTTCCAGATAGGGATCGGTGTTCCCCAGTATCTCGATCTGGAGATAGCCCAGTCCTTTACGTCCTCGAGCCAGTTGCCGAATCTCTTCTCGCCCACGTAAGGCGGGTACCAGCTGACCGTATTGTTATTTGCTACAAGCTGATCCTTCAGCTTTGTCATCTCGATGTACCACGACTTGTTAGCGTAGTATACGAGCGGAGTACCGCATCTCCAGCAGTGAGGATAAGCGTGCTCCATCTTCTGCTTTGCATAGATCTTGTCATCCTGGGCCAGGTATTTGATGATATCGACATCGAGACCGTCTTCCATGACGAATCTTCCCGCCCAAGGTGTCTCGGTATAGCAGCCTCTTTCATCGACAGGCTGCAGTACAGCAAGATCGTACTTGCGTCCGCAGTTGTAGTCGTCCTCACCGAAGGCAGGAGCTGTGTGTACAATGCCCGTACCGTCTTCAGTGCTGACATAATCCATGCATGTCACTATGAACGCATTCTTGCCTTTTTCAGGTACGCAGAACGGTTCGATCTGCTCGTACGTCCAGTACTCCATGTCACGGCCCTTGACTGTTTCGACCACTTCGTAGTCTTCTCCTGCGAGGACCTTGTCTGCGAGAGCCTCAGCTACCCACAGAAGATTGCCCTTGTTTTCGCCGTCTTTCATAAGGCACTTCACGTAGTCGACATCAGGTCCGACCGTCAGCGCGATGTTGGAAGCAAGTGTCCAAGGTGTTGTCGTCCATGCGAGGAAGTACTCGTTGTCGTGATCCACACCCGTTCTTCTGAACTTGCAAGTCAGAGTGTTGACCTTTATGTCCTTATATCCCTGAGCTACCTCGTGAGAAGCCAGTCCCGTTCCGCAGCGCGGGCAGTACGGCAGGATCTTGTAGCCTTCATAGACAAGTCCCTTATCGAAGGCGTTCTTGATGATCCACCAGCCTGTCTCGATGTAATCGTTTTTATATGTGATATACGGATCTTCCATGTCCGCGAGATATGCCATCTTCTCGGACATGTCGGTCCACATCTGTGTGTACTTGAATACGGATTCGCGGCATTTCTCGTTGAATTCCCTGATTCCGTATTTCTCGATATTCTGCTTGCCGCTGAAGCCGAGCTGCTTCTCTACCTCGATCTCTACCGGAAGGCCGTGAGTATCCCAGCCGCCTTTACGCTTTACCTGGAATCCCTTCATGGTCTTATATCTGTTGATGGAATCCTTAAGGGTTCTTGCCATCATATGGTGGATGCCCGGCTTGCCGTTTGCTGTAGGCGGACCTTCGTAAAATACGAATGACGGAGCGCCTTCTCTTGCCTTGACGCAGAGGCTGAGCATGTCCAGCTCGTTCCATTTTTTGATCTGTTCTGCCTGATAATCAGCTACAGGCTTATCAGAAAGATTTTCAAACATGTTCTCTATCTCCTGTTTCTTGATTTACAACCCAGTTATTTTACCATAACGCAGCGCTGATTTGAAACTCTTTTGATCAAATAAAATCCCCATTTTTACGCATATCAGACTGTTTCAGGGCATAAGTTGTCATTGACCGCCTGACTGTCAAAGTATAGAATAATTGCATCAAAAAAGGAGGATCTTATGCCGCTGATAATTCTCGGGATCATAGTCGTAATAGGAATAGTGATCTACGCTCTTGTAAAATACGGACAGAGCGAAGAGAAAGACACTCGCACCGTGCGCGAGCGCTATCCTCATGTCTTTGAAAAGTTTGATCAGATGAAGAAAGGTGCGAATTATACGGTCATAGATGACGAAGACGAGGATGAAGCTGAGGATGGGAACGCAAAGTACCGTGATGAAGACGGACATACCCTGCACTTCCCTGATGATGCGGAAATAGAAAAAAGAAAAAGAAACATACATTGAAAGATGCCGGTCTGTGACCGGCATCTTTTTATCTGTAAACCGGTTTGACCGCATATGTGCCGTCAGGCATCATGACCCGGCCTTTTTCCGTATCGCAGTACACTTCTTGCATGATCGCCCGTATGCGGTCTCTTATTTTGCCGCTGTTTACCGGGCATGCCACCTCTACTCTTCTGTCAAGGTTCCTTTTCATAAGATCCGCCGAAGAAATATACATCACTTCATCTATTCCGCTGCCGAAAATATACACTCTTGAATGTTCGAGGAACCTTCCGACCTTATTAACTATGCACACGTTTTCAGTGCATCCCTCAATTCCCGGAAGCATGCAGCAGATGCCGCGTACTATCATGCGCACCTGACAGCCGGCACAGGAAGCTTCCATAAGTGCCTCTATCATGTCCTCGTCAGTGAGAGAGTTTATCTTAAAGAATATTCTTCCCGACTTTCCCTTCCTTGTCTCACGGCGTATGAGTCTCATAAGTTCTTTCCGCATGCTTACGGGTGAGACTGCGAGCGGAGAGTAACTTCTCTCCTTTCCGGCAACGCGGTCCTTGCAGATGTCCCTGAACAGCCTGGACACAGCCTTTCCTATTTCCTGATCGTATGTGATAAGTGACAGATCAGTATACTGGCGGGCTGTCTTTTCATTATAATTTCCGGTAGATATCTGGGTTATGTAACTCTTTTCAGGCTTGCCTTCTTTCGTTGTGCTTTCCATCACTATCTGGCACAGCTTGGAATGGACTTTGTACTTATCGGTACCGTAATATACCCTGCACCCTGCTGCGGAGAGCTTCTCTGCCCACGCAAGATTCTTTTCTTCATCGAATCTTGCACGCAGCTCAAGCACTGCTCTTACCTTCTTGCCTGTTCTTGCGGCGTATATAAGATAGTCCGCTATCTTTGGATTTGATGCAAGCCGGTATACGGTTATGCGGATCTCCCTGACATCAGGCGAAAAAGACGCTTCCCTGAGCAGACCGAGGAACAGATCCATTGAATCCTGCGGATATGAAGAGAGAAGGTCTCTCTTCCTGACCTCATCGATGATATTCCCGCGCATGCCTTTTGTCTGATCAAACGGAATGTGCGCATCATACGTAAGTTCTGTCCTGAGATCTTCGGGCATTGTTTTTTCAAGTTCGTCGATATATGAGAAGTCGATCCTCGTAGTTGTGAACATCTGCCTTTCATCCAGGCCGAGAGTCCTTGAGAAATATGCTCTGAGCGCCTTTCCGGGACGACCGTCGGAGATCAGCTTATCTGCCGGTCCGTGCTTCCTGCGTTTCAGCGCGTCACGCATCTCGCCGGCAGTGTTGGCACCGCCGGTCCCTCCCGATGCTTCGGCGTTTCGCGCGATATCGATTACGTGCAGATCAAGCGGCACGAACGGAACAAACAAAGTATCCGCGAACATCTTTATTACGTCTTCCGTAAGCACGTATCTGAAGCTTTTACCCGGGAGCACCTTTATGAGCGGCAGGTTGCGCGGTATGTCAATAAATCCGAACTTGTCTTCGAGTTCCGCATCAAGCGTGGCAATGATATACGGCCTCTCCTCATCGATCGCCGGCATGGGTTCATCAGCATCAAGGATCCTTACTGTAAGACTGTCCTTTATCTCGTCTCTGAAGTAATCGAAGCATCTCCCCATGTCTTCTTCGTTGAGCTGCCACGGCTCAAGCCTGATGACACCGGCTTCAGCCATCCTGCTTTCCACCAGGCCGTAAGCAATATCCTTTTTCATAAGAAGGCCAGGCACCAGATCATGGATCCGCCTGAGCTGATCAGCGGCAGTCATACCCGATTTTTCATCGATAATATCATCGCCTGCATCATCTTCACCCAGAAGGCTGCCTACCCTCACCTTGAAAAATTCCTCGAGGTTGGCTACAAAAATTGCAATGAAACGCAGGCGTTCAAAAAGAGGCACTGACTCATCCAGTGCCTCTTCGAGCACACGCTCGTTGTATCTCAGCCATGAGATCTCTCTGTTTTGCGTGAAGCCTTCTTCGTAGAGCATTATCTTCTCTTTGTATCAGGGCGTTTTACATCAGGGCGCTCCAGGTTGATGCGGTTCTGGCTGTCGATCTCAGTGACCTTTACCGTTACCACATCGCCGATGTTCATGACATCTTCTACCTTAGCGACTCTGTGGTCTGCCATCTTGGAAATGTGCAGGAGTCCTTCCTTGCCAGGGAGGATCTCGAGGAACGCTCCGAAGTTCATGATCCTTGTTACCTTACCTTCGTAAGTCTCGCCTACTTCCACGTCCTTAGTGATAAGTTCGATCTCTCTGCGCGCAGCGTCTGCACTTTCCTGATCTACTGCGTAGATAGCGATGAATCCGACATCCTCATCCGAGATATCGATCTTGGCGCCTGTCTCATCAACGATCCTGTTGACAGTCTTTCCTCCCGGTCCGATAACCAGTCTGATCTTGTCAGGATCAACTCTCATGCTGATGAATCTAGGAGCATACTTGCTGAGCTCTGCCCTTGGCTCAGGGATCTCTTCGAGCATGTTCTCGAGGATCTTTGCTCTGCCGATCTTTGCCTGATCGAGAGCCTGCTTGAGGATCTCTCTGTTAAGGCCGTGTACCTTGATATCCATCTGAAGAGCTGTTACGCCGTCAGGAGTACCTGTGACCTTGAAGTCCATGTCTCCAAGGAAGTCTTCCATTCCCTGGATATCGGAGAGGATGGCAAACTTGCTGGAACCGTCCTCATTGAATCCTTCGATGAGTCCCATCGCGATACCGGAAACAGGCTTTTTGATAGGAACACCGGCATCCATCAGAGCGAGTGTGGATCCGCATGTCGAAGCCATCGAGGAGGAACCGTTCGAAGACATAACTTCGGAGACGACTCTGATGGCATACGGGAATTCCTCTTCGCTAGGGAGTACAGGCAGAAGCGCTCTTTCAGCAAGAGCTCCGTGTCCGATCTCTCTTCTTCCCGGTGATCTGCTAGGCTTAGCCTCGCCTGTGCAGTATCCAGGGAAGTTGTACTGATGCATGTATCTCTTGCGTGTCACGTCATCATCGATACCGTCGAGATACTGAGCCTCGGAAAGCGGTGCGAGTGTCGCGATCGAGAGAACCTGAGTCTGTCCTCTCTTGAAGAGTCCGGATCCGTGTGTTCTAGGAAGATAACCGGTCTCGCTCCAGAGCGGTCTGATTTCATCAGGCTTTCTGTTGTCAGGACGGACGCCCTCTTCGAGGATGCGGCGTCTGACTTCCTCTTTCTTGATGTTGTAGAGCACCTCATCCACTTCGGCCATTCTGTCTTCGAATTCCTCTGCGAAATGCTCCTTTGCGTCGACTGCGACTGCGTCCATGTTGGCGAGTCTTTCCTGCTTGTCGAATGTATAGATGGCATCTACCATCTTCTGTGTAGCGTACTCTCTGACAGCTGCGTCAACGTCTTCACCTGCCTTGAATACGACATACTCCTGCTTTTCCTTACCGACTTCTGCAACGATCTCCTTTATGAATCTGCAGATGTTTTTGATTTCTTCATGACCTGTAAGGATGGCTTCGAGCATCTGGTCTTCAGGGAGCTCGTCAGCGCCTGCCTCGACCATCATGATAGCTTCTTCGGTACCGCAGACTGTAAGGTTGAGGTCGGATACCTGTCTCTGCTCGAATGTAGGGTTGATGACGAATTCACCGTCAACTCTGCCTACTACAACACCTGCTGTAGGGCCGTCCCAAGGGATGTCGGAGATTGCGATCGCTGTCGATGTACCGATGAGCGATGCGACCTCAGGTGAGCAGTCGTGGTCTACCGACAGAGCTGTGGCAGCTACTACTACGTCATTTCTGTAACCCTTCGGGAAGAGTGGTCTGAGAGGTCTGTCGATGAGTCTCGAGATAAGCGTAGCCTTCTCGCTCGGGCGTCCTTCTCTCTTGATGTATCCACCCGGGATCTTACCGACTGCATAAAGTTTTTCTTCAAAATTGCAGGTGAGCGGGAAGAAATCAACGTCCTGCTTAGGCTCCTTGCTTGCGCATACCGTGCAGCTCACGACCGTATCTCCGTATCTGACCGTGGCCTGTCCGTTCGCCTGCTCAGCCAGCTTGCCGATCTCAACTTCAAGAAGTCTTCCGCCAAGTGCTGTTCTGAATGTTCTGTAATCTTCAAATCTACCCATTTATTAACAACTCCTTCCTGTTAATCTTTCTTTTCCTATGGGCATTAACTAAATACATACAAAGCGGGAGGCGTGCTCCCGCTTCATGTCAGATATTATTTTCTCAGTCCGAGACGGGCAATGAGATTTCTGTATCTGTCGATATCTGTCTCTCTGAGATACTTGAGAAGGTTTCTTCTCTGACCTACCATCTTCAGAAGACCTCTTCTGGAGTGGTGATCCTTATGATGCTCCTTGAGGTGCTCGTTGAGGTCGTTGATCCTGAAAGTAAGGATAGCTACCTGAACCTCAGGGGAACCTGTGTCACCTTCCTTGATAGCATACTCTTTGATGATTTCCTGTTTTTTCTCTTTTGTAAGCATAAAAATAAACTCCTTTTCTTTAGTTCGCCCGCTCTGCGTGGCCGTCGGAGATGCGAACCACTGCGGCGCGGGTATATTGAATTGCTTTACAACGTTGGTATATTAACACGAATGGTCCGTGTTGTCTATCACTTTTTTCTATAATTCAGAGCATTTTCACAGTCGCGGGCGATCTGCGCGAACAGCTCCTCCTTGTTCCTGAATTTTCTCTCTCCGCGTGAAAAATGATCAAAGCAGACAGTGACTTCCTTACCGTAAGCATCGTCGTCATAGTCGAAAATGTTGGTCTCAATGGTCTTTATCCTGCTGTCATCATTTACTGTCGGATTGTGGCCGATGTTGGATACGCTGTTATATTCTTTACCGTCTATGTGTATGCGGCTGAAGTAAACTCCGTTCGGCGGCAGCATCTGTCTGGCAGGCGCCGGAATGTTTATGGTAGGGATACCCATGCGGCTTCCCAGTTTCTTTCCGTGCCTTACCGTTCCGGAAAATGAATATGGTCTGCCGAGAAGCTGCGCTGTCTTCTCCATGTTGCCGGTCGCTATCATTTCACGGATAAGTGTTGAGCTTACTACATCCCCGTCCACAATGACAGCGTCATGTACGCTCACGCCCATGCCTGCATCTTCGCACTCCCTGCGCAGAGTGTTAGGCCTGCCCGTCGCTCTTGCTCCGTAAGTGTAATTGAAGCCTACCGAAACAAAACCCGCGTTCAGCTTGTTTTTAACTATCTCCTCGAAGAAATCATGAGCCTGCATGGTCATGATGTACTCATCGAACGGTACATTGACCAGGATATCAAACCCCATGCCTTCTATAAGCTCGATTTTTTCTTCCTCAGTGCAGATCAGCTTGACCGCGTCAGGGTCGCTGTCTTCACGTCTGAGAATGAAGTTGAAAGGATGATTTGAGAAAGTGAAGCACAGGGACTGCAGTCCTCTTTCTTCTGCAGCTTCAAGCGCAGCGCGGAATATCTCGCGGTGTCCGATATGGATGCCGTCAAAATTTCCAAGCGCTACAGCTGTCTTCTGCGCGATTTTCAGTTGATCAAGGCTTTTTATTATTTCCATTTTGTCTTATCTTATAACCTTTTTCGGCACCAGCGAACCGTTTTCGACTGCTCCGACACCGAGAAATACGCCTTTCCCGTATACCCTGAACAGTTCATCGAACTCTGAAGGTCCGATAATGCGGAATCCGCTTCCCCATGACGAGTTTCCGTTCATAAAGGCGGTAATTCTATTATCGTTAAGTTCTATCTTTCCAAGTTTTTCCAGCGTAACATCCGCAGGAATGATCATTTTTTCTATTGCTTCTGCACCTTGTCCGGCTGCTTCCGTGATCTCTTCGATCGTGTGGGCGTCTCCGATCCTGAAAAAACCCGAAGCGGTGCGTATAAGCGCGGTCATGACCGCGCCGCATCCGAGCGTACGTCCTATGTCATCGCATACCGTACGGATGTATGTGCCCTTTGAACACGTGATATCAAACTCTATCACGCCGCTCTCCGTGTCGATCTTCGTGACTGTATTGTCGAATACTGTTATCTCACGCGGTCTGATCTCGAATTCTCTTCCTTCACGCGCCAGGTCATAAGCCCTTTTCCCGTCTATCTTCAGCGCGGAATACTTCGGAGGTATCTGCATCACATGCCCTTTATAAGCGTTAAACGCCTCTCTGACGGCTTCTTCGCTGACATTGGAATATCCGGATCTTTCAAGCACCCGGCCCGTTATATCGAGAGTATCGGTCGTCATGCCGAGCTTCATTGAAGCATGATACGACTTGGTATCCCGGTCATAGTATTCGATTATGCGGGTAGCTTTACCCATACAGACAGGCAAAACGCCCGTAGCCATTGGGTCGAGCGTTCCTGTGTGTCCTATTTTTCTGATGTGAAGCACATGCCTCAGTTTCGCGCAGACATCCTGCGAAGTCCATCCGGCCGGCTTGTTTACGTTTATGATCCCGTCTGTCATTTCGTCCCCTGAGCATTCACGGTATCGATGAGTACCGGTATCAGTGTTTTTTCTGCTTCTTCAAGAGGCATGAAAAAGGTGCATCCTGCCGCAAGCACATGTCCGCCGCCTCCGAATCTGGCTGCGGCAGCAGCCATGTTCGCGTATGTTCTGCCTCTGAGACTTGCGCGTACGTTCGTTTCGGTCTCCTTGAACAGGCAGGCTCCTTCAACGCCGTCGATGCTCATCATTTTCTGTATGATGCCGTCCGCCTCGTCAAGAGTACAGCCGTTTTCCTTCAGAAGCTTCTGCGTGACCTTTCCTACCGCGAGTTTTCCGTCCGCATAGAAATCGAGGTTTGAGATAACTTCGCTTTCCATCTTGAGCGCTTCCTTGGATCTTCGGTCATATATAAGAGCGGAGATCACCTTTGAGTTGAAGCCTTCGATCTTGTACAGGTGTCCTGCTATCTCATGCGAGCGGCTCGTCGTGTTGCTGTGCTGGAAGTTTCCCGTATCAGTCGTGATAGCAGTGAATATGCAGTTGGCGATATCCAGCGATATCTCTACGCCGAGAGCTCTTATAACGTTATATACTATCTCTCCTACCGCAGCCGACTTAGGCTCGATCCTTGCGAAATCATATCTGATCTCCTTTGCCTTCGTGGCGTGGTGGTCGAAGCATCCCTTCAGGCGTCCTCTCGCCCAGGCTTTCTCTCTGCCGGTGATCCTGTTCATTCCGTTGCAGTCGATCATGAGTGAAAGCTGAACATCGTCAAGCACGCTGTCATCAAAAGTCGTGCATCCGCACTCGAGGAAATCGAGGTTCTTAGGCACCGGCTCATTGATCATGACGTAAGCCTTCTTGCCCAGACTTCTCAGGGCAAGACAAAGCGCCGAGCATGAGCCGAGCGCGTCCCCGTCCATGTTGGTGTGCGGGAACAGCAGTATGCCGTCAAGATCCTTCATTATTGTTGCGATGCTTTTTATTGTGTCGTTCATTCCTCGTTGCTGTAAGTAAGGCTGTCGATTATGGAATCGATGTGCCTACCGTAATCCTGTGATGAGTCGAGTTTGAAGATCAGTTCAGGTGTATGTCTAAGTTTTATGTCTCTCGACACCTGTCCTCTTATGGCGCCTTTTGCGCGCTCAAAACCTGCGAGGACGCCTGAGTACACCATCTCCTTATCTTCACCCGAGAGGCATACAGGCGAAACGTATATCGTGGCATAGCTTAAGTCGCGGGTAACGTCAACGCCTGTAATGCTTATTATTCTTGATGTAAGTGCCGGGTCCTTGGCTCCGTTGATAAGAAATCCGCTTACGCTCTTCTTGATTTCTTCACTGAGCCTGCCCTGTCTGTATCTTGCCATTTTATCTCCGTTATTAACGTGCTACTTCAACCATGTTGAAGCATTCGATCACGTCGTCAGGTTTGACATCGTTGTACTTCTCTATGCCGAGTCCGCACTCGTATCCGGCAGCGACTTCCCTGACGTCGTCCTTGAACCTTCTGAGTGAGCTGATAACGCCTTCGTGAACGACGATGCCGTCTCTGACAAGCCTGATCTGAGCGTTTCTCTTTACTATTCCTTCGTTGACATAGCAGCCGGCGATGATTCCTACTCCAGGCACCTTGAATGTGTCTCTTACAACAGCCTTTCCGAGCACTTCTTCCTTGTACTCAGGATCGAGCATGCCCTTCATGGCATCCTGTATCTCATCGATGATATCGTAGATGACCCTGTAGAGTCTGATCTCAACATCTGCCGCCTGTGCCTGATTGGTAACGGCTGTAGTAGGTCTTACGTTGAATCCTATTATGATAGCGTTTGATGTCTCCGCGAGCATTACGTCGGACTCGTTGATGGTACCTACGCCGCTGTGGATGACATTGATCTTGACTTCCGGAGTCTCGAGCTTCTCGAGCGAAGTGATGATGGCTCCGACCGATCCCTGTACGTCCGCCTTGACGATGAGATTGAGTTCCTTCGCCTCTCCCTCCTGGATCTGGCTGAAGAGCTTTTCAAGAGTCATGCTGGCGTTCTTTGCCAGGACTTCTTCTCTCATCTTTTCCTTACGGTTTGCGGCGATCTCACGTGCTGTCTTGTCATCTCTTACTACATTGAACGCGTCACCTGCATCAGGTACGTCCGAAAGTCCGAGGATCTCAACAGCTGTTGCAGGTCCGGCCTTGCGGATGGTCTTGCCCTTGTCATCTGTCATGACACGGATCTTTCCTGATGTTGTTCCCGCTACGACGCTCTGGCCTGTCTTGAGAGTACCGTTTGAAACAAGAAGTGTAGCGACAGGACCTTTGGCCTTGTCAAGTCTTGCCTCGATTACAGTACCGAGAGCCAGTCTGTCAGGGTTGGCTCTGAGTTCAAGCATGTCTGCCTGCAGCAGTATCATCTCAAGCAGGTCTGTGATGCCCTGGCCTTTCTTTGCGGATACAGGAACGGAAATAACATCACCGCCCCAGTCCTCTACGAGAACTCCGTGTTCCATGAGTTCCTGCTTTACTCTGTCCGGATTCGCACCAGGCTTATCCATCTTGTTGATGGCAACGATGATAGGAACATTGGCTGCCTTCGCGTGACTGATGGACTCGATAGTCTGCGGCATTACGCCGTCATCAGCAGCTACTACCAATACGGCGATATCTGTGACCTGCGCACCTCTCGCACGCATGGTTGTGAACGCTTCGTGTCCCGGAGTATCGAGGAATACGATCTTTCTTCCGTTGATGGTTACTTCGGAAGCACCGATGTGCTGTGTGATCCCGCCGGATTCGCCTGCTGTGACGTTTGTGTTTCTGATAGCGTCGAGCAGCGAAGTCTTACCGTGGTCGACGTGTCCCATTACAGTGATGATAGGCGGACGAGGCTTGAGCTCGCTTTCGGCATCCTCATGCATGTCGATGCCTGGTTCTTCGATCTCAGGCTCTTCTTCCGTTACGACGATCTGGAGTCCGAGGTCCTCAGCGAGCATCTCTACAGCGTCTTTATCAAGAGTCTGGTTGATCGTAGCCATTACGCCCATCTGCATCATCGCCATGATGATCTTGCTTACGCTGATCTCAGCCTGCTCGGAAAGACCGGCAACTGTGATCGGAACTGTAACGGCAATTGTTCCCTCAGGCAGGAGATCCTCTGCCGTAGGCTCTTCCACGACTTTTGTCTTATATTTTTTCTTATGACGTTCATGCTTCTCGAGAGCTGCCTCGTCATAGATGTTGTTGCTGTTGCTTCTGCGTCCTCCCGGACCGTCTTCGCGCCTGTCGAATCTCGACTGCTTGTCTCTGTCGCGGTTATCGAAGAATTTCTTGCTCTTCCCCTTGGAAGCCTTGCCTCCGCCCGGTGCCGGTGCAGGAGCAGGTCTGTCGCCCTGTGGCTTTTTCGGGCGGTCCTGGCGGTCGGAACGATCCTTGCGGTCCTTGCGGTCCTGACGGTCTCTTCCGCCTTCGCTCTTGTTTCTTGAAGGTTTCTTCCTGTCGCCGTCTGATGCCTTGCCCTGATTTCTCTTCTCGCGCATCTGCCTTCTCTGCTCTTCTGCCTTCTTCTTTTCAGTCTCCGCATCAGAGATCTTCTTGAAGCGCATAGGCTTGCCCGGAGCATTTACATACTCCTCTTCCTTTTCTTCCTTTACAGGTTCCTGTTTAGGCTTTTCAGTTTTTTCAGGCTTTGCTGCTTCAGGCTCTTTTGCTGCAGCAGGAATTTCAGCCGGCTTTTCCTCAGGCTGCTTTTGAGCTGCAGTCTTTTCTTCAGCAGCGGCTTTGCCTTCCTCCGCAGGTTTTTCTTCTGCAGCTTCCTTTTTTACGGTCTCTGCAGGCTTATCAGCAGCCTCCTGCTTTTCTTCCGCAGGCTTAGGTGCTTCAGGTTCTTTTACTGCAGCAGGAATCTCAGCTGCCTTTGCCTCTTCGGCTGCTGGTCCGGCGACTGTTTCAGGCTTCTCTTCTGCAGGTTTTTCTTCCGCAGGCTCTTCCGCTTTAGGTGCAGCAGGTTTCTTAGGAATAACAGGTTTCCCGACAGGCAGCTTTGGTTTTGCCCCTTCCTTATGGACGACAGGAACTGCCTTGATCTTAGGCTTGCTTCCGCCGGCTCTGTCGCCGGAAGAAGTTCCTCTCATCATGTTGATCGACCTTGTAAGTCTTTCAGCAGCCTGATCCTCTATAGTGGATCTTGCGGAGCTGATGGCGATACCCAGCTTGTCGGCATAGCCCTTTATTTCCTGTATACTTATGTCAAGTTCTTTGATAAGTTCGCTAACTTTCTTTGACATCCATACCTCCTTGATAGCTATCGGACAGTTGTCCGATCAGACTATTGATTTCTTTCTCATCCAGATTTCGCTTGCATACGCGGTTGAACGCCTTACGCTTTACGGCGGTTTTTATACATTCCGCGCTTCTGCACAGGTAGAAGCCTCTCCCTTCAGCCCTGCCGCTTATATCCACAACAGGATCCTGACCTTTAAGGACGAATCTTATCAGTTCATCCTGCGGCTTCGACTCTCTGCATGCAATGCATCTTCGCATCGGTTTAGTTGTTTTGTGTCTCCTCAACTTCAGTCACCTTTCCGGCTTCTTCTACATCGGAATCTTCATATTCATCGAATGCGAAGCCCATCTCCCTGAGCTGATCATTGCTCTTGATGTCGATCTTCCATCCGCTGACTCTTGCGGCGAGTCTTACATTCTGGCCTTCACGGCCTATGGCGAGCGACAGCTGCTGTTCAGGAACTACTGCCGTTGCTGCCTTCTCGTCCTCATTTATATAAACGCCTTCAACGATCGCAGGCCTCAGAACATTGCTGATGAGCACTGCAGGGTCCTCGTCCCAGACGATTATATCTATTTTTTCACCGAAGAGTTCGTCCGCGATGTTCTGGACTCTTGCTCCTCTGTTTCCTACGCAGGCACCTACAGGGTCAACGTTAGGGTCGTGGGAATAAACAGCGATCTTTGTACGGGATCCTGCTTCACGTGCAGTACCCTTGATCTCAACCGTTCCGTCAGCGATCTCAGGGATCTCGAGCTCAAACAGTCCTCTGACGAGTCCCGGATGGGATCTGGAAAGAAGCACCTGAGGTCCCTTGTTCTCCTTCTTGACATCCATGACATAGACCTTGATGCGGTCTCCCGGCTTGAAGTTTTCAGTTCTTACCTGTTCAGATGCAGGAACGCGGCCTTCAGTGCGGCCGAGTGATATGAGCATGGTGCCGTTCGATATCCTCTCGACTTTTCCTGTTACGATGGTTCCCTTCTTTTCGATGAACTCGTTATATGAGTTTGTACGCTCTGCTTCCCTGTTTTTCTGCACGAATACCTGCTTGGCACCCTGCGCTGCGATCCTGTTGAAATCTCTCGGATCGATCTCGTACTCCACGATGTCACCGACTTCGTAACCGTCATATATTTCCTTTGCATCCTCGAGAGAGATCTGAGTCAGGTAGTCCTCGACCTCCTCGACTACTTCCATTCCCATGTAAACGGTGACATTTCCTTCCGTCATGTCAACGTCTACTCTTACATTGGACGCTCCGTAATTCTTCCTGTATGCATTTTCGATAGAGTCCTTGATAGCACCTATGATCTCTTCTTCTGAAAGATTCTTCTCTTTTTTGAGATCTGCAAATGCATCTAGAAATTCCTTGCTCATTGTCTCCTCCTGATTTTCTGTCTATTAGAAAACTACTGCTAAATTGATCTTTGCTATTTTATCGGCCGGGATCTCAAGTTCTCCCGCTCCCGTGTCTATCTTCACGATCCCGTTCTCCTTGCCTGTAAGAACGCCCTCGTGCGATTTGCTGCCGTTTATCTGCTCATATGTCTTTACTTCTACAGCCCTGCCGGCGAAACGGACATAATCGGATTCCCTGAGAAGTTCCCTGTCGAGTCCGGCCGAACTTACCTCAAGGTTATAGCTGCGGCCGATGATGTCATTATCATCGAGTGCGTCACTGAGCCAGACATTGACCTTTTCGCATTCATCGATGCTCACGTACTCCGATTCCGCGTCAGCAGGTTTGTCGAGACACACCCTGAGCACCCACGAAGGTCCTTCCTTTTTATATTCGACTTTGTAGATGTCAAGTCCGTTCTCTTCAAGGAACGGCATAAGCATCTCTGTTACTTTAGCGCTGATATCCTCTTTTGCCATGCTGCCACCGTAGAAATATCCATACATAAGTGAAAGAGTGGGAGTCCCCACTCTTTCGAAACGTTACCTTACTTAGCACTTATACCACCAAAGCTCTGTTATTGCAAGGTTTTTTTGTTAAATGCCCTCCGGACTAGTCGTCTTTATCCTTTTTCTTGCTTGACGAAGCGGATTCCTTTTTGGAGTCATCCTTCTTGTCCGTGGTCTTCTCTTTCTTCTTCGGCTGTGGCGGCGGATCAGGCGGCTGTGTGCCTACGGTGTAATATTCGCCGTTCTTTACCATTACGTTGTCAGGCATCGACTTGTACTCTCCGCCCAGCGCACCGTTGACCTGGCTCATTATCGTGCTCCAGAGTCTCGCTGCTGTAGCTGAAGTGGTATTGAGTTCGATGTTATTGTCGGTTCCTATCCACAGAGCCGCAGCATATTTAGGTGTGAATCCGTCAAACCATATATCCCAGGTCTCGTCTGTCGTTCCTGTCTTTCCGCCTACGTTTTCACCGTATATTGCCGCGTCACCTGCGATTCCGTCCGATACTACAGTCTGAAGCACATCCGTCATGATGTAGGCTACGCCCTCATCAAGGACTCTGGTCTCTTCCGATTTCCCCTCCAGCAGCACCTTGCCGTTGCTGTCTGTTACCTTTGTATAGCATATTCCCGAATTATGAACTCCGCCGTTCGGGAATACCGCATAGGCGAGTGCCATGTCAAGAGCCGTTACTCCTTCGGTCATCGCTCCGAGTCCCAGCGCAGCGAGGTTTACGTCATTATATGCTTCGCTGGTGTCATCGACAGCTGTGCTTATACCGAACTTCTTGACCATCTGCATGGAGTAGTCGGTGCCGATCTGAGCGAGTATCTTGACTGCGCATGTGTTGATGGACTGCTGTATCGCCTGTCTGAACGTTTTGTATCCGCTGTACGACCTGCTGAAGTTCTGCGGCCATACTTTTCCTTTTACGGTCATCCTCTCGTCAGTTACGCCGGAACCTGCGGTTATATAGTTGCCCCAGTATCTGGTTCCCTGAGAGTCATAGCCGGTATCCGTAAACTCGAAGAACTTTCCTTCTTTCTGATATTCGAAGCTCTTCTGAAGTGCCGGAGCATATACGGCAATCGGTTTTATGGATGATCCCGGCTGACGCGGACTGACTGCCCTGTTGAAAAGCTTATCTCCGTCGACGTGCCTGGTGCCTGCCATTGCCTTGATCTTGCCTGTGCCGACCTCTACTATGACCATGGCCCCCTCGACCTTTCCCTTATCACTTACAGCATCAGGGAAGTTAGATCCGTTCTTGAACTCGCTTGTGAGCACCTTCTGTGCCTGTGAATCAAGAGTTGAGTAAATATTGAGGCCCTTTGTGTAGATCATCTTTTCGGCCTGCTCTGAACTGAGATCATACTGTGCCATAAGATCTTTCTTTACAGTATCGAGCAGGTAATCCTTGAACGACGAGCTGGCTGTCATGCTGGCTCCGCCCGGATTTATGAACTCTTCAAGAGGTACCTTGTTCTTATCTGCCTTTTTCTGGGATATGTATCCCTGTTCTGCCATCAGATCGAGCACCAGATAGCGCCTGCTGCGCGAAATATCGTTGGCGTAAAGTCCGTTGCTGACCTTTGTTGTTGTTTCCGCTTCGTCGTCTTCTGTCATCAGCAGAGCATATACGCCCGGAGCCTGAGGCAGTGCAGCGAGAGATGCGCACTCTTTAAGGCTCAGGTCTTCAACGTCCTTGCTGAAGTATTTCTTAGCCGCTGTGTCGACGCCGTAGCATCCGTAGCCGAGATATATCGTATTGAGATATGCGGTCAGTATCTCTTCCTTGCTGAGTTCCTGTTCTATCTCATAAGCGTAGTACATCTCGATGATTTTACGCTTTATGGACCTTATGCTCTTTTCCTCAGGCAGGAAGATGTTTCTGGCGAGCTGCTGTGTGATAGTGCTCGTTCCGCTGATCTCTCCTCCGCCGGATACCGAGTTCCATATCGCTCCGAATATCCTTCGGAAGTTGAATCCTTTATGAGTCCAGAAGGTCTTGTCCTCGATCGCTATGAATGCGTTCTTGAGGTTTTTAGGGAGTTCATCATACTTTACGATATCCCGGTTTTCAGACAGGTATATATCGTTTGTAAGTTCACCCTGATCGTCGTAAATATGAGTACTTACTTCCAGTGTGTTGTATATCTGTTCAGGATGGATCGTGTCTGCATGCGCTATGGTTATGGCTGCATACGCACCGCCTGCAATACCGCAAAGTATGCCGAGAGCGAACATGATCTCTATGAAAGCGAGTACCCATCCGAAAAAGCCTCTCTTCTTCTTTACCTTTGGCTTTTTCTTTCCGCCCTTCTTTTTGGACGCCGGTTTTCCTTTTCCTGAGGCAGCAGCTGCAGCTTTCGCTTTCTCTTTCTCTTCCGCTTCCTTTTTAGCTGAAGCAGTTTTGTTTGCCACTGCTTTTTTCTCTTTCAGAGTCTTGCCCGATGGTCTGGCTTTTACAGAAGCGCCCTGCTTTACCGCCTTGGAAGGCTTCACGGCCTTCTTGCCTTTCGCCGCTTCCATCTCAGCAGCGATAGCAGCTTCGAGTTTTTCCTCGTATTCAGCTTTCTTCCTGGCTTCTTCAGCCAGCCTTTCAGCTTCTTCAGCTCTCCTGGCTGCCTCTTCGGCCTGTCTGGCCTCTTCCGCTTTTCTGATCTCAGCCTGTCTGGCTTCTTCCGCTTTCCTGGCTTCAGCTTCTCTGGCGAGAATTCTCTGTCTTTCTGCCTCAGCAGCTTTTGCAGCTCTTCGCGCATCCTGCTGCTCAGCGATCTTTTTCTTAAGAGCAGTTTTTGCGGATATCAGTTTCTTTGAAAGCTCTGACGGCTCCTTTGGAGCTGCAGGCTGGACAGGCTTTGTTTCCTTAGGCCTGCTGTAGTCCTCAGGCAGTCCGTACTGCTTCTTCGGAGGCTCAGGTTCAGCTGCAGCTGTTTCTGAAGGTACCTCAGCAGGTGTCTCAGCCGGAGCCTCGTCCGGTATATCACCTGCAGCTTCGTTATGTTCAGGGACAGCCGGCTTGTTTTCGAAATCAAAGTCAAGGCCCTCCGGTTCTTCCATCTTTCTTTCAAAATCAAATGAAAGACTGGCCGGGCCCTGTTTTTTGCCATTGTTGGCGGAAACATTGCGGCGGTCCTGCGTGACCTCTCTGATATTGTCGTTAGTGTTGTTGTCGAACTGATCTGGTGTCATTATTGTCTCCGACAGTCATATATGATTTACACTTTTAATACAAAAAGTGCGGACCTCTTGGTTCCGCACCATTTTAACACAAAATGTTGTCTTTATATCCATTTATGACGCTATATTTAGATTAAGATGTGTTAAGGTAACAATTATTTCTGCCTGTTCAGCATGCGCATCGAATTCAGTATGCAGATAACCGCTACTCCGACATCCGCAAATACAGCCGCCCACATGTTGGCTATTCCGAGAGCTCCCAGTATGAGGCAGCTGAACTTGACCAGAAGCGCGAAAACTATGTTCTGCTTCGATATGCCGAGCGTCTTGCGGGCGATCCTCATGACGGCCGGTATCTTTCCGAGGTCATCATCCATTATCACGACATCCGCGGCCTCTATGGCGGCATCTGATCCCAGTGAACCCATGGCGATACCCACGTCAGATACAGAAAGCACAGGAGCGTCATTTATTCCGTCCCCTATGAACGCGAGTCTTCCCCTCTTTTTATCAGCTTTCTCTCCCGCACCGGTTTTCTCTCTGAGACCGTTCAGCAGTTCTTCAACGACTCTCACTTTATCCTGAGGAAGAAGTTCCGCTCTGTAATCTGTTATGCCAAGCCCGGAAGCTACAGCCGAAGCGACTTTCTCAGAATCACCGGTCAGCATTATGACCGACCTGACGCCTTCTTTCAGCATCTCTCTTATCGCTTCTTCAGCGCCCTTCTTAGGCATGTCTGCAACTATGATAGTGCCGATATATTTGCCGTTTTTTGCGACATAGCAGTTCGTTCCGATGACATCAGCAGCAAGTTCCGGCAGCTCTATTCCCTCTTCATCGAAAAAGTTTCTGTTGCCGACGGCTATGGTATCACGGCCGGCTTTCGCGGTAATTCCCTTGCCCGCCGTGTTCCTCACGTCCTTTATTTTCGACTGTGCCACCGGCTTTTCACAGGCTTCTGTTATTGCAGCCGCGATAGGATGCGTCGATCCGGTCTCTGCCGCAGCAGCGTATCTGATTATCGCATCAGTATCGTAGCCTTCCGCGGCTTCCACCATGGCCACTCTGAATCTGCCTTCAGTAAGCGTACCGGTCTTGTCGGACACGACCGTATCGAGGCCTGCAAGCAGCTCCAGGTAATTTGATCCCTTTACAAGAACTCCTTTGGAGGATGCCGCTCCTATGCCGCCGAAGAATGCCAGCGGCACGGAGATCACAAGCGCGCATGGACATGATATTACCAGGAAGGTGCATGCCCTGAGCACCCACTCGCCGAATTCGGCGGCAAAATGTCCGGAGATCAGCGGAGGCACAAATGCAAGTATGACCGCTGCGATAACTACAGCCGGAGTATAATAATGCGCGAACCTCGTGATGAAGTTTTCTGTTACCGACTTACGCGACGATGCGTCTTCCACGAGTTCGAGTATCTGGGATACCGTACAGTCGTCGAATTCCTTCTCGGCCCTTATCCTGAGCAGCGTATCGCCGTTTATGCATCCGGATATGACCTGCTCTCCCTTGCTCACGAGTCTTGGGAGCGATTCACCGGTAAGTGCCGAAGTATTCACCAGGCTGCTTCCTTCAATAACGACACCGTCTGTAGGGACCTTTTCGCCGGGTTTGATGACCAGTATGTCTCCAACCTCTATGTCGTCAGGATCTATGACTTCAACGCTGCCGTCTTCAGCTTCACGGTTAGCGAAGTCAGGCGCCATGCTCATGAGGTCCGCGATGGATCCTCTGGACTTGCCTACAGCATATTCCTGGAAGAACTCTCCTACCTGATAGAACAGCATTACGGCAACTGCTTCACCGAATTCCCCGCATCCGAACGCTCCTATGGTAGCAAGAGTCATGAGAAAGCTTTCATCAAAGAGCTGCCTGTTCTTTATGCCTATGAGGCACTTGCGCAGAACATCTTTGCCTACTATGAAATATGGCACCAGATAAAGGATGTCCACTATTATGCCTGCTATCAGGACAGGCTGTGGAGGAGCACTCTCAGGCCCATCGCTTAAGCCTGCAGAAGGGAGCACAAGATGCTCCACTATCATCAGCACCACGAAAATGACCAGTGATATCAATATGCTTTTTAATTCTTTTTTCTGTTTTTTCGTAAATCTGTCCATTTTTTTATTCTGCGATGTCAGTATTGTCTGATGAAACTGCTCCGCGGCGAGGCGGGAGCCTTATCGTTTCGAAAGGCTATACGGGCATCGCCGTATTATTTTAAAGAACTACCTGACAGTCAGGCTCAACCTTTGCGATGCACTTTACCGCCTCTTCAACGACTTTATCGAATACGGCATCATCTGCCTCGATCATCATCTTCTGAGTCATGAAGCTCACCGAAGCGTCTGTGACTCCGTCGATTTTCTTAATTGCTTCTTCCATCTTTGCAGCACAGTTTGCGCAGTCGAGATCGATCAGTTTGAATTTCTTTTTCATTTTTCTGTTCTCCTTTTGTTATTCTTCGATGTGTTCCTTGCCCATCTCTATGATGGTCTTTACATGGTCGTCGTCAAGGGAATAATATATCGCCTTTCCCTCGCGGCGGCTCTTGATCAGTTTTCCTGTTTTAAGGGCCTTTAACTGATGCGATACGGCGGACTGGTTCATCTCGATGTCTTCACATATCTCGCTGACGTTCTTTTCACCGTCGAAGAGATCGTAGAGAATCTTGATGCGCGTCGAGTCTGCGAACATCTTGAAAAGTTCCGCGAGCTCGAGTAGTTCCTCCTCGCCCAGATCCTTTATCATGTAGTCGTTTTCTGTCATCCGTCGTTCCTTTCACATGAAAAAACATATGCTGATACATTCATATGAATATATTAGCATATGTTCATTATAAGTCAATATTTTTTTTCAGTCTTTGAAGCCGGTCCATACCGGGATGCCTGTGTAGACCTGCGGTTCTTCCTCGCCTCTGAGCACTCTTAACGCTCCTGCTGCCATGGCTTCATGCTCGACTTCGCCCGGATAGAAATACACCGGTGCTATCCAGCCGCAGCGCATTGTTATGTAATCGCAGAGATCTTCGAATCTCAGAAGTCCTCCTCCGCAGATTATCGCATCGACTTTTCCCGAGAGCACTACTGCCATTTCACCGATCGCCTTGCAGATATTATAGAGCATCGCGTTCCAGACACGTACAGCCTTAGGGTCGCCGGCTTCTACCATCTCATGTACCTTATCTGAATTGGAAGTTCCGAAGTGGCTTACAAATCCGCCCGACCTCGTGCATGCATCACGGATAGGGATATCTGAGCACGCACCCCCTTCCCTGAAGTACTCGACTGCGAGCTGTGCGGGAAGCGCTCCGGTACGCGTAGGCGTGAAAGGCCCTTCGCCCCAGGCATTGTTGGTGCCGTCAATCATACGGCCCTGATGATGCGCTGAGATCGACATGCCTCCGTCAATGTGACAGACGATCAGATCCGACTCCTTATAATTCATACCGTGCTCTTTGCAGTGCTTCCTCGCCGTCCCCACCAGATTGAGCACATGAAGACTGGCTCCTCTGTAAAGCCCGGCCATTCCTGTAATGCGCGCCTCATCGATGAACTCATCTACTTTAGGACCGTCAACCATCAGGGCGATCCCGCCGTACTCAGCAGAAAGCTCCGCAGCGAGCGGCACTCCAAGGTTTGCCGGGTGGTCTACTCCGGTCACCATGTTCCTGGTGTCCTCCAGCAGCTTATCGTTTATACCGTAGACTCCGCTGTTTATCGGGGCAGTGCTTCCTCCGCGGCCTACTATCGCGTCCACGCCATGAAGGTCTATTCCATTCTGATCGAGGAATTCAAGTATCATCTGCTTCCTGAAATCCAGCTGATCATACGCGCTCGCAAATACGGCAAGCTCCGAAGAATCATGAAAGACATTCTCTTCATAAAGCTTCTTCTCGTCCTCAAAATATGCAAGTTTAGTGGATGTTGATCCGGGATTGATGACAAATATCCTGTAGCTCATGTCGTTCAAGTTTTTATACAAACAAATACAGCTTCTGATGTTGAATACCGAACAATTGTTCGGTATTATTATACTGCCGGGATTTCATGGAGTATTATGAGGCAGGCAGTTGATGTGCTGGCCGTTTTCGATATAGGAGCAATGTCTCCCCGCCCCATCAGATTCAAGGTGGTGGAATTCGGCATCAAGAAGACGGTCAGGGTGACGGACATTACGAATATCGAGTGGCTCGGCGCAGGCGGTGTTTCACGCATCGTCTATGATTGCTGTACGGTCAGTGAAGGCCGCCGCGTCAGCTACCGGCTGCTCTACTTCTACCGCGAATGCCGCTGGGAAATAGACCGCAGCGCGTAATACTTCTAAAGGTCGAATATGCTTATCTGCGCAGAATCAGGAAGTCCGCTGAAAAGTCCGTGCTTTTTCAGGTCATCTATGTTGGTGCCCGTAAGCTTTGTTCTCGACTTCACATCATCGAGAGTGTTGAACGGCTTCTCCGAATATGCCGCCGCGAGCGACTCGGCAGCCGTATCGCCTATTCCGCTGACCGCGTTGAACGGCAGCATTATCTTTCCTTCTACAACGGAGAACCTGCAAGGCTCAGCTACACCGAGCACAGGTTCCGCGAAGCTCATGCCTCTCGAAAGCGCTTCGTACATGACTTCGTAAACCGTCAGCTGTTCCTTCTGCTTCGCAGTAGCGGTATTTCCGAGTTTTTCTATCTCATCCATCCTCTTCTCGACGCCCGGGATCCCGAGTCCGATTATGTCGGCATCGAAATTATCCACCTTTGAGGTAAACCAGGCGGCATAGAATGCTTCAGGATAGTTCACCTTGAACCACGCCATTCTGATCGACATCATTACATAGGCAGCGGCGTGAGCGCGCGGGAACATGTACTTCAGGGTCTCGCACGACCATATGTACCAGTCAGGCACGCCGTGATCCTTCATCATATTGAGCTGGTCTTCGCTCAGCACGCGGTTCTTTCTTACGATCTCCATGATCTTGAACGCGTCGCCGTTCGGAAGGCCTTTTTTGATTAGGAAGTTCATTATATCGTCACGGCATGAGATGACCTCATCTATGGTAGCAGTGCCTTTTCTGAGAAGCTCCTGCGCGTTGTTTGTCCATACATCGGTGCCGTGAGAGAATCCCGACATCTTGATCAGCGCGGATACCGTGGTCGGATGTATGTCATCGAGCATGGCGCGGGTAAAGTTGGTGCCGAATTCAGGTATCGCGTACGTGCCATGAGTGAACCTGTAGTTCTCATTCTTTATCTTCAGAGCGTCGAGCGAAGTGAATATGCTCAGAGTCTCCCTGTCGTCGAGCGGGATCTTCATGGGATCGACTCCGGTCATTACCTGAAGGTGCCTTATGAGCTGCGGCACATCGTGTCCGAGTATGTCGAGCTTAAGAAGGTTCTCATCGATCTTATGGTAATCGAAATGCGTGGTGATGACATCGGTGTCGCGCTTGTTGGCAGGTTTCTGTATCGGGCAGAACTCATAGATCTCATGGTCATCCGGAACGACGATTATGCCGCCCGGATGCTGGCCGGTCGTCCTCTTGACTCCCGTGCAGCCCTTTACAAGATAATCTATGTCATATTTGTTAGCGTTTATGTGATTTTCCTCGACGTAATGTTTTACGTATCCGAAGGCAGTCTTGTCTGCAATGGTAGCTACCGTTCCTGCCTTATATACGTTCTTCTCGCCGAATATCTCCCCTACGTATCTGTGCGCGACCGGCTGATACTCGCCGGCAAAGTTCAGGTCTATATCAGGCTCCTTATCGCCCTTGAATCCAAGGAAGGTCGCGAACGGTATGTTGAGACCTTCTTTGTTCATGCGTGCGCCGCACTCAGGGCATGCCTTCTCCGGCATGTCGTAGCCTACATCATATTTGCCCGGTTCGTCCGACCACTCGAAGTGCTTGCACTCCGGACAGATGTAGTGAGGAGCGAGCGGATTGACCTCCGTTATACCGGCCATCGTGGCGGCAAACGATGATCCTACCGATCCTCTCGATCCTACCAGATATCCATCCTCATTGGATTTATGGACCAGCATCTGAGCAGCTATGTACATCACGGCATATCCGTTGCCTATGATCGAGCTCAGTTCGGTCTCGAGCCGCTCCTCTATCTCAGGAGGCAGCGGATCTCCGTATATCGACTTTGCCTTTTCATAGCAGCTTTCCCTGAGTTTTTCTTCTGCTCCTTCGATCTTAGGCGGGAATTTGCCCTTCGGTACAGGAAGCACATCCTCGACCATATCGGCGATCCTGTTTGTATTGGTAACGACGATCTCCTCTGCCCTATCTCCGAGATATTCGAATTCCTTCATCATCTCGTCAGTCGTTCTGAGATAAAGCGAATCGGATGGAGTGTCCCTGAAGCCGATGCCCGACATGATGATATTGCGGTATATCGATGCCTCCTGCGTCGGATAATGGGAGTCTGTAGTCGCGACGGTCATCTTGCCGAGTCTGTCGGCAGTCGCAATGATCCTCAGATTGTTCGCGATAAGATCTTCATCGCCCTTTGCTATCCCGTCTTCGATCATGAAGCGGTTATTGCCGAGCGGCTGTATCTCCATATAGTCATAAAAGGAAGCAATCCTGTCGAGTTCATCGTCACTTGCGCCTCTTACGACAGCCTGATACAGCTCTCCCGCCTCGCAGGCGGTGCCCAGTATGAGTCCCTCCCTGTGGGCCTGCAGGACCGAGCGCGGTATCCTCGGACGCTTATAGAAATAATCGATGTGCGAAGTGCTGACGAGCTTGTAGATATTCTTTAATCCCGTCTGATTCTTCGCGAGGATTATTATGTGATAAGTACGGTTCTTCTTTATATCAATGGTGCCGTCAGGAGCGGTCGCGTCCTCGTCAGGATACAGATAGCCCTCGACTCCGTAGATTATCTTTATGTTTCTTCCGGCCTTGGCCTGCTTTGATGCCTCCTTGGCTGCGTCAGGGAACGCCTGCACTACACCGTGGTCTGTGATGGCAACAGCCGGCTGCCCCCAGTAAGCGGCTTTCTTCACGATGTCCTTGACCTCGTTGAATCCGTCGTTGTCGCTCATCTTGGTGTGGCAGTGCAGTTCCACTCTGCGGCCGTTAGGATAAGTATCTTCCTTCAGCTTTTTTTCGATCTTTCTGATGGAGTTCACCATCATCATGTTCTGATGCTCATAGGTATCGTACTCTATGCTTCCGCGGGCCCTTATCATGTCTCCCGCAGACAGGTTCTCCTGGATCTCCTTGAGTTTTTCTTCTGAGATAAATGCCTTGAGGCCGAACGTCCTCACCTCAGATGCGATGAGTATGGTTATGAGCTGTCTGCCGCTCTTGATAGGCATCGACTCGATGCTGAAGACCTCGCCTTCGATCACCGGCTTTTCCTTGCTGCCGACATAACCGTCAAGCACTCCGTAGAGGACCGGATCGCCTTTGAAGTCATCACCGAGAAGAACAAGCTCGCCGTCCGCGTTTGTGAACGCCGGCCTGTCTTTCCTGTTCTGTCTGTACTGGCGTCCGTTTCCGTTCGAAGGAGCCTGGTAATTCTCCTCCGGCGCAGTTCTCTTCGGGATCATAACGCCGGTATATGTATAGTTGAATCTCACCCTCTCCGCTGAAGCTATTCTGGCCGCAATCCTCTTTTTCATGAGATTCTCGGTCTTTTTCGGCATCACAAAATTGAGCTTGGCGTCGATGTTCAGCGCCACGCTCGTACCCCCGTTCATCCTGGACACAGCCACATTGGTGATCTCTATATCTATGTCCCTGATGTCCCTGCCGCTTGCCTCTTTAAGCTCGTCGGCAGTCAGAATGTCTTCAGAGATTTTTATCATTTTGCCTTCTGTTCACTGTCAGCCTCAACAAGTTCTATGAGCCTGTCTACCAGCCTGTTTTCATCTGTTTTTTCGAGTATGACGCCGTGGCTGAACACGAGACCTTCGCCTTTTCCTCCGGCGATGCCGTAGTCAGCTTCGCGGCTCTCTCCTGGACCGTTGACTGCGCATCCCATGACAGCGATCTTAAGGGGTCTGAGGCCTGCATCAGCACGCTTCTGAGCGATAGGCATCAGTCTCTCCTCTGCCTCGTTCGCAAGACCGATGAGATCGATCTCCGTTCTTCCGCACGTAGGACACGAGACAACGTCTATCGCCTTCTCTCTCAGCCCTGCTGTCTCGAGTATGCGCCTTGCGAACAGGACCTCCTTCACAGGATCATCCGTAAGCGATACCCTCATGGTATCTCCTATACCCGCAAGAAGGAGTGCTCCTATGCCGATGGCCGATTTGAGTTCTCCGTTGCGCGGAGTGCCCGATTCCGTGATACCTATGTGTATAGGAGCATCCGTGAGTTCTTTCAGCTTAAGGTGTGCATCGTAGTTCATGCGGACATTCGAAGACTTGATCGATACGACCAGCTTGTCATATCCGAGATCTTCTATGTACTTCAGCATGCTGGCACCGCTCTCCGCAAGAGCGTCTGCAGTGACCCCGCCGTATTTTTCGATCAGGTCTTTCTGGAGCGAACCCGAATTGACTCCCACTCTGATAGGGATATCGTGTTCTTTTGCCTTGTCGACGACTGCCTTTACCCTGTCAACACTGCCGATGTTTCCCGGGTTGATGCGGATCTTGTCGGCTCCTGCATCGATCGATGCTATGGCCAGCCTGTAATCGAAGTGTATGTCAGCTACCAGAGGCACTCTTACGAGTTTTTTTGCACGCCCGAAAGATTCCGCAGCCTCCATGTCGGGTATTGCGCACCTTACGATCTGGCAGCCCGCTTCAGCGAGCTCGCTGATCTGTCTGACCAGGGCATCAGTGTCTCTGGTATCGACATTCGTCATTGACTGTATGGATACCGGCGCGCCGCCTCCGATGGCAACATCGCCGCAATGGACCATTCTTGACATTCCGTCTCCTTTAACCGAAAAGGTTCATTACATCATTAAAAGTAATCAGAGCGAACAGCGTCAGCAGGACGATCATTCCAACGACTGTAGCTTTATACTCCATTTCATCGTTTATCCTTCCGCCTGAGATGATCTTGAGCAGGATGAAGAATATCTTTCCTCCATCGAGCCCCGGTATCGGGATGAGATTGAAGATCGCGAGATTCAGGCTGACGATGGCCAGAAGCATGAGGTAAGGCGCGATACCGTAGTCAGCAGCCGTATCCACTATCTTCACAAGGCCCACCGGCCCGGCGACATCGTCCCTGCCGACATGTCCGGTGAAGATCATTTTGAAGCCCTCTATCAGAGCCTTGTTGAGTTCCCATGTAGTGACAGGTCCCAGCCTTGCGCACTTCAGGAAATCCCTGGAGACAGAAGCTGCAATTCCGATCATGTAGCTTTTTGTCTCTTCGCTGTACTCAGGAACCACTGATGCCGTGCCTGTCTCATTTCCGCGTCTGTATGTTATCTCGAGAGTCTCTCCTTCTTTATATGAGCTTATCTCTTCGACGACTCTCTCCCATGTACCGGTTTTCTCTCCGTTGATGGCAATGATGGTATCTCCTGCCCTGAGGCCTGCTTTTTCTGCCGGTGACCCGGCAACTACAGAATCCAGGGAATTCGTTACAACGCCTGAGATGCAGAGAGAAACAGTCACCGCAAGCACAGCGATGATGATATTCATCGTTACTCCGGCAAGCAGTATCGCTATCTTCTGCGGATTGGTTTTGCTCGAGTATGAAGTCGGGCTGTCTATGCTCTCCTCTTCGCCTTCCATTGCACAGAAACCTCCGAGAGGAAGCAGCCTTAATGAATACTGTGTATCGCCCTTCTGCTTCTTGAAAATCAGCGGGCCCATGCCCACTGAGAATTCCTTGATTTTTACTCCGCACCATCTTGCGACGGTCATGTGGCCCCACTCATGAGGAATAACCAGCACGAGCAGCATCACCACAAACAGGATCGCTGTTTTCACTATCTCTTATCTCCTTATACGTTCAGAATACCCGTCAGGGCGCAGATCGCGTAGTATACGACCGGTGCTACGAAAACGACACTGTCGAATCTGTCCATGATCCCGCCGTGACCCGGTATGAGTGTTCCGTAGTCCTTGATACCCATTTTGCGCTTGAACATCGAAGCCGTAAGGTCTCCTGCCATGCCGGCAGCTCCTCCTACCAGTCCGAGGACAAGGCATACGAGAGCCATGTCTCTCATGAATATGAACCCGAAGAGCCACGCCAGCAGAGAGCTTCCGATAAGGCCTCCCACAGCGCCTTCTATGGTCTTTTTAGGGCTGAGATTCGGAGCCATCTTGTGTTTTCCGAGGAAGTATCCCGTGAAATACGCAAAGATATCCGATCCGAAAGCCGCTATGACGACTATCCAGATGAAGAGGCTGTATTCGGTCATGTCGATCAGCACCATATGGTATGTAAAGAAAGGTATGTAAACAAGACCCGCTACAGTAGCCGCCGCATCATATGTTCCGCGCCTGTCGATCTTCCATCCGTATATCATGCCGGCCGCAACAGCTATGAACATCCATATGCATATGAACACCATGTTCTCATAGAACTGCGGTACGGCGCTTCCTTCCCTGCCGCCAAACGGTATCGCCGTTACAAACAGCAGTACGGTCATTACGTAGCCGATCTCCTTTGACGGTTGTACGTCCAGATTGTTCCATCCCTTATAGAATTCCTGGAGTCCCATTATGGCTATCAGCAGCGCAGCAGCCCACAGGAACCAGCCGCCCAGATACAGAACGATCAGAAGCGGCGCCATTACTAATCCCGAAATTATCCTTGTTTTCATTTGTCCTTCTCCTTGCGTCCGCCGAATCTTCTGTCACGGTTCGCGTAAGCATTTATCATCTCAGCATATTCCTCAGGAGTGAAGTCCGGCCAGAGAGTGTCGGTGAACATCAGCTCACTGTATGCTCCCTGCCATGTGAGGAAGTTGGACATACGCTCTTCTCCGCTGGTCCTGATGATGAGATCAGGATCAGGCACGTTGAAATGAGCGCTTCCCGAGTAGAGGAACCTTGAGATGTCATCTTCCGTGAGTTCCTGAGGATCCCTGCCCTGCTCGATGCATTCAGCAGTAAGTGCCTTTACACTTCTCAGGATCTCGTCTCTTCCGCCGTAATTCAGCGCGATGTTGAAGATGAGTCCGTCGTTTTTCTCAAGTCTGCCCACCATTTTATTGATGGCGTCGACCGAAGCTTTAGGCAGCATGTCATACTGCCCGAAGATATTGATATGCACGTTGTTCTCGTCGAGTTCCTCGAGCTCAGAATTCACGTACTTGACAATAAGGTTGAAAATGCCACTCACCTCTTCGGTGCTGCGTTTCCAGTTCTCGGTAGAAAATGCGTAGACTGTCAGGTACTTAATGCCCAGGTTGGACGATGCAATGACGATCTTTTTCATCGACTGCATCCCGGCATTGTGCCCCATTACGCGCGGCACGCCGTGAGCCTTTGCCCATCTGCCGTTGCCGTCCATTATTATTCCAATATGAGTAGGTATAGGTCTCTTTTCCATATCTTTTACAAACAGCAGGCGTGGCATAAAGCCACGCCGCAAGTCATCATTTAAAATGAATCAGACTTCCATGAGTTCTTTCTCTTTGTCGCCTATAATAGCATCAATGTCCTTGATCGCCTTCTCGATGACCTTCTGTGTATCTTCGAGTTCCTTCTTGAGATCGTCCTCTGTGAGTTCTCCGGCTTTCTCAGCCTTCTTGAGCTCATCATTCACGTCACGTCTCAGGTTTCTTACAGCCACCTTAGCCTCTTCTCCGTAGTTCTTTACGACCTTAGTGAGCTCTTTACGTCTCTCCTCTGTGAGCTGAGGGATAGCCAGTCTGATCACCTTGCCGTCGTTCGTAGGGTTGATGCCGATGTTGGCTTCCAGGATCGCTCTCTCGATGTCTCCTACCGACTTAGGGTCGAACGGCGAGATCATCAGCGTTCTCGGATCAGGCACCGAAATGTTGGCCAGTGCCTTGAGAGGTGTAGGTGATCCGTAATAGTTCACCATGATCCTGTCAAGAAGCGCCGGATTGGCTCTGCCGGCTCTTACGGTGTTAAGGTTTTCTTTAAGGTAGTTCTTAGCGCCTTCTATTCTCTCGTCGAGTGATTTCTTTGCCATGATATGCCTCCTACTGTATGAGTGTTCCGACATTTTCGCCGTTGATAACCTTCATGAGATTGCCCTCTTCCTTGAGAGCAAACACATATATCTTGGTCTGTGTATCCTTGCACAGCGTTGCCGCTGTAAGATCCATGACCTTGAGATTTTTATCGATGATGTCCATGTATGAAAGCTCTGTGAAGCGTTCCGCGTCAGGATCCTGCTTAGGGTCTGCCGAGTACACCGCGTCGATGTTCTTTGCAAGGAGCAGTACATCCGCTCCTATCTCTGCAGCTCTCAGTGCAGCTGTAGTATCCGTGGTGAAGAACGGGCTTCCCGTGCCTCCTCCGAAAACAACGACCTTTCCTTCTTCGAGGTAATCAAGAGCCTTGCGTCTGGCGTATCCCTCTGCCATGTCTCTGATCTCGATAGCTGTCATGAGCTTGGCCGGGCATCCGGCAGAAAGAAGTGCATCCTGAAGGGCAAGTCCGTTCATGACAGTCGCGAGCATGCCCATGTAGTCTGCGGTAGGCTTATCTATGTTGCCTCCCGTACGTCCGCGGAAGAAGTTTCCTCCGCCTACAACTACTGCTACTTCGACTCCCGCATCACGGATCTCCCTGATCTGCGCAGCTACCTTTCCGAGCTCAGCGTCGTTGACTCCGAAGCGGTCATCGCCTGCAAGCGCTTCTCCGCTTACTTTTATAAGGACTCTTTTGTATTTGATTGCCATGTTTAAATTCCTCCAACTGATTTAGTATACCATGTTTGTCGGATTTACACTACGCATCTTTCTTTTCGATCTTGCGGATCTCCTTGGTGCGGATCTCTTCGCAGATCGCGCTTACGAATTCTCCGAGAGGCTTTACGCCTTCATCTCCGAGATATCTTGAACGTACGGATACATTGCCTTCTTCGGCTTCCTTTGCTCCGAGTACCAGCATGTACGGGATCTTCTCCATCTGAGCCTTGCGGATCTTGTATCCGATACGCTCGCTGCTGTTGTCTACGGTAACATCCACGCCGTTCCTGCGGAGCTCCTTGCGGACTTCTTCAGCATAGTCAGCGATCTTGTCGGATATAGGAAGTATCCTTACCTGCTCAGGGCAGAGCCATGTCGGCAGGTTGCCTGCATAGTGCTCGATGAGCCATGCGAGAGTACGTTCATAGCATCCGATCGAAGTACGGTGGATGATATACGGACGCTTCTTCTGGCCATCCTTGTCAATGAAATACATGTCGTATCTTTCCGCAAGCATGGTGTCGAGCTGGATCGTGATCATTGTGTCTTCCTTGCCGTACACGTTCTTTGCCTGGATGTCGAGCTTAGGGCCATAGAATGCCGCTTCTCCGACTGCTTCCTTGTATTCGAGACCTATCTCATCGAGGATGTCTCTCATGAAGCCTTCGTTGTATTCCCACTCCTCAGGAGTTCCGAGGTATTTGTCAGCATTCTCAGGATCCCACTTGGAAAGTCTGTATGTGACATCTCCTTCGAGGCCGAGAGTCGTGAGGCAGTATTTCGCGAGTTCAACGCAGCCCTTGAACTCATCCTTGATCTGCTCTGGTGTGCAGACAAGGTGCCCTTCGGAGATGGTGAACTGGCGGACTCTTGTAAGTCCGTGCATCTCGCCTGCCTGCTCATTCCTGAACAGAGTCGAAGTCTCGCCCATTCTGTACGGAAGGTCACGGTAACTCTTCTGACGTGCTTTATATACATAATACTGGAACGGGCATGTCATTGGACGCAGAGCCATGACGTCAGCGTCAGCATCGTTCTCTATGAGGTTGAGGTCCTCTACTCCGTGTATCTCATGCGAGCGGTCCTCTCCTGCCATGATCTCATCCATGCTGTCATAGCCGAGAAGGAACATTCCGTCCTTATAGTGATACCAGTGGTCGGAGATCTTATAGAGTGTGGACTTTGCCATCAGAGGAGTTTTTGTCCTGACATAGCCCCATTCATATTCCTCGAGGTCTTCGATCCATCTCTGCATCTTCTGGATTATCTTTGTTCCCTTAGGCATGAAGAGCGGGAGTCCCTGGCCGATGACATCAACTGTCGTAAAGAGATCCATCTCACGGCCGAGGCGGTTATGGTCACGGTTCTTAATGTCTGCAAGGTAAGCCAGATACTCCTGAAGCTCGTCCTTCTTTGTATATGCCGTTCCGTAGATACGGGTAAGCATCTTGTTGTGCTCATCGCCTCTCCAGTAAGCACCTGAACTCGATGTGAGCGCGAATGCCTTGATCGGCTTTGTGCTCATGATATGAGGTCCGGCGCAGAGCTCTACGAAATCGCCCTGCTGATAGAACGATATCTCCTCGTCTTCAGGCAGATCTTCGATGAGCTGTACTTTGTAAGGCTCATCCTTGTCCTTGTACATCTGTATGGCTTCTTCCCTCGGAAGTGTGAAGTAAGTCAGCTTATCGCCCTTCTTGATGATCTTCTTCATCTCGGCTTCGATCTTATCGAGGTCCTCACGTGTCAGAGGCGGCATGTCGAAGTCATAGTAGAATCCGTTGTCGATCGAAGGTCCGATGGCAAGCTTTGCATCCGGATAAAGATTCTTTACAGCTTCAGCGAGCACGTGTGAGCATGTGTGCCTGTATGCGCGCTTTCCCTCATCGGAATCGAATGTAAGGATGTTGAGTTCACAGTCCTTGTCTATCATGGTCCTGAGATCTGCTGTCTTTCCGTCGATCTCGGCGATGCACGCGACTCTTGCGAGTCCCTCGCTGATGTCTCTGGCGATGTCATAAGCGGACATCGGCTGAGCATATTCCTTTTTGCTTCCGTCTTTCAGTGTAATGATCAATTCTGTTTTCCTCCTTCTATTCTCCGGAAGGGCAAAAAATAAAGTCCCCTCCGACGTGTTGTCAGAAGGGACGCATACTCTGTTATATATGAGTATCCGTGGTTCCACCCATCTTCCGGCAAGATCTCTTACCGGCACTCATTCAGACTTTTAACGCGGTCCATGCGGGCATGATTGGTGCCACTCGGAGGTGGTTTTCGGAACACCGGGACTTAGGATGATTCCAGCTGCCATCCCTCTCTGGCAAGCCCCATTGGTGAACTTACTGTCCTCGTCATCGTTTTCACTCGCCTATAATACAATTTTTAAGGCCTGATTTCAACTATTTCTTCGGACTCTACCGCATTCTTTACAAGCGTTTCGACATCAAGCGCCGACTCGGACTTTTCAATGCGTTCCTTCTTCGGCTTTGTCACAGGATGCTTAGGAAGGAATACCGTGCAGCAGTCCTCGTAAGGCTGTATCGAGATGTCATATGTGCCTATCTCGCGCGCCTTGTCCATGATATCCACCTTGTCCATGGCGATCAGCGGTCTCATTACCGGCATATCCACCACGCTGTCGGTAACGACAAGGGCCTCTGCGGTCTGGCTGGCCACCTGTCCGAGGTCTTCGCCTGTAATAAGCATCATGCAGCGGTTTTTAACGGCAATCTGCTCCGCTATCCTCATCATGAAGCGCCTTACCAGAAGCGTGGTCTCGTCTTCAGGGCAGTTCTTCACGATCTCTTCCTGGATCGGAAGGAGATTTATCACGTGCATCCTTACAGTACCCATGTATCCGGCAAGCGTCCTTACGAGTTCCTCTACCTTTCTCTGCGCCCTCTGGCTTGTGTACGGATATGAATGGAAGTGTACCGCTTCGATGCTCATTCCGCGCTTAGCCATCATGAATGCCGCGACAGGGCTGTCGATACCTCCGCTCATCAGGATGAGTCCCTTTCCGTTTGTGCCGAGCGGAAGCCCTCCGAAGCCGCGCACCTTGTCCCTGAAGATATACGCGCCTTCACGTCTCACGTCAACAGTGAGCACGCAGTCAGGCCTGTGAACGTCTACGCTGAGCACCTTGCAGGCTTTCAGTACCATGCCGCCTACCTGCCTTGCGATCTCAGGTGACTCTATGGCAAAGGATTTGTCCGCCCTCTTGCCTTTTACCTTGAAGGTCTTTATATCGTCAGTATCAATGACTTTCTGCATGAACTCCGCAGCTTTTTTTCCTATCTCATTGATATCTTTAGGAGCTTCGACAGCAGGGCTGACGGAAGCCACTCCGAAAACTCTGACACATTTTGAAATGACTTCATCCTCAGGGATGTCCGCAGGAACCCTGACAAACATCAGACCTTCGATCCACTTCGCCTCAGCGCCTTCATAGCATGACAGCGCGTTCTTCACTCTTTCGAGAAGCACACGTTCAAAGTATGGCTTATTCATGCCTTTCAGTGCGACCTCGCCGCACCTTACTATATAAAGATTCTTTTCCATTTCAATTTTTTCCTGTTTTTTATCAGCGGAAGCTTCCGAGCCTGCGGAAACGTTCTACCGCGATCTTTGTACGTTCGATCACGTGATCCATCTCTTCGACCGTGTTGAATTCCGAGAAGCTGAAGCGTATGGCTCCCTCGATCTCCTTATGGTTCATTGACATTGCCTGCAGCACGTGACTGTCACCTGTCTTATTCGATGAGCATGCCGAGCCGGTCGATACGTATATGCCGTCCTGTTCGAGAGTGTGCAGGAGCACCTCGCCTCTTGTTCCCTCGAAAGTGACATTCAGCACTCCAGGGCAGCGCTTTCCGTGCTCATGCAGTGTATACCCGAGTTCCTCCGGACCGTTTATTACGATGTCCTTTATCTCTGATTTCAGACCGTTGAGCAGATAGTTGTTCACAATGCCCATGCGGCTGGATTTCATCATGAGATCAGCGCAGGCCATCTCAGCGGCCAGCCCCATGCCGGCTATTCCGGGAGTGTTTTCGGTGGACGATCTGAATCCGCCTTCCTGTCCGCCTCCGATGATGTATGCAGGCAGGCTGTGGCGCTTTTTCATATACAGGAATCCCATTCCCTTAGGCCCGTGGAATTTGTGGGCGCTTGCGGATATGAGATCGGCATCTATGTCATCCATCGGAAGCTTGCCGAAAGCCTGCACGGCATCAGTGTGGAACATTATGTCGGTGCCGTTCTTCCTGTTGTACTCTCTGACGGTGCGTCCGACAGGGATCACAGGTTCGATCGTGCCGACCTCATTGTTTACAGCCATGATGGAGACGATAATTGTATTTTTGTCAAGTGCCGCTTTTACAGCCTGTTCCTCGACATATCCGTCCACATCGACATCAAGATAGACTACCTCGAAACCGTCTTCCTTTAATCTCCTGCATGTTTCAAGTACCGCAGGATGCTCGACTCTGGTCGTGATGATCTTGTTGCCGCGGCGCCTTAGCTTGCGCGCAGATGAGAGCAGCGCCATGTTGTCGCTCTCGGTGCCGCCTGAGGTGAAGATGACGTTGCCCGCAGGCGGCAGCAGATCTTCGATCTGCCTGCGCGCATCATAAAGCAGGTTGCCTGCTTCAAATCCCAAGGCATGCAAAGATGAAGGGTTGCCAAAGTTTTCCTTGGCAGCCCTGTACATCAATTCCGTAACTTCATCGTACTGTCTTGTTGTTGCACTGTTATCCAGGTATATCATATTCCTCATTCCGATATGCTATTTGGCGTAATCAGTTGCTCTTGTTTCTCTTATAACATTTACCTTTATCTGGCCAGGATATTCGAGTTCAGCCTCGATCTTCTTGGCGATCTCTCTTGCCAGCATAGGTACTTCATCGTCCCTGACCTGATTCGGCTTGACTGCAACTCTTATCTCGCGGCCTGCCTGGATCGCGTAGGACTTCTCTACACCCTTTGTGGTGTTGGCAATGTTCTCAAGGTTTTCAAGTCTCTTTATGTATGACTCGAGAGTTTCTCTTCTTGCTCCCGGTCTTGCTGCAGACAGCGCGTCAGCAGCTGCTACCAGCATTGCCTCAAGCGTGGTAGGCTCCACATCACCGTGATGAGCCTCAACAGCGTTGATGACCTTCCACGATTCCTTGTATTTCTTGCAGATATTGACTCCGATCTCAACATGAGTTCCTTCGACCTCATGGTCGATGGCCTTGCCGATATCATGCAGGAGTCCGCCTCTTCTGGCAAGCCTCGGATCGAGCCCGAGCTCCTCAGCCATCATGCCGGCGAGAGTCGACACCTCGATGGAGTGCTGGAGCACGTTCTGTCCGTAGGAAGTCCTGTACTTGAGTCTTCCGATAAGTCTTACCATTTCAGGGTTAAGATTGTGCACACCTGTTTCGAAGCATGCTCTCTCTCCCTCTTCCTTGATGATGGTGTTTACTTCCTTTGTGGCCTTCTGGACCATTTCTTCGATCCTCGCCGGATGGATACGTCCGTCAACGATCAGTTTTTCAAGAGCGATCCTTGCTATCTCTCTTCTTACAGGATCGAATCCCGAAAGGATAACTGCCTCAGGAGTGTCATCGATGATGAGATCCACTCCGGTCAGAGTCTCGATGGCTCTGATGTTACGGCCTTCTCTGCCGATGATGCGGCCCTTCATGTCATCGTTAGGCAGGCTGACTACCGAAACAGTAGTCTCTGTGACCTGATCCGACGCGTATCTCTGGATCGCTGTAGTGATGATCTCTCTTGCTCTCTTGTCGGCTTCTTCCTTCGCTTCACTCTCGATACTGACTATCATATCGGAAGCGTCCTTGCGGATTTCAGTTTCGAGTTCCTGAAGGAGCAGGTGTTTCGCCTCTTCCCTTGTATAACCCGAGATCCTCTCAAGCTCTTCTACCTGTTTCTGGAGATAGGCGTCTATCTCTCTGTGCTTTTCGTTCATCGACTGCTCTCTCTTGGTGAGGCCGTTCTCACGCTTCTCGATGCTCTCGAGCTTGCGGTCGATGTTCTCTTCTTTCTGAAGGATCCTTCTTTCAGACTTTGTGACCTCAGCCCTTCTGGACTTGAGCTCACTTTCGTATTCTTCTCTCAGCTTATGTATTTCCTCTTTTGCCTCAAGCACCTTCTCTTTCTTGAGGTTCTCGACAGTATTCTGCGCATCCAGAATCATGTTTCTGGCCTGCTGTTCTGCGCTTCCTATGGCCTTTTCTCCGACATTCTTACGAAGTATGTAACCAATTGCTATACCGACGATAAGGACTACAATGCTGATCACAACAGTTAAAACCGGTGACATAAGCACCTCCTTATCAATTATTTGGATTTTGTAATATATACATTATCTGCGCAGTACGCTGTAATCGACTTTATATGGGGTCAGAATCGACCGCCTGATACAACATATGCGGTTAGATGACATAAACATACATAGATATTATACATATACTAAATAGTCCAGTCAATAAAAAGAAACGCTGCCCGTATTGCGGCGCAGCGCTTCCTGAATTTACGCAGTCTGTACCCTTCCGTATCCTGCCTGGATTCTATTTCATATACTGCAGAACGACATCTGCGTCTGACGGTGTATCGATGTATTTTATCCCGCGCTTTTCGCGTGTTTCGCGGCCTTTACCCGGCAGGAAAAGTATCGTGTCATCGTCCATGAGTGTAATGGCTTTCTTTATGGCCTCCACCCTGTCTGTGATGATCTCGCATTTGCCGCCGGCAGCCTCTACAAAGCCTGCGATCTCGCTGCAGATCTTGTTTACGTCTTCTTCACCGTAATCTTCTTCAGTGATGATCGAGTATGAACAGTTGTGACCTGCTATCGTGCCGAGTTCCTCACGCCTTGCGAAAGCCTTTCCTCCCGGACATCCGAAGACAATCATCATCTTCTTTCCCGGAAACTCTCCTCTTATGGTCTCAAAGAACTTCTCGTAGCTCAGTTTGTTATGTGCATAGTCAACTATGGCTATGCGCTTGCCGTCCTCACTGTAGAATACCTCCATGCGTCCCGGCGAATTTGCTTTGGCAAGACCGCCCCTGACATGCTTAAGAGGAACTCCCAGAAGAGCCGAAAGTGAGACTGCGGCGAGCGCGTTCTCAACATTGATGGTACCGAAGGTCCCGAGAGCAAACTCTTCATCGAAGTCCTCATATCCTTCTATCGATCTGCCTCTCGCTCTGAAGGTCACCTTTCCCTCACGGGATCTTACATCATATCCGTATACATCTGCGCCGTCATCCTTCTGGCTGAAAGTGATCACATAAGGGCAGTCTTCCGAAGCAGTCCTTATGCGTTCCTGTTCCTCACAGTCGAGATTGATGCACGCCTTGCGGCAGTGACTGAAGAGCCTGAGCTTGGCTTCAAGGTAATCGTTGAAATCTGGATGTTCTATCGCGCTTATATGGTCGCTCCCTATATTAAGGAAGGCACCCGCTGCAAATTCCACGCCGGTCACTCTGTCGTACTTGAGAGCCTGACTCGACACCTCCATCGTCATGTAGCTTATGCCGCTGTTGAGGGCGTTGTTCATGTGCTGATAGAGTTCCATGATCTCAGGAGTCGTGAGGTGTGATTCTTCCTCTATGACGCCGTCATAGTTGTCTATGCCGGAGCAGATAGCGCTTCTTTTTCCGCCCGAAGCCGCCATGTAATCATCAAGAATATATCTCATGAAATACGCGGTAGTCGATTTGCCCTTTGTTCCTGTTATGCCGACGAGCCTGAGTTCATCAGACAGTTTTCCGTAGAATGTCTCGGCTATGACAGGCATGGCTTTGCGGATATCCCTGACCATGATATCCAGGCAGGAGCCCTTTGCCCTTTCCGCGATGCGCTTTCCGGCTGCCGAGGCTTCTTCATCGCTTACTATGCTGCAGCTTCCGCCTTCCGGTGCATCCGGGTCTTCTCTTACGTAGCATACCGCGCCTTGTTCTATCGCATCGTTAAGATACTGCTCCCTGAAGTGAGCGCCCTTTACCACAAAGAGAGTGCCCTCGGCCGCTTCCCTTGAATTATACGTGACGCCTTTCACTTCAAGCGAACCGAGTTCCTTCATCTCCGGTTCTGTATACAATGCCATGACAGCGCTGCATACGGGTTCTCCTCCTACAGAAGCAAGAAGTCCTTCAATTCCCAGCGCATCTATGAAATCCTGAATCGTAACTTTTCTTTTCATACTGTTTCCATTAATCTCCGAAGTATCCCTCTGATTTCATGCTCGTAAAGCAGCCATTTCCGACTATCACGTGATCGAGCAGCTTTATCCCGAGTATCTCCGATGCCTTGATGAGCCTTTTTGTAACGTCTATATCCTCCGGACTCGGCGACGGATCCCCGCTCGGGTGATTGTGAGCAACTATGACTGCCGCAGCTCCCCTTCTGACAGCAGGTCCGAACACCTCTCTCGGATGCACAGGCGCACTGTCAAGATTCCCGATGGATATTATCGATTTTGACTCCACCTGCAGTTTTGAGTTCAGATTGAGTGCCATGAAAAACTCCCGCTTTTCATACATCATCTCTTCCATCAGTATTTCGGCTACCTGTCTGCTGTCTCTTAACCTGACCCGGACACTTCCCCGCCGGTCCGATATGACCCTTTTGGAAAGTTCCATCGCGGCTACTATGGAGCATGCCTTGGCTTCCCCGATACCGTCTATCTCAGTGAGTTCCCTTACTTCTGCGGCACCGAGTCCTCCGGTGTTATCATTCGCATAGGTTATTACCTCATCCGCGAGTCTGATGGCGGATTTTTCACCCGTGCCTGTCCTGATGATCAGCGCCAGAAGTTCAGAATTACTGAGGCATCCCGCTCCGCCATAGAGCATCTTTTCCTGAGGCCTTTCCGCCTCAGGCATTTTTTTGATCTGCATATTTACTCCTTCCCGGAGCACACATGCTTATAATACTACTATAAAAGCCACACCCGCAAGGACGTGGCCCGTTGATTATTCGCCATGTCTGACGTTACGCGCTGCGTCCCGTCTTAGCGGTAATTATTTCCGCCACAGCGTCAATATTTTCTTCTATCGTCATATTTGATGTATCAAGGAAAACAGCGTCTTCTGCAGCTCTGAGAGGGCTTACCTCGCGATGTGAATCCTGATAGTCCCTTTCCTGGATCTCCTTTAATATCCTGTCATAATCAGCCTCCTTGCCGGCGGCAAGCAGCTGTTCGTAGCGTCTTTTTGCTCTTATTTCCGGTGCTGCTGTCATGAATATTTTTACTTCGGCATCAGGGATCACTGTAGCTCCGATGTCTCTTCCTTCCATGACAACGTCTTTCGTGGATGCGAGGTAACGGCTTACCTCATCTACCTTGGCCCTTACGATGGCAAGCTTGGAAATGTTTGAGGCGGCCATGGAAATCTCGTTTGTCCTGATAAGTCCGCTGACGTCCTCGCCGTCAAGATGAGTCTGTCCGCCGACAAAATCTATTGTTGTTGCGGCCAGCATGTCTCTTACGGCATCCTCATCAGCCGCATTTACGCCGTTCCTTTTCGCCTTAAGTCCGAGTGCTCTGTACATGGCGCCCGTATCAATGTATTCAAGTCCGAAGCGGGCGGCAACGGCTTTTGCTATTGTGCTCTTGCCTGTGCCTCCCGGACCGTCTATTGCAACTCTGAGCATGATTACTCTCCTATCCGGTTTATTTTTTTCCTTTAGTAAGTTTGTTGATCTCATCAATGAATGTATCGATAGTCTGGAATTCCCTGTATACCGACGCAAATCTTACGTAAGCTACCTGGTCGATAGCCTTCAGTTCTTCCATGATGAGAAGGCCGATATTCGTGGACTGTATCTCTTTTTCCATGGTATTTGAGAGTCCCCGTTCGATGTTGTCAGCTATCCTCTGAACATCTTCATAAGTGACCTTAGTCTTCTGGCATGCTTTCATGATGCCGTTGATGATCTTGTTCTTGTCGAAGCTCTCACGGGTGCCGTCCTTTTTAACTACTACAAGCAGAGAATTCTCGATCTTTTCAAAAGTCGTAAATCTCTTATGGCACTTCGTACACTCGCGCCTCCTTCTGGTAGCGAGTCCGTCCTCGACAGGTCTCGAGTCGACGACCTTCGTGTCTTCATAATTGCAGTAAGGGCATTTCATATCGATCTCCTCCGTTGTTGCAAACTCCATAATGGAGTTCTATTTCCATGTGCAAACCGATGTTATCACAATATGTTGTGGTATTGCACTCTTCTTAACAGAATTTGAGCAATGTGAAAAATGCTTCACAAAGGCTCAATAATTCCTACACACAAAAGTGCTACAATGTCCTTGTCGAAAAGATTCGACGATTTACCTTTTTCTTTTGATTGTTCTTTCTTAGTTAGATATTTTCGCAACAGAAAAACTCCGGCCGTAAAAGCCGGAGTTTTCTGTTATTCGTTTTTATCTGATCCGGTATCCTTATGATTCGCGTCTGCCTCCGTGGCTTTGCGCCTAGCCTCTGCCCTTTGTCTGATAAGCAGGGCGTTCCTTTCAGTCAGAAACCACCAGCCTACCGCGCATACAGCCACGAATGCTGCCGCCATAAAGATTATCCCTAAATGGCTGACAAAATAACTCATTAGTTGAACTTCTTAGCTGTTTCGCAAAGTTCAGCGAATCCTGCTGCGTCAAAGATAGCCATCTCAGAGAGCATCTTACGGTTGATTCCGATGCCGGCCTTCTTGAGTCCGTTCATCAGCTTGCTGTAGCTGAGTCCGTTTGCTCTGGAAGCTGCGTTGATTCTTGCGATCCAGAGTCTTCTGTACTCTCTCTTCTTGTTCTTGCGGCCTACATATGCCGATCTCAGGCTTCTCATAACTGCCGGGTTGGCGGCTCTGAATGTGTTCTTTCTTCTGCCGTAGAATCCCTTAGCCTGCTTCAGAACTTTCTTATGTCTCTTGTGAGCGTTTACGCCTTTTTTAACTCTTGCCATTTGTTACACCTCCCCGATTATTTAGCCATTGATCTCAGCATACGCTTCAGATCTGCACTTGTAAGAGTAGTTGCCTTGCGCAGGCCTCTTTCTTGTAAGCCTTGTTTCTCTTGACCTTGCCGGAGCCTGTAACGTGCAGACGCTTCATAGCGCCTCTGTGTGACTTCATTTTGTTCTTAGCCATTTGGGTTATCCTCCTGTATATTGATCTTATTTTTTGTCTTTTTTAGGTGCAAGGAACATGTTCATCCTGCGGCCTTCCATCTTAGGTTCTTTCTCAACGACGCCGTAATCAGCTACCATGTCGGCGAACTTCTTCATTGCGTCAAAACCAAGCTGTGTGTAATCGCGTTCTCTGCCGCGGAATCTCAGCGACACTTTGACCTTGTCGCCATCCTGCAGGAACTTTGTCGCAGCCTTTGCCTTGACCTCTACATCGTGATCCTCAATGGAAGCGCTGAGTCTGATCTCCTTGATCTCAGTCACATGCTGATTCTTCTTTGCGTTCTTTTCTTTCTTCTGCTGCTCGTAGCGATACTTGCCGTAGTCAAGGATCTTGCATACCGGCGGATCTGCGTTAGGCGAAATGTTTACCAGATCGAGATCTGCTTCTTCTGCCAGCGCGAGAGCCTCGTCGAGGCTCATGATGCCGCGCATCACACCCTCTTCGTCAATGAGACGTACAACATCAGCCCTGATTTCATCATTTATAGGGGTCTGATTCTTTTTATTATCCCTGGCGCTAATGGTTCTGTTCCTCCCTTTCCAAATAGAGCACCTGAATCTACTCATATCCGTAAATAAAAATTGCGGACGCACAAGCATCCGCAAATAAGACTTTTCTTTATCTTATGTGGCCCTACCAACGCTAGTCTGTAAGGCGAGAAGCGGATAACTTCTGCTTTGACCTCGATTATTATATGCAGGAGTATGGGCGTTGTCAACAAAAATATGCTAAAATCTTTGTTGGTCAGTTTATGTGATTATGTAAGGTAAAAAAATGAGTGAACACAAAGTAATACTTGCCTCCGCTTCACCGCGAAGGCTTGAGATCATGAATAAACATGGCGTGCATCCGCTCGTTCTCCCCCAGGATACGGACGAGCATCTTCCGGACGGAGCCGGCATGACTGAAGCCGTAGAAGCGCTTGCCGCTCAAAAGGCGCGTGCCTGCTATGATTTCGTAAAAGACGATCCTAGTTACGACGGCTATCTGATCGTAGGCGCTGACACCATAGTGTGGAAGGACGAGATAATGGGCAAGCCCGCTGACGCGGATGATGCCTTCCGCATGCTCGACAGGATACGCGGAACATTCCATTACGTAGTCACCGGCATATGTCTCATAGATAAAAGCAGCGGATCCTGGTCCGTCATGAGCGACGTGACAATGGTACACTGCGTCAATTATACTGACGAGGATATCCGCAGCTATATATCCACGGCAGAGCCATATGACAAGGCGGGTTCATATGCCATACAGGGCTATTTCGGACGTTATATCGACCATATAGAAGGCGATTACGAAAACGTGGTAGGCCTTCCTTTCTACCGCATCGAAAGCGCGCTGGAGCCTTACATAAAATAACTGCAATATAACAGCGGGCTGATGAGAAACTCAAATGCCCGCTTTTTAAACACCGTGCAAAAATTGGTCACACGGTGGAATGAAACAGTCCGGATACCCGGACTGTTTTTGACTGTATCAGTTGAAGTATCTGAATACTCCCTTTACCTTTCCGACTACCGTAACATCCCTTGCTATTATCGGATCCATGTAATCGTTCTCAGGCTGAAGCCTTATGTGATCAGATTCCCTGAAGAATCTCTTTACCGTAGCTCCGGTCTCATAGTCATCATTTACAAGAGCGACTACGATCTCACCGTTTGATGCTTCGTGAGCTTCCTGTACGATCAGATAATCCCCGTCATTGATGCCGACATTCACCATGCTGTCACCGTGAACGGTCAGGATGAAGTTGGTGCCTGATCCGACGAAGCGCGCAGGTATAGGCATCTCATCGACTATGTTCTGTTCCGCAAGTATCGGCTCGCCGGCAGCAACTCTTCCTATCACCGGAAGCGCTACGGTGTCGTATGATACTTCGGATGCATTTTTGTATTCATTCTCTACCGGAAGAACAGTTCTCGGCTTTGCAGGATCCTTTCTGACAAGGCCTTTTTCTTCGAGCGCCTTGATGTCGCTGTGCACAGTTGATGTGGACTTGATATCGAGTGCTGCGCAGATCTCTCTGACAGTCGGCGAGTAGCCCTTGGAGGCTATGGTCTTTTTCATAAATGCGAGGATGTCGTTCTGGCGCTGTTCACTCTTTTTCATGGCTTTCCTCCACTATTTGTATTGCTGATCCGTCAGATCATTTATGTTGAGTTCATGGCCGTATTCGTTCCAGTCATCATAGATGCGGCCCGTCTGTCTGATGATGATGTCACCGACGATGCCATCCACCTTGGCGAAAGGCAGTGTCTTGTGGTACGTGATCTTGCTGCCTTCTCTCTCAAATACGAAGCCTGTTCTGAATCTCTCTTTCTCAAGAGGATACTTGTACTCGCAGATCTCTGAGATCAGCTTGAAAAGGTTGTCGTTTTCAGTATCGAAGACATTCTCGAGCGTCAGGTATGAGTAGTTTGCCCTGAGCTGTATCTCATGGCCCCTGAATCTGTCGAGGAATTTTATCAGTTTCTCTTTTGTAGCCGGATCCTTCGCGTCTTCGAATACTACGCAATTGATCCTGGTTCTGAAATTGAGGAGGTCGAAGATCTCATCAGGGCACTCCTTAACATAATGCTTGAGATGCCTGGATACGTTTACGCAGCTGATCCTGTCGGCATACTTATTGAGCACCGAGGCAACGCTTTCGATCGTCTGGCCCTCTCCTACCGGCATCGTTGTGTTTATGTAGATGTGGTGACCCTCTTCGATATGGTCGAGAATATCCTGAAGCGCCTCGAGTTCCGCAAGAGGTTCGCCTCCTGTAAGTACTATGTCATTATGCGGAAATATCCTGTGCATAAGATCAAGCGATCTGTAGCATCTCTGCAGGTCAAAATGTGAGGTGTCTCTGTACTCTTTCTTGTTTACGCAAAACGGACATGCATTATTACAGTCATACGGTACGAACATAGTGACCGTAGGACCGATCTTAGGAAAATCTTTCTTCATTGTGTGTGTATCCCTGTTATTCACAGCCTTTCAGGCCAGCGTGTTTTACGCGGTAATAATAGCACTTGAACATCTGTTTGTAAATAATGCAAACAATAGTTTATAAAATAACTTGAAAAGATGTAGTGCTCAGGTGTTACAATGATTCTGTAATTTGTGATACATAAAGCACTTTCTTATGGAGGCGATATTATGAAGATAGGATTTCTTGGCGCAGGCGCAATGGGAGGAGCCATACTCTCCGGCGCTATCAAGGCAGGTGTAGTAAAGCCTGATGATGTATATGTTTACGATGTTTCAAAGGCGATCACAGACAAATACGCGGAACTGGGCTGCAATGTAGTTTCTGACAACAGGGAACTCGGAGAAAACGTCGACATTCTTCTTTCATGCGTAAAACCCCAGTACGCTGCAGGAGCTCTCGCAGAGCTCGGCGACACCCTCGACGGCAAGGCAATGATCTCCATCATGGCAGGTCTCACAACTGAAACCATCCGCAAAATGACCGGCGGCAACTTCCGTCTTCTGAGGCTCATGCCTAACACCCCTGCCCTTGTCGGCATGGGGGCATTCGCCCTTGATTCCGGTACAGACCTTACTGATGAAGAAAAGGCTTTCGCGCAGAAGCTTTTCGAATCGCTGGGAATAGTCGAGTGGATGTCTGAAGACCTCATCGATACAGCCTGCGGTCTCTCCGGAGCAGGCCCGGCTTATATCTATCTGGTCATAGAGGCTCTTGCAGACGGCGGAGTCGCCAAGGGACTTCCACGCAAGACTGCGCAGAATCTTGCGGCTCAGACAGTAATGGGTGCTGCAAAAATGGTGCTCGAGACCGGTCAGCATCCGGGCTTCCTGAAAGATCAGGTCTGCTCGCCTGGCGGCAACACCATAGTCGGCATCAAGACTCTCGAGGAGCACGGAGTCCGCGGAGCCTTCATCGACACAGTCATAAAGTCGACTGAGCGCACCAAGGAACTCGGTAAGGGCAAGTAAAATCAGAGCACAACAAAACCCGGCCGCGGCCGGGTTTTTTATTGTATTTTTTCAGAACAGCGCTCCGGCTCCGTATGTTACCGTAGTCACTATGACTCCGGCGATCAGGACGCCCAGTATTATTGCAGGCATGGCTCTTTTGAGCCTCATGTCCATCATGGCGGCAACAAGCGCTCCCGTCCACGCGCCGGTTCCCGGGAGCGGTATCGCTACGAGCAGCACAAGTCCCCAGAATTCGTACTTCAGAACGACTTCCTTATTTTTCTCGGCCTTTGCCTCAAGCTTGCTTACGAAACCGTCAAGCCCCTTGCTGATGCTTCTGAGCCATTCGAACACCTTGCGTGTGAAAACCACCAGAACGGGTATCGGAAGCAGATTCCCGAGCACCGCCAGGATGAATGCCGCAGGTACGCTAAGTCCCGCGATCACGCCGTAAGGAATCGCTCCTCTCAGTTCTACCACCGGTACCATGGCCATAAGAAATGTGATTATTGCTGCCTTGAACAAAAGCGTCTGTCCTCCTGTGTTTTTTTATCCCTCTATCAGGAATGCCTTGTATCCTTTAAAGGCCTCATAAAGATCGGATTTGCTGAGTGTCTCCCATGGTGAATGCATCGACAGGATCGGAACACCGCAGTCTACCACCTGCATGCCGTAAAGAGACAGGATATACGCGATAGTCCCGCCTCCGCCGACATCGACTTTACCAAGTTCTGAAGTCTGGTATACGACGTCATGCTTATCCATGATCTGTCTGAGCTGTGCCAGATACTCTGCATTAGCGTCATTGGCACCTGATTTGCCTCTTACTCCTGTGTACTTCTTAAAGCTGAGGCCGTGTCCGAGCTTAGCGGTATTCTTCTTCTCGAATTTGTCAGCATAGAGAGGGTCATATGCCATGCTTACATCAGAACTGAGCATTCGGCTGTTCCTGAGGCATCTGGACAGATTGATCTCGCTGTATACGCCCATTCTGTCGAGCAGTTCTCTTACCATGTACTCGAAGAAACGGGATTCCATGCTTGTAGCGCCGACGCTGCCTATCTCTTCCTTATCGACGAAAAGTCCGCAGGCAGTCGTCGCAGGATCACTGACTTCCATCATTGCGGCAGCAGCTGCAAAGGAACAGCTCCTGTCATCATGTCCGTAACCCGCTATCATGGAGCGGTCAAAGCCTGCCTCTCTCGCACGTCCTGCAGGTACGACCTCGATCTCGGCAGAGATGAAGTCATCCTCATCGATATCATATTTCTCCCTGAGCAGTTTCAGTACCGCCGCCTTGACTGCATCCTTTTCTTCCCCCTCGAGAGGCTTGCAGCCGACGAGGATATCAAGGTTCTCTCCTTCGATAACAGTCGCAGCCGTTTTCTTCATCTGCTCAGCAGAAAGATGGATCAGCAGATCACTTATTATGAACACAGGATCATCTTCCTTTTCACCGATATTGATGGTAACTGTTGTTCCGTCTTTCTTAACCACAACACCATGAAGCGCGAGCGGAATAGTTACAAACTGATATTTCTTGATACCTCCATAATAATGAGTATCGAGATAAGCCAGTTCTTCTGATTCGTAAAGAGGATTCTGCTTGATATCGAGTCTCGGTGAGTCGATATGAGCGCCGATGATATTCATGCCGTGGTTTACGATATCTTCGCCAACGTTAACCAGCATGACCATCTTGTCCATATTGACAGCGTAGACCCTGTCACCTTTTTTCAGCGTTTCTCCATTAGCAATAACTTCTGCAAGATCTCTGTATCCGTTCCCCCTTGCCATTTCAACAATGAGCTTAGCGCATTCGCGCTCTGTCTTTCCATGGTTAAGAAAGTCAATATAATCAGCGCTAAGACCTTCAAGTTTCCTGAGATCGTCAGCGCCGTATGTTGTCCAGGCGTTTTCGTGTATCATTTAAGACCTCCGTAAGTTATAGTTGTCGTTGTGTCCTGCACAGACGCCATAACATTGTATCACAACGGTGTTCCAATTGAAACGAGTACGTCATTTATATTATCTATCTGCAAAGTAAAAGCTGCCCCGCTTTCGCGGAGCAGCTTCAGTAGTTTTGTAATAGTCAGGACCAGTTATTCGTGATCTGCGTTGACCTTGCGTGCTACATAAGTTGTGTGCAGCACTTCGTGAGCCTTGTGGCTTCCGTATGATCCGAAGTACTCATCGTAGATCGCCTTGATGCTTGGATTCTCATGAGATCTTCTCAGAGGTCTTGCAGCATCGAGGTCATACAGA